>JAPXLN010000012.1:0-46864 GCA_033809515.1 Bacillota bacterium
ACCAGGCACTTGAGGACCCGGCACAAAAGGACAATGCCATTGGTCCCAGACTCATTCTAGGAGGTAATCCATATGGCAGGTCACTCGAAATGGGCAAATATCAAGAGGCGGAAAGCTAAGGTTGACGCCGCCAGATCCAATGTTGTGTCAAAAGCTCTTCGAGACGTTATGCTTGCAGCCAGACACGGAGGCGCGAACCCCGATACCAACGTTCGCCTTAAGCTCGCCATAGACCGGGCAAGGCAAGCTAACGTAAACGTAGACAGCATAAACAGATCCATAAAAAGAGGCACAGGTGAGCTCGAGGGAGGTCAGATAGAGGAACTGACCTATGAGTGCTACGGTCTTGGCGGTACGGCTATCTTGGTTCAAGCGGCAACCGATAATCGCAACAGGACAGCTTCAGAGATTAGATACCTGCTTTCGAAAAACGGCGGCAAGCTTGCGGAATTGGGGGCCGTGTCCTGGATGTTTGAGGAGCGGGGTTATATCGCCGTCTCTAAGTCCGGTCTGTCTGAAGAGGATGCCTTGAACCTGGCCATAGACGGAGGAGCTCTCGATTTTAAGGCGGAAGATGACTGCTATGAGGTTTACTGTGAGCCCGGAGACATGGAAAAGCTCAAGGAATTGCTTGAGAAAAGCGGGGCAACCGTTGAAGATGCAGAGCTGGCTATGATCCCCAAGACTACCGTGGATCTGGAAGGCGAAGAGGCCATGAAAATGGTCAGGCTTCTTGAGGCTCTTGAGGACCATGATGACGTTCAGAGAGTCTTTGCCAACTTTGACATACCCGAGGAAACTTTGGAGGCAATGGCAGATGAATGAATCCTCGCGCCCAGGGGAAAGCTATGCCCCTGGAGTGAGGGAGGTTGCGGTTCGACAGCACCTACAAGCGATTGCTGGTGGCGTTTCTGGCAGTTGCCGCCTTGAGCGCCATAGCTGTGTTTAGTCAGATGGTTGCAAAAGGCAACTTTGAGAGCATGCTGCCCTGGAGCTTTCGCAAGAAGGAAAGTGGGGCAGAGGCGTCATTTCTGACACTCTACAGCAAGTGCAAAGACACGGTTATCAATAGATGCGAAATCCCCGCAGACGTCGACAGCTACATTTTGTCTGTGGGCGAGAAAGGTCAGGAAGGGTGGGTCCTCTCGTCCAGAGGCGAAAAGAGCGTGGAGTTTCTCCGGGAGATTGACGATTATTGCCCGGAACACGCAGGATTTAGATATATTGTTCTCAACCAGGGATATGTGTGCGTATACCGCGGCAAGAAAAAGGACCCTGCCTTCCTTCACAGGGAGTACACGAAGATCACCGAATCCAGCATCGTGCGACCCAAAGACAAAGAGCTGCTGAGGGCTGGTTTTATCCTCGAAGACAACCCTTCGGAGGTTGACGCGAAAGTCTCCAAATACCTGGAAGGTCTCATAGAAGACTAGACCTCGGTGAAGGTTAGGACCCCATAGGTGTCGAAAACCACTCAGGGGTGATATCTTGCGTATCCTCGGTATTGATCCAGGTGTGGAAAGGACAGGTTGGGGTGTTATTGTGGCATCTGGCCGGGATTTTGCCGCGAAAGACTATGGCCTGATAGTTACCGCCAAGGATCTGGACTTCCCTACAAGACTCCTGGCAATATACAATGGCGTTATGGAACTCTTGACAAAGCATACCCCCGATATTGTGGGCGTGGAGGAGTTGTTCTTCGCTAAGAACGCTAAATCGGCCCTTGCTGTAGGCCATGCACGTGGAGTGTGTATCTTGGCAGCGGCCTCTAAAGGCATTCCTCTGGAGGAGGTTACGCCCCTCCAAGTCAAATCAAGCATTGTAGGATACGGAAACGCTACAAAGGAACAGGTAGGCGCCATGGTAACAAGCATCCTGGGATTGCCCCGGATGCCCAGGCCTGACGATGTATGTGACGCGCTGGGCATTGCCATAACCGCAGGGATGAAGCGATCCTTTGGAACTCGCCTGGTGACCGGACAGGATCTTTCTTATAGGAGAGGACCGGGTAAATGATATGGGATCTTAAGGGTACGGTTGCTGGCAAAGGCCCTGAAACCGTCGTTTTGGACGTAGGCGGCGTAGGAATCGAGCTGTCCGTTACTCCTGCAGTGTCTGCAAGGTTGACTGAGGGTGAAAGAGCCAGGTTATACACAAGACTTATTGTTCGGGAAGACGCCATAAGCTTGTATGGATTCGAGACCTGTGAAGAAAGGGCATGTTTTGATCTCCTGCTCAAGGTGAGGGGAGTCGGGCCAAAGGTAGCTTTGTCTGCCCTTGACCGGTTCAGACCGGACGCCTTCTACAGCGCCGTCCTTGCCAGCGACGAAGAAGCCCTTACGCGGATTCCAGGCGTGGGCCGAAAGACTGCCGGAAGGATAATTCTGGAACTCCGTGACAGGATAGGGTTGAAGCCTTCAAAGGAACTTGCCATGTCTGCTCCGGCTGTTCTGGGTGAAGCGTGCCAGGCGTTGGCAGCTCTTGGGTACAGCCGGCAGGAAGCATCTCTTGCGTTAGAGAAATTGGATGCGAAGACCATATCAGGAGATCTGGAGACTGTTTTGCGGGAGGCCTTGAAAAGACTTGCGAGAGTCTAGAGACCTAATATCACAGAAGAAGCAGCTTGAAGATGAGGTCATAGAGGAGTCGCTGCGGCCTAAATTTCTCCAGGAGTACATAGGCCAGGAACGAATAAGAGAGAACCTGGGCGTATACATAGAGGCAGCCAGACAAAGGGAGGATGCCGTAGACCATGTCCTCCTCTCGGGCCCTCCCGGCCTTGGGAAAACTACGCTGGCCCATGTTATAGCCAATGAGCTGGGGTCAGGCATCCGGATTACGTCAGGCCCTGCCATAGAACGGGCAGGAGACCTTGTGGCCATACTTACGGACCTTCAGGACAGAGACGTGCTGTTCATCGATGAAATACACAGACTGAACCATGCGGCTGAGGAAGCTCTTTACCCGGCAATGGAAGACTTCAGTTTTGACTGGATCGGCGGCAAAGGGCCTCATGCACGAACGTACCGTCTCAAGCTGCCCAGGTTTACCCTTGTTGCAGCCACTACAAGGAGCGGCCTTTTGACCTCGCCCCTGCGGGACCGTTTCGGTATGGCCTTCAGGCTGGAGTACTATAGCGAGGATGAGCTGGCGCACGTCGCCGAAAGGTCGGCCAGGATTCTGGGCATTGACTCAGATCAAGAAGGGCTCAGGGAGATTGCCCGGCGAGCCAGGGGTACCCCCAGGATTGTCAACAGACTTCTCCGGCGCGTGAGAGATTTTGCTCAAGTTCGCCGGGACGGGCGCATCACCGGTGAGGTGGCCAGGGAAGGTCTGGCCCTTCTTGACATAGACGATATGGGCCTTGACAGGCTCGACAGGCAAATGCTGACCACCATCGCCGAAAACTACGGAGGAGGACCCGTAGGGCTGTCGACCCTGGCTGCATCCCTAAGTGAAGACCCGGGGACCATAGAGGATGTCTATGAGCCATACCTCCTTCAGATAGGCTTTCTGGAAAGGACCCCCAGGGGACGAAGCATTACCAGAAAGGGCCTTGAGCACATAGGGAAGACAGATATAGAGCAAGGGGGGCTTTTTGATCGAAGTTGAGAATCCTGATGCATGCTTGTTGTGCGCCTTGTGCAACCTTTCCCCTTGCTATGCTAAGAGCAGGCGGCCACCGGGTGGACGCCCTTTTCTTCAACCCCAATATCTATCCGATCCAGGAGGAACGCAAGCGCTGGAATGCCCTTTGCGGTTGGTCGGAAAGGGTAGGTCTGCAGGCCATGCGAATCTCTGTCCCTCATGAAGACTGGGTGGCCAGGGTGTCTGACGACCCTGTCAGCCCAGGTCGCTGTCGTCTCTGTTACGAGATGAGGCTTGACAAAGTAGCTCGCTTTGCAGGAGATAAGGGGTATGATTGCTTCACCACGACCCTTCTGGTTAGTCCGTTCCAGGATCACAAGGGGATAATCCAGGCAATGAACAAGGTTTCAGAGAGTGCGGCAATCCCTTATCTTTACCAGGACTTTCGAGTCGGGTATAAAAGGGGAAGGGAAATGGCCAGAGGGAGCCATATGTATATGCAGAAGTACTGCGGGTGCGAGTTCAGCCTTGGAAGGAGCGACTAGGATGGGGTCCAACGGGGGAGAAGCGAAGGTGAAGGCAACGGGGATAAAGGATTACGGGCATTTCCTGCCGATTTTCTTTCTAGTGGCTGCTCTGGGCTTTTGCTCGGTAAGTCTGTGCCGGGCCGGCCACAGCTTTGCAGGCGGGGATGGGCCGTCTCCGGAGATTCTTGTGGGCTTGTGTACAGCCGGTTCTGTCACAGTCTCGTCTGAGAATACATGGCAGATTGTGGCAGGCGGCATCACAGAAGCTATTCAGCCTGGTTTGGCCGTTACATTTAGAGCTGCCGAGAGCAAGATCGTTGCTGAAGGATTTGGGCATGAAGCACGCTCCGCATTGGAAGCAATGGGGGAGACTGCCGTTTTGTCTCCTGTAG
Organism: Bacillota bacterium; assembly: GCA_033809515.1. Classification (GTDB taxonomy): domain Bacteria; phylum Bacillota; class Sulfobacillia; order Fermentithermobacillales; family Fermentithermobacillaceae; genus JAPXLN01. The sequence goes on from JAPXLN010000012.1 coordinate 4,508, forward strand.
ACTTTGCTTCAGATGAGGCTTCTTTCACCATAAGCAAAACGGTTGGATCAAACGTTAGCGTAGACGGTCGCCGCTTTCGAGGTCGTCTGGTAATCCTGGCTTCCCAGGGCACCTTGCTCGTAGCAAATCAGGTTGACATCGAAGACTACGTTGGGTCTGTGGTATCGTCGGAAATGCCCGGCGATTGGCCTTTGGAAGCTCTTAAGGTGCAAGCTGTGGCAGCCCGTACATATGCATCTTACAAGACCGGGATTACCCGTCTGGGCTATTGGGGAAGGGAAATGGACTTGACCGGTCTTCGGCCTGAGAGCATAAGAATCTGGGCTACAGACCAGATCTATCGGGGCCTCTCAGTTGAGAAGCCTGATGCAATGAAGGCGACCGCCCATACTTGCGGGCAAGTCTTGACTTTTGAAGCCGCTCCTATCGCCGCCTTCTTCCATTCAGATGCCGGGGGAGCTACCGAGGACGCCGGGTACGTCTGGGGAGGCGGAGCTGCTTATCTCAGGGGCGTAGAGGAAGTCCCCCATGAGTCTCCCTATTCCAGCTGGCAAGCTTCATTTGATGAAACCGCCCTGAAAGACCTTCTGCAGAAATTCGGCCCTATTGGTTCTCTGGAGGCAGTTTTCGGCCATACTCCAGGGGTTTCCGGAAGATGGTTCAGGGTCAATATCATAGGCGGTGATACGACTCTGGATCTCAAGGGAAACGATTTTCGCCTGACCCTGGGGGAGAACGTGGTCAGGAGCCTTCTCTTTTCGTCTTACGTCACAGGCGGCGATCTTCCGTCAACAGCTGTGCTTAACCCGGAACTCGAAACATGGGCTGTGTCAGCAAGCGGGCAATCTGCAGTGATGCCGGGTAGTTGCTGCATATTGGGCAACGTCGGCCTCCGGACGGCTCGAAGCTCGCCCTTTTTTGTGCTATCGGGTACGGAAGATTCGGGGCAGAAGACCGTTACTTTCAAGGGCAGAGGGTGGGGGCACGGAGTAGGCCTTTCACAATGGGGAGCAGTTGCCATGGTTCGTTCGGGGTCAACCTATGGCGATGTATTGCTGCATTACTACCCGGGCACGACCCTTGAGACATGGTGGTAGCGTCCTGTGAGAGTCGATGAGTTTGATTACAACCTTCCCCCGGAGCTTATCGCTCAAGTTCCTGTAGAGCCAAGGGACTCATCCCGGCTTATGGTTGTATGCCGGAAAGACCGGACCATAACCCACAGAACCTTCGGTGATATTCTGTACTACCTTCACAAGGGCGACGCTGTTGTGGTCAACGACACCCGGGTCATGCCCGGTCGCCTTCTGGGAAGAAGGGAAAGCGGAGGCAAAGTAGAGGTCTTGCTTCTCAGAGAGTGCAGGGAGGACTCCTGGGAGTGCCTTGCCAGGCCAGGCCATAAAGTCCGGGTAGGAGACAAGCTGTTTTTCGGCCGGGAGGGACAGCTGACCGGAACTGTGATGGACCGTACCGAGTATGGAGGACGGGTCATCCGCTGGTCATACTCGGGAGATTGGAGGGCCCTACTTGAAACCCTGGGACGTGTCCCGTTGCCTCCATACATCAAGACTCCCCTGAGGGAGCCTGAAAGATACCAGACTGTATACGCTTCTGCCTGGGGTTCAGCTGCTGCGCCCACAGCCGGCCTGCACTTTACCCCGTCCTTGCTGAAAGCTGTACAAGCCAAGGGGTGCACAGTGCTGCCTGTTACTCTGCAAGTGGGCCTGGGAACCTTCAGACCTGTAAAGGCAGAGACTGTGGAGGAACACACAATGCACAAGGAGCATGTGGAGGTAACAGCTGAAGTGGCCGGCCAAATCAACTCTTTGAGGGAGCGCGGAGGGAACGTATGCGCAGTAGGGACAACTGTTGTCAGAACCCTTGAGACAGTTGCCTCAGACGACGGTAAGGTCAAGGCCTTTTCAGGGAACACAGGGGTGTTTATATACCCGGGATACAGGTTCAAGGCTGTGGATGTTCTACTGACCAATTTCCATTTGCCAAGGTCAACTTTGCTCATGATGGTCTGTGCATTGGGAGGCCGCGAACTAATAATGGAAGCTTACAGGGAAGCGGTGGCCACAGGATACAGATTCTACTCCTTTGGCGACGCTATGCTCATAACCTAGAAAGAACTGCGGGGCTGCAAAGTGACGCATTTTTCGTTTGAGGTTGCATACCGGCGAGACAAGGCTAGGATTGGAACTCTGGAGACACCTCACGGCTGCATCCAGACGCCTGTGTTTATGCCTGTGGGAACTCAGGGAACCATAAAGTCGGTCCTCCCTTCGGACCTTTGGGACACAGGCACCCGGATTGCACTGTCTAACACCTATCATCTCTATCTGCGACCGGGCGCTGAAACGGTCAAGGCAGCAGGCGGCATTCATTCGTTTATGAACTGGCCGGGAGCGGTGCTGACTGACAGCGGAGGTTTCCAGATATTGAGCCTTGGGCATCTTCTGTCCTTAAATGATGAAGGTGTGACCTTTCGCTCCCACATAGACGGCAGACTAATACGCTTCACCCCTGAAGACGCCGTTCAAGCGCAACTAGACATAGGCGCCGATATTATCATGCCTCTAGACCAGCCGTCCCCCTACCCTGCGTCTTTTAATGAAGCCAAAGAGGCTGCTGAAAGGACCGTTAGGTGGGCAAGGCGGGCCAAGAACGTTGATGTGCCTGCCCGGCAGGCACTTTTCGGCATAGTGCAGGGCTCGGTGTACCCGGAACTCCGTCAAGGGTGCGCCGCAGATCTGATGGACATAGACTTTCCCGGGTACGCGTTAGGAGGCTTGTCTGTGGGCGAACCGAAGGAGGTCTTCTACGAGATTACAGAGGCAACAACTTCTGTGCTACCTGATAGCAAGCCCCGCTACCTCATGGGCGTAGGACATCCCGTGGACATCATAGAGGGAGTCCTGGCAGGCGTAGACATGTTCGATTGCGTACTGCCTACACGGAACGCCCGCCACGGACGGGCCTTTACATTTCTTGGCCCGCTGAACCTGAAAAATGCCAGGTTTGCACAGGACAATGCGCCCATAGAGGAAGGATGCGACTGCCATGCCTGCCAGGGGTTCTCCAGGGCATATATCAGGCATTTGCTGCAGGCAGAGGAAAGCCTTGCGTGGACCCTTCTGACCTTGCATAACCTCAGATTCTTCCAAAGATTCATGAATAGCTTGAGGAGGGCCTTGCAGGAAGGTTCCCAGCTGAATTTCCTTGAGAAAATGCGGAAACTTTACCCTTAAAGCCTCAATGACCGGCATAGTCACAAGGTGATTAGCTCTCTTTGTCGAAGTTGAAGAGTCAAAGGCGGCTGGACATAAGCACCATCCAAAACGAAGAACCAGCAACCATAAGGGAGGTCGGAGCGAAGTGGGAGACAACCCAATGATTGGCACAGTCATTTGGATCGTTGCCATGTTTGTGATGCTTTACTTCTTCATGATAAGGCCGCAACAGAAGGAGCAAAGGGAAAGGGCTGCCATGATAAGAAGCCTCAAACCAGGAGACAAGATAGTCACCTCCGGCGGAATCGTTGGTGTCATTACCAAGGTAGAGGACATTAGCGTCAAAGTGAGGCTTGCTGAGAAGGTCGAGATAGACGTTCTGAAAACCGGAGTCGGCAGAGTCCTTCAGGACTAGCAGTAACGTTCCCGAGGTCAATATGGATCTATAGACTGATCCAATCCGGGCGCAATGGGGCCCGGATTTTTTTCTCATTAACGTTTTGACCCAAGTATCTTGCCAAGTATACCCTGAATGGACTATGGTTTAAGAAGAGGATCCAAAAGGCATTGGGAATAGGTCCATTCACAGAATTGGTCTATCTTGGGGAGGAACAGATATGGGGGATATGGAGTCCTTCCAGATCCAGAGAAGAGGCGGACTCCCCATCTACCTTCAGGTAAAGCGAAAGGTAGAACACCTCATTTCTTCAGGCCACTGGGAGAAGGGACAGCGTCTGCCCACAGAGCGAGCTCTGGCCGCAGAGCTTGGTGTCAGCCGCAACACAGTCAGCCTTGCGTACAGACAGCTGGAAGCTGAAGGTCTTATCACTTCCAGGCAAGGGCGCGGTACGTTTGTGGCAGAAGCTGATGATCTGGTTCGTCTGGAGAACCGGAGGGAGAGACTGGCACGCATAATCGATGCTGCCCTTGAGGATGCCCAGGCCATGGGGATAACCCTCGATGAGTTCATGAACATGGCCGTCAGACGGACTGAAGACAGGCGCAAGATGCTCCAAGAGGTCAAGATAGCTTTCGTGGAGTGTAACAGGGAACAGCTTGATTACTTTAGCAAGGAACTGGAACTGGGAACGGGAGTAAAGGTTCTTCCCGTTCTCACCGACGATCTTGAGGCAGGAGAGGCATCTGCACGGGCTGTGATTGCCCGGGCCGACCTGATAGTGACTACCTTTTTCCATCTTGACGAGGTGCGCGAGCTCTTTCCTGGCAGAGCCGATGATATCCTTGGCATTGCCCTGGATCCGGTTATGGAGACCATTGTCCGGATAGCAAGGCTTCCGCAGGGCTCCCAAGTGCTTCTGGTGTGTCTGTCTGAAAGGTTTGCCGAGAGAGTCTGTAAGTCAATGGAACTGGCCGGCATAACCGAGGTCGATGTTGAGATCACCACGAGCAGAAACTCCAGGGATCTTCAAGCGAAACTTAGCGGAAAACGCGCGGTTATTGTTTCGCCCGGAAGGTGGAAAGAGGTCGCGTCAGTTGTAAAACGGGGAACACAGGTTATAGAATTCGTGTACAAACCTGATGCCGGATCTGTGAATCTACTTGGATCTTCCGTAATAGAACGAAGGAAAAAGAATAGGCAGGGGGTAGCCGGCGGTGGATCAGGAATCGTTGTGGAAAGTAACGGTTAGATCGGATTGGTGCAAGAAATGCGGGCTATGCATTGCGTTTTGTCCCAGAGAAGTATTGCAAGGACCTGGGGTCCCAAAGGTTGCAGACGAGAATAGATGCACCGGGTGCAGGATGTGTGAAATGCACTGCCCTGACTTTGCAGTCACGGTTAAAAGGAGAGAGGACAAATGACCAAGACCGGGGCTAGGCTTCTACAGGGAAACGAATCTTGCGTTGAAGGAGCGTTGGCGGCCGGGCTCAGGTTTTTTGCCGGTTATCCCATAACTCCGTCAACAGAGATTGCAGAACTATGCTCTTTGAGATTGCCTCAGGTCGGCGGAAAGTTCATTCAAATGGAAGACGAAATAGCCAGCATGGCAGCGGTATGTGGAGCTTCTCTGGCCGGGCTTAAAGCTATGACCGCAACCAGTGGACCTGGGTTTTCTTTGAAGCAGGAGCTCATCGGGTTTGCCGCTGAAGCAGAGATTCCCTGCGTAGTGGTGAACGTTCAGAGGGTGGGACCTTCAACAGGTATGCCTACCTCGCCTGCTCAGGGAGACGTCATGCAAACAAGATGGGGAACTCATGGAGATCATGAGATGGTTGTTCTGTCGCCTTCGTCGGTGGCAGAAACCTACACTGCTACCGTAAAAGCCTTCAACATAGCTGAAGAGCTTAGAACGCCTGTCATCCTGTTGCTGGATGAGATCGTGGCTCACCTGAGGGAGAAAGTGTTCTTGGTTCCTCCGGAGAAACTCGTAGTCAAGGACAGGGAAGTCCCCGTACAACCGCCGGGCGCCTACAAGCCCTATGCAGTAAATTCAGGCGAGAATCCCGATGTTCCGCCTCTGGCCAAGTACGGAGACGGCTACAGGTTCCATGTCACAGGCCTTAGCCACGGCGAAGACGGATTTCCCACTAACAATCCGAAGATCGCGGACAAGCAGATCAGGCGGATTAACGATAAGATCAGCAACAGGCGAAAAGAGCTGGCAGAGTCAGAGGAACTGTACGCCGAAGACGCCGAAGTCTTCGTGTTTGCCTATGGCGGAGCTGCCAGATCGGCCAAGAGGGCTGTCAGATTAGCTCGAGAACAAGGCATCAAGGCAGGGTTGGTGAGGACGGTCACCATATGGCCCTTCAATGAGGATGCAGTCCTCCGGATGACATCGAGATCTCCTAAAGCTATCATTGTTCCTGAGATGAACCTCGGACAGCTTGTACGCCCGGTTCAGAGAGTGGTTGGCGGAGATTGTCCGGTGATTCCCATCAACAAGGTAGCAGGCCAGTTCATAGAGCCTGAGGAGATCCTGCAAGCAATGAAGGAGGTAATGTGACGTGGCCGTTTCTCCGGCAGAATACCTTCGTTCCTCAAAGATGCCTCACATCTGGTGTCCAGGATGCGGGCACGGCATCGTCACCCAGGCGCTCTTGCGCGCTGTTGGGGAACTGGAGCTAGATACTGAGAAAGTCGTTATGGTGTCAGGCATAGGGTGCTCATCACGGGCCACCGGATACCTTGACTTTGATACGCTTCACACTGCCCATGGCAGAGCGATTCCGTTTTCAACCGGCATTAAGCTGGCCAACCCTGAGCTGAAAGTGATAGTCATCACTGGCGACGGCGACGCAGCAGCCATCGGTGGTAACCACCTTATTCATGCCGCCAGACGCAATATTGACCTTAGCGTGATCTGTTTCAACAACAACATCTACGGTATGACCTCAGGCCAGTATTCACCGCTTACTCCTTCAGGCAGCTACGCCACCACTGCCCCATACGGCATGGTGGAACGGTCTTTCGACCTGTGTAACCTGGTAGCGGGAGCAGGTGGCACCTTTGTGGCGAGGAGCACAGTTTATCACGCCCGCCACCTTACTAACATGATCAAGGAAGCTATTGGTCACGTTGGGTTCAGTTTCGTTGACGCTATATCCGGCTGCCCAACATACTACGGCAGAAGGAACAAGATGAGAGCTCCCATAGACATGATGAACTGGTTTAAGGATTCTGCAGTGCCCTATGCTGCCTGGACAAAGATGACGGAGGAGGAGCGTAGTTCGAAGTTCCCCATAGGCGTTATCCAGAAGGCCGAGGCTAATGAGCTCTGCCAGGTTTACCAGGAACTCATTGAACGAGTCCGGGAAAGGGGCGAGGAGTGAATGCGTAAGGAATTTCGGCTGGCCGGCGAAGGCGGGCAGGGACTCATAACGGCAGGCATTATTCTGGCAGCAGCTGCCGCCGAAGGCACAGACCTTTGGGCCGTTCAAACTCAGTCTTACGGTCCGGAATCGCGAGGCGGAGCGTCCCGGGCCGACGTCATAATCTCCGACAGTGAGATCGACTATCCGGAGATTAAGACCCCCGACATTCTGCTGGTAATGGCTCAAGAAGCCAGCGACAAGTACGTTCCCGGCATAGGAGCCAACGGCACGGTGGTAGTGGATACAACCTACGTGAAATCCATACCTGCTTGTGACGCACGTGTGATTGAGTACCCCATAAGCGGGAAAGCCAGAGAATTGGGCAGAGAGATCGTAGCAAACATAGTGGCGCTGGGGCTTCTGGTAGGGTTGACGTCTGTGGTTCCTGAGGAAGCTGCCGTACCGGCACTGCTTTCCCGCGTACCTAAGGGAACTGAAGAACTCAACAAGAAAGCGTTCTTCGCCGGATTTGAGGCCGCTAAGGGTTTTACTTCCGTGACATAGGATAATCTAGTATGTCTGGAGGCCCGCGTTGGGCAAGCGGGCCTCCGGAAAGAGGAGGCTGGGCTAGCAGTGGCTGACCGAGACCTAAAGGACATAAGTTTAGCCAGGGAAAAATGGGAACAAGAGTCGGTGGCCAAAGTTGTGGCCAGGTACCCTGAGCGCAAGAAGGAGTTTAAGACTGATTCCGGCATACCTGTATCCCGGTTGGATACGCCGGCGGACCTGAAAGACTGGAACTACCTTGACCGGCTGGGTTTTCCGGGACAATACCCTTTTACCAGAGGCGTCCAGCCTACCATGTACCGGGGCAGGCTTTGGACGATGCGCCAGTACGCCGGGTTTGGAACAGCTCAGGAAACTAACGAAAGGTTCCGGTTTTTGCTGGACCAGGGGCAAACAGGGCTCTCAGTGGCATTTGACTTGCCTACTCAGGTAGGGTACGATTCTGACCACCCTTTGGCCGAGGGCGAAGTAGGCAAAGTGGGCGTAGCTATTGACTCGTTGTCAGACATGGAGACTGTGTTTGAAGGGATCCCCCTTAACAAGGTTTCAACTTCAATGACCATCAATGCTCCTGCCAGCATCTTGTTAGCAATGTACCAGGTGGTTGGCGAGAAGCAGGGAGTGCCTCCTGAGAAGCTCCGCGGAACCGTTCAGAATGACATTCTCAAGGAATACGTGGCCAGAGGAACATACATATTCCCACCTGAACCATCCATGCGATTGGTCACAGACATATTTGAGTACTGCTCTCAGACCATCCCCGATTGGAACACCATATCCATAAGCGGGTATCACATTCGCGAAGCAGGGGCCACAGCGGTTCAGGAAGTAGCTTTCACTCTGGCAGACGGCATCGCTTACGTGCAGGCAGCTATAGACAAGGGGCTGGACGTAGACGATTTCGCCGGAAGGCTCTCTTTCTTCTTCTGCAGCCAGCAGAATTTCTTTGAGGAGATTGCCAAGTTCCGGGCCGCAAGAAGGCTTTGGGCCCGCATCATGAAGGAGCGTTTCGGAGCCAGAAATCCGAAATCGTGGATGCTAAGGTTTCACACCCAAACTGCCGGAGTATCTCTTACTGCGCAACAACCTGATAACAACGTTGTCAGGACAGCCCTGGAAGCTCTGGCGGCGGTCTTGGGTGGAACTCAGTCGCTTCACACTAACTCAAAAGACGAGGCGTTGGCCCTTCCCACAGAAGATTCTGTGCGCATTGCTCTGCGAACTCAGCAGATCATTGCTCATGAATCCGGAGTTGCCGATGCAATTGACCCTCTGGCAGGGAGCCACTATGTTGAGCGGCTCACCGACGAGATTGAGGCAAGAGCCATGGAGTACATCGCGAAAATCGATGATATGGGCGGGGCTGTCCGTGCCATTGAACGCGGATACCTTCAAAGAGAGATTCAAGATAGCGCCTACGCTTACCAGCAAGCTGTAGAGTCCAAGGACAAGATCGTAGTAGGCGTCAATGCCTTTGAGGTGGAAGAAGAGCAGCCTTCGGGACTTTTGCGGGTCAAACCTGAGATTGCCGAGGCTCAGAAGAAGCGCCTTGCCGAACTAAGGTCGACCAGAGACAGTCAAGCCGTTTTCGGAGCGCTCAAGACTGTTGAGGAGACGGCGAAAGGTACAGGTAACATGATGCCTGCTGTGCTGGAGGCCGTACGTTCCTATGCCACCATAGGGGAGATAACCGGTGTTATGAGAAAGGTCTTCGGGTCTTACAGACCTGAGGCGTGGGTATAGACCTAAAGCCAGGGTATAGCAGACATTTTGGCATTGAGGGAGGGCGTTCCGTTGACTAAGGGATTGCATCACGTTGCCATTGCGGTGAAGGATCTCGACAGCGCGGTTGAGGTACTGAAAACCGCCTTTGGGTTGGAAGTGTCGCATATTGAGGAAGTACCCGACCAGAAAGTGCGGGTTGCCTTTGTGCCCCTTGGAGACACAAGGCTTGAGATAATGGAGCCTACTTCTGAGGACAGCACTGTCGCCAAATTCCTGGCTACCCGGGGTGAAGGGTTGCATCATCTGGCTCTGGCCACAGACGATGCGAAAGCCGCGTTGGAGCACGCCGGTTCTTCAGGGCTTAGACTGATTGACAAAGAGCCCAGAGACGGAGCTCACGGTACCAGGGTAGGCTTTGTGCACCCGAAGAGCACTTTCGGTGTCCTATTCGAACTGGTGCAAGGGAAGCATTAGGTTTGGGCCATGCTTGATTGTCATTGCCATGTGCTTCCCCGGGAGATCACAGACAACCTCCTGGAGTTTGCTGACCTGGATCCTCATTTCGGGCGCCTGGTCACCACGAAGGGAGCTAGGTTTGCGTCTGGAGCTGACCTTATCGGGGACATGGATGCCATAGGGTTGGACCGTGCTGTGGTCTTTGGTTTCGCCTTTGAAGACGTGGGCGTATGCCGCCTGCAGAACGACTATGTAGCAGAACTTTGCAGATGCTACCCTCACAGATTCACAGGTTTGGGCGTCCTTTGTCCGGTGGCAAAGGGCGCCCAGGCCGAAGCGGAAAGATGCCTTGAGATAGGGCTGCACGGTTTCGGCGAGCTCTTCCCCTCAGGACATTCTTATTCCCTCGACGCAAGAGGTGTAAGCCAACTGGCCGGACTGGCCCGGGAGTCGAATGTCCCCATCCTTGTTCATGTCAACGAACAGGTAGGTCACGTCTATCCGGGCAAGGGCAGTGCAGGCCCTAAGGAGGCTTACAGTTTTGCCAGGGCAAACCCGGATAACGCTTTGATTTTCGCGCATCTGGGCGGGGGCCTGCCGTTTTTTTATAGCATGCCTGAAGTAAGAAAGCTTAAGAACGTTTACTACGATACGGCTGCTCAGCCCTTTTTATTCGATAGCGGCGTCTATCGGGTGCTCAAAGCTGCAGGAGCTTTGAGCAAAATCATCCTGGGCAGCGACTACCCTCTTTTGGGCTGCAAGAGATACCTTACGGAACTGGAAAAGTCCGGGCTTTCCCCTGAAGAGAAGGACATGATATTGGAGGTCAACGGACTGGCATTGTTTGGCGAATATTTTTTTCGAAAAGGGGCAGGAAACTAACGAGGCAGTAAGAATACCATAGAGTAAGACGGGTGAAGTACAAATATGCGGTGAGGGGGCTTTGCATGTGGAAAGGCCACTCAGGTGTGTGGAGTACATCTGTCTTTCGTGTGGGGCCCAGGGATTAGCAGAACTACAGGAGAATGAATCAGGCAGCGGGGAGAACGGTCGGTCTTTCGAGTGCCCGAAGTGCGGTGGAGCTGCGCTCAGCATAGAAAGGAGGACCGTTTTTGATCTTCCCGCTGCAGTATATCTAGGCAAAAGGTAAGCGGAAGACGCCCCGGCCAGAAGCCGTCGCTTGTCGCGGCGGTTTTTTTTATTAAGATTGAAAAAAGATCGCGGGTCCCATTTGGATAGCAGGAAATCAGTCGGCGATGTAGAATAGAGGCATCAAGTGGGGCGAAGTGGTGATATGTGGTGCCATCTCCGGGGTTTGTAGGGGAATACTTATATACAGTGGACACCAAGGGCAGATTGGCGCTTCCGGCAAAGTTCAGGGAAGTGCTCGGTCCAAGGTTTATTATTGCCCGGGGCCTGGACAAGTGTCTCTTTGTGTACCCCGGCCAGGAGTGGGAGCTCATACTCGATAAGATTAAGGATATGCCTTTGAATCAGAAAGACTCAAGAGCTTATGCCAGGTACTTCTTATCCGGAGCAACGGAGGCGGAACCTGACAAGCAGGGGAGGATTTTGGTCCCCGCTCACCTGCGGGATTACGCAGAACTTAACAAGGAGGTCTACGTGTTAGGCGTCGGCACAAGGTTGGAGGTTTGGAGCAAAGACCTTTGGGATGGTATGAAGGCCAGCATCCAGGAGAGTTTTTCTGAGATAGCGGAGAGCATCGGCGGATTATGAGCGTTTTTCATCAGCCGGTCATGGTAGACGAAATACTCGGATACCTCCTGGCGATTCCCAGAAGGGTGATAGCAGACTGCACCCTGGGAGACGGCGGACACACACTCAAGATATTGCAGGAGACAAAGACCACCTTCGTTGTTGGGATGGACATTGACGAGGAGGCACTTGAAGCAGCCCGAGCCCGGCTGAGCTCTTTCGCCGGCAGGTTTGTGGCTGTAAAGGGCGACTACAGGCAGCTGAAAAGCGTTTTGGCAGGGTTAGGCGTTCCCAGGATCGATGCAGCCTTGTTTGATTTAGGTGTATCATCAAGGCAGGTAGACGTGGTTGAACGAGGATTCAGTTACTGGGGACAAGGTCCTTTGGACATGCGCATGGATCAGCGGAGCAAAAAGACGGCCGGGGATGTCCTTATGACCTATAGCCAGGATGAGCTTGAGCGAGTCTTGTGGGAATACGGAGAGGAACGATTTTCCAGGCGGATAGCGCGGGAAATTGTGAGAAGACGGGAGGGACGCCCTCTCAATACAGCGGAGGACCTCATGGAGGTCATAAAGAAGGCAGTTCCTCTGCGTGCAAGGTCAGGAATCCATCCTGGAAGGCGAACGTTCCAGGCTCTGCGCATTGAGGTAAACGACGAGCTGTCGCAACTGAAGGCGTCTGTGAGTATGGCCTTTCAACTGCTGAATCCTGGCGGAATCGTAGCGGTCCTTTCATATCATTCACTCGAAGACAGGTTAGTAAAGCAGGCCTTTAGGAGTCTTGAGGAAAACCATGGGGGAAGGATACTGGCCAAGAAACCCCGGGTGCCAAGCGAAGCGGAGATTCAGACTAACCCAAGGTCGCGCAGTGCGAAGCTTAGGGTGATTGAGCGACTGCCCCAAGATGAACGGTTCGGAGGGTTTCAACCATGATAAGAAACGCAGAAGTTTACACAGGCGCCACAACAATGCCTCGGGAACGGCGGTCCAAAGCAAGGTTTCCCATGGAAGTCGTTGGCATCCTGTATTTCCTGCTCCTAGTAGGCAGTGGGATGCTTCTGGTGTGGCAGCCTGCTCGCATTGCTCAAGTCAATGACCGGGTCCAGAACCTTGAGTGTACTTTGCACGAGCTTCGACTCAGAAACGAAGACCTGAAAAAGACCGTTGCCCAGGTTGAGGCTTTGAGCTACGTTGAGAAAGCAGCCAGAGATCGTTTGGGCATGGTTGATCCTTCTGAGATCAGGACCGTCTCCCTGCCGGATACCTCCGCGAATTCGCAGGAATCAGCAGTTGCTTCCGGGAAAGATTCGCAACATGGAGGCATATTCTCGTTATACAGGCGAATAGCTCAGATCCTCAAAAGCGGAGAAGCAACAGCCAAAGAGCGGCGCCTGCCATGACTCGTAAGCAGTTTTGAGGAGAACCGGCTATGGGAGGAGTCTTGACACGCAAACGGGTCGGCCTTGTCCTGGGTGTGACGACCCTTATGTTTGTTTTGTTGTTGGGTCGTTTGGTTTATATTCAGTTTATCTGGGCTGATGAGCTCGGCAAGCAAGCGCTGGACATGAGAATGCAAGACATTCCCATACAGCCCAGGCGAGGGGTAATATACGACAGAAACGGCCACGAACTTGCTCTTAGCATAGACGTTGAGTCGGTGTATGCTATTCCCGCTCAAGTCAAAGACCCTGAGGAGTCTGCGCGAGCGCTTTCAGGGATCTTGAACATGAAGTACGAGACTGTACTAAAGTCACTGACCCGGAAGTCAGCTTTTGAGTGGGTAAAACGAAAAGTTCCTGATGATATAGCACGGGAGATAAAGGCCAAGAACCTTCCTGGAATAGGCTTCACACAGGAGTCTTTGAGGGTATGGCCAAAAGGAAATCTCCTGGCTCAGGTCTTGGGCATCGTTGGGATCGACAACGATGGCCTTGAAGGACTGGAGTATCAGTACGACAGAGTCTTACGGGGCACACAGGGGAAGTTTACTGTAGAAGTAGACGCTATAGGAGAAGCTATGCCCCAGTCTCAAAGGGGCTATGTTCCCGCCATCCAAGGGAAGAACCTTGTTTTGACTGTCGATGAGGTAGTTCAGTTTATAGTCGAACGAGAATTGGACAAAGCCTGCAAAGCTAACAAAGCTGATGGCGGTTTGGTCATCGCCATGGACCCGCGAAATGGGGAGATTCTCGGCATGGCCATGAGACCCACCTACGATCCTAACGAATACGATAGATATCCTGCTGCAAACCGTAGGATAACAGCGATAACCGATTCCTTTCCCCCCGGATCTACGTTCAAACCGGTGACCGCAGCCGCAGCCCTTGAGTCGGGGGCAGTTTCCACCGGCGACAGATTCTACTGCGGCGGAAGCATCAAGGTGGGTCCTGATACGCTTCATTGCTGGGACTCTACTGTTCACGGAAGTCAATCATTCTATGAAGTGATTCAGAACTCATGCAACGTGGGGTTTGTCCAAATTGGGCTCAGAACAGGGACCGAGAAGTTCTACAAGTTTCTCGACCTTTTCGGGGCCACATCGGCCACAGGCATTGACCTTCCCGGAGAAGCCAGGGGCATTATTGTCCCCAAGGACGAAGTCAAACCCATAGACCTTGCGGTTATGTCTTTCGGTCAGACCCTGCAGCTTACTCCCGTACAGCTTATCGCTTCCATTTCGGCCATTTCCAACGGAGGATACACGGTCCTTCCGCATGTAGTAAAAGAGATAACTGACGTCGATGGAACCATCGTTGAAGTCAAACCCTCGGGGACAGTTCACAGGGTAATATCTGAGAACACGTCAAGAGAGCTTTGCCAGGCTCTTGAACAGGTAGTGACCAAAGGAACGGGCAAACTGGCCTACGTTTCCGGGTACAGGCTGGCCGGAAAAACAGGGACCTCAAACAAAGTCATAGACGGCAAACTGGCTCAAGGCAGATACATAGCATGGTTTATCGGCTTTGCCCCTGCCAATAATCCCAGATTGGCTCTTCTTGTAATGGTAGATGAACCGAAGGGCGTGTTCTATGGAAGCCAGGTCGCGGCGCCTGTTTTCTCTTCGATAATGAAAGACGTTCTCCGTTACCTTGAGATTCCCCCCCAGGATGAACCGCAGGAAGAAGTCGACAGAGTGGTTGTTCCCAATCTTGTGGGAAAGGACGTGACTGCCGCTCAGGCCGGCCTCAGGGAACGGGGATTGCTTAGCTCCAAGGAGGGGCCGGGCAGCAGGGTTGAGCGGCAATTCCCAGTAGCTGGAGCTCGAGTGCCTCCGGGCACAAGTGTGATACTATACACAGAAGGCGAAGATAGCCCACCTCAAGGCAAGGTTAGGGTACCTTCTCTTATCGGGCTTGGCTTGACTCAAGCACGATTGCGTCTTTCTGAGGTTGGGCTTTCCATGACTGCCACCGGCAGCGGGTTCTGCGTATCTCAGGATCCTGAAGGGGGAACCATGGTGGACCCCGGTTCAACCGTAAAGGTTACGTTCAGGATGGACGTTGGGCAGTGAGTTTGAACGGGTCAGGGCCGCATAGGGGGAAGGGACATGAGATTATCGGAGATGCTTTCCGGGTTACCCGGCGCCAACGTAATACGAGATTGCGACGTTACCGGAGTCACATATGATTCCCGCCTTGTTGAACCCGGGTTTGCTTTTGTTGCGGTGACCGGGACTCGCCTTGACGGTCACTTTTTTGTGCCCGGTGCCATCCAGGCTGGAGCAGGAGCCGTCATTGCTGAGAGAGACGTGCCTGTGCCGGCCCATGTAGGATTTGCTACGGTAGTTGACGACCGAAAAGCCCTTTCCTGGGTTTCCATGAGGTTTTATGATCATCCCAGCCGGGAGCTTCTGGTTGCAGGCGTGACGGGTACCAAAGGCAAGACTACTACGTGTCACCTGCTGAAGCACGTTCTTGATGCGGCCGGAGAGGTCACGGGCCTGATCAGCACTGCCGGGAATCTTGTGGGAAGTCAGGAGAAACCAGTGACCCGGACGACTCCTGAGTCAAGTGATCTCCAGCGCCTCCTCAGGGAAATGGTGCAGGCAGGCTGCAGCGCTGCTGTAGTGGAAGTGTCCTCTCATGCCCTTTCTCTCAGTAGGGTAGGCGACGTTCTTTTTGATGTTGCCGTTCTGACTAACATTGGACGCGACCATCTGGATTTCCACTTGACCATGGAAGACTATGTAGCTGCCAAAGGTCGGCTTTTCAATATGGTTTCCATGCGAACCCCTGACAAGACCCGGGTTTTGCCTTCGGTATCAATTATCAACATGGATGATGCCCACTACAGCGAATTTGCTTCCCTTGCTGCAACAGGATTGGTCACCTACGGCCTGTCAGACGATGCCCTTATAAGAGCCGGCGACATCAGACCGGATCAAAGAGGGTCTTCTCTTAGTTTGTTTTTCGGCCGGAGAAAGGAAGAGATCCGGCTGAGTTTTCCCGGTGCCTTTAATGTGTACAACGCGCTGGCTGCTGCAGCCGCAGGGTTCGGCCTGGGCTTGCCGGTGGATGCTATCGTTCAGGGTTTGGAGTCAGCCCGGGGAGTAAAAGGAAGAGCCCAGCTTATAGATGAAGCTAAGGAATTTGCGGTTGTTGTGGATTACGCCCATACCCCTGAAAGCTTAGGAGACATCCTTTCAGCTTCCAGGGAAGTGGGCCAGGGACGGCTTATAGGGGTTTTTGGTTGCGGCGGAGACCGGGACAAGGGCAAGAGGCCGCTTATGGGCAAGATCGCAGGAGACTTGTGTGATCTTGTTGTCATTACCAACGACAACCCTCGGACCGAAGACGAAGAACAGATACTGGATGAAATAGAGGAAGGCTTAAGGGGTTCATCACAAGCTTCGTACCTGAGGATAAAGGACAGACGGGAGGCTATTTTTGAGGCAATAGAAAGAGCCCGGCCGGGCGACACTGTAGTCATTGCGGGCAAAGGTCACGAAACAAGCCAGACCTTCAAGGACAAGATCGTTCACTTTGATGACGCCGAGGTAGCCCGGGAAGCCATCCTGACCGTTACCGGTGCAAAAAAGGTAGATGATGAAAGATGAGACCTCATTCTTTGGTAGAAATAGCGCGTCTTACAGGGGGCCGCGTGTTGTGCGAGGACCCTTCACATTGCTTCACCGGCATACAGACTGATTCACGCTCAGTGGAACCCGGGGACCTTTTCTGGGCGATCCGGGGTGAGCGTGCAGACGGTCACGATTTTGTCTATGACGCCGCTTCAAGGGGTGCCCTTGGCGCCGTTGTAGAACGCCCTGTGGACTTGCCCCGTGACCCGGAACGTCCGGACACAGGAAGATTTGGACTGGTACTCGTACCTTCCACAATTCAGGCTCTCAGAGACCTGGCCGCTCATTACATAAGAGAGACGCGCCCTGAAGTGATTGGAGTAACCGGAAGTGTTGGAAAGACCAGCACCAAGGACATGGTAGGCGCCGTCTTGTCACAAAGATTCACCACGTATAGGAATCCCGGGAATCTAAACTCACACATAGGGCTCCCGCTGGCGGTCCTAAGCATGGATCCGGGTTTTCAGTACGCCGTTTTGGAAATGGCCATGCGAAAACGAGGGGAGATCCGGGAACTGTGTGAAGTGGCAGGGCCATCCATTGGTATACTGACTGACATTTCAATGTCTCACATAGGGGTCCTTGGAAGCACAACTGAGATTGCACTGGCCAAGTCAGAGCTTCTCCAGTGCTTGCCCGGCAACGGCCTGGCGGTCATGTGTGCAGATAATGAGCTCATCCGGAAGGTCAGCCACAGGGCAAAGTGCCGGAAAGTGTTCTACGGCTTTTCAGAAGATGCTGAATGCCGCGGAGTTGATGTCCGTCCAAGAGGAGCTCTGGGAACAGACTTTGCCGCCATCTACAGGGGCGAAAGATATGAGTTCACTCTGAACGTTCCAGGCGCTCACCAGGTTCAGAATGCCCTGGCTGCTGTTGCCCTGGGTTTTCATCTTGGGCTTTCGCCTCAGGAAATAGCATGCGGACTGGCTTCTGTAGCTTTGAGCCCTATGAGGTTGGAAATACTTGAGATTGGCGACATCACTGTAGTCAATGACGCTTACAACGCTAGCCCTACGTCCATGAGGGCAGCCCTGGATCTCCTTGACCATCTGAAAGGATGCAGGAAGGTGGCGATTCTAGGAGACATGCTTGAGCTTGGTTCCTTTGCGTCCAAAGCTCACATGGAAGTAGGTGAATACGCCCAAGGTAAGGCTGACTTGCTCTTTGCCGTTGGGGATCTTGCCAGATACATCAAGAAGGGATGGGATCAACAGGCAGGCCATGTCGCAACCGGGACTGGCCCGTTTTCGTCATGGTTTCCTGAGAAGAAGGAAGCTCTGGTCGCTTTGGGTGACGCAGTCAGACCAGGTGACGTAGTGCTGGTCAAGGCATCACGTGGAATGGGCTTTGAGGATTTTGCTGCATTTCTCAAATCCTTGAACAAGCAGGGGTAGGGGGTTGGTGCAATGGACCGAATAGACGATGCACTCCTTCTTGGTTTCAGCCTTGCCCTTTCGGCCCTTATGGGCCTGTGGTTTGTGCCTGTTTTGAGGAAACTCAAAGTGGGTCAGCACATAAGGGCTGAGGGGCCGGCTTCACACAAGAAGAAAGAGGGCACTCCTACAATGGGAGGGGTTATCTTTATCCTGGGAACCATCTTATCTCTGCTGTTTTACCGTTTGGTAACCCAGACAACCCCTTCACCCGAGGAAATGCTTGTGCTTGGCATTATGGTCCTATATGGGCTTGTTGGGTTTCTTGATGATTTCAGGAAGGTCAGGAAGGGACGAAACCTGGGATTGCGGGCCCGGGAGAAACTGGTTCTTGAGATCTTATTTGCAGCGATCTTTATGTGGCGTTTTGCCGGCAACTCTGCTGTAATACTGCCTTTTACAGGCAAGGCGCTGGATTTGGGTGTTCTCTACGGCGCTTTTGGAGTCTTTCTCATCGTAGGCTTCGGAAACGCAGTAAACCTCACTGACGGATTGGACGGTCTGGCAGGCGGCGTAGTTGCAGTAGGTTTGGGAGCCTACTATGTCATCACACGATCACACAGTCTTGCAGCCGGCGGAGATCTGTCGGCCCTTGTGATTTGTGGGGCAGGTTCGGTCCTTGGGTTCCTTGTACATAACCGGTATCCTGCCAGGGTGATCATGGGCGATACAGGCTCCCTTGCCCTGGGAGCTCTCTTAGCCGCCTTGGCTATATCTACCAAGACAGAGATTGTTCTCCTTTTTGTCGCCGGCGTACCTTTGGTGGAGACCATCTCTGTGATATTGCAGGTAATCTCGTTTCAACTCACCGGGAAGCGCATCTTCAAAATGTCTCCCCTTCACCATCACTTTGAGCTTCTTGGGTGGAAGGAGACCAAAGTTGTAGGAGTTTTCTGGCTGACAGCCGTTGCCCTGGCGGCTGTGGGGATTCTGTCTATGGCATTTATTCCGGGGTAGAACTAAGAAGAGGGAGAGATGGTGTTGGGAAGCAGAAGGTCGAGGACAGCCGTTAGAAGAAGGCAACCTGACTATATACTGCTTTTCGCCGTCTTCACTCTCCTTGCAATCGGCATAGTCATGGTCTTTTCCGCAAGCATGGTTCGCTCAGTAAAGTACTACGGACATCCGTACTACTACCTGATCAGGCAGTTGGTGTGGGCAGCCCTTGGCATTGGGACCATGATCTTCTTTATGAACTACGATTGCTGGCGCTACCGCAGGTTTATCCCTTACATCCTCGGCTTGTCCCTGTTGCTCCTGATTCTGGTCTTAATCCCCGGAGTGGGACAGGTACGTAACGACGCCAGGCGGTGGCTTGGCTTTGGCAGCCTGGGATTTCAGCCTGCAGAACTGGCCAAGGTCACCATTGTTCTTTTCCTTGCAGACAGCCTGGCCAACAGAAAAGATGCTGTCAAGAACCTGGTCACGGGCCTGGACCCATACCTGGCGCTCCTTGGTCTGACTTTTGCACTGGTGCTCGCAGAACCGGATTTGGGCACGGCAGTGGCAATAGCAGGCGCAGCAGTGGTTGTCTTGTTTGCGGGAGGAGCTAGGATGCTTCATCTTCTGATGTTAGGCGCCGGCTCTGTCCCCGTTCTGTACTGGGCCATTATGAGCGAAGAGTACAGACGTGACCGCCTTCTGGCGTTTTTGGATCCATGGAAAGACCCTACAGGCGACGGTTGGAACATCATTCAGGCGCTATACGCTCTGGGCACCGGCGGACCCTTTGGCACCGGTATCGGCTATTCCAGGCAGAAATGGTACTACCTACCTGCACCGGATACAGATTTCATTTTTGCCGTGCTCGGCGAGGAGATGGGCTTTTTCGGTTCCTTCCTGGTTCTTCTCCTCTTTTTCACTTTGGCGTGGCGCGGTTTTAGAGCTGCCATGGCAGCTCCTGACCGCTACTCATGCCTTCTTGCGGCAGGGCTTACAAGCCTCCTGGTTTTTCAGGCCCTGGTTAACATTGGGGTTGTGGCAGGGGTTCTGCCTATTACCGGCATTCCGCTTCCCTTCATAAGCTCCGGAGGTTCGTCGCTTCTGACCAGTCTGATGGCAGCAGGGATTATTCTGAACATTTCTCGCTATGCCACACAATAGGAGGGGTTGGATGTGCGGTTTTTGGTGACAGGGGGTGGGACAGGCGGTCACATATACCCTGCCATAGCAGTAGTTAGAGAAATGCAGTCTCTCCTTCCCACAACCAATGTGTTGTACGTTGGGACCGCTGCGGGCATGGAAAGGGCAATAGTCCAGAAAGAAGGCATCTCCTTTGAAGCGGTTCGTTCTGCAGGAGTTGCAGGGAAATCGCCAGTGGCGGCGGCAAAAGGTCTTTCCTTGGCTAGTGCCGGGGTCTGGGATGCTCTGACTGTTCTCAGGCGCTTCAGGCCCGATGTGGTTCTCGGAACAGGCGGTTATGTATCCGGTCCAGTGGTGCTGGCCGCATGGATGCTAAGAATCCCCAGAGCTATCCAAGAGCAAAACGCAATTCCCGGGAAAACAAATCAGATTCTCAGCCGTATCTCCAATCGCACTTTTTGCGGGTGGGAGCAGGCTGTAGATCACCTGCCGCCAAACCGGGGCGTAATGGTCACCGGAAACCCTGTACGAAGGGACCTCTTTGGCACAGATAAGGCCGAGGCCCTGGCCTTTTTCAACTTTGACGAGAAGCTCCCTACAATGCTTTTGCTTGGGGGATCCAGAGGAGCCAGGACCCTGGTTGACGCAGGCCAGGAGTTAGTCCGGAGCGGACAAGCTATGAACATGATCTTTATTACAGGGAAAGAGTACTATCGAAACGTTGTAGAAAGCCTCGGCGCCAGGGCTGAAGATAGGATAGACGGTGCAAGAACTGGAAATATTATCATACAGCCTTATGTCTACAATATGACTTTGGCATATAGTGCGGCAGATCTGGTATTGGGAAGGGCGGGGGGCATGACTCTATCGGAAATCGCGGCCCTGGGGCTGCCTGCAGTTATTGTTCCATCGCCCAACGTCGCCAATGACCATCAAACGCATAATGCCAGGGCGTTGGAAAGACAGGGGGCTGCAGTTGTAGTAGAAGACCGGGGCAACCGGGAGACCGGGGAGAAGATCGTAGAACATGCCGTCAGGCTGCTAAACGATGAATCTGCCAGGATGAAGATGGGGGATAATGCCAGGCGGGCCGGCAAACCGGAGGCCGCCAGCGTCATCTGCCGGGAGCTTATCAGGCTGGCCCGGCAAAGTGGCTGAAGAGTATGAACCTGTATTGGATGGTTTTCACAAAAATGAACCTGAGCTGTTTGTGTGCAGAGAAGGTGTAACATGCAAAAAGTGCATTTCATCGCCATCGGAGGCCAGGGAATGTCGGGGGTTGCCGGCATTCTCCTGAAGAAGGGTTACCAGGTTACCGGCTCGGACTTGAAGGTCAGCGAGAACACAGAGCGCCTCAGGTCTCTGGGGGCCACAGTGTACACCGGTCACCGGGCCGAGAACCTTGGAGAACCTGATGTAGTGGTTGTTTCGTCAGCTATCCACGATGATAACCCTGAGCTAATATTGGCAAGGGAGAAAGAGATCCCGGTTCTTCACCGCATGGATATGCTCCTTCGAGCTATAGACGGCCACAAGACAGTGGCTGTGGCAGGGTCCCACGGAAAGACCACCACGTCATCGATGATATCCTGGGTTCTCCTGGAAGACGAGAAAGACCCTACGTTCCTCCTGGGCGGCGAGCTTAACAGGCTGGAGAACTGGCGCCTGGGTCAGGGAGTTTTTGCAGTGGTCGAAACAGATGAAAGCGATGGCTCATTCCTCAAGGCTCATCCTGACGTTGCGCTTGTGACCAATATCGACAACGACCACCTTGACTATTGGAAAAGCATGGAAGCGCTTGAATCCGCATTCTACCGCTTTTTGGATGGGTGCGACAAAGGAGAGCGGATTGTGTGCGCAGACGATCCTCGCTTGAAGAAGTGGGCTGAAGGAAACCCTCACGCTGTTACTTATTCGGTTAACGGAGACGGGACCTGGCGGGCTGAAGGAATTGTGGAAGAAGGCTGGAGGATAAGCTGCAGCGTAGTCTGTCAGGGGCAGGAAGCAGCGTACTTGACCCTTAGTCATCCGGGCATCCACAACCTTCAGAACGCCCTTGGCGCCCTTGTGGCCGCATCTTTTTGCGGTGTCCCGCCGGAAAGAGCAGCTTTACACCTTGCATCCTACCCGGGAACCAAGAGACGGCTTCAGCTGGTGGGGGTTTTCGGCGGGGTAACGGTAATCGACGATTTTGCTCACCATCCAAGCGAGATGACTACGTGCATCAGGGCTGTGCGGCACGCGCTTCCGGGAAGGCGTCTTGTTGTGCTGTTTCAGCCTCACCGCTATTCCCGGACAGCTCTGCTGAAAGATGAGTTCACAAGAGCTCTTTCAGGAGCTGATGTGGCGGTGGTAACCGGCATCTACGCAGGACCCGGTGAGGATGTGCGGCAGGATACAGTCCCTGGTTTCGTGCAATACGGTCCGGGAACACCCGGCCGAAAGAACATGCACTACGTTCCCAGCCCACAGGAAGCTGCAGCTTTTGCCGCATGCTTAGCTGAAAGCGGAGACGTTCTCATGACTATGGGGGCCGGAGACATATGGCAGACCCATCAAGAGATCGCGGAATTGCTTGGCAAGAGAGCCGAGTAACCAGTACCGGGGCGATTTCGTACAATATCTGGGTCCCTAACGGAAGAGAAAATCCGGCAACCTTAACGACCGGGAGAGTGGTTGTAGATGTCCAAATTCGTAATAGAGGGCGGAAAGCCCTTGCGAGGCACTGTAGCCGTAAGCGGTGGAAAGAACGCTGTTTTGCCTATCATGGCTGCTTCAATCATGGCAGACTCCCGGTCTGTTCTGCATAATGTGCCCTATCTTTGCGACGTGGACATTATGGCCCGGATTTTGGAAGGGTTAGGCTTAAGCGTATGGCCTGCAAACGACGACCGTTCAACGCTTATCATTGACCCATCTGGTATGGATTCCCACGTCGTCGACGACATGCTCATGAGGCAGGTGAGGTCATCTATATTCTTAATGGGTCCCCTCCTGGGAAAGATGGGAAGAGCTCAAGTCTCCCACCCGGGAGGATGCGATATAGGTCAGCGCCCCATAGATCTTCATTTGAAAGGCCTGAAAGCGCTGGGTGCCCAGTTCCTCGAAGAGCACGGCCTCATAGTTTGTAGTCGTGACAAGTGGGAGGGCATTGACATACATCTGGACATTCCGTCGGTGGGAGCGACTGAGAACATAATGATGGGGGCCTGTTTGGCCCAAGGAGTAACCATAATACGCAACGCAGCCAAAGAGCCGGAGATCGTGGATTTGCAGGGCTTCCTGAATTCCATGGGAGCCAGGATCCGGGGCGCAGGGACTGATGTGGTAAGAATTGAGGGAGTGAAAAAGCTTTCCGGTGCTGAGTATTCCATTATGCCGGACCGTATTGAGGTTGGCACTATGATGCTAGCTTCAGCCATAACCCGCGGCGATGTGTTAGTGGAAAACGCCGTGTCTGAGCATGTCCAGGCCATAACCTCCAAACTCAGGGAAGTGGGAGCTCAGGTCATGGTGAATGGCAACGGCAATGGCATAAGGGTGGTCATGACCGAAAGGCCTCGGGCCACGGATCTGAAGACGTTGCCCTATCCTGGATTTCCTACTGACATGCAGCCGCAGGTAATGGCTTTGCTGGCCCTGGCAGAGGGCACTTCTGTAGTCACCGAGACTCTTTTTGAATCCCGTTTCAAGCAGGCCGACGAGCTCGTCCGTATGGGGGGGAGGATTCGAGTTGAAGGACGTACTGCTATAATAAAGGGAGTACCCAGGCTGTCCGGTACCAGGGTCGAGGCATCGGACCTTCGTTCAGGTGCATCTCTTGTGCTTGCGGGACTTGCCGCCGAGGGCAGGACCCTTGTGAGCGGGATTCACAAGGTTGATCGTGGTTACGAACGGTTGGAGGAGAAGCTCTCCGCCCTGGGTGGAAGCGTCCAAAGAGTGCCTGATGACTTTAGGTTAAGGTAGCGGATTTGAGGGGAGAGTCTGCTCCGGTGGCCTTGAAGAGGGGAAAGCCGGTTAGGGAGAAAAAGAACTCCGTGTTTATCCTGGTAATCAGCTTCTGTTTGTTTACCGGGGCTTTTCTGTTCCTTCGGTCACCCTATTTCTCCGTCAAGGAGTTTGTAGTCACCGGCAACAGTGTGATTGACACCGAAGAGATTTTGGCCAGATGCGGCCAGACTCACCCTAATATTTTTGCCTTTAACGTGGACAAGGCAAATGAGCTCATTGAAGGTCATCCATGGATCGGGAAAGCCGCATGCAAACGCAGATTGCCGGACACGATCCTCATCTGTGTGACAGAACGCTTTCCTGTTGCTTTTGCGCCTATTGAGGGAGTCATGTGGCTTATAGACTCGGAGGGGAGGATCCTTGGTGAGGACCTCGGAGTAGGGGATGGCCTGATAGGTCTTACGGGAATCGAAGGACAAGCTATCCCCGGGCAGTTCATCCAAGATAAGTACAGGTGGGGACTGAGAGTTCTCTCGATTCTTGGGCCGTTATCCAGGCAAAAACTTATCGAGATCAATGTACAAGAAGGTGATTGTACACTTATACTTGACGATGGGTGCGTAGTGCTCTTTGGAGCTGAAAGTGGCGACTCAGAGAAGAAGGTTGCTCTCCTTGATTCAATCCTTACGGACCTTGAAAGTGAGGGAAGCATGGCTGAGCGAATAGACCTTCGATACGACAAGCAAGCCATTAAACTAAGGTTTTCTAAGGCCGGGGGGGGGTGATGGGCCTATGGAGCACCGGGGTTCTCGTGCAGCGCTAACTGTGATTTTCATACTCTTTGGCTTTATGCTTGCAACTCAGTTTAGAGCAAGACCTCCGCTGGGAAACGATCTGCAGCAGCAGAGAGCCGGTGAGCTATCGGTCCTTCTGAAAGTAACAGAGGAGGAGCGGGATGTCTTAAAAGAAGAAGTCAAAATGCTTCGGGCCCGTCTGGCCGAGATGATGGCAGGGGAAAATGAAGTCCAGGTTCTTCAGGAGGAGCTCCAAAAGTCCATGGTACTGGCGGGCCTGACAGACGTAACGGGCCCGGGTATCAGCATTGAGATGACCGATTCCCAGAAACCGGCTTCGCCTGGACAAGACCCTAATGTGTACCTTATTCACGATGATGATGTGCAGAAACTGATCAATGAGCTCTTTGGGGCGGGAGCTGAGGCTGTAAGCGTTAACGGACAAAGAGTGGTGGCAACCACGGAAGTAAGATGCGCCGGAAACGTTATTATGATAAACGGAACCAGAATGGCTCCTCCTTTCAAGGTACTGGCCATTGGAGACCCCAAGACCCTTGAGGGAGGGCTCAAAATACGCGGCGGGCTGGTTGACAGCCTGAAACTGTGGGGCATTGAGATCAAGATCAAGCCTGAAGAGCAAATAACGATTCCGGCGTACGGTGGGTCCCTTAACTTCCGCTTTGCTAAGCCCGTAACACAAGGGGGCGAAGTGTAGATGTGGTATCTCATTGCGGGACTTCTGTTTGGAGTCATGCTTGGGTTTCGCATGCCCTGGAAGGTCCCTGCCATCTTAGCGCGTTACCTAGCAGTGAGTTTGCTGGCAGGTATTGATACGGCCTTTGGTGGCCTTAGGGCTAGCCTGGAAGGGGATTTCGATACCCTGATATTCGTCACGGGTTTCATAGGAAACACCATTCTGTCGGCGGCGTTTGTTTATGTAGGTGACCTGCTCGGCATAGAGTTGTATCTTGCCGCAGTGGTCGCCATGGGAATAAGGCTTTTTAACAACCTTGGCCTAATCCGGCGGCACTACCTAAAGCAGTGGACAGAAAAGGAATCGAAACGCACCGGGTCTGGCCAAGCGTGAAGGTGTTTGATGACAGAGTAAGGAATATGCTTGGCAACAAGAAAGTGGGTGGGATGACCATGGGTACAGAAGAACCCCGATATGCAGTACTAAAAGTGATAGGGATCGGCGGCGGCGGATCAAACGCGGTAAATCGCATGGTGGAAGCGGGGATCAAAGGGGTTGACTTTATTGCAGTAAACACTGATGCTCAAGCGCTGAACCTTTCCCGCGCTGAGAACAAAGTTCAAATTGGCCAGAATCTCACCCGGGGTCTGGGGGCCGGAGCTAACCCGGAAGTGGGCCAGAGAGCAGCCGAGGAATCCAGAGAAGAGATCCTTGAGCATCTGAAAGGGGCAGATATGGTCTTTATCACCGCCGGCATGGGCGGCGGCACAGGCACCGGTGGTGCTCCTATTGTAGCGCAAATTGCCAAGGAGATTGGCGCACTTACCGTAGGCGTGGTGACCAAGCCCTTTTCTTTTGAAGGACGCCGCCGTATGAAGGTAGCTCTCGAGGGCATTGAAAACCTGCAATCTAACGTAGATACGCTCATAGTCATACCCAACGATCGCCTCTTGCAGGTAGCTAATAAGAACACGTCGATTCTGGACGCGTTCAGGATCGCTGATGAAGTACTCCGCCACGGAGTGCAGGGCATATCCGATCTTGTTTGCGTACCCGGACTCATAAATCTGGATTTTGCAGACGTAAGGACCATCATGATGGATACAGGTTCTGCGCTTATGGGGATTGGTATCGCCCATGGGGATGACCGGGCCGTAGAGGCGGCAAGGCAGGCTGTGGCCAGCCCCTTGCTTGAGGCCGGCATTGACGGAGCTAAAGGCGTTCTCATGAACATAACAGGCGGTC
This sequence comes from Bacillota bacterium, assembly GCA_033809515.1. Classification (GTDB taxonomy): domain Bacteria; phylum Bacillota; class Sulfobacillia; order Fermentithermobacillales; family Fermentithermobacillaceae; genus JAPXLN01. Next base: position 31,263 of record JAPXLN010000012.1, read on the forward strand.
CGGATCTTGGTCTTTTTGAGGTAGATGCGGCAACTGAAATCATAATGCAAGCTGCCGACGCAGATGCCAACATAATCTGGGGCGCCGTCATTGATAACGATCTTGAGGATACGATTCAGATAACGGTGATAGCAACGGGTTTTGACCACCTGAAAACGTCCAGACCCACGAGTAAGAGAGAGCCGTTACCCCGGATTGATACTACGGATTTGCTGGAGATTCCGGTTTTCCTGAGACGGCCGAAAAGCGACGAAAAGACACGGTAAAAGGCGATGACAGCTCAGAAATAAGCCTAAAGTTTGCGCCGGAGGCCCCTGTAAGATAGTCATGGTAATATTCCTCAGGTTCAGGGAATATGCATGGCCATACGGGGGTGTAGGCGCAATATGGTCAGGTACGTGTACGTTGATGTGCTGGCGCTGGTCAACATCATCGTCAACTACGTAATCTTGTCCGTTACCGGTATGCTCGCAGGCAAGACCATACGTCCTGTGAGGCTGCTGACAGTGTCCGCAATAGGCTCGGCCTATGCAGTATCAGCCCTTTTCGTTTCTGCAGAGTCTCTATACTCCTTGCCTGCCAGGATTGCGTTTGGGCTTTTCATGATTGCCGCATCATATCCTACTGTCAAAGGTCTTGGATTTTTGGTCCTGGCATCATGCTTCTACCTTTCATCAGCTATTGTGGCAGGAACTGCGCTTGCACTTTTCTACGGAAGGGCCGGCATCCTGAGCGTTCCTCTTGCGGCGATTCCCGGAAATCCTTCCGGGATAGCCTGGTGGATGGTGGTCTTGGCCCTGGCTGTTCTGGCTGTGTTTCCGCTGCTTGCGAAAGCAGGGGGGATCCGTCCCGGAAACTCATTGCCTCTTATAGGTCTTGAACTGGTCGTGGAAGGGCAAACCCTTGGATTGACCGCGCTGGTTGATACGGGCAATAACCTCAGAGACCCGGTCTCCGGTCTCCCTGTGGTCGTAGTCGATTGGGAGTCCTTGAAAAGCATCATGCCCAGCGAGGTTGTGGCGTTTTTCCTTTCCACCTGGGATTCCTTGCCTGATGAACTAGTCGAAACCTCCATAGGACGGCGATTGCGTCTCATTCCCTATGAGAACGTTTCAGGCATGAGAGGGGTCTTGCCTGGCTTTAAGCCTGAACACCTTTCCTTGCTTGAAGACAGCGGTGGCCGAACGGAGATGAATGCCATAGTCGGGGTATCAGGCCAGCCCTTGAGTCCCAGTGGGCTCTATCAGGCTCTGTTGCATCCCGATCTCATCAGCTGAGCTGAATTACGAAACTTGCCTAAGCTAAGGAGGTGCCCTGTTTGAAGATCGTAGGCCTGCTCAAAGCTCATCTGAACCTGCAATGGGCCTGGCTTCTCCGTAGATTCGGTCTGGGCCATCGCATCGACTATATTGGAGGGGCAGAAGCCCTTCCCCCTCCTCTGACACAGGAGGAAGAAGGTATTCTGCTTTCAAGGCTCAAAGGCGGCGACATAGACGTTAGATCGACCCTTATTGAACGAAATCTTAGGCTTGTTGTATACATAGCTAAAAAGTTCGAAAACACAGGTGTTCCCCTGGATGATCTGGTATCCATAGGCTCAATTGGACTCATCAAAGCAGTCTCAACGTTTGATATCTACCGAAACATAAAATTGGCCACCTATGCCTCAAAATGCATCGAGAACGAGATCCTCATGTACCTGCGAAGGAGCATAAGAGCCAGGGCAGAAGTGTCCTTTGACGAACCTGTGAACATTGATGCTGAAGGCAACGAGCTTTGCCTGTCAGACGTCAAAGGGACCCCGGAGGACATTATCTACTGTAATCTAGAAAAAGAAGACGACAGAGAAGCTCTTCAACTGGTGCTAAACCGCCTGCCCTGGCGGGAACGTACCATAGTGGACCTGAGGTTTGGACTCCATGACGGTGTCGAGAGGACCCAGAAAGAAGTCGCTGACATGCTTGGCATTTCCCAGTCATATATATCCAGGCTTGAAAAGCGCATCATGCAGAAACTGCACAAGGACATGATGAGTTTCTTCTAGGTAATAGAGACGCCAGAGATTTCCCTGTATAAACCCCCGCCCAACGAGGCAATACTTTTTATGAATGAGTTGACTAAATAATGGCATCGGGGCCGGGGGGACCAGGGGCTTGAACAAAGTCGAGATATGTGGTGTAAATACAAGTCAGCTTCCACTGCTCTCATCGTCCAAGATGAAAGAACTGTTCATCGCCAAGCAAAACGGCGACGTAACTGCCAGGGATAAACTGGTAAACGGCAATCTACGGCTTGTCCTGAGTGTCATTCAGCGTTTCACAAACAGAGGCGAATATGTAGACGACCTTTTTCAGGTTGGATGCATTGGGCTGATGAAAGCAATTGACAATTTTGACCTTGGGCAAAATGTGAAGTTCTCCACCTACGCTGTGCCAATGATAATCGGCGAGATCCGCAGGTACCTCCGGGACAATAACCCCATCAGAGTCTCCAGGTCCTTACGGGATACTGCTTACAGAGCTCTTCAGGTACGGGACAGACTCATAGCCCGGCTTAGCCGGGAACCCACCATTAAAGAGATATCCAAGGAGCTTAACATCCCCGAAGATGAGGTGGTGTCAGCCCTTGACGCCATCCAGGAGCCTGTTAGCCTCTTTGAACCTGTCTATCACGATGGAGGCGATCCTATCTATGTGATGGATCAGGTCAAAGATGAGCATGGAGACAACAGGTTTTGGGAAGAGGATATTGCCATAAGCGAAGCAATGGCAAAATTATCCGAGCGTGAGCAGGCAATAATAGAAATGAGGTTTTTTGAGGGAAAGACACAGATGGAGGTAGCACAGGAAATCGGTATCTCCCAAGCGCAGGTGTCCCGCTTGGAGAAGGCGGCCCTCCTGCAGATGAGAAAGGACATGTCGCTTTGAGCGGTATCTGGGAGTACTTGACCGGGAGTTCTGAAAGTAACAGGGGGTGGAACAAATGAAGCGAACCTATGGCACTTTGGCACGGGCTGTCATTCTGGCAGTGGTGGCAGGAGCAATCCTATTTGCAGGGTGGTGTCTTGCAGAGGCATACAAGCCTGTAGAGGCATACACCCCAAACAACCTATTGCGCATGTCTCCGGAGGACTCTGCCTCTGAGAGTCTGGTCAGGCTTCGCATTATAGGTAACTCTGATTCACCGCAGGACCAAGAGGTCAAGCTTGCCGTGAGGGACGCCTTAATGGAGAAGTTCGGCAAAGCGTTGGCAAACATGACCAACAGGGGAGATGCTCTGGCCCTAATGAGGAAAAACTTAGGCAGCATGGAGCGCGTTGTCAATGAATGCCTAGAAGCTCACGGCTTCGCCTACAGCTCCAAAACAGCCCTTGCGGCAACGGCTTTCCCTGACAGGAAGTACACGACTTCAGACGGCAAGGAGCTGTTTTTGCCAAAGGGAAAATACATGGCTCTCCAAGTGGTATTGGGTGAGGGCAGAGGTCAGAACTGGTGGTGTGTCATGTATCCTCCGCTGTGCTACTTTGACCTGGTGCAGCAAGCTGTGTTATCTGAACGGGAATCAGTCTACGGCGACGTTGAAATACCCACTGAGTTTCGCTCACTGTTTTTTGACTCCCTCAAGAGAAACCTCTCTCGGGTGTGGGCCATCCTTTCCACCAGATCCCCCGGCAAAAGCATTGTCCTCCAAAAAGCACAAAACTTGAGGTAAGGGGTCAACGTACAGCGCCCCCGCCATATAATGCTACGGGGGTGGTCACTTGATGCGTGCTTCTGATTTGTCTGCCAGAGATGTCATCAACGTGTTGGATGGCCGCCGTCTGGGTAACGTAGTAGACCTAGAGCTGGACCTTTCAACAGGGAAAATACTATCTGTCATCGTTCCGGGCCAGGCGAAAATGCTGGGCGTTTTTGGCCGTGCCGATGATTATGTGGTCCCCTGGGAAAACGTCAAGAAAATCGGTGAAGATGTCATTCTGGTAGAGCTCTCAGAACACTACCTCAGACGAGCAGTACGATAGGGCTCAGGCAAAGTCCTTTCCCTTGACTTGATCCGCCCTGTTGCCTTACCCTCATATTGATTAAACTGCACTTACCGGTCAAATTGAGGGGACTGCTACTTGAAGAAAAAGCAGAGACAAAGACGAGCTTCCAAGAACAAGTCCAGGAATAAGTCCAGACGAGCTGATCTGGTCAGAAATCTCGTGGTGGCACTGGTCCTTTCCTCTCTGGTGTTGCTCCTCACCTGGCCGTATCTCAGGATAGCCTTTCTTACTGCGCTTGTGCCCGTAGGTAGAGGAACTGAGGGCTATCTGGAAGACAGAGTCTACGGAGAGGCATTGTTCTCCGGTGGATCTGCTCTTGTTATTGCACCTGCTCCAGGCGTAGTAGAGTTCCTTGTCGAGGAAGGGGAATCGGTCCGGGCAGGACAGCCTTTAGCTCGGGTTCGAAATCCCGGGACTGCCCAGACCTTCCAGGACAGTCTGGCGTTTGCCAAAGAGAACCTGGCTTCGTATGAGAAGGAAACCGAACCGGAGTTCAAATCTCTCATGTCTGCCATTCAGGCGTCCTACGAAGGGACTCTCGAAGCTTTTCTCGGGATACGCCATGCCCATGCACAGGGCGATCCTGCACAGGTTGCGCTGTATGAGCGGAAGCTCAGTGAGTCGGGAAACGCAATTGAAGAGGCCCGCTTACGCTTGACCGCAATTGAGACCAGGCGTGAGGAATTGGCATCTTTGGTAGGTTCTATAGAACTGGCTGCGCAGGAATCCTCCACGCAGATACTGGCCCCGGTCGCAGGGCAGTTTTCTAGGACCGTATGGGATGCTGATGAGCGGCGCCTTACAGCTTCGCTGGCTGAACAGGATGCATCCGGCTTGACCGTGCTCATCAAAGAATTCAAGGATGCAAGAAGACTGTCTGTAAAAGACGGTCAGCTGGTCGCCCCGGGTGACCTTCTAGGCAAGGTCATTTCCGGGCAAAACCTGTCCTTCTACATCCCGCTCAAGACTCAAGGGGGACAAGGGCCTGCCCCCGGTTCAACCGTGGAAATGAAATACCAGGACGGAAGCAAGGTCAATGTGACTATCGAGGAAGTATCCCATGGGAAACCTCCCGGGTTCTCAGTGATCTCGGGAACCGTACCCAGGATACCTTCCGGCAAGGTAGTTCCGGTTGCGGAAATAAGCCTTGTGACCAAGCGCAAGCAGGGGATTCTGGTACCTGATTCGAGCATTCTCGTGAAAGACGGTCAGACGGGAATCCTGGTGGTTCGAAAGACCTATGCTCAGTTTACGCCTGTCGAGGTCCTCATGACAAAAGACCGGAAAGCAGTGGTTCGAGGTCTTTCCGAAAGCGATGACGTTGTGCTACGAGGCTGGAGACTATTGGAGGGTAAGCGTGTACGATGATCGCAGACAATCTGAAGAACATAAGGGAAGCTATTGATGCCGCGTGCCTCAAAACAGGCCGAAGGGCCGAGGCTGTCAAGATCATGGCTGTAACAAAAAAAGTGGAAGCTTTGACCATTCGGCAGGCCTACGACTGCGGAATCAGGGTGTTTGGGGAAAGCCGCGTACAGGAAGCCCGGCGAAAGGTTCAAGAAGGGGCATTTGAAGGGGCCCAAGTGTGTATGATCGGTCATCTTCAGACCAACAAGGCAGCGGCCTCAGCAAGGGTCTTCAGCGAGATTCATTCGGTGGATTCAATCAGGGTTGCCCAAGCTTTGTCCCGTTCATCCACAGCTCACAGGGCAGACGGGGCTCCTGTGGTGGCCTTACTCCAAGTGAATGCCGGCAAAGATCCGGCTAAGTACGGCGTGTTCCCGGAAGACGCGTTTGAGGTGGCCGAGGGAATCATGGAATTGGAGGGAATAACCCTCAAGGGGTTGATGACCATTGCTCCCGGTCCCGGCGAGCCCGAGCTGGCCAGAAAGTGTTTTCGAGATCTCCGGCTGTTAAGGGAAGAGTTGGTTGCACTGGGGATTCCACGCTGTAACCTGGAAGAGCTGTCTATGGGAATGACGTCAGACTATGAGATAGCTGTTGAAGAGGGTTCTACCATAGTTCGCCTTGGAACGGCCCTGTTTGGGCAGAGAAGTCAGAAGAAGGTAAAGGGAACCGGGAAGTAGAATTCTACGTCTAGCCAGGCTCAGAAGGAGGGTCTTAGATGGTGTGTCCCGCCGACTCTGCTGAGACAGGAACTATCCGGCGGTTGACTCCGCTTGATGTTCATCACAAGGAGTTTGCCAGGTCTTTTCGCGGGTACAACGTTGATGAAGTCGACGAGTTTCTTGACCTTGTGGTAGCTGAGTTTCAGAGACTTATGCGTGAGAATGAGGACCTGCAATCATCAATATCCGATCTGGAATCCCGGGTGGAACACTACAAGGGTCTCGAGGAAACCTTGAAAAACGCCATTGTGCTGGCGCAGAAGGCCGCCGACGACATCAAAGCAGCGTCGTTGCAGGAGGCCGAAGCGATAAAGGGTAAAGCTCTCCTTGATGCAAAGAAGATAAGGGATGAAGCAGATAGCTACCGGCGAAAGTGCTGCAATGAAGTTGAGGAATGCATAAGCCGGGCAATGAGGTTTAACATGGAGATGAAAGCTCTGCTGCAAGCTAATCTTGAAGCTGTAGACAAGAGCGTCGCAGGCGCACTTGCCCGCCTGGACGAAAGGATGCGGGTACAGGAATGAGCCAAAAAACCATAGGAATCCTTGGGGGCATGGGACCGGAAGCTACGGTGGACCTGTTTATGAAGATCATAAAGAACACGCCTGCCCGCAAGGACCAGGACCACATAAGGTGCGTTGTAGACTCAAACCCCAAGATACCTGACAGAACCAAGTATATTTACGGCGAAGGGGAAGACCCTCGCCCTCTGCTGATTCAGGGGGCCAGGAATCTGGAGCGTATAGGAGCTTCGTTCATTGCAATCTCCTGCAATACGGCTCACTATTTCTACGATGAAGTTCAGGCCGCAGTCAAGATCCCTGTGGTTCACATTATGTCGGAAGTCACAGATCATCTTAGTGGAAAGGTGCAAAAAGCCGGACTCCTTGCCTCCTCAGCTACGGTGCGAACAGGACTCTACGATAAAGCCCTGGCTAAAGCCGGAATCTCCCTGGTTGTGCCGGAAGGCTCCCGGCAGGATGAAGTGATGAAAGCTATATACATGGTCAAAGGGGGAGATCTAGAATCTGCCCGGAATACCGTGCTTCAAGAGGGAACCCGGTTGGTCTCTGCCGGCGCCCAGGTTGTCATCGCCGGCTGCACCGAGATCCCCTTGGTGCTCCGGCAAGGAGACCTCGAGGTAGACGTCCTTGATGCAACTCTGGTCTTGGCTCAAGCTTGCGTCAGACTGGCCCTGGACGGGCACACTTTCGACATGGACTAAGTCATATTGCACAAATGCAACCGGAAAGGGGCGAAATGCCGATGGAATTGGGGAGAGCCCCTGATAACGCTGTTGTTTTTCAGAATGGAGTCTTTCATGTACTTGCAAATCGCTTAAGACAAAGGGAAGCCTTGGCCGTCTACCGTGGGCGCATATTGTATGCAGGGGAAAGGGAAAAGGCAATGGACGCTTTCCCCCAGGGTGTAAACCCTGAGGTAGTGGACCTGGAGGGGAAAATTGTCCTCCCGGGCTTTGTCGACAGCCACCTGCATCTTGTGAGTCTTGGAATGTCCCTGAGGAATCTGTCCCTCTCAGGAGTTCGTTCAATAAGAGAGCTGCAAGACAGGGTAAGCCGGCATGCTTCCAGGTTAGCTCAAGATGAATGGGTCATGGGGAGGGGCTGGGATCAGGACCTCCTTGACGAGAAAAGGTTTCCAACACGCAAAGACCTTGACGAAGCAGGCTCGGGACGACCTGTGTATCTTACGCGTTCGTGCGGTCACCTTGCCGTGCTGTCAAGCAAAGCTTTGGAAATCGTTGGTATAGGCAGGGAGACACCTGACCCCCCAGGCGGACAAATAGACAGAGATGCGTACGGGGACCCTACCGGGATCCTTAGAGAGGCTGCACTAGGCATTGCATCAGCTAAGATCCCGGGGCCGGAGAGATCATCTCTTGCGGAAATGACCGCAGAAGCTATGAAGCATCTTCTTTCCTTGGGCATAACGTCTGTCCACACCAATGACGGGTCAAGGCATCTTGAAGACATGCCTGCCATCTACAGGTCTGCTCAGCTAGGGGGGGTGCCCCTCCGGGTCTACTGGGATTTGCCATACAGTCTTCTTCCGGAACTGGCGACAACCCCTCTTCGCACTGGTGACGGAGACGACTACGTTAGAATCGGAGCTGTCAAGCTCATGGCTGACGGGTCTTTGGGAGGCCGGACGGCCGCTTTGGAGAAACCTTACGCCGATGATAGGTCAACTTCAGGTATCCTTGTAACCCCTCCGGACCGGCTCAGAGAAGCTGTCTATACATGCCACGCTCTGGGAATGCAAGTAGCTATACATGCTATAGGCGATAGGGCGGTAAGAGTGGCCCTTGAAGCTATAGGCTATGCGCAATCCCGGATAATCCGAGCTCCCTTACGTCACAGGGTAGTTCATGCCCAGATCCTTTCACCTCTTCTTATGAGTGAAATGAAGCGAGCCCGGGTTATTGCTGATATTCAGCCCAAGTTCATAACTACGGACAGGCACTGGGCTTTGCAGCGTGTAGGTCCTGAGAGGATTCGCTCCTCGTACGCATGGCGCACCATGCAGCGAAGCGGCCTTATGCTTGCCGGCGGTTCCGATTGTCCCGTTGAGCCCGCCGACCCTTGCTATGGGATCTACGCGGCCGTGACCCGCCAAGACCTGGATGGAGAGCCTGCAGGCGGTTTCTACCCCAACGAACGTATTTCTGTTGAGGATGCGATTCGCATGTTCACCATGGGCGGAGCCTATGGCTCGTTTCAGGAAAACGTCAAGGGAACCCTGGAACCGGGCAAGCTTGCTGATTTCGTTGTGCTTTCGGACGATATTTTCCAGATTAGCCCTGATGAGATTAAGGATCTGGAAGTGTTAAGAACCGTTGTAGGCGGCGAAACGGTTTACCATAAAACCTAGAACCAGGTATGTTCCCGAGATGGCCAGGGAAATAGCACCGGCCCTGAAGACCGATGATTCGAAGAACTCCTCGGGAAACATCATGATTAACCGGTCTTCCAAAGGATCCAGCCGCCACAGGTCGTTGGCGAAGACCACAAGGTGGAAACCTGTCCAGAACTCCGTGAAGTCGCTTCGGGCGGCCAGGCCCAGCAGAAGAAGCAGGGTCAGCCCAGCTAGGCCTGAGGCTATCAGAGTCCTTGACACAACGCGCCGGCCTTGTTCTCCGTACATTCCCAGAAGGAAAAGGCCGGCTGTGGCCACAAGCACCCATGACCCTTTGAGCACCTTCAGGCCCCACCGGAAGAGGATTTGCACATCCTCGAGGTGCAAAAGCTCTGTTTCGTTATACAGGGATCTGTCACTGCCATGGATTTTGACCACTGTCTGAGGCGTAGACGCTTTTCCTGTAAAGTAGTCAATGAGAACTCCGCCGGCCCGGGCAAGATCCTGTCCGGGCATACCAATTGCTTCACCTATGCCAAAAGCATCCCACTGCATCTTGTAGTACTCAAGGTTAAGAGCTGTCATTTTGAGAGGTTGCAGCATCCCAAGGGACAGCAGGCCGAAAAACAGTATAGTCGCCCCTATGACCCTAAAAGCATTTCCCTTCACACTGTCTCACCCCGAACAGGTTTGCTTCACCCACTAGCATCTCTTGAGCTGGTTACCTCCAATATAGCCTTGCCCGCCAGATCGCTCAAGATCCACTGCAGGTCACCCCGGCCCTCAACCGGACATAGTATGCCCTGGGGCGTTTTGTACCGCGTTCTGATGGAACGGTTTGGGGCAAGGAGGAGAAGAGACTTCATGATGGGCGATGGGTGCGTTAAGCGCGTATTTCCAGGCAATAACACTCCCCGGGGGTTTTTTTCGTACTACGACTACATTCTCCCGAAAGACGCCACAAGGATTTTCGTCATCAAAGGCGGTCCTGGCGTGGGAAAGTCCACTTTCATGACCAGCATTGCCAGGGACATGGCTGATCTTGGCTATGATGTGGAATTGCATCACTGTTCGTCAGGAGATAAAGACTCTGTAGACGGCGTTGTGTTTCCGGCCATAGGGGTCGGTATTGTAGACGGAACATGGCCCCACACTGTAGATCCTAGAACTCCGGGTGCAGTTGATGAAATAATATGGCTGGGCGATTACTGGGACGAGGAGTCTGTAAGGGCAAAAAAGCAAGACATACTGCAAGCTCAAAAGGGCATCGAATCCGTCTTCAGGCGGGCCTACAGGTTTCTGTCAGCCGCTCAGACAGTGTACGAAGACTGGGAGTCAGCTAATACTGAAGCTTTGAACTTCGGCCAGACCAACATCATAGCTGATGAGATCATTGCAGAGAACCTGGGCCACATAGAAGTGGCGGCAACTCCGGGAGTTGAGCGACGTCTGTTTGCCAGCGCCATAACTCCAGATGGAATGGTAAACTACCTTGACAGCATCGTTGCTCAATGCGCAAAACGATATGTCATAGAGGGAAACCCGGGCACGGGGAAGTCATTTCTTCTGGAGAAGGTTAAGCGTGCCTCTCTGGACAAGGGGTTTTTTGTGGAAGCCTATTACTGTCCCTTGCACCCGGAGAAAGTCGAACACCTGGTCGTACCTGCCCTGAGCCTTGCGTTAACTAAATCAATTGACCCTCATCCTTACAAACCCGGGCCTAACGACAGGATAGTCAATATGAACGTGTGTCTGGATAAGGTCATCGTCGAAAGGCACGAGCCCTATGTAGTAAGAGCTCAGGAGCAGTTCCAGCAGCTGTTCGATTCAGCCATCCACTATATCGGTCAGGCAAAACAGTACCACGACCTTCTGGAGATGTACTATGCACCTAACATGGACTTTGAGGGAATCGCCGTTCTTCGGAAGAAGACCCTTGACCGTATTCTTGGATATGCCAGAGAAGTGGAGGAGGCAGCCGGAGGCGGGGCTGGTCAGGATTAGAGAATCCGGTTTACGGCGAGGCGTTCCTGCACAGCATATTCAAGGGGTGCAGTATCCGTCATGCCGGCAAACGAAGCTCGAAACCTTCAGCGAACCCTGGATGAGATTGCACGCTCGCTGGAAAGATCAAAAATAGCTGAATACGTGGATCTCATGAACAGGCCATGGCGCCTGATCTACCTGAATACGATCGGGGGGATTTTCAGAGGACTTGGTATGGCGGTGGGCTTTACCCTCCTGGGAGCTATGGTGATCTACGTTCTCACCAGGAGTTTCATCCCCAACCTTCCGGTAATCGGCAACTTCCTGGGTGAACTCGTTTGGATCATACAGCAGTATCTGAAAACAAGGCCTTAAGGAAAAGACACTATCGCTGCAAGGGAGGACCTGCATGTGCGCAATGACATTGATCTAAGCAGATTTCAGAATCTCCTTCTTGAGCAAAAACGCAAGGTGGAAAAGGGAATAAGCTCCATGAGGGAGAAGACTTTTGAGCACAGCCAAAAAGAGTCAACCGGCGAGGATTCCACCTACGATCAACACTCTGCCGACCTTGCCCTGGATACCTTTGAGCGCGAGAAGGATCTGGGGCTCATGGATGGATTGAGGATAGACAAAACCAAGGTAGACCTGGCTCTGGAGCGCATTGGGGACGGTACCTACGGCTATTGCCTGCGATGCAGAAAACCTATCCCAACTGAGAGACTGGCGGCAGTTCCTGAAGCTGAGCTTTGCGTGCCCTGTCAGGAGGCGCAGGAAGTGGCCCCTCCCAGCAGGCGACCTGTGGAGGAGCAGGTAGCAAACACTTATATGCACGGCATTGAGACTCTGACAGACGACGTCCAGGCTGCGGGACCCAAGGAACGCCGGAAAATACCCTAAGCCGGCGCGAGCGGCCGAGAGAGTGACCTTGCCTTGAGTACCCTGGGTCTAGTATCCTCTTAGAAGATAAGATTATAGAGGCAGGCGATTGCTCAGTGGCGTTCTGGACAGCGTTTATCAGTGTGTTTATTTGCGACTATCTGAGCAAGGTGTGGGTTCGCTCTAACATGGCGCTGGGCGAGTCACGGCAGCTCATCGGCGATCTCTTGCAGATAGCCCACTGGCAGAACACCGGTGCTGCTTTTGGTCTGTTTCAAGGCGCAACGGTTTACCTTGCGCTGGTAAGCGCCGGGTGCGTTGCCTTGTCTGTGTTTGCCTATCCAAGGCTTCAGTCCTACGGAAAGCTGTTTCTTGTGGCACTTGGCCTTCTTTCAGGGGGAGCTCTTGGAAACCTGGTCGACCGCGTCCACTTCGGGGGGGTTACGGACTTTATTAGCTTTCGGTATTTCCCTCCGGTGTTCAACATAGCAGACTCAGCCATAGTCATCGGGTCCCTTGGCCTCGCAATCTCGCTTCTGATAGCTTCGAAAGGAAGCGAAGGTGTTTGACCATGTCCCAGTCCGAGAAGCCCTCTGAGAGCCGTTACAGCCTGCTGGTCCACGAGATTTCATCAGGCTCCCGGTTGGATACATGCATTGCTTCCATGCTCCCTGCGGAACTGTCTCGCGCAAGGGTCCAGGCTCTAATCAAAACCGGGAACGTTCTGCTCAATGGGAAAGCGTCAAAAGCGTCTGCCAGAGTAAAGACTGGAGACGTTGTCGAAATCACAGTGCCCCCTCAGGAACCCTGGGACGTAACGCCTGAGGATATTCCCTTGGATGTTGTCTACCAGGACGAAGACATTCTGGTCATCAACAAGAGTCGCGGAATGGTTGTACACCCTGCTGCAGGTCACAGAGGCGGCACCCTTGTCAACGCTGTGCTCAACCTCTGCCCTGATCTGCCGAGAATAGGCGGGGAGATTCGGCCGGGAATCGTGCACAGACTTGACAAAGACACCACGGGCCTCCTTGTGGTTGCGAAAACCGAATCCGCCCTGCGAAGCCTCCAGAAACAGATCAAAGAGGGACAGGCGGCCAGGGTGTATCTGGCCCTGTGCAAAGGGCGTTTCGGCCTGAGTTCAGGGACCGTAGATGCGCCTATCGGGCGGCATCCTCGCGACAGAAAGAGGATGGCCGTAGCCAACACAGGCCGTCCTGCTACCACTGAATACCGGGTCCTGGTCGGTTTCGGCAACGATTACAGCCTTGTGCTTGCCCGGCTCAGGACGGGCAGGACACACCAGATCCGGGTTCACATGGCCTATCTCCGTCACCCGGTTGTGGCAGATCCGGTTTACAGCAGGACAAAAGGCGAATTGGGACTTCGGTCCCAGGCATTGCATGCATTTGAGCTGGGGTTTACGAAACCTTCAACAGGTGAGTACGTAGAGTTCACTGCACTGCCCCCTGCAGATTTCATGAACGCACTCAAGACGTTATCCAGAAGATACAAGGAGGAATTACCTCAATGGCTGACTTAACCGGTTCACGAGAGAAGATGGCGCGTATTCTGATGGATATTGGCGCAGTCGGTGCAAGGCCAAAAGACCCTTTCCGGCTCACTTCCGGCACTATGAGCCCTGTGTATATAGACGTACGCAAGCTCATATCCTTTGTCCGGGAGAGGGAAGAGGCCATAGTTATGATGTCGGACATGGTGCGCCATGCTGCCGGAGACCAGATCCAGGGAGTGGCCGGCGGCGAGACTGCTGGGATACCGTTTGCTGCGTTCTTGTCCTGGAAAATGCGCCTTCCCATGCTATACGTAAGAAAAGCCCCCAAAGGGTTTGGCAGAAATGCCCAGGTGGAGGGTAGGGTAGAGGAAGGCCACAGAGTCATTCTTGTGGAGGACCTTATGTTCGACGGCGGCAGCAAAGTCAATTTCGTCAACGGTCTTCGCAATGCAGGCCTTATAGTTGAGCATGCGTTCGTAGTAGCTTCCTACGGTTTCGCCGCCGAATACGAAAGAACCCTTGGAACCATAGGTGTCAAAAGCTATTGGCTTACAGATTGGCCCGCCATAGTCGATCAGGGCGAAAAGGCAGGCTACTTTACACAGGAAGAGGCCTCTGTCATACGTGATTTCCTGGAGGACCCCCACAGGTGGTCCCGGGCTCACGGCGGGGAATGAACACGGATGTTAAGGGGCATGTGATTCTATGGGGCTAAAAACCTTCACCGTTTGCGCTGTAATTGCCGGAGCTGTAGCTGCAGCTGTCTACGGATGTCTTGTGGAACCTGAGAGCCTTCGCCTTGAGAAGATAGCTATTCCAGTGAGTTTTCTTCCTGAGCACCTGAACGGTTTTACTATAGGCGTTTTGGCGGATATGCACCTGAACCCCAGATCTGTCAAGCTCACTCGAAAGGCCGCGCTCCTGCTTGCTCGCGAAAACCCGGATCTGGTTGTGATTCCCGGGGACTTAATCAAGGATCGCGAATGCATCCCGCTCCTTCAAGTGGCCCTTGAACCATTAACCGGTACTGCCGGCAGTTTCCCGGATCCAACCACCGGTAAGCCCGTACAAATGTTCGCCGTGCCTGGAAACTGGGATCCATGGCTTAAAGACCGGCGTTATGCTGAGGCTCTGCCTTTCAAGGTCCTGTGCAACCAGGGGCTCCTTGCAGCGCCCGGGCTGTGGCTGGCGGGCATAGATGACGGGCTTCTGGGCGATCCAGACATTGACCAGGCTCTTGCAGGTGCGCCTGAAGATGCAGTGCGCGTGCTGTTAGCTCATGAGCCCGACCTGGCAGACGTAATACGGCCTGACCACAGGATCGCGCTGCAAATATCCGGTCACACTCATGGCGGCCAGGTGCGCTTGCCGTTAATCGGCACGCCGGTGCTGCCACCGCTCGGGCGGAATTACCGCACAGGACTGGACTATGCAGGATCCACACCGGTTTACACATCTCGAGGCATAGGAGCCAGCCATCTGAGAATACGGTTTTTGAGCCCGCCTGAGGTAACCATAATCAGGTTAGCAGCGCCAACAGATCACAGACAGCGCCCATCAGGTTTCTATGGCCGGGTGAATCAACTGGCCTCTGACACTGGCACTCAGGGAAGAAAGTGTTGCAGACACCATTAATTAGATGTACAATATTTCTGACTATATGAAACAACTCCGCATCCCTTCCTAGGCTAACAATAGCACCATGTGTATGATTTGCACTCTCATGAAAGCGGGGTGATTGAGAAGTTGCCGCGTAGAATTCCCCCGAGATTCTTGGAGGCACGCGGAAAGTGAAAGGAGTGCATGCCCGGTGACAGAACCGCCACGGTTTGAGGTCGTGTATCACAAGGATACCTGCCTTTTCGATTTTGTGAACAACCTAGCTGAGTGGCATTTTGCCTGCAATCGGCACTATAACCGGATCTGGCTCAGCGAGACTGGTGAGCTTGCGCCTGCTGAATGCGCAGCTCTCAAGTCTTTCACCTGTGTAGCTAAGCATTTCCCATACGGCGACTCTTGGGTAGGGACTCCATTTGTACGCTATGCAGGTGATCCATCTCTATGGGCCCGCGTTGAGGAAATCGTCGGTCGCGAGGCAGGTCGGAATCTATGGGATGCCTTGCGCGCTATGGAATCGAGATTTGACCTCGTATGGCAGAAGGATCTTCCC
>JAPXLN010000013.1:0-45025 GCA_033809515.1 Bacillota bacterium
GGGTGGAGTTGAGATACGTTCTGAGAAAGGTCTTGACGGGCATTCTGACGCCGACGTGGTTGCCCACTCTGTAATGGACGCCATTCTTGGCGGTCTTGCCATGGGAGACATAGGGCTGTGGTTTCCGCCGGATGATCCGCAGTATGAAGGGGCATCAAGCATGGAGCTTCTGGATCAACTGTGGCAGAGGGCCAAAAGGCAAGCGGATCTGCTTCATCTGGATGTGACCGTGATTGCCCAGAAACCGCGAATATCTCCCTACTATGAGGCAATTCGTAGAAATCTTGCTTGCGTTCTTGGAGTTGAGCTATGGAGGATATCGATAAAGGCCACCACAACAGAAAGATTGGGTGCCATAGGCAGGGAAGAAGGCATAGCTTCCTATGCCGTTGCGACTTTGCGCAAGGGGTCCCAAGAAGCGTTTGCAGAGCTACTTAGAGAGAGTTTTGGGAGGTTTGGTGAATGACCGCCAGGGAAAGGACCAGTCCTGAGCAAGTGCAGTTCAGTGTCAAGGTGCTCTACTACCCGTTCATGGGTACAAAGATCAACACTGAGAGGCTTCTCCTTTTAGCTCGTTTATGCTACTCCCCTATGGGATTGGAGCGGCTGGAGAGCTTGATCACCGGGGACAAGCCTTCAGATGAGTCTTGCGGCAGGTTTATCCGGGATCTCATCGGAGCAGGTCATCTTGGAGCCTTGGAGCATTGGTACACCACTTTTGCTGTTGAGGGGTACTCCAGGATATCCAGTCAGCAAAACGACAGGCATCGACTTATGAAAGTGTTTAAAGACAGCGGAGTGGTTTATTTCAATGAGCCGGTTCAAGCTTCTGCGGATCTGTCCCAGCTTCAGCAGTCCCAGCGTTACGTCAAAGAAGACAACTTCCGGTATGTGATGCCTTCTAGCTTTGCAGAGCATCCTGATTTTCTGGAAAGATTTCAGCGGTTCCAGGAGGAGGCCATGGATCTTCAGAGAGAAGGACTGGCCTTAGGCATTCCCGCTGAGGATGTGCGTTTCGGCCTGACAAACGCAACGGAGACCCGGTTTGTTATTACCACCAATGCCCGCCAGCTAAGGCACATGTTTAACCTGCGGTGTTGTAGCAGGTCTCAGTGGGAAATAAGAAGCCTGTTTACGGAACTGCGGGACGAATACCGGCGTATCGCTCCAAATATCTTCTACAGAGCGGGCGCTTCTTGTGAGGACTACGGGTATTGCCCTGAGGGCAAAATGTCATGCGGCAGGGAGCCTACATTGGAAGAACTCAGGCGGAATTACCATGAGGCACATGCAAGGGGACAAACGAGAACACACGAAAATGAAAGCTAGAAGCGACGAATGCATTAGGATTTTCGGCAAGCAACCGGTTAGTGAGGCCTTATCTGCCCGTTGGCCGGTGAGGGAGCTTCTGATTCGTGGGGAGCCAAGGGACACCTTCACAAGAAATCTCATAGAATTGGCCGCGTCTCAGGGTATCCAGATAACCTTCCTGGAGCAGACGGTTTTCGACCGCCGGTTTGCCCGATCAAGTCAGGGAGTTGCAGCTCTGGTCCAGGGTGTCAGGTACCTGGAGCTCAATGAAGCTCTTGGCATGGTTCCACCGGGGGAATCCCCCCTTTTCGTCGCCCTTGACGGCATAGAAGATCCCCACAATCTTGGAGCTATTAGCCGTACTGCGCTGGCAATTGGAGCTCACGCTGTAATTGTCCCAAGGAGACGTACAGCAGGTCTGGGCGAAGGCGCCGCCAAATCGTCGGCGGGGGCGGTGTTCAGGCAGCCACTGTGCCAGGTCCCAAACATCAACTATTTCATTCAGTGGGCAAAAGATAACGGGTTGTGGGTCTTTGGTCTGGATGGCCATGGAGAGAAGACCACATGGGATGTTGACCTCACATGCGGGGTCGTTCTGGTAGTCGGTGGCGAAGGAAGGGGTCTTTCACGCCTAACCCGGGAGAGATGCGATTGTCTGGTGCGTATTCCCATGTCCGGGGCCATTGGAAGCCTGAATGCGAGCGTTGCCTGCGGCATGGCTTTGTATGAGGTTATGCGGCAAAGAGCGTGGTAGCAGGGATTTGGAAGTCCGACCCATTGATCTGGTCAAGACTGCAAAAGTATAATATGCTTGTTCGGGGTGCTTGTTGACAGAGCGGGGAGAGGTTAGAAAGCTGCCGAGTATCCGGGGGAGGGGTGCTTTTTGGCTATTAGCCCGCAGGCAGATCTCTATTCTGCTTTTGAAATGATGCAAGATGAAGAAGTAGTGGAAATTGCACGGGCAGGTTCGGTTCTGGCTCAGGAATACCTTATAACCAAGTACAGAAGTTTTGTAAGAGCTAAGGCAAGATCCTATTTCTTGATAGGCGCAGACCGGGAAGACATTATACAGGAAGGCATGATAGGGCTTTATAAGGCAATAAGGGATTTTAGGTCGGACAAACTGGCATCATTCAAAGCATTTGCCGAACTGTGCATTACCAGGCAGATAATCACTGCAATAAAGACTGCTACCAGACAGAAACATATTCCGCTGAATTCCTATGTGTCTCTCAACAGGCCCATATATGATGAGGACTCAGACAGGACTCTTCTTGACATCATGCCCGGAAATCAGGTGCTGGACCCTGAAGAATTGCTCATCAACACCGAAGAGATAGGTTTCATGGAACACAAGATAGCCGAGATCCTGAGCGACCTTGAATGGCAGGTGCTTAACTCCTATCTTGACGGAAAATCTTACTTCGAGATAGCTTGTGAGCTGGACAGGCACGTGAAATCCGTGGATAATGCTCTTCAGCGAGTCAAGAGGAAACTCGAGCGTTACCTTGACACCAATCGCGACTCGGGAGCGCTGTGTGAGGGGTCATTCCTCGACAGACCTGCAAACCGCTAGGCTAGACCGCCGATAAAGGGTATTGCACCTGTTGACTTAGCTTCAGTTAGCCGCTAGGATTGTCACTGAAGCGCGTATCAAAGAGCCAGCGTAGCTCAACGGCAGAGCAGCTGATTTGTAATCAGCAGGCTATGGGTTCGAGTCCCTTCGCTGGCTCCAGCATGCTCCCGGGCTACCGGCAATGCATATGCTTTTCGTCCTCTTTTCAGTCGCTATCTGTGTGCAGCGGATGAGGTGATTTTCTGCCCTCATATAAGTCCCTTAGCCGGGATGTTCTGGTGAGGAAAGCTGCTGAAGCCCGGAGACTGGCATCTCCCTGTATTTTGTGCGGCAGGAAGTGTCGTGTTGAGCGATTTCCGGCGGGGATAGAGTCTGCTCAGGACCACGTGCTTGGAGTGTGTGGGACGGGGCAAAGCGCTGTGGTTTCCAGCTACGGTCCCCATTTTGGGGAGGAGCCGCCCATAACCGGGCGCAGAGGCTCTGGGACGATTTTCTTCTCTCACTGCAACTTGAAATGTGTGTTCTGTCAGAACTACGACATTGCTCATCTGGGATATGGGAAAGAGACAGATGATGAGAGCTTAGCTGACATCATGCTCCACCTTCAATCTATGGGCTGCCACAACATAAACCTGGTCTCGCCTACCCATGTTGTGCCGCAAGTGCTGTCCGCCTTGGCAATCGCCGCGGACAAAGGACTGAACCTTCCTCTGGTATACAACACAGGGGGTTACGATTCGCTCGAGACAATTAGGCTCCTTTCGGGCGTTGTAGACATATACATGCCTGACATGAAATTCGGCTCTGCCTATGGGGCAGAAGTTTGCTCAAACGCGCCAGATTATCCGGAAGTGAACTTCGAGGCTGTATCAGAAATGTACCGCCAGGTGGGAGACCTGGTCGCAGACGGGCGGGGCATAGCTGTCCGCGGGTTGTTAGTCAGGCACCTGGTTCTTCCAGAGAACCTTGCCGCAACATCCGAAGTGATGAAGTTCATTGCGCGGAAGATCAGCAAGAACACATACATAAACATTATGGATCAGTACCGCCCCTACTACAAAGCCCGGGCCCATCCTGTCTTAGGCAGGCCCATCACTGAACGTGAGTATCGCCTTGCTTTACGGTGTGCAGCAAGTCTTGGTTTGACGCGTCTAGCCCCCCGGTAGTGTTTGATTTCTCGGACACCGCCAGGTATAATAACAAATGTTGTCCAAAGTTTGACTGCATGTCAGATTGAGGTTGCACAACAGCATAGAAGTGTAGTAAGATAACCTTTGCACGCGGAGAGGTACCCAAGTGGCTAAAGGGGGCAGACTGTAAATCTGTTGGCAGACGCCTTCGCTGGTTCGAATCCGGCCCTCTCCACCAGAATAGCGACGCGGGGTGGAGCAGTCAGGTAGCTCGTCGGGCTCATAACCCGGAGGTCGTAGGTTCAAATCCTACCCCCGCAACCAGGTTTTCCGATGGTGCTCACATAGCTCAGTAGGCAGAGCGCATCCTTGGTAAGGATGAGGTCACCGGTTCGATTCCGGTTGTGAGCTCCATTTTTGATGATTGACACGTAGTTGGAGCTCGTGTTAGACTCATCTAGCGGTTTTGCCGGTTTGGGAGGAGTATTAGGATGGCTAAAGGACAGGTAGAGACAATCACCCTCGCTTGCCAGGAGTGCAAGCGCCGAAACTACACTACGACCAAGAACAAGAAGTCCCATTCCGGACGGCTTGAACTAAGGAAGTATTGCAGGTTTTGCCGTACCCATACGCAGCACAGAGAAACAAGGTAAGATTGGCGGCGGCGCAGGCCCGTAGCTCCAACAGGCAGAGCGGCGGACTCCAAATCCGATGGTTGGGGGTTCAAATCCCTCCGGGCCTGCCATCACACAGCCTTGTGGTCAGGGGATAAGTCTTATGAAGATAGTAGAGTGGGTGCGAAAAGCGTGGAAGAGTTTGGTAACCTTCCTTCGGGAGACCCGTGCCGAACTAAGGAAAGTCATTTGGCCTTCATGGTCTGATGTCCGTACCTACACGCTTGTGGTCATCTTCTCAATGGTTAGCATTGGGGCGATCCTGTGGTGTACAGATTTTCTGACTGCGCTTTTGGTGGGATGGGTGACAAAGCACTAAGGGGAGAGACTGGGACCCGGAAACCGGCAAGGGGGGTCCTTATTTAATGAGCAAAAACATTGATCTGGCAGAAGGAAAAGCTGCATGGTATGTGGTTCACACCTATTCAGGCTATGAGAACAAGGTCAAGACGAACCTGGAGAAGCGTGTGGAAAACATGAAGATGCAAGACAAGATCCTCAAGGTTATCGTACCCGAGGAAGAAGAAGTCGAGTACAAAGACGGTAAGAAGAAGATCGTCAGGAAGAAAGTTTTCCCCGGATACGTGGTTGTTCATATGCTTCTTGAGGATGACTCCTGGTATGTTGTAAGAAACACGCCGGGGGTGACCGGTTTTGTAGGGCCCGGCTCGAAACCTATTCCGCTTGAGGCCGGCGAGATAGAAACCATTCTTAAGCGGGCCAGCGGAGAGGGAGCTCCGAGAGTGCGAGTGCGGTTTTCGCCCGGTCAGACTCTCAGGGTTAAGTCAGGGCCTTTTCAGGGAATGATGGGATTGGTACAGGATGTTATGGCCGACAGAGGCAAGCTGCGTATGCTACTTTCAATATTCGGTCGTGAGACGCCGGTTGAGCTTGATTTCAACCAGGTAGAGGAAGTGTGAGGGAGACGTCATGGCAAAAAGAGTTAAGGCAGTTGTCAAGATGCAGATTCCCGGAGGTAGAGCAACTCCGGCTCCCCCCGTGGGACCCGCACTTGCCCCCCAGCAAGTAAATATGCAAGCTTTTGTCAAGCAGTTTAACGACAGGACATCGACCCAGGTAGGAACCATTCTGCCTGTGGTAGTCACCATATACGAGGACCGCAGCTTCACATTTGTTGTCAAGACGCCCCCGGCTGCCACTTTGCTTAAGAAAGCTGCCGGGCTGGAGACGGGTTCGGGCGAGCCAAACGTCAAGAAGGTTGGGAAGGTCACGAAAGATCAGGTCCGTGAGATAGCGGAGCTGAAAATGCGGGATCTGAATGCGTCATCTACTGAGTCTGCTATGAAGATTATTGAAGGCACTGCACGCAGCATGGGGATCGAAGTAGTCTCCTGAGTTTTCGTTGTCTTACATGAGTGGGAGGGCGAAAGCCCGCTAGTACCACGAGGAGGTTATCAGAAGTGGCAAGAAGAGGGAAGAAGTACCAGGAAGCCTTGAAGGCCATAGAGCCGGGCAAGTTGTACGAGCCGGATGAAGCGTTGGATGTCCTCTGCAAGGTGGCCTACGCCGGTTTTAATGAAACTGTTGAGACGGCCATTCGCCTCGGGGTCGACCCAAGACATGCGGATCAGATGGTCAGGGGCGCTGTGGTGTTGCCCAACGGCACAGGACAAGAAGCGAGAGTGCTGGTGTTTGCCAAGGGAGACAAGGCCAAAGAAGCCAGGGATGCAGGAGCGGATTGTGTTGGAGCTGAAGACCTGGCAGAGAAGATTCAGGGAGGATGGCTCGAGTTTGACCGGGCAGTTGCTACCCCTGATATGATGAGCGTTGTTGGACGCTTGGGCAGGATTCTTGGACCGCGAGGTCTTATGCCCAACCCGAGAACCGGCACCGTAACAAACGACCTGGCTGCGGCAATCAAAGAGATTAAGCAGGGCAAGGTCGATTTCCGGACTGATAGGGTAGGACTCATTCATGCCCGTATTGGCAAGGTCTCTTTCGGACCCGCCAAGCTTTTGGAGAACTTCTATGTTTTTATGGATGCCATTGTCCGGGCGAAGCCGCCTGGGGCTAAAGGGCAGTACATTAAGGGGGTAAGTATGGCGTCGTCCATGGGACCGGGGATCCCTCTTAACGTCGCCAGAGTAACCAGACCTAAGAGCACTTGATTATCCATAGATAGCCGTAGACAGCAGGTGTTTTTGGACATAATGGCTCTCGGACAAGAGAGCCGCCCGCCGAGGCTGAGCCCGCAGGTCCATGTTATGTTGGACATTGGTTATGGGCCCACGCCGCAAGCGGGGCCCGTTTTGATTTGTGACGGCGAGAGGGGGGAGCATTGTGGAAAGAAAGCAAATACTCGAAAAAGCCAGGATTCAGAAGGAACTGGAAGAGAAAATGACCGGCGCTCAGAGCGTTGTCTTTGTGGACTTCCGAGGAGTCTCAGTAGCTGATGATACCAGATTGCGACGAATGTGCCGTGAGCAGGATGTTGAGTATAGGGTCGTAAAGAACTCCTTGACGGCAAGGGCGCTGGATAACCTTGGATGGGACGGCCTTGAGGAGGTCTTGCAGGGTCCAACTGCTATGGCGCTAAGCATGGTGGATCCGGTGGCGCCTGCCAAAGTAATGGCCGGCTTTGCCCGTGAGGTACCCAATTTGAAGGTCAAGGGTGGCATTATGGACGGCAAAGCTTTGCCTGTGGAACGCGTCTTGTTTCTCGGTTCCCTTCCAGGGAAGGAGGAGATCCTGGCCCAGGTGGCGTGGGCTCTGAAGAGTCCCATGAGTTCTATGGCAACAGTTTTGGATGGCATGTTATCCGGGTTTGCCAGGGCTGTCAACGCGTTGCGTGAGAAACGTGAGTCTGAGGCGAGCTAAACAAGGTCAGGTCAGAGTGATTGTTTTGAATCTAAAAGGGAGGTTTGTTAAGTGTCCAAAGTAGACGAAGTCCTGGAACTGGTCAAGGGTATGACTGTCCTTGAACTGGCTGAACTGGTTAAGAAGTTTGAGAGTGAGTTTGGCGTATCTGCAGCGGCGGCAGTAGTTGCAGCACCGGCTGCATCGGCTGAGGCAGCTGCTAAGCCTGCTGAGGAAGAAAAGACAGAGTTTGACGTTATTCTGGTTAACGCCGGCAGCAGCAGGGTTCCGGTTATCAAGACGGTGAGAGAGCTTACCGGTCTTGGGTTGAAGGAAGCGAAGGAGCTTGTTGAGGCTGCTCCTAAGCCCATTAAGGAGAAGGTCTCCAAGGAAGAAGCACAGAAAGTCAAAGAATCCCTGGAGAAAGCAGGAGCTACTGTAGAGGTCAAGTGACCTGATAATGCGGCAGGCAACACATATTAGCCCTATTGTGTTTGCCTGCTTTCATCTTTGATGCCCAGGAGATTGTGGAGAACATATACTGGAGCAATACCAGCCAGAGACCTTGCGTAGGCTGAAGGAGTGCTGAATAGTGGAAACAAGGGGGAGGCAGTGGCGAGACCGGGTCCCGGAAGTAGCTATTGTTGGTGCGGGGGGCTTGGTCGGTCGCCGTGTTTTGTCTGAGCTTGCGCGATCGAGTATTGAGGATGTAAAGGTGACTGCTACCGGTCAGGAGAAGTCTGTCGGAACCGTTCTTGATTTTAGAGGAGAGGCCATCAAGATAGAGAGGACTAGTGTGGATAAGCTTCAGGGCCTCGACGTAGTCATACTGTGTACACCTACGCAGGCATCCAAAGAGCTAGTGGCGTCCCTCAAAGGGGGGCCTACGGTCATCGATACGTCAAGCGCTTTTCGCATGGATGCTACGGTTCCCCTGGTAGTTCCGGAAGTCAATGCGGGCGCGCTGCATGATCACCGGGGACTGATAGCAGGCCCAAACTGCTCGACCATTCAGCTTGTTATGGTTCTGTGGCCCCTGCACAAGAGATACACGCTCAAGAGGGTCTATGTGGCTACCTATCAGTCGGTGTCAGGAGCGGGTTACAGAGCCATCAGTCGTCTGGAAGAGGAGTCATTTCAGAGGTTGTGTCCTGGACAAAGGCCTCTTGCGGCATCGGGCGGGGAGTTTCCGCATCCTATAGGGTTCAACCTCATCCCACAGATCGATTCCTTCTTGCCGGATGGCTATACCAAAGAAGAGATGAAGATGGTCAATGAGACTCGCAAGATACTGGGGATCCCTGATCTTCCAATGTCCACTACCTGTGTGAGGGTGCCTGTTTTCGTTGGCCATGCCGAGGCCTGCTTTGTGGAGACAGAGGAAGAACCTGACCTTGAGGAAGTAAAAGCTCTGATTGAAAGGGGTCCGGGTCTGGTTCTAATGGACGATCCCGAGCATGCCGAATACCCCATGCCCGTGGTTTCGGAAGACTCGGATCGTGTGTATGTGGGGCGTATACGGAAGGATTTGGCATCAAGGACAGGGCTGCTTTTCTGGGTGGTTGCAGATAACCTCCTCATAGGTGCGGCCACCAACGCCACCAATATCGCCAAGTGTCTTTTGGAATCATCACGCTAAGCGATGGGTGGAGGCGGTGACATGATAGTAGTCCAAAAGTTCGGCGGCACTTGCCTCGATTCGCCGGACAAGAGAGAACTGGTTTGCGAGAGAGTTGAAGACGCCTTGCGTGGTGGGTTCGGCGTACTGGCTGTAGTATCTGCCATGGGCCGGAGAGGCGAGCCCTATGCAACAGATACTCTGATAAACATAGCTAAGAATGTCTGCACGGACATGGCACCCAGGGAAATGGATCTCTTGATGTCTTGCGGTGAGATTGTATCGGCGGTACTGATGGTTCAGGAACTCCAGTCCAGAGGCGTTCCCGCCATGGCGTTAAGCGGCGGCCAGGCCGGAATCATCACTGATACCAATTTTGGTGAAGCTAACATACTGGCGGTGGACATCAGCCACGTTAAGAGGCATCTTGATGAGGGCAAAGTAGTCGTTGTTGCAGGTTTTCAAGGAAGGGCGGAATCGGGTGACATCACGACCCTGGGAAGGGGCGGCAGCGATACAACCGCCACTGCCTTAGGCGCTGCGCTGGATGCATCCTATGTTGAGATTTTTACTGACGTTGAGGGTATAATGACGGCTGATCCGCGTCTGGTTGAAGATGCACGGACTATCTCCCTGGCGTCATACGAGGAAGTTTCCCAGCTTGCCTGGGAAGGTGCCAAGGTCATCCACCCAAGGGCAATACAGATCGCTCAGAGGTCGGGGCTTCCAATATGGATACGGTCACTGAGCAAAGACAGCAGGAAGACCCTGGTAACCGGGGGTGCAAAGCACGACAAGCCCTGGGCTTCCTGGGGAAACGGCAAACCGGTCACCGGAATCACATACAGAACCGGCATAGTTCAGATGACTGTTAGATTGCCTGAATCATGCCAAACAGAGGTAGTCATGACGGTCTTCGATGTCCTAAAGGACGTAACCCTGGACCTTATCAACGTTTCTCTGGACAGTGTGTCTGCAGTCGCTAAGAAAGACGATTTGGCAGCGTGTCTTACCCGATTGGGCAGCCGTGGAATTGATTGCGAGGTACGCGAAAACGTTGCCAAGATCACTGTTGTGGGGTACGGCATGCACGGTGTACCAGGGATCATGAACACGGTTGTCAAGGCCCTGGGGCTTGAGAAGATCCCTGTGTACGCATCTTGTGACTCAAACATTACAATATCGTGCCTGATACCCGAAGATTCGTTGGTAAGGGCAGTAAACGTTGTTCACCGTTCTTTCAACCTCTAGATTTTGATGGGGGGTACTGTTAACGTGAGAAAGTCGCCTTACGGAAGCGTAATCGTTGCTTTGGTCACGCCTTTCAACCCAGACCTAAGCGTCAACTACAAGGTTGCAGTTGACCTTGCAGAGAGGCTGGTTCAGGAAGGCGTTGATGGTGTTGTCATATCAGGGACAACAGGGGAAGCTCCTACTCTTACTATGGAAGAGAAAGTCAGGCTTGTTTCAGAGGTACGGGACAGGCTGAATCCTGCTGTAAGAGTATGGGCTGGGACCAGCAGCTACAATACCCGGGATAGTGTGAACCTGACCAGGCTATGTGAAAAGGGAGGGGCTGACGGCATTCTGGCGGTCACTCCATATTACAACAAACCCAGCCAGGAAGGGCTCTACGGTCACTTCAAGGCCATTTCGGAAAACACATCCCTGCCCATTATGCTCTACAACGTCCCGCCTAGAACAAACGTCAATTTGCTGCCCGATACAGTGCTAAGGCTGTCAGAGCTAAAGAACATAAGAGCTATTAAGGAAGCTTCTGGAAGCATCGATCAATCTTCCTATATTCTCAGCCACTGTCCTGAAGACTTTTATGTGTTTTCGGGCGATGACAGCTTGACCTTGCCCATTCTTTCTGTAGGCGGATCCGGTGTAGTTTCTGTAGCAGCTCATCTAGTGGCACGAGACTTGAGAAATATGTTAGACTACTACTATGAGGGACAGGTGGCCAAAGCCAGGGAGATCCACCTGAGGCTGTTCAGCCTCTTTAAGGTGTTGTTCATCACGACAAACCCTGTGCCGGTAAAGACCGCCCTTGAGATAGCCGGGGTTCCAGCAGGCGGGTTCCGGCTCCCCCTATGCCCGCCTACCAGAAAGGAAAGAGACGAGATAGAGAGGGTGCTCGTTGAACTGGGACTTGTCGGTGAGCGATTATAAAGCAGAGGACCTTCTTCCTACTGCGATGTAGTGTTATTGCGCCTGTTGCATTTTATGTACAGGCGTGATAACATTATATTTTGCATCCATGATCCGGCGCGCCATGCATTAGTTTACGGAACTCTGGGTAAAATAAGGAAGTGATCGAGTCCCGGCGTCTCCATGCGTGCCGGCGGAAGACTACCCCTTAAGGAGTGAAATCCATGGCCTATCCCGTGAAGGTAGGCAACCGTGAGCGACTCAACTACGGCAGCATACAAGAGATTCTTGACATACCGGATTTGCTGGCAGTTCAGCGCGAGTCCTATCAGTGGTTTTTACAGGAGGGGTTGCGCGAGGTTTTCCGAGACATATCTCCGATTAAAGACTTTACCGAGAACCTGGTTCTGGAGTTTATTGATTATTTCTTCGGCGAACCGAAGTACTCTGTCGGTGAGTGTAAGGAGAGGGATGTTACCTACTCGGCCCCTCTAAAGGTGAAGGTAAGGCTGGTGAACCAGTCCACCCATGAGGTTAAGGAGCAGGAAGTCTTCATGGGTGATTTTCCCTTGATGACTGATGCCGGTACCTTCATTATCAACGGAGCCGAACGTGTTATCGTCAGCCAGCTTGTCAGATCGCCCGGAGCTTATTACTCCTACGAAACTGACCCCAACGGAAAGAGATTGTACTCTGCCATGCTAATCCCAAGCCGGGGAGCATGGCTTGAAATGGAATCTGATTCTAACGATATTGCGTGGGTGCGTGTTGATAGAACCCGCAAACTTCCGCTGACAGTTTTGTTGCGTGCCGTCGGCTGCGATTCCGATGCGGTAATACTGGATGCTATGGGAGAAAGCATTCTCCTTCAGAACACTCTTGATAAGGATTCCACGAAGGCCAGAGACGAAGCTCTGGTTGAGATTTACAAGCGGTTAAGGCCAAGCGAGCCTCCGACTGTAGAGAGCGCTCGAAACCTGTTCGAGTCGCTGTTTTTCGAGTCAAGGCGCTATGACCTGGCAAACGTGGGGCGGTACCGCCTTAACAAGAAGTTTGTTCTGAGCAAAAGGATACTGAACACAAACTCGGTTGCCGACGTAGTGCATCCTGAATCCGGCCGCCTGCTTGTCAAGGCGGGAGCCCGGATTGACAGGGATGTGGCTGTACAGCTGATTGAAGCCGGCATCAACGAGATCGATGTGTCCACTCGTGAGGGTCAAGTGGTCAGGGTAGTGGGAAACGGCAAATATGATATATCCTCTGAAACTCTGTCTACGAACAGGACTCTTACGCGAGACGATATTATTGCCGCCGTAAACTACTTCTTTGGACTGTCCAAAGGGTTGGGTACCACCGATGACATCGATCACCTTGGCAACAGACGCGTTAGATGTGTAGGCGAGCTCCTTCAGAATCAGTTCCGGGTGGGGCTTACCAGGATGGAACGGGTTGTCAGGGAGAGAATGACTATACAGGACATTGACATAATCACGCCCCAAAACTTGATTAACGTTAGGCCAGTGGTTGGAGCTATGAAGGAGTTTTTCGGGTCCAGCCAGTTGTCTCAGTTTATGGAGCAAACCAACCCGCTTACAGAGCTCACAGCAAAGCGCAGGCTTTCAGCTCTGGGACCTGGTGGTCTCACCAGGGATAGAGCGGGTTTTGAAGTTCGTGACGTTCACCATTCCCACTACGGCAGGATGTGTCCCATCGAGACCCCTGAGGGGCCCAATATAGGGCTGACGGGCTCTTTGACATGCTATGCACGGGTAAACCGCCTGGGATTCATTGAGACCCCGTACCGGGAGGTTGACAAGGAACATAAGCGTGTGACAGACACCGTTCGCTACCTTACGGCGGATGAAGAAGACGATGCCGTGATAGCCCAGGCCAATGCCAGGATAAGCGATGAAGGACTCTTCCTCGATGAGAAAGTGCTGTCAAGGTACCGGGACCAGATCCTTGAGGTATCTCCTGAGGAACTTGACTACATGGACGTCTCTCCCAAACAGGTTTTTTCAGCAGCTACATCGCTAATTCCCTTCCTTGAGCATGATGAGGGCAGCCGGGCCTTAATGGGCTCAAACATGCAGCGTCAGGCTGTGCCGCTTATTCGTACTGAGGCCCCTCTTGTAGGGACAGGGCTTGAAGGAAGGGTAGCTCGTGACTCCGGAGCTGTCGTGGTTGCCAGGCGGTCTGGTCACATAAAGAGCGTATCAGCCTCTAAGATCGTTGTTGAGCACGCTCCGGGCCAGGAAGACGTATACGTCATGGCCAAATTTGCCCGGTCGAACCATGGAACTTGCTTCAATCAGCGACCGGTTGTCACAAAGGGGCAGTCTGTCGAAGAAGGTGGGGTAATCGCTGACGGTCCCTCCACTTCCGGCGGAGAGCTGGCTCTGGGCAGAAACATCATAGCAGCCTACTTACCCTGGCAAGGTTTCAACTATGAAGATGCCATATTGATATCCAGAGATCTGGTAAGCGAGGATGTTTATACCTCAATTCACATAGAGGAACACGAGTGTGATGCCAGAGATACCAGGCTGGGTCCTGAGGAGATAACCAAGGACATACCGAACGTCAGCGAGGATCAGCTTAAGGACCTTGATGAACGGGGCATTATCAGGATAGGCGCAGAGGTTAGGTCCGGAGATATCCTCGTCGGTAAGGTTACTCCCAAGGGTGAGACGGAACTGACGGCAGAAGAGCGCCTGCTTCGAGCGATCTTCGGGGAAAAAGCCAGAGAGGTCCGGGACAATTCACTGAAGATGCCCCACGGAGAAAGCGGCATAGTTGTTGACGTGAAATCGTTCAGCAGAGAAGCTGAAGACGAGCTTTCACCAGGGGTTAATCAGCTGGTCAGAGTCTATGTGGCCCAGAAGCGGAAGATTTCTGAAGGTGACAAGATGGCCGGCCGGCACGGAAACAAGGGAGTCGTAGCTAAGATCCTTCCCAGGGAGGACATGCCTTTTTTGCCTGACGGCACACCTGTGGATATCGTCCTTACGCCTCTAGGGGTTCCCTCAAGACTAAACCTCGGGCAGGTTCTCGAGTGCCATTTAGGGTGGGCAGCTAAGGCCCTGGGCCTTTACATTGCTACTCCGGTGTTTGATGGGATAGTGGAAGACGATATCAAGGATCTTCTTGAAGAAGCTAGCCGGCGGTGTGACGGAAGTGCCCGTTCTCACAAAGATAGAATGTACTCACGCGACGGGAAGATTTGGTTGCGCGATGGCCGCACCGGTGAGTATTTTGAAAACCCGATTTGCACCGGCTATGTGTACATGCTGAAACTCCTTCACCTGGTGGATGACAAGGTGCATGCGCGGTCTACAGGACCGTACTCTCTTGTGACGCAGCAACCTCTTGGCGGAAAGGCACAGATGGGCGGCCAGCGTTTTGGCGAGATGGAAGTATGGGCGCTGGAAGCTTACGGAGCTGCTTATACTTTGCAGGAGATGCTAACAGTTAAGTCAGATGACACTACTGGCAGGGTAAAGACCTACGAGGCAATAGTGAAAGGTCAGAACATACCTGAGCCTGGTGTTCCTGAGTCCTTCAAGGTGCTTCTTAAGGAGCTTCAGAGTCTTGCCCTTGATGTGAAGGTGCTTGATGAGGAGGGCGCCGAGATAGAGATCAAGGAACTTGAAGAAGACATTCAAGAACGAGCTCAGGATTTCGGATTGATCGCTGAAGGAGAGCCAAGAGCATCTTCAGGGCGTCTCAGGAGAAGGGATGCGGGTCTTCAGAAGATTTACGATGAAGACGACGAGGAAGAAGAGGAGGAAGAACTTGTCGTGCTAGAGGATGTACCCGCTGATGAGGATGAGGAGATCGAAGAAACAGGGGATGAAGACGAGGCCCTTGACGAAGAAGCAGGGATTGACGACGTCCAGGAGGACCTCGTCCAGGAGGAGGCTAAAGTCGCCGTTGAGACTAAGGCGGTTGATGCCAAAGATACCGGCGATCTCTTTAGACACATCAGTGTTCCGCAGGTTCTGCCGGAAATCGAAGACGAAGAAACAGAAGACAAGAAACGACGGGCGAGGGTTACAAAGCCAAAGGCAAGACGGAAGCCTCGCCGCCAGGCCGATGAATTTGAAAGATTGGACCGTGTCAGGTCATTGAAGGACCTGGTGCCGGAAGAGGAATACAAGAGCCATCTGCACGATAAAGACGAGGCTCTTGAGGATGAAGACGAGGACGAACCCAAGTCATGAGCCTTCGAAGGGGTGTGAAGTGATGGACGTCAACAACTTCTCTTCCATACGTATCTCGCTTGCCTCACCCGAGAAGATCAGAGAATGGTCACGCGGCGAAGTGAAGAAACCGGAGACCTTGAATTACAGGACTCTGAAGCCTGAAAGAGATGGGCTTTTCTGCGAGAAGATCTTTGGTCCCACCAAGGACTGGGAGTGTTACTGCGGCAAGTTCAAACGGATAAGGTTTCGCGGAGTGGTATGCGATAAGTGCGGAGTTGAGGTGACCAGGTCGAAGGTACGGCGAGACCGGATGGGCCATATAGAGCTTGCCAGCCCTGTGTCTCACATTTGGTACTTCAAAGGTGTGCCTTCCCGTATGGCCCTTCTTCTTGATATGTCGCCCAGGGTTCTTGAGAGGGTCCTCTATTTTGCGGCTTATGTAGTGACTGATGCCGGTGATTGCGATGGACTTTCGTATAAGCAGGTTTTATCTGAACAGGAGTTCAGGGAGGCCCGTGAGAAGTACGATAATCGTTTTCGCGCAGGGATGGGGGCCGAAGCTGTTAAAGAGCTCCTGGAGGCCATCGATCTTGACAAACTGTCCGGTGAACTCAGGGAAGAGGCCGCTTCTGCCAGCGGGCAGAGGAAGATCCGGGCAATTCGCAGGTTGGATCTGGTTGAGGGGCTTAGAACGTCAGGAAACAGGCCTGAATGGATGATCCTTGACGTCATACCGGTGATTCCTCCGGATCTCAGGCCCATGGTTCAGCTTGATGGTGGGAGGTTTGCCACGTCAGACCTGAATGACCTGTACAGAAGGGTCATAAATCGCAACAACCGCCTTAAAAGGCTGCTGGACCTTGGAGCTCCTGACATAATTGTCAGGAATGAAAAGCGGATGCTTCAGGAAGCGGTTGACGCCCTTATTGACAATGGCCGGCGGGGCAGACCTGTTACAGGTCCCGGTCAAAGGCCACTTAAGTCTTTGTCGGACATGCTGAAAGGGAAGCAAGGAAGGTTCAGGCAGAACCTTTTGGGTAAGCGGGTAGACTACTCGGGCCGTTCAGTTATTGTCGTCGGTCCCAACCTGAAGTTTCACCAGTGTGGCCTTCCCAAAGAAATGGCCCTGGAGCTTTTCAAGCCCTTCGTCATGAAGAAGCTGGTTGAGCAAGGCTCTGCCCATAACATCAAAAGCGCCCGCAGGCTTGTGGAAAGGGCCCGGCCTGAGGTGTGGGATGTCCTAGAGGAAGTTATCAAGGACCATCCCGTTCTCTTGAACAGAGCTCCCACCCTCCACCGGCTCAGCATTCAAGCGTTTGAGCCTGTCCTGGTGGAAGGACGAGCGATTCAGATTCACCCTCTGGTCTGCCCGCCCTATAACGCTGACTTTGATGGCGACCAAATGCCGGTTCACGTGCCTCTCTCAGTTGAAGCTCAGGCTGAGTCCAGGGTACTTATGGCTTCCACAAGGAACTTGCTGTTGCCCAAGGATGGTTCGCCGTCGACCACTCCTACTAAGGACGTGGTCTTGGGAGTCCACTATCTCACAATGGCTGACGAAACCGGTCCTGAGGATCAGGGCGATTCCGAGCGTTCTGCGTTTGAATCACCTGACGCTGCTATCCTTGCTTACAGCGTAGGAGCTGCAGGATTGCATGAGATGGTGGAGGTACGGGTACGGCCTTGTCAAAGAATCGTTACTACAGCAGGCAGGTGCATTTTCAACGAGGTTCTTCCTGAGAGCCTCAAGTTCGTCAACAGGGCACTGGATCGAAAAGAACTCGACAAGATTGTGTCTGATTCCATAGCTAAAGAGGGCATGGAGCGAACTGCTGAGATGCTTGACGGTATCAAGGACCTGGGCTTTGAGTATTCAACCAGGGCCGGTTCAACCATAGCTGTCGATGATGTGGTCATGCCCAAGGAGAAGCCGGAAATCCTAGAAGAAGCTTACGTTGAGGTTGAACAGATCGAAAGCCAATATCAGTCGGGACTTCTGACTTCTGAGGAGAGATATGACAAGATCATATCCATTTGGCGTGAGACTACCGATAAGGTAACTCAAGCCATGAAGAACGCTTTCGATGCACGCAACCCCGTTCTCATGATGGTTCAGTCGGGGGCGCGAGGCAATATGCAGCAGATATCTCAGCTTGGCGGCATGAGGGGAATCGTGGTGGATCCTTCAGGAAGAATGGTTGAGCAGCCTGTGCTTTCAAACTATCGTGAAGGGCTTACGGTTCTCGAGTACTTTACTTCCACTCACGGTCAGAGAAAAGGCCTTGTGGACACAGCACTTCGAACTGCCGACTCCGGCTACCTTACCAGGAGATTGGTTGACGTTGCCCAGGACGTCATTGTTCGAGAGGAAGACTGCGGGACCGAAACCGGGATTATTGTCCGGGAGATAAAGATTGACGGTGAGTCTATCGAGGATCTGCGCGACAGAATTCGCGGGCGGTTTGCGTTCAAGGACGTTCTCCATCCGGAAACCGGGGAAGTGCTTTGCAGAGCAGACCACGAGATAACCGATGAAATAGCTGACGCCATAGTGGATTCGGGTATAACCGAGGTAGGGGTCCGGTCTGTCTTGACATGTGATGCCCGTCACGGCGTGTGCATGAAGTGCTACGGTCGCAATCTAGCTACGGGTAGAACCGTAGAAGTCGGAGAGGCAGTGGGCATAATAGCTGCTCAGTCAATTGGAGAGCCGGGCACACAGCTGACTTTGCGCACCTTCCACCTTGGAGGTATTGCCGGCGAGGATATCACCCAGGGTCTTCCCAGAGTGGAAGAGCTTTTTGAGGCGCGCAAGCCCAAGGGTCAGGCCGCTATCGCCGAAATCGGCGGAGTGGTGGAGGTCATCGAAGGTGAGAGCAAGAGGGAGATACGGGTGACTTCGTCAGACGGAGACCAAAGCGTTGTGGTAGTCCCCTTTGGAGCTCTGGTGAGAGTGGCAACAGGGGATGAAGTGGAACCCGGAGATGCGCTCACGGAAGGATCTGTCAACCCCCATGATCTTCTGCGCGTCAAGGGGGTAAGAGCTGTCGAAGAGTACCTCCTTGCGGAAGTGCAAAGAGTGTACAGGCTTCAGGGAATAGACATTTCCGACAAACACATCGAAGTTATCATTAGGCAAATGATGCGAAAGATCAGAGTAGACGAACCGGGAGATACGATTCTTCTACCCGGAAGCAATGTAGATCTGCATGAGTTTGAAGATGCTAATGCCGAAGCGCTGGAAAACGGCGGGGAGCCCGCAACAGGCAAACCGGTTATCCTAGGGATAACCAAGGCGTCTTTGGCCACTGATTCCTTCTTGTCGGCCGCATCTTTCCAGGAGACTACCAGGGTCTTGACTGACGCTGCAGTCAAGGGCCGCATTGACGATTTGCTGGGACTGAAGGAGAACGTTATCATAGGCAAACTGATTCCTGCAGGCACAGGCATGCAGCGATATCATCATGTTGATGTACTGGAAGCTTCGGATGAAGCTGGAGCGGACCATGAGGCTGCTTCCCACGAGGCTGCTTCATGGAGTGAGCCTGCAAAAGCTCAAACAGACTAAGTCGTTAACCGGCATTACACTGAAAGAGGTGCTAGACGTGCGGTGGTTGGGCCATGCTTGTTTCTACCTGGAATCCCTGAGAGGTGTTCGGGTAGTCACTGACCCCTTCGGTACCGCTGTACCGTACCCTGCCGTATCAGTGGTAAGCGATGTTGTGACCGTTTCTCATGAGCATCACGACCACAATGACATTAGTGGCCTTGGAGGTTCCCCTGTAGTCTTGCGGGGCGTTGATTCTGACTGCGGCAGGTTTCGAAGCATCAGGGCCGTTGTTGAGGATGTGTCGGTTCGCTCTGTGGCATCTTACCATGATGCTGAAAAGGGCCGTAAGCGCGGTCTCAATGCCATGTTTGCCATTGAGATCTCAGGTGTGCATCTGGTTCATGCCGGCGATCTGGGGCATATTCCCGGCCATGAGGTCTTAGAGGCCGCCAGGCCCTGCGATGTACTGTTTATACCTGTGGGCGGACACTACACTGTTGACGCAGCCGCGGCTGCGGCCATAGCCTTGAGACTAGGTCCAAGGGTTGTTGTGCCAATGCACTACAAAACCAGCTATATTGAATCCTGGCCAATAGCGGCAGTCGATGAGTTCCTTTCGGAGCTGAAATGGAAAACCAGGAAGATAGGCAGGGAAGGTATCGCTCTTAGCAGGGATGAATTGCCGGCGGAGGCGGAGATCTGGGTATTTGATGTTCCCTAGAAGGTCTTTCTTCTACGATCAATCTTTCTTGTACGGTCGATTTTGGTCAAAGAAGCTGCCGTTATGGGCAGCTTCTTTGGTGAACTCGTTGACACAGTATGAATGGGATGCTAAACTCTAAAACGTGCCTTTTTCAGCAGTCCAGGAGGGAAAGGGATGTCTTGGGATTCCGGTTACCAGGTTCCCTGGAGAAGTCTGCGCCAACAGCGTGTAGCTGGTGTTAAGGCTGCCACCAGAGCTGTGGTCGCAGGACGGACCGACAGGGTATATGTAGCCAGGGATGCTAATGGGCGCCTCATAAAGGGACTTCTGGACCTTTGCGAAAGCCTGGGCGTTGAGGTTGTTCAGGTTGATACAATGAAGGAACTTGGAGAGTATTGCGGCTTGCGCGTAGGAGCTGCCGCTTGCGCGGAGATAAAGAAGATTGAGCATAAGGGATAATTGTTGAAAGGGGGTTTAATGTTGCCGACCATTAATCAGCTGGTTCGTAAAGGCAGGAAGACTGTGCCCGAGAGATCGAAATCCCGCGCCTTGCGAGGGAACCCCTTCAAGCGAGGCGTCTGCACAGTTGTTAGAACTACACAGCCCAAGAAGCCTAACTCGGCCCTGAGGAAGATCGCTCGCGTTCGCCTTACCAACGGGATAGAGGTAACCGCATACATTCCGGGAATAGGACATAACCTTCAGGAACACTCGGTTGTCCTGGTTCGGGGCGGACGAGTAAGGGACTTGCCGGGTGTCCGGTACCATATTGTAAGAGGCACGTTGGATGCTGCAGGTGTTGCTGACAGAAGGCAAGGCCGCTCGCTCTACGGAGCTAAGAGGCCTAAGAAGTGATTTTGGAGGTATTGTGCAATGCCCAGACGAGGTAGAGCGCCAACCAGAAAGTGGGTGCCTGATCCTAAGTACAATTCGGTCCTGGTGACGCGCATAACCAACAAAGTGATGACGTCCGGCGAGAAAGCTGTGGCACGTGGTATTGTATACGACGCGCTGGATGTTATCGGGGAGAAAACGGGGAAGGACCCAATTGACGTTCTTGAGCAGGCGATGAAGAACGTTATGCCGGTTTTGGAAGTGAGACCGAGAAGGGTCGGCGGAGCTACCTACCAGATACCTGTTGAGGTACGCAGTGAAAGGCGCCTGTCGCTGGCTATACGCTGGATGGTGGACTTTGCCAGGCAGCGTTCTGAGCGGAGCATGGCTGAAAGGCTTGCCGGCGAGATTATGGATGCGGCTGGGAATGCCGGGAACACCGTAAAGAGGAAAGAAGACATGCACCGTATGGCCGAAGCGAACAGGGCGTTTGCTCACTACAGGTGGTAGGGAGATATAGGAAGGATCTTTGGAGGAAAGGGGGGGAATTCGATGCCGCGAACATTCCCGCTTGAGAGAATAAGGAACATCGGGATTATGGCACACATCGATGCGGGTAAGACTACGACTACCGAGAGGATCTTGTTTTATACAGGCAGGGTTCACAGAATGGGCGAAGTGGACCAGGGCTCAGCGACTATGGACTGGATGGTGCAGGAGCAAGAGCGAGGGATAACTATTACCTCGGCAGCTACTACATGTCACTGGAAGGATTTTAGAGTAAACATTATAGACACACCAGGGCACGTTGATTTCACCGCTGAGGTCGAGCGTAGTCTTAGAGTGCTGGACGGAGCTGTGGCGATTTTCTGCGCCAAAGGCGGCGTCGAACCCCAATCGGAGACTGTTTGGCACCAGGCTGATGGTTACCATATTCCGAGAATTGCTTACATCAATAAGATGGACGCCATCGGTGCTGACTTTTTCCGCGCCGTGGAGATGGTAAAGACCAGACTGGGCGCCAACCCCGTTGTTGTATGCCTCCCCATAGGGGCAGAGGACCGTTTTTCAGGGCTTATTGATGTGCTGGAGATGAAGGCGTATTACTGGCGCGACGAATTGGGGCTAGAGATTGAGGAGGGGCCAATTCCTGCAGAGATGGAGGAACTCTCTGAGGAGTACAGGGAAAGGCTGATCTCCGCCGCTGCCGATTTTGACGATCAGGTTCTTGAAGCATATTTGCAGGGCGAGGACATTCCTGTGGCTTCCCTGAAGTGGGCCTTGAGAAAGGGAACTCTCTTGAACAAGGCAGTGCCTTGCCTTTGCGGGTCCTCTTTCAAAAACAGGGGCGTTCAGAAGCTCCTTGATTTCATTATTGACTATCTTCCGTCGCCTCAGGATGTACCTGCTGTTCAAGGTGAATCTATAGATGGCCGGTCCCCCATGTCGAGGGAGCCACAAGACGATGAGCCGTTTTCGAGCCTGGCGTTCAAAGTGGTGACTGATCCGTATGTAGGCAGGCTTACGTATTTGCGCATATACTCAGGATCTGTGTCCACAAGGTCTTACGTCTACAATCCCATCAGGGGGAAGAGTGAGCGGATTCAGAGGCTGCTTCTGATGCACGCCAATCACCGGGAGGACGTAGACCAAGGGTTGACCGGAGACATCGTAGCTGCAGTGGGCCTTAAGAACACAGCTACAGGGGATACTCTATGCAGTGAGAAAGACCCCATTATCCTTGAGACCATAGAGTTTCCTGAACCTGTGATTTGGGTAGCTATTGAACCTGATACACGACAGGATCAAGACAGGTTATCTGTCTCACTTGCAAGGCTGGCTGAAGAAGACCCCACTTTCACATATAAGAGTGACCAGGAAACCGGTGATACAATAATCGCCGGAATGGGTGAGCTTCACCTAGAGGTTATCTCCGACAGGCTTTTGCGTGAGTTTGGGGTCAAAGCTACTGTGGGAAGACCTCAGGTAGCTTACAGAGAGACCATTTTGAGTGCAGCCAGGGGCGAGGGTAAGTATGTCCGCCAGACAGGCGGCAAAGGTCAGTATGGCCATGTCAAGCTTCGAGTGGAGCCTGCAGAGCGCGGGGTCGGGTTTGCCTTTGAGAATCAGGTGGTAGGCGGCGCTATCCCTCTAGCATTTATCCCGGCCATCGAAGCCGGCGTAAAGGAGACCCTCGAATCGGGTGCTCTGGTAGGCAACCCCGTAGTTGACGTCCGGGTATTTGTTGAGAATGGCTCTTTCCACGAGGTGGATTCGTCGGAACTGGCGTTTAAGGTGGCTGCGTCAATGGCGATCAAGGATGCCCTTGCCAAAGCAAACCCCGTCATCCTGGAGCCCATAATGAAGGTTGAGGTAACCGCTCCCAGTGAGTATCTAGGTGATGTCCTGGCCGACCTCAACACCAGGCGAGGGGAAATCCGGGGTGTGGAAACCAGTGGAGTCCTTGAGGTGATTGAAGGGGCTGTTCCCCTGTCATCGATGTTTGGCTATGCGACTGATCTGAGGTCCAGGACCCAGGGCCGGGGTACCTACACTATGCAGTTTTCGAACTACAGTGTAGTTTCACCTGTGGAAGCGGACAAGATAGTCGCCAGGTATATGGGAAGAAGCGTGGAATAGAAAAAGGAGGATAAGGTAAGTTGGCCAAGAAGAAGTTTGAGAGAACAAAACCTCATGTGAACGTAGGCACCATAGGGCATATTGACCACGGGAAGACAACTCTTACTGCTGCTATAACCAGGGTTCTGGCCGCAGTAGGGGGCGCAGAGTTTACCCCCTTCGACAAGATCGACAAGGCCCCTGAGGAGAAGGCAAGGGGCATCACGATTTCGGCGTCACACGTAGAGTATGAGACCGACAACAGGCACTATGCCCACGTGGACTGCCCGGGTCACGCCGACTACATTAAGAACATGATTACCGGGGCTGCCCAGATGGACGGGGCCATCCTGGTCGTATCAGCTGCCGACGGCACTATGCCCCAGACCAGAGAGCACGTTCTTTTGGCTAGACAGGTGGGAGTCCCTGCCATGGTAGTGTTTCTTAACAAGGCAGACCTTGTGGACGACGAGGAACTCCTTGAGATTTCGGAACTGGAAGTAAGGGACCTTCTGTCCAAGTATGAGTTCCCCGGTGACGATGTTCCGGTAGTGAGCGGTTCTGCGTTGAAGGCCCTTGAATGCGGCTGCGGAAAGGAAGATTGTCCGTGGTGCGGCAAGATTTTGAAGCTTATGGCCGAGGTAGACAGGTACATTCCTACTCCTGAGAGAGATATTGACAAGCCGTTCTTGCTTTCTGTTGAGGACGTGTTTACTATCACAGGTCGGGGAACCGTGGCCACAGGGCGAATTGAGAGAGGCAAGGTCAAAGTCGGCGACACTGTTGAGATCGTTGGACTCACAGACAGGCCCAGGTCAACGGTGGTTACCGGTGTAGAGATGTTCCGAAAGACCCTTGATTTCGGAGAAGCCGGAGACAACGTGGGTTGTTTGCTCAGAGGGGTAGCCAAGAACGAAGTAGAACGTGGACAGGTACTGGCAAAGCCCGGTAGCATAAAGCCTTTTACCAAGTTCCAGGCCGAGGTTTACGTCCTGTCAAGGGAAGAGGGAGGGCGTCACAGCGCGTTCTTCTCAGGGTACCGGCCCCAGTTTTACTTCCGTACCACCGACGTGACCGGTAGCGTGACCCTGCCGGAAGGCGTAGAAATGGTAATGCCCGGAGACAACGTCAGGATCATTGTTGAGCTTATTTCGCCCATAGCTATGGAAGAAGGGCTCAGGTTCGCAATCCGCGAAGGCGGAAAGACGGTGGCCTCAGGAGTTGTAACCAAGATTGAGGGGTGATGGGGTTGCGGAGACAGAAGATTCGCGTCCGGCTCAGGGCGTTTGACTACGAAGTCCTGGACCAGTCCGCTACCCGGATAGTGGATACGGCGAAGAGAACAGGCGCGCTCACCTCTGGACCGGTTCCGCTTCCTACCGAGAGGAGCGTTTACACGATTTTGGTGGCTCCCAACGGTGAGAAGAACATTCGGGAGCAGTTTGAGATGCGTGTGCACAAGCGGTTGATAGACATTATGGAGCCCACAACCAAGACTATGGACGCGCTTACAAGGTTGGATCTTCCGGCAGGCGTGGACATTGAGATCAAGTCTGTGTGAGCTGGCTTTGTTGATGGAGGAGGTGTCCAGCCATGAAAGCTATCCTCGGCAAGAAGTTGGGGATGACTCAGGTGTTCGACGAAAAAGGATTGCTCATACCTGTCACCGTCATTGAAGCCGGTCCGTGCACGGTTGTGGAAAAGCGTACTCTCGATAGGGACGGTTATCTTGCTGTGCAGCTTGGATTTGGATTTGTGAAGGAAAGAGCGGTCACGAAGCCTGTCGCCGGTTATTTCAAGAAGAAAGGGATAAAACCCCTGAGGTACCTGCGAGAGTTCCGGGTTGAGTCTGGCGAGACCCTTAACGTCGGGGACCAAGTCACAGTGGACGCTTTTGGTCCCGGGGACTACGTAGACGTAACGGGCAGGTCCATTGGTAAGGGTTACGCAGGAGGCATCAAGCGCTGGAATTTCGGGCGCGGACCGTCGTCTCACGGCTCCAAGTATCATAGGGGACCAGGTTCTCTGCAGGCCCGGGATGCCGCAAGAGTATGGAAGGGCAGGAAAATGCCCGGCCATTTGGGCGACGAGACAGTCACTGTTAAGCGACTGCGAGTTGTCAGCGTAGACCCTGAGAAGAACCTGATCTTGATTAACGGTGCTGTGCCGGGTACGAGGGGCTCTCTTGTAGCAATCAAAGGGGCTCTTCGGTGATGGGTGAGATGCGGTTAAGGGAGGTGCGTTCCTCGTGCCACAAGCACAGGTGTTCAATATAAAAGGGGACAGAGTAGGCGAGATGGGCCTCCCCGAGCCGGTGTTCGGTGTAGAACCTAACAGGGGAGCTGTCCGGGCAGCGGTTTTGGCTCATGAGGCCAAGCTCCGAGCAGGTACTGCAAGCGCCAAAACCAGAGCTGAGGTACGTGGCGGAGGCAGAAAGCCATGGAGACAAAAGGGGCTTGGGAGAGCAAGGCACGGAAGCATCAGGTCGCCTATTTGGAAGGGCGGAGGAGTAACTTTTGGGCCTAAGCCACGAGATTATGGATGGTCGTTGCCTAAGAAAGTCAAGAGACTCGCATTGGTTTCCGCGCTTTCCGCAAAGGCTGATTCAGGAAATGTCATGGTTATTGACGATCTCAGCATGGAAAGTCCCAAGACCAAGGAGATTTTCGGCATTCTGAAGGGGCTGGGGGTAGAAAAGAGCGTTCTCGTGGTTACGGGTGAAAGAGAACCGAATCTGGTCCTTTCTTGCAGGAACATCCCGGGCGTTAAGGTCGTTACTGCCGAGAAATTGGGCACCTACGACGCAATGGCCAAGAGGCATCTTCTCATGACCAAGGATGCAGTCTCCAAATTGGAGGAGGTTTTGTCATG
The DNA here is from genome assembly GCA_033809515.1 of Bacillota bacterium. Taxonomy (GTDB): domain Bacteria; phylum Bacillota; class Sulfobacillia; order Fermentithermobacillales; family Fermentithermobacillaceae; genus JAPXLN01. The sequence goes on from JAPXLN010000013.1 coordinate 26,063, forward strand.
AATCTTTCATCCAGAGACATCATTATAGAACCTCTGGTCACTGAGAAGACGTACTCGGGTATGGAGCGGGGGACGTATTTCTTCAGGGTACACCCTCTTGCTACCAAGGCTGATGTGCACAACGCCATCGAGGAGATCTTTAAGGTGCGAGTAGTGAAAGTCAACACCATGAATGTCACGGGCAAACGCAGGCGTATGGGGCTGCATGTAGGACGAACCCGCAGGTGGAAGAAAGCAGTGGTAACCCTTGCGCCCGGCCAGAAGATCCCGTTCTTTGAAGGTGTGTAGGCAGGGAGGGAATCCAGTTGCCGGTTAAGAGTTTTAAGCCGACGTCTCCGGGGTTGCGGGGCAAGGTCGTCAGCAACTTTGAAGACATAGATGACAAGAAACCCGAGAGTTCTCTTACCTATTCGGTCAAGCGATATGCAGGGCGCAATGACCAGGGCAAGGTTACGGTCAGACACCGGGGCGGCGGTGCCAGGAAGTTAGTCAGGATAGTTGACTTCAAGAGGGACAAAGACGGTATTCCCGCCAAAGTGGCGGCAATCGAGTATGACCCTGGGAGGTCAGCCAGAATAGCGCTTCTGCACTATGCAGATGGCGAGAAACGGTATATACTTGCTCCTCTGGGGCTTGAAAAAGGCGATAACGTTGTCTCAGGACCTGATGCCGATATCAGGCCCGGTAACGCATTGCCGTTGGAGAACGTCCCTACAGGGATCTTTGTTCACAACATTGAGTTAGTGCCGGGGAAAGGCGGCCAGCTGGCCAGAAGCGCGGGGACGCAAGCGCAGCTGATGGCCAAGGAAGGCGGTTTCGCCCTGCTGCGACTTGCTTCCGGTGAGCAGCGCAAGGTTCCTGTAATGTGTAAGGCCACAGTCGGTCAAGTGGGAAATGTGGAACACGAGAACATCACGTACGGTAAAGCAGGCACCAGGCGACACAAAGGCTGGCGTCCAAGCGTACGCGGTGTAGTAATGAACCCGGTAGACCACCCCCATGGCGGGGGAGAGGGAAAGGCCCCTGTGGGCCATCCGGGGCCGTTGTCGCCCTGGGGTAAGCCGACCCTTGGGTACCGAACGCGCAAGAAGGGTAAGGCGTCGAGCAAGTTGATTGTAAAACGAAGGAAATAACTTGTTGAGGAAGGAGGGGGCGATCCTGAGCCGGTCAGCCAAGAAAGGCCCGTATGTTGAGCAGAAGCTCCTTGAGAAGGTTCGACTCATGAACCAGAGGAGAGAAAGGCGGGTCATAAGAACATGGTCAAGGGCTTCCACCGTCGTTCCGGAGATGGTGGGGCATACCATAGCGGTTCACGATGGCAGGAAGCATGTTCCGGTGTACATCACTGAAGATGCGGTAGGCCACAAGCTGGGTGAGTTCGCTCCCACACGTACATTCAGAGGCCACGGAGCGCATACTGAGCGTTCCACCGCTTTGAAGTAAGGGGGCATTTCAACATGCAGGCTAGAGCCGTAGTCAGGCATATTAGGATTTCCCCCACTAAGGTAAGGATCGTGGCCAACATTGTACGGGGGAAGCCAGTTAAAGAGGCATTGGCAGTTTTGCGCTATACGCCCAAGAGGGCTAGCACAGTGATATCAAAGGCAATAGCGTCAGCGGCAGCTAACGCTGAGAACAATCATGATATGGACAAAGATGCTCTCTTTGTGTCCGAGATTCTCGTTGATGAGGGTCCGACGCTCAAGAGGTACCATCCGCGACAGAGAGGGCAAGCTTTTCCCATAGCAAAGCGCACATCCCACTTGACCGTGGTACTCAGAGAAAGAGAGGAGGTATGAGTTTTGGGACAGAAGGTTCACCCTAAGGGTTTGCGGCTGGGAGTGATCTACGACTGGGATTCCCGCTGGTTTTCCCGGAAGGACTTCGCCGAGCTCCTCCTCGAAGACAAACTCATTCGGGATCATGTGAAAGAGAAGCTGGGGTTTGCAGGGATTCCAAGAATTGAGATCGAGAGAAAGCCACAGGAAGTGGCCGTAACCATACATGCTGCCAGGCCGGGCATAGTCATAGGCCGGGGCGGAACAGGGATCGATACACTGCGTAAGGAGATTGCCGACCTTACCGGCAACAAGAAAGTTACCGTTCACGTAATGGAAGTCAAGAATCCCGAACTTGATGCTCAGCTCGTTGCTGAAAACATAGCTGAGTCTATTCAGCGCAGGGTTTCTTACAGGCGCGCCATGCGACAGGCCATTCAACGGACAATGCGCCAGGGTGCCAAAGGAATCAAGGTAAGGGTTGCAGGCAGGCTTGGAGGAGCTGAGATAGCTCGGAGAGAGAGGGCCGGAGAGGGCAGCGTGCCCTTGCACACTCTCAGAGCTGATGCAGACTACGGTTTTGCGGAAGCTCATACGACATACGGCCGGATTGGAGTTAAGGTCTGGATCTATAAAGGAGATATCCTCCCGGCTAAGACGCAACTTCCGTCTGAGGGAGGTAAGTAAGCCATGTTGATGCCCAAGAGAGTTAAGCACCGGAAGCAACACAGGGGCAAACGAACCGGAAAGGCAATTCGGGGAAGTGAGGTCTTTTACGGGGAATTCGGGCTTCAGGCCCTAGAGCCCGCATGGATTACAGACAGGCAGATTGAGGCTGCAAGGGTCGCGCTAACCAGGTACATCAAAAGGGGAGGCAAGGTCTGGATCAGAATCTTCCCTGATAAACCGGTGACGAAGAAACCGGCTGAGACAAGGATGGGCGGAGGGAAAGGCAACCCTGAGTACTGGGTTGCTGTGGTCAAACCCGGACGGATACTTTTCGAGATAGCAGGTGTGCCCGAGGATGTGGCCCGTGAAGCGTTCCGGTTGGCAGGAATGAAGCTTCCCATAAAGACCAAGTTCCAGACGCGTCGAGGCGTTTTGGCTGAGGGACAGGAAAAGGCGGTGAAGGACAGTGAAGGTGCAGGAGATTAGGGGCTTGAGTGACGGAGAATTGGAGAAAAGACTTTCGGATCTTAAGGCAGAACTCTTCAACCTGCGCTTTCAGATGACCACCGGGCAGCTTGACAACGTGATGCGACTGCGCGAGGTAAGACGGTCCATCGCCAGGGTGAAGACAGTGCAGCGCCAGCGGGAACTTAAAAGGCCTGCCCAGGAGGTTTGAACATGGAACGAGGAAAGCGCAAGGAACTTGTGGGCGTTGTGGTAAGCGACAAGATGGACAAGACTCGCGTGGTAGCTATCGAGTCCTGGAAAGTAGTGCCCATATACGGCAAGAGGGTCCGTAGAAGGCGCAAAGTGAAAGCTCACGATGAGACCAATCAAGCAGGCGTCGGGGATAAGGTAAGGCTTGTAGAAGCTCGCCCTATGTCCAAGGACAAGAGATGGCTCATTGCCGAGATTCTTGAGAGATCGAGGCACAGCGCGGCAGGGGGTGGCAAGGCTTGATCCAGATGCAGACCAACCTCACGGTGGCAGACAATAGCGGAGCCAGGAAGATACAGTGCCTGAAGGTGCTGGGCGGAGCATTTCATCGATATGCCGGCCTCGGTGACGTTATTGTAGCTTCTGTCAAAGAGGCCACTCCCGGGAGCGTTGTCAAGAAGGGCCAGATAGTAAGGGCTGTGGTAGTTCGTACCAAGAGGAACGTAAGGCGACCCGACGGGACGTATATACGATTTGACGATAACGCAGCGGTTATTTTGAGAGCTGATAAGGAACCTCAAGGTACGCGCATCTTTGGCCCTGTTGCGAGGGAGCTTCGGGAAAGGAAGTTTAGCAAGATCGTATCCCTTGCCCCTGAAGTGATTTAGGGCCGAAAAGGTGGTGGCATTGCTTGTGAACATACGTAAGGACGACACGGTCCTGGTTATAACCGGCAAGTATAAAGGCAAGAAAGGCAAGGTCCTGAGGGCTATGCCGCGGGAGAACCGTCTTGTGGTGGAAGGTGTGAACATGGTTAAGAAGCACCAAAAGCCCACTCAGGATGTGCCTCAGGGAGGAATCTTTGAGAAAGAGGGCCCGGTCCACCGGTCAAACGTCATGCTCATCTGCCCTAGATGCTCTAAGCCTGTTAGATCCAGGCTCAAGGTGATCGGGGGAAATAAGGTTCGGGTATGCCGTAAATGCGGCGAAGCCATTGACAAGTGAGGTCGAGTGACGTGGCGCTTAGAGAAAGATATCGTGACGAGATTATCCCGGCCATGGTCAAGGATTTCGGGTACCGGAACCGTCTCCAAGCTCCCAAAGTGGAGAAGGTTGTCATAAGCATGGGGGTTGGCGAGGCTACCCAGAACGCCGATGCACTGGAAGGCGCTCTGGCGGACTTGACCAGGATTTCCGGACAGAAACCGGTGGTTACCAAGGCCAAGCGCTCTATATCAGCGTTTAAGGTCAGGGCCGGTATGAATGTAGGCTGCAAAGTTACTCTCAGGGGAGAGCGCATGTATGATTTTCTGGAGAAGCTCTTCAACGTAGTTCTCCCCAGGGTAAGGGACTTTCGTGGGGTATCCCCTGACGGATTTGATGGTAGAGGGAGCTACTCTCTGGGATTGAGGGAGCAACTCATATTCCCGGAGATCGACTATGACAAAGTCTCGAAGATTCGTGGCATGAACATTACTATTACTACCAGTGCGCGGACTGACGAGGAAGGATATTACCTTCTTAAGGCACTGGGCATGCCTTTCAGAGAGTGAGGAGGAGATAGGTTGGCAGGGCTGGCTAAGGTCAATAAGTCCAAGCGGGAGCCTAAGTACAGAGTGCAGAAGGTCAATCGCTGTCAGATATGCGGTCGTGCCCGTGCTTATATGAGAAAGTTCGGATTGTGCAGGCATTGTTTCAGGCGGTTGGCCCACCGGGGTGAGATTCCGGGAATTAGGAAAGCCAGCTGGTAGGAGGGAGATCACTATGACACATGATCCTGTTGCGGATATGCTGACAAGACTCCGCAATGCTGGCCTGGCAAGGCACGAAATAGTGGAGATGCCCGGTTCTAAGATGAAGGAGAGGATTCTGGCCGTCCTCAAAGAGGAAGGCTACATCAGGGACTATGAGGTTGTGCCCGGGAAGCCCATGCCTAAGCTCAGAGTATATCTCAAGTATGGTCCTGGCAGGACTCGAGCGATTACCGGGATAAAGCAGATCTCAAAACCCGGCCTCCGGGTATATGCAAATAAGCATGAGGTGCCCAGAGTTCTTGGGGGCCTTGGGATTGCCGTGGTATCCACTTCCCAGGGGATTATGACAGACAAGAATGCTAGATCACTTGGGCTCGGCGGCGAAGTGATTTGCTACGTATGGTAACAAACGGCGGGAGGTCTTTGACGTGTCTCGAATAGGTGAAAAGCCGGTCCCAATTCCTGAAGGGGTTACCGTAACTGTATCAGGCGACAGCATCGGGGTACAGGGCCCGAAAGGTACCCTGTCCAGGGATATTCATCCCGAAATGAAGGTCACCGTCGGTAATGGTCAGATTACGGTCGAAAGGCCCTCCGACGGAAAGAAGCACAGGTCGCTTCACGGTCTAACGCGTACACTCATAGCTAATATGGTTACCGGGGTGACAGAGGGTTACTCCAAGGGTTTGGAGATATCCGGTATGGGGTATCGTGCGTCAAAAGTCCAGGATAAGCTGGTGTTGAACCTTGGGTTCATAAGGCCGGTTGAAATTGTCCCTCCGCCCGGCATTGTCATTGAGGTCCCGACGCCTACATCTGTGACTGTCAGCGGCATTGACAAGGAAGTTGTGGGCCAGGTGGCAGCTGACATAAGAAAGCTTCGGCCTCCGGAGCCATATCAGGGGTCGGGAGTTCGATATGCCGGTGAGAAGATAAGAAGGAAGGCGGCCAAGAGCGGCTAGCAGGATTCGGGGAGGGAAGACCGTCTATGACTATGAGCGCAAAAGACAAGAGAGCAAAGCGAGTTCGCAGGCATCTTAGGGTCAGAAGAAAGGTAAATGGTACTTCTGACCGGCCTCGGCTTTGCGTGTTCAGAAGCCTGAAGCATATACACGCACAAGTTATTGATGATGCTTCGGGCGAGACTATAGTTTCAGTTTCTACCTCGGAGCCGTTTTTCCGGGAACAGAACCAGAAAGGCGGAAATACGGCTGCCGCTTCCATGGCAGGTAAGATCCTGGCCCAGAGGGCGCGAGACAAAGGCATCAGCAAGGTTGTCTTTGACCGCGGTGGTTACCTGTACCATGGCAGGGTGAAGGCGTTAGCTGAGGCAGCCAGAGAAGGTGGACTGGATTTCTAGAATGCGGGGTGATTACCTGGTGAATAGAACGTCACGTACTAGAGACAGAGGAAGTGATCGAAGCCCTGAGGCTGCATTCGAGCGACCTCAAGAGGAGTTTCGTGATGAAGTGGTGACTGTGGGCCCTGTTTCAAAGACGGTTAAGGGTGGGCGCAGGCGCAGTTTTCGGTCCCTGGTTGTCGTAGGAAACGGCAATGGAAAGGTTGGGGCCGGGCTCGGCAAAGCTCAAGACCTTACTGATGCAATCAGAAAAGGGATTGACGACGCCAAGAAGAATCTGATTGAGGTGCCCAGATACAATACTACCATCCCCCATGAAGTGTTAGGTCGTTTTGGAGCGGGTATGGTGCTCCTAAGGCCGGCGTCTCCCGGAACCGGGGTTATTGCCGGGCGGGGAGTAAGGCCGGTTATGGAGCTGGCGGGTATTCAGGACGTGTTGGCCAAGTCAATCGGTTCTGCCAACCCATACAATGTGGTCTACGCCACAATAGATGCGCTGAAGCAGCTGCGAAGCGCCAGCGAGGTGGCTGAACTCAGGGGCAAGTCATTTAGGGCTCAAAGAGACGAGGAATCGGAGGTTTCATCAAATGGAACTGTATGATCTCCCTCCAATACCTGGTTCGGTTAAGAAGGCCAGACGCAAAGGGAAAGGCATTGGATCGGGCCTCGGGAAGACTGCCGGCCGTGGTCACAAAGGACAGAAATCAAGGTCCGGTGGAACCAAGGGGCCTGGTTTTGAAGGCGGCCAGATGAAGCTCACCATGCGAGTGCCCAAGCGGGGGTTTCGCAACAGGTTCGGCTTTGTCTATGATTTGGTGAACGTCAAGGATCTGGAGCGGTTTGACGACCATTCGGAAGTCGGTCCTGAGGTTCTCAAACAAACAGGTCTGCTAAGGCGAAACGCCCGGCACCTGAAGATCCTGGGCCAGGGAGAGCTTAGCAAAGCACTTACCGTCAAGGCGCATGCGTTCTCGGGCTCGGCGAGGGAGAAAATCGAGACAGCCGGTGGTAAGGCCGAGGTGATATAGGATGATCGGGACCCTGAAGAATGCCTGGCGAGTGCCGGACTTAAGACGCAGGATCCTTAATACAGTTGCCCTTCTTGTGGTGTTCCGAGCAGGCGTGGCTGTTCCGGTTCCGGGTGTAGTTCCTGAGATCATCCGGCAGCTCTTTGGGGAGGGTACCTTGTTTGCTTTCATGGACCTTTTCTCAGGGGGCGCCCTCAGGAACTACTCAGTGTTTGCTATGAGTATTTACCCGTACATCAACAGCTCAATCATCATGCAGCTCTTGCAGATGGTTATTCCCAAATGGGAAGAGATGGCCAAGGATGAGGATGGACGCAAAACTCTTCAAAGCTACACCAGGTACGCAACGGTGATCCTGGCAGTTTTGCAGGCTACCGGCATGACAATGGCAATTCGCGCCCAGGGCGCGCTGGTGTCCTCGTCTGTTTGGGTTCTGGCAGAGGCCGTCGTAAGCCTTACTGCCGGCACCGCCTTTCTGATGTGGCTTGGGGAGTTGATCACTGAAAAGGGAATTGGCAACGGGATTTCACTTTTCATTTTTGCCGGCATTATTAGCGGGATGCCCTCGGAGTTTTACAGGGTATACACTCTTTTGAAGCTTGGCGCTACCCGGTGGTATAATGCTGTGTTCCTTTTCGCTGTATCTTTGGCCACTATATTCCTGGTCATATGGATTACCGAAGGAGAGCGAAGGATACCGGTTCAGTATTCAAAGCGCGTTGTCGGGAGAAAGATGATGGGAGGGTATTCAACCCATATTCCTATTCGCATAAACCAGGCTGGGGTTGTTCCGGTCATCTTTGCATCTTCACTCCTGGCTTTTCCTGCGACTATAGCGTCGTTTATAAGAGCTCCTTGGGCTCAAAGGTTGGGCAACGTTTTCGACTACAGGCAGCCCTGGTATACAGCTCTTTACGCCGTTTTGATTTTCGGATTTACGTTTTTCTACACTGCCATGGTTTTCAATCCGCTGGATGTAGCGGATAACATGAGAAAGTACGGCGGTTTTGTCCCCGGCATAAGGCCCGGGAAGCCTACTGCCGATGTTATCTCAAGGATAGTCATGAGGATCACCGCTGTTGGCGCGCTATTTCTTGCAGGCATTGCAGTGCTGCCCAACATTATGATCCAGATCACCGGGCTCCCTGGATTTCAGGCCCTTGGAGGGACCGCCCTGTTGATTGTGGTCGGCGTTGCTCTTGAAACCATGAAGCAGATAGAAGCCCAGCTTGTCATGAGGAACTATCAGGGATTTCTAAGGTAGGCGAGATTTGGATTGAGGATTTTGCTGATGGGGCCCCCGGGTTCAGGCAAAGGAACCCAAGCTAAGCTTTTGGCATCAAGGTACGGGATCATCCATCTAGCGCCGGGAGACATGTTCAGGCAGGAAGTGAAGTCCGGAACTGATCTAGGCAAGGTGGTTGGTGAGGTCATGGCCAGAGGTGAATTGGTCAGCGATGACATCACTGTCCGGATTATGGACAAGAAGCTCAAGTCGGGCGAAACCGGTCGGGGATTTGTGCTGGATGGGTTTCCCAGGAACATTGCTCAAGCTGAGGCGTTGGATCGGATGCTGGCGGAGATGGGTGCCAGGCTGGACCTGGTTCTCAACCTGGCCGTTTCCGAAGAAGAGATTCTTGCCCGTACACAGGCGAGACGCACATGCAGTAGGTGCGGCAGACCGTACAATCTGAAGGCATCACCGCCTGCGGTTGCCGGACGCTGCGACGTCTGTGGCGGTGAGTTGATCTTGCGTCCCGACGACAAAGACGAGGTCGTTTCCGAACGCATGAGAGTATACCGGCATCTTACTGAACCTGTTATAGAGCACTACGAGAAACAGGGTCTGGTTGTCTCCGTTGACGGCGCAAGAGACATTGACGGGGTTACGCAAGAGCTGGTCAGCATTATCGATGCCCGCAGGGTTACGGGTTAGCTGAGATGCCTAACATGATAGTACTCAAAAGCGACGGCGAGATTGAGATCATGGCTGAAGCAGGCAAAATTGCGGGTTCGTGTCTGAAAATGCTTGGACGGCTTGTCAGGCCGGGCGTGTCCACACGGGAGATCGATGCGGCTGCTGAGGCTTTTATAAGGCAGGCCGGGGCCATCCCTACGTTTAAGGGCTATCAAGGATTTCCGGCATCAATATGTACCTCCGTTAATGAGGTGGTAGTTCACGGGATGCCGGGCGATGCAGTACTGGTCGAAGGAGATATTATAGCTATCGATGTAGGTGCGACTTACAAAGGGTTTGTTGGGGATACTGCGGCGACTTTTCCGGTCGGCCAGGTCTCTCCAGAGGCCGTGCGCCTGATGACCGTTACCAGAGACGCCTTGACCAAAGCTATTGATCTTGTCCGGGAGGGCGTAAGACTGGGCGATGTAGGGTGTACCATAGAGCAGTATGTTAGGAAGTACGGGTTTGGCGTTGTACGGGAGTATGCAGGGCACGGCGTGGGACGGCAAATGCATGAAAGCCCGAGCGTGCCAAATTACGGCCTTCCAGGGACAGGGCCGGTGTTGAGAAAAGGCATGGTTATAGCTATAGAGCCTATGGTGAACGCAGGCTGCGGTGAAGTGATTACCCTTGGTGATATGACGGTGGTCACCAAGGACGGAAGACTGTCTGCACACTTCGAGCATACAGTGGCCGTAACCGGAGAAGGGCCAAGATGTTTGACATTGGTATAATCTGCCAGAGAGTGAAACACAATCCTGGTAGGACATGAGGGGGAATAACATGCCGAAGCAAGACAGCATTGAGGTCGAGGGCAGAGTCGTTGAGCCGCTTCCCAATGCCATGTTTCGGGTGGAGATCGAGGGGGGCCACAAAGTCCTAGCTCACATATCCGGGAAAATGCGCATCCATTTTATAAAAATACTTCAGGGTGACAGAGTTCTCGTTGAGTTGAGCCCTTACGATCTGACCCGCGGCAGGATAGTCCGTCGATTAAGATAAGGGACAGGGGAATTTCCCGTAAAGGGGGTCTTTTTAGTGAAGGTAAGACCTTCAGTAAAGAGAATGTGCGAAAAATGCCGGGTGATCAGGCGTCATGGCAGAGTCATGGTGCTGTGCCCGAATCCTAAACACAAGCAGAAGCAAGGTTGACCAGGAGGTGACGTGATGGCTCGTATTTCGGGAGTGGACTTGCCCAGAGACAAGAGAGTAGAAGCAGCGCTTCCCCGAATCTACGGGATAGGTCGTTTTAGATCCAGGGAGATACTCATGGAAACGGGAGTCAACCCGGATACTCGCGTGAGGGACCTTACCGAGGAGGAAGTAGCTCGCATAAGGGATTTTATTGACAGAAACTACAAGGTTGAAGGAGACCTCCGGACGGAGACCCAGCTCAACATTAAGAGGCTTATTGACCTGGGGACTTACCGGGGACTCCGGCATCGCAGAGGGCTCCCTGTTCATGGCCAGAGGACGCAGACCAACGCCCGAACCAGGAAAGGACGCCCCAAGACGGTGGGCATTAGGAGAAAGAAGTAGGGAAAGGAGGCGGGACTTACTTGGCTAAGAGAAGAGAGCGACCGAGAAGAAAAGAAAGACGGGTTATTGAAAAGGGAATCGCTCATATCAAGTCTACTTTTAACAACACCATGGTGACCATTACGGACACTCAGGGAGCAGGTGTCTCCTGGTCGTCCGCAGGCAAGCAGGGTTTCAAAGGGTCGAGGAAGAGCACACCGTTTGCGGCTCAAATGGCCGCTGAGGTAGCGGCGAAAACCGCAATCGACCAGGGGATGAGGGAAGTCGAAGTCATGGTTAAGGGTCCTGGCTCAGGCAGAGAGGCTGCCATACGAGCCCTTCAGGCAGCCGGGCTGGAAGTGACCGTGATCAAAGACGTTACCCCGGTCCCGCACAACGGATGCCGGCCGCCGAAAAGGCGCCGGGTATGAGGGAGGCCCACAATGGCTAGGTATACAGATGCATCTTGCAGGTTGTGCAGGAGAGAAGGTCAAAAGCTTTACCTGAAGGGTGACAAGTGCTTTACGAAATGCACTTTTGAGAAGAGGCAAAGTCCTCCGGGAATGCACAGCCGGTTGAGGAGACCCAGCGAATACGGCCTGCAGCTTAGGGAAAAGCAGAAGGCCAAGCGGTTTTACGGAGTTGGCGAAAAGCAGTTCCGGGGCTACTTTAACAAGGCCATCAAGACCCGCGGTGTCACCGGTATGACCCTTTTGACCCTTCTTGAGAGGCGCCTTGATAACGTAGTCTACCGGGCCGGGTTCGCAAGATCCAGAGCAGAAGCTCGTCAGATTATCGGGCACGGTCATGTTGACGTTAACGGCAGGAAGGTGGACATACCATCGTTTATGGTCTCGGTTGGCGACGAGGTGAGACTCCGCCCCAGGGCGCTGAAATTGGACCGGTTTAAAGCTATGGCGGAGTCCTTAGGCCAACATACAGCTCCTGCGTGGATGTCACTGGACGCTCCAAACTGGAAGGTAACTATCCTTCGCATGCCTGAGCGAGACGAGGTCGATGTTCCTGTGGACGAGCGTCTGATAGTCGAGCTGTATTCTAAGTAGCTCGCCCCGAAAAGCCTTGAACTGAAGGGGGCTCATAAAGAGTGTTTAATGACATCGAGCCAAGAGTGCAATGCGAGGAGATCTCACCGGATAGGAAATACGGAAGGTTTGTGGTTGAGCCTTTGGAGGAGGGCTATGGAGTAACCATAGGCAACTCGCTCCGGAGGGTGCTTTTGTCATCCCTGTCTGGCGCTGCGGTGACCCGGCTGAGCATCGAAGGGGTTCTCCACGAGTTTTCGACAATCCCTGAAGTTCGGGAGGATGTCACTGACATAATCCTGAACATTAAGTCGCTGGTGGTTAAGAGTCACAGCCCTGGTCCGAAGATCGCTAGAATCGAGGTAGAGGGACCCGCAGTGGTCACAGCCAATGACATTGTGGTTGACCCCGATGTTGATGTTGTAAACCCGGACCTTCACATAGCTGAGCTGGGTGGGGGCGGCCGTCTGTACATGGAGCTGACTATCGAAGAAGGCAGGGGTTACGTAACCGCCGAGGGCAACAAGGCGGCAAACCAGCCCATAGGGGTCATAGCCATAGACTCAAGGTTCACTCCTGTGACAAAAGTCAACTACCGGGTGGAGGACACCAGAGTAGGGCAAAGGACAGACTACGATAAGCTCATACTGGAGATCTGGACTGATGGTAGCATTCGACCGGAAGAGGCTCTTGAGAAGTCTGCTGCCATTTTGATTGAGCACTTCGACATGTTCAAAAACCTTACAGCCATGTTATTGGAGGACGATGAGCCCGAAGAGCCGAGCGAGAAGTCTGAACTTGACAGAGTGCTGGAGACACCTGTTGAGGAACTTGAACTCTCTATGAGGTCTTTCAACTGTCTAAAGAGAGCGGGAATCAACACTGTGGGTGAGCTGATCCAGAAGACCGAACAAGAGATCTCCAAAGTACGAAACATGGGCAAGAAGTCCCTGGAGGAAGTAAGGAACAAGCTGGCCGAGATGGGACTGGCTTTTCGCCCGGACGAAGAGTAAGGAGGAAGGGGAGTTGGCTTACTCACGATTTGATAGGCCGTCAGCGCAGCGAAAGGCACTCCTGCGCGGACTGGTGACATCGCTTTTGGAGCATGAGCGGATTGAGACTACTTTGACCAAGGCTAAGGAAACTCAATCTATTGCAGAGAAGATGATAAGTCTGGCTAAGGAGGACGACCTTGCTGCACGACGGAGGGCCCTGGCGTACCTAACCAGCGAGGACGTGGTCAAGAAACTGTTTGACACCCTTGGCCCGCGATATGCCCACCGGCATGGCGGGTATACCCGGATATTGGAGACCTATCAGAGGCGCGGTGACGGGGCCCCCATGGCAATACTTGAGCTCGTTAAGCCCGGGCAGTAGAGAAGGTCGCAAATGGGTGAGGAGCAAAGAAGCATCTGGACGGACGACCTGCATTACCGGTATGAAACCGCCGAGGACCAGGGGATAGTTGCCCTTGACGGGGTAAGCATAAAAGTCCTTCGAGGCGAATTTGTGGCCATTATCGGTCCCAACGGGTCCGGCAAGTCTACACTGGCCAAGCACTTCAACGCCTTGCTCTTGCCGTCATCCGGTGATGTGACGGTTTTGGGTATGAACACCAAGAACGCCTCGCATACCTGGGATATCAGGAGGAACGCGGGCATGGTGTTTCAGAACCCTGATAATCAGATAGTCGCAACCATTGTTGAAGAGGATGTGGCTTTTGGTCCTGAGAACCTTGGGATGAAGCCCTCTGACATTAGAAGGAGGGTCACCGAGTCTCTGGAGCAAGTGGGAATGCTGTCGTTTCGGCGGCACGCCCCGCATCTTCTCTCAGGGGGGCAAAAGCAAAGGGTGGCCATAGCAGGGATTCTCGCCATGAGTCCCAGCTGTATCATATTGGACGAGCCTACTGCGATGCTGGACCCAAGGGGGCGCCAGGAGGTAATGGAGGCGGTAGACGAGCTTAACAAGAAGCACGGTATAACCATAGTTCACATTACCCACTACATGGATGAGGCGCTTTATGCTGACAGGGTATTGGTTATGGATGAGGGTAAGGTGGTCATGGAAGGGCCGCCGGGCAAGGTGTTTGAGGAAAGAGATAAGCTCCGGGCTCTCGGGCTGGACGTGCCTCCCCTTGGCAGTCTTATTGAGCTTTTGGCCAGGTCAGGGCTGAACGTCAAACCCGATGCCTTAAGGGCAGAAGAACTGGTGGATGAGCTATGCCGGTTGAAGTCAGGGAACTGACCCATACGTACAACCGGGGGACTCCCCAGGAGATGACGGCGCTTGCCGGCGTTTCGCTGAAGATCCCCGACGGGCAGTTTGTTGGGCTTATCGGACCTACCGGGTCTGGCAAGTCTACGCTTATTCAGCATTTTAACGGGCTTCTTAAGCCTACCTCCGGGCAGGTTCTCGTTGACGAGAAGGACATATGGGGGAAGGAAGTAAGCCTTAAACAGCTGAGACAGAAGGTCGGGTTGGTCTTTCAATATCCTGAACAGCAGGTGTTTGAAGAGACCGTAGCTGAAGATATTGCCTTTGGACCAAGGAATTTGGGGCTTGCTGAAAAGGAAGTCAGGGAGAGGGTTGAGTCTGCCAGACGGATGGTAGGACTTACGAAGGAGCTCCTTTCTCGTTCTCCTTTTGAGCTTTCCGGGGGGCAGCTTCGCCGGGTAGCTATAGCCGGAGTTGTGGCCATGAACCCGCAGGTTCTGATCCTTGACGAGCCTGCTGCGGGCCTGGACCCCAGGGGTCGAGATGACATACTGGGAAACATTCGAAAAATGCACAGCACGGGCATGACCGTTATCCTGGTATCTCACAACATGGAGGACGTATCAAGGCTCTGTGAGCGCATCCTGGTATTGGAGAAAGGCAAACTGGTGGCAGACGGGTCGCCCCGGGAAGTGTTCACACAGGTGGATCTTCTGATGCAAGCGGGTCTGCATCCGCCGGAAGTAGTCCTTCTCATGCAGGGACTGAGGAGGAGAGGGTGGAATGTGCGCGAGGATGTTCTCAGCGCCGGAGAAGCCTACGAAGAGATAATGCGGGAACTTAAGAGCGGCGAGGTGAGCAAGGCTTTATGATATCCAGCGGCGCTGTTTTGGGGCAGTACTATCCAGCCGACTCGCTGGTTCATGCCATGGATCCAAGGGCAAAGATAGCTATTTCGGTAGCTTTCATGGTTATCTTATTTGTGGGCAACAACTTCCAGGCATTCTTGATCATGGGATTGTTTGCGCTGGCTGCGGCAGCTCTATCCAGGGTTCCCTGGAGGCTGCTTGTAAGAGGGCTCAAGCCCATTGTGTTCATAATGGGCTTCACCATGGGTTTTCACCTCTTCCTTACGCCGGGACCGACCCTTTTCAAGCTGGGTCCCCTGACTGCTACCTGGGCGGGTCTCATTCAGGGTCTTTTTATAGGCGTACGTCTGATCATCCTGATAATGTTTACTTCGCTCTTGACTCTCACAACGTCTCCTATAGAGCTTACTGACGGTCTGGAGGATCTTCTGAATCCGTTCGCCAGGTTCGGTATTCCCGCTCATGAACTCGCCATGATGATGACCATCGCTCTCCGTTTCATCCCAACTCTTCTGGAGGAGGCAGAACGGATTATGAAGGCCCAAATGGCAAGAGGCGCCGACTTCGAGTCCGGCAACGTTGTGAAACGGGCAAAGAGTTTGGTGCCTCTCCTGGTGCCCCTCTTCGTCAGCGCTTTTAGGCGGGCAGACGATCTGGCAATGGCCATGGAGGCCAGGTGCTACCGGGGAGGCGAGGGACGAACCCGCATGCGTGAACTGCACATGGCTTTCAGGGATTATGCAGCCCTGGCATTGGTGGGGATCATCTGCGTGTTGGTGCTGTACGCCAGGACCATGTTCGGGCCTGTGATCTCCCGTCCCTTGTAGTATGGGGAGTGGCTGTGCAGTGAGGCGTATTAAGGCCAGGGTTCAGTATGACGGAACGGCGTATTCGGGGTTTCAGCGCCAGAAGAACGCTGTCAGCGTACAGGAGACTCTGGAGAAGTGTATAGCATCGTGTCTCGGACACGAAGTAAAGGTGAAAGCTTCGGGAAGAACCGATGCAGGAGTTCATGCACGGGGTCAGGTGATATCGTTTACCACTGCGGCACCTGTTCCGGCTGCCAGGCTCCCTGCAGCTTTGAGCGGGGTGCTCCCCGAGGACATAGTGATGGATTTTGCTCGAGAAGTCCCGCTGGATTTTGATCCTGTAAGGGATGCTGTTGAAAGAACGTATTGCTACAGGGTCTGGCGTGGGGCACGGCGGGATTTCATGATGTCGCGGTATTCATATCACTACGGAGGCAAACTGGATTTTGAGGTTATGCAGAAGGAATCTGAGGCCATAGTCGGCAAATATGATTTTGCAGGTTTCAGGGCCAAAGGTTCTCAGTCCGGACCTACTGTCAGGGAGGTCTACAGGGCTGAGTGGATCCGGAAGGATCACATGGGGCGATCAGGTCTCCTATGGGAGTTCTGGATTTCCGGAGACGGATTCCTCTACAAAATGGTGAGGCTTCTGGCAGGCACTATGGTTGATGCCGGCAGAGGGCGCTTTTCGCCAGGCAGGACATCCCTGGTGTTGGAGAGTTCGGGAAGAGTCAGGCCCGGAACTTGTCTTCCAGGGAGGGGACTGTGCCTTGAGGAGGTTCGCTTCTCTTGACCCTGCAGGTTCCCATGATTAGAATGAATCTTGTTTATCGGGTGCATCAAGGAGGTTTTTACATTGGGCGAGACTTACATGGCCAAACCCGGGGAGATCGACAGGAAGTGGTGGATCATCGATGCCACAGACAAGCCTCTGGGCAGGCTTGCATCCCGGGTTGCTTTCATACTCCGGGGAAAGCATAAACCTACTTTCACGCCGTCGGTTGATATGGGAGACAGCGTTATTATACTGAACGCGTCGAAGGTGAAACTTACCGGGAAAAAGGCGGAGCAGAAGATGTATTTCAGTCACTCAGGATATCCTGGAGGGGACAGGTACATTCCGTACAAGGACATGATCAGGAGGAAACCTGAGAGAGTGGTTGAAGTTGCCGTAAAGGGAATGCTTCCCAAGAACCGGCTTGGACGACAAATAACTAAGCGGTTGTTTGTGTACAGGGGAGCTACTCATCCTCATCAGGCCCAGAAGCCTTCGATGTGGCAAGGAGGGGAGTAATGGTGTCAGACACTGTGATGGCCACGGGCCGCCGCAAGACGTCGGTAGCAAGAGTCAGAATAAGGACAGGGACAGGTAAGATTACCATTAACGGTAAGGATCTCAGCGGCTACTTTGGAAATCCCAGCCTCGAACAGGAGGTTATGGCGCCTTTCCGTCTTACCGGCACCGAGGGAAGGTTTGATCTGACTGTCAACGTGAAAGGCGGAGGTCTCAGCGGGCAAGCGGGGGCATGCAGGCATGGCCTGGCCAGAGCGCTTTTGGAAGTTGATGCAGAGTACAGGCCCCTGTTGAAAAAAGCGGGATACCTGACAAGGGATCCACGCATGAAAGAAAGAAAGAAATACGGGCTCAAGAAGGCAAGGAAAGCACCGCAGTTCTCCAAGCGCTAATCCGGAGACACCGTATGTGAATCCGGCATACAGCCTTGCTTTCGAGTATATCTTTCCTGTGATAGGGAAGGAAAATGGGGGGCTGGGCATGAGGATTAGGAGGGGCAGGCGAAGGCGCCGGCCCCTTTTGGTGCTTACAACCAGGCGTGTGCTGTTTGGTCTGGCCATTGTTTTCTGCTGTTCAGTTGCCTGGGGAGCCTTTGGGCAAACCGCAAATCCGATGGGTGTCCTTGGACGGATCTTGCCAGGGGGGCCTCTTTCGGGCCAGGTTATCTACATAGACCCAGGCCATGGGGGAATTGACCCAGGAGCCTGCGGGAAAAAGCATCTGGAAAAGGATATCGTGCTCAATGTAGCATTGTACCTGGGCGTACGCTTGGAGCGAAGCGGTGCCAAGGTGATTTATTCCCGCACTGGAGACTATGATCTTGACAGTGAAGAGGTCAATGATTCCCAGGCTCGGGTGAAACTCATCGAATCGTCAGGGGCCACGATTGTACTGTCTATACACTGCAATGCTTTTACAGATTCCCGTGAGAGAGGAGCTCAGACCTTCTACAACCCTAACAAGAACAGGAACTCACAAATGCTGGCTTCTCTCATTCAGGAGGCTCTGGTGGAAGATACGCCAACACACCGCGAGGCATCGTCCAAGCTGAACCACTTCATGCTGAACCACTCGGAGGTCCCTGCAGCCACGATTGAGCTGGGCTTTCTTTCAAATTCCGAAGAGGAAGACCTTCTGGGTTCTCCCTCGTACCAGCAAAAACTGGCCGAATGTATACGAAAGGCCGTCATCTCCTTTGTTCAAGGGGCCGAATGACACTGGCATCTGAACTCAGGATTCCCGATAACCGCCGAAAAGACCCGTGACAGAAGGAGTTTCGCCTTTTATGCAGTAGTGTATAAACGCTGGCTTATGTCTGTTTACCCATATCCTCATAGTAAGGGGATGATGTCTTGAAACTGCCTGCTCTCCTGATCTACGAAAACAAGATCCTCAATAACGCGCGAGTTGTATCTTCTCTCTTGAAGCGACAGGGGCTCACCATGGTAGGGGTAGCCAAAGGGTTATTGGCTCATCCGGCCGTAACCAGGGCAATGATAACTGGAGGGGCCAGGGCCATAGGTGATTCCCGGGTTGAGAACCTACGGCGCCTGAGAGAAAATGGATATGAAGGCGAAACGGTTTTGCTCAGGGCACCTTCTCTGTCAAGGGCAAGGGAGGTTGTCTGCTATGCGGATACCAGTCTTAACTCAGACCCTTTGACAGTAAGAGCTCTGGGGGAAGCTGCTCGTTGCATGGGCAAAGTGCATAGGGTCATCTTAATGGTGGACCTGGGAGATTTGCGAGAGGGAGTCCTTCCTGAGGATGCAGAGGGGGTTGCCCGGGAGATGACCGGGATTCCGGGGATAGACCTCAAGGGAATCGGTACCAACATGGCTTGCTACGGCGGGGCAATACCCACAAGGGAGAAAATGGGAGAACTGCTCGGAATTAGGGCGGGAATCGAAAGCGGCCTTGGGGTCTCTCTGAAGACGGTGTCCGGCGGAAACTCTGCTAACATAGGGCTTGTTCTGGCCGGCCATATGCCTCCGGGCATAACCGAACTCA
>JAPXLN010000014.1:0-44752 GCA_033809515.1 Bacillota bacterium
GAGGGAGGCTTGTCCAATGATAGATCAAGGAGACAGATTAGCCAAGGAGTTAGCTAAGGAGTGCAAGACTGTTCAGGACGTTCAGGACGCACTCAAGAAGCTGTTCAAAAGGACTTTGGAGGAGGTTTTAGAGGCCGAGATCACTGGTCACCTAGGTTACGAAAAGCACAGTAACGCTGGGGACAATTCGGGCAACAGCCGGAATGGGTACACTACGAAAGACCTCAAGACCCGCCTGGGCCCGGTGGAAATAGCAGTACCGCGTGACCGCAACAGCAAGTTTGAACCGGTAATAGTGAAGAAGTATGAGAGGAATGCCAGCGAGTTGGAGGACCAGATTGTCGCGATGTACGCCAAAGGGATGTCTACCAGAGACATCGAGGACCACCTTCGCGACATCTACGGAATCGACGTGTCCTCGGGCCTGGTAAGCAGAGTAACAGACAGAGTCATGCCGCTGATAACAGAATGGCAGTCGCGTCCGCTAGACGCAATCTATGTAGTCGTGTTCATGGACGCCATCCACTTCAGGGTCCGAAAAGAAAACAAGATAGTGAGCAAGGCAGCCTACACAGTGCTCGGTGTCAACACGCAAGGGATAAAAGACGTGCTAGGGATATGGATCGGAGAAGTAGAGTCTGCTGGTTTCTGGCTTGGTGTTTGTAATGATCTTAAGGCCCGGGGCGTAGAAGATATCCTAATCGCATGCAAAGATGGCTTAGCAGGCTTCTCAGAGGCCATAGAAGCGGTGTTTCCCAAGACCGAAATACAACTGTGCGTCATTCATCAGATAAGGAACACTTTGATGTATGTTGCGTACCGGGATCGAAAACCGCTGATGGATGACCTCAAACAAGTGTACCAGGCTTTGACCCTGGAAGAGGCCGAGCTGGCCTTTTCCGCCTTCAAAGAGAAATGGGGGAAGAAGTATCCCACGGTGATCAAGTCCTGGGATAAGAACTGGCTTGAACTGACTACGTACTTCGCCTATTCACCGGACGTCCGCCGGCTAATCTACACTACGAACACCGTTGAAGGCTATCACCGCCAGCTTCGCAAAGTCACCAAAGCCAAGACATCGTACCCCAGCGATGAATCCCTTAGCAAGATCATCTATCTTGCAACGATGGACATAACCAGAAAATGGACTACGCCCATACAGGACTGGGCAAGGTATCTATCGCAATTTGTTATCCGGTTTGAAGACCGTTTGGGGGTGATCAAGTCATGATCCTGCCCCAACCCCAAAAGCTCACTTACACAGAAAATTTCACGCTCTCGTTTTGGAACCAGATCCTGGCCGAGAGTGGTCGATTTTGTACCAGGTCGGGCCGAAACCTGGCGGGTTCTAGGACCAGGTCCAGATCCAGTTCTCGGCCTAATGATGGAACAGATCCGGTAAGCCAAGCAAGACTAGCCGGCCCGCCCGCCGCCTCCGCCGCCACCCCCGCCTCCGCCCACCGAGAACCCACCGCCACGGCCTGCACCGGAGCTCGGTCTGTAGTTCACGGCCGCACTTACCGAACTGTGAAGCGCTTCCGTCATGCTGCTGACCAGGTCCACTGCCGACGCGCCTGCACCCACGCCATGCATGCCCCGCATCCACGCCCAGTAGTGCAAACCCGGGCCTGGCTGGGTTATCTCCGGATAGACGATCTTCAGCTGGTTGATCACCTGTTTGGCTACGCCCAGGGCCACAGCGTAGACCAGGTAATGCTCCCAGATTATAAGGCTTGGAACATCAGCCCGGTCTAGGGAGGAAAAATGCAGAAGAAATCGCCGAAATGCCTGCCACATGGCCAGATGCGTGCTTCCCATGGGGCTGCGGCGCCTCAGAAAAGCGCCTGCTATGAGGAGTATTACTCCGCCCAGTGACGCCAGAAAACCGATAGGATTGCCGGTAAATACAGCCAGTGCGCTTGTGCCAATGAAAACGAAGATTCCTGCAATGCATTCCCAGACCCGGATCTTCTCTGTTTCATGATCGAAGAACCGGTACGATGTGTCTGAAGCACGCACCTGTGCCCGGAAATCTTCCATAAAGGACTGCATTGAGCGGGGGTCCGATTTGGCGTGAGCCTGGAGTTGCTGAAATGGCAGGGCACGGCCATCCCGGGAAACGGTCCTGAACAGGAAGTCTATGACGAGTTTCTCGTGTTTGCGAAGTCGAGAGAATTCGGACTCGGCCGCGTCAGCTCTTGACAAATCGGATTGGGAATCGCTCCGCGGCGAAGACTTGAGAAGCTTCAGCGCATAGTCAGTAGTTGTCTTGGACCCAAAGACAGACCCAAAGAGCCCGCCAAGGCCCTTTTCCTCCCTGGAAGTGACCTCAATCTCCAGAAACCCCCTTCTGGCCAGGTCCAGTATAGTGGCAGAAGCTTCGTTGGCGCCTACTGTACCAAAATTCCAAAGACATCCCAGCTCTGCAGGGCTGTAGTCTCCCGGAAGCTCCCGGTAGTAGTCTCCGTCAAAACTGGGCTTGTGCTCTTTACCCCACCGAAGCTGGAGGACAATGGCCGCAGCCACACAGGCAACAAGCAGCAGGGGAGCCAGGCTGACCACGATCAGGTTTCTCAGTCTTGCCTGGTTGGCCCGTGAAGCTAGCGCCTCTTCCTGGGCAAGGATCATGTCCAGCGCGTTCCAGTCAGTGGTTCTGGCGGCCATAGGGACAAGTTCCCTGGGAAATGTCACGCGGCCCTCCAAAAAGGTTCGAGCAGGCAGGCGGGGGACCGTCCACATAATCTTCTCCGGGGAGACTATCTTGACCTCGCCGGAGAGAGGTCCGTGCCCCCAGGCTCTGACATCGCCAGAAGACGCTCCCGGGAATTCGCCGGATGTCGTTCCCGGCGGTTCTCCCGATGGAAGATGCAGTTCCACAACGACATTCCTCGAGGGCACTTCCCACTCGTCCCCCACGAACTTCCAGTAGAGCTCGGCGACATCGAGGTGAGCCGTGACCGCGCCGTTTACCCTGTATGAGAGGTCAAAAGTGCGCTTCTGGTCAGCCGCATTGAAGCGCCAGGTGACCTCGATCTTGTCGCCTAGCTGCCGGTAGCTGTAAGTGCCTTCCCCGGATCCTCCCCGGGCATATTCCCTGCCGCTTTCCGAGACTCTGATGTCTGTGATCCCATAAGACCCGGACAGAGAAAGGTCCTGGATGATCCATGAAAAGCTTCCGGAGAAGTCGAAGGTTCGCGTCTCAGTAACGTCCATGGACCCATCGGAATTAACGGTGGCCACTGTGGAAAGATTGGAGACGTTGTACGACTTAGCCAGGGCAGTACCGGGAAAGGTCAATGTGGCCATGAAAGTGGCCAGGATGGTGACCAGGATTGCGATCATTAACGCAGAAGAGCGGCAAGCAAGGCTCCGGGAGAGCTCCTTGCCGTCAGGAAACGACGAGCGTTGGCCCGCACGACGCACCGCATGACGTATCGCAGAACGCGCCGCAGGACGCATCAGAACTTCACCTGCACCGGCCCGCGCGACTCAGGTTCGGCCTCAAAGTAACTCATGGGCCCAAAGCCGAACAACCCAGCCAGGACGTTGGCAGGAAACTTCTGTATAGCTGTCATGTACTTCATAACCGTATCGTTGTAGAACTGCCTTGAAAACGCGATTTTGCTTTCAGTGCTTGAAAGCTCCAGCTGGAGCTCCTTGAAATTCTCATTGGCCTTCAGCTGGGGGTAGTTCTCCGCCACAGCAAGCAGTCCGCGGATAGCGCCTCCCAGCAGGGTCTGAGCCTTGATCTCTTCATCCACTGTCTGAGCCGATGAGACCCGGGTTCTGGCCTCGGTTACGCGCTGAAAGACCTCGCTCTCATGAGAAGCGTATCCTTTTACAGTTTCCACCAGGTTGGGGATTAGGTCAAACCTGCGCTTGAGTTGGACGTCAATCTGGGACCACGCATTTTGGACCCTCTGCCTCAGGTTCACAAGGTTGTTGTACAGGGCTATAGCGTACAGGGCCACAATTCCGACCGCAATCAGAAACCATTGCATCTCAATCGCCTCCACTAAGTCTATGCTGAACCCACTCATTCCTAGTTAAGCCCGCGTCAAGATCATATACGAATTCTCCGGGCATATATCTGAGTCTTGCGGAGCTTTACGAACTGGCAGGGTTGTCTTGCGCGGTAGAGAATATGCTCCGGGCCTTTGCGCCCAACCCTGAGCCCGGGGCCGGCGCTAACCTTCTTCCCGCAATTCGGAGTATTCACCGGCCTATGGTGAAGAGAAAGCACATTATCACATAGATCCAGGATTGCCCCTGTAGGGGCGACCCAGCAGGGGCCTATCGAGCGTGGCCTACCTGCGTGTTCTCACCGAATACCCGAGATAATAGACGGCCACCATGAGGACAAAAGCGAAAACGAGGGTCATCCCAAAAGAACGCGTGGTCACAAAGAACAACAGGAGGTCTTCTGCTCTGGCTGAAGACTACTGTTTCTGACATTCAGGGCAGTAGTATATGCTCCCGCCGAGGTAAGCGTCCTTTCTTATCGTCTGACCGCATTCAGCGCAGGGTTTGCCCACAGTGAGCTTGCTCAGTTTGGTTGGGTATCCGCCGGGATTGCCAAACAGGTCTCGTTCTGTGTCTCTTCCGCCTTGTGAGGCCATTTGCTGCAGGGTGAGCCTTATGGAATGATAGAGGGCACTCCAATCTTCTTCTTCAAACGTGCCTGCCTTCCTTCTTGGGTGAATCCCGGCGCCAAACAGGATGTCCTGCAAGACGCCGTTGCCCAATCCCGGTATCCTCTGTCCGGTGGCCAGAAGAGCTTTGGCGCTCAACTTTTCAACTCCTGTTGGAGGCCCAACTGTCTTTGACGTATGGAGGCCGGGCTTTTTAGGGAGGCCCGGTTCTGTGCGGAGTCCGGGCCCTACGGTAATGCTATCAAAGTAGGCCCTGGTGAACCCCTGGGAAAGGGGAGAAGGCTTCTCCTTTGCAAGCGCGTAGTACTGGTTCTCCCAGGCTTGCCCATTGCCGGCATCTCCCTGTGCAAAGGCCCATAGACCGCCGTACATCTGAACTGACGCAGTCAGGGCAGAAGAGTCATGGAACTCAATCTCAAGCTGGTGTTTCTGAGGACGCTTTTGGCCTGACAGGTGAAAGCGAAGCGCCACCCCTTCAGCAAACAATAGGACAGCATCCTCCGCCCTAATCTCCACAAAGCCTCCCAACGGGATTGCTTCTGAGATCACTCTTCCGGCAAGAAGAGCTCCGTAATCTTGCGGGTCTCCGTGATACCAGGCAAACTTGTGAGGAGACTTGGCCGCTGTGACACGCCTGATCTGCTTTCCGGCGATTGCTTCGTTGATCTGTTTGGTCAGGACAACCGCCTCGGGGATCTCTATCATGTTATCCCTCCGTTGCTTTCTTTCGGGAGTTAATCCGCCAAGAGATACTTGCTAAGAAATACCCGCTAGGAGATATCCGCCGTTATGACGTACTCATACCCTTTGGGAGGTTTAGAGGCATCGTTGTCAACGGTGAAACGTACTGATTTCCCAAGGTGTTCTGCGCTAAGAGCAAGATGGCACAGTGCAATACCGAGGTCTATCTGGTTCAGCTTGTTGAAGAACGGGGCCATAACGGGGCTGAGTCTTGTTCTTGCCGCGTGCACCTGAGACCTGGTACCGTAGAAGTACCAGGGTTGCCTGTTCATTGCCGAGGGAGCCAGACGGACGGGTTCCAGAAGATCCTCAGCACCGGCTATGGACGTGATTGCATAGAGGGGTTTTCTTCTGAACTGCCAAATCCCTGTGCGATGCAAAGACCCAGCCGGCTCTCCGAAACCAAGCATGATGACAAACTCCGTACCGTCAGGGGATTTGAGGGGCTCATGGGGTTTCGCCACGCCAAGCCAGCAGCTTCCCAGGCCCCGGGCCGAAAGGTAAAGGGCAATCTGCTGGCCTACGAATCCTGCGTTGCAGAGGTAGCAGTCCCTAACCTCCGATGAAATCGTTATGTAGTAGGGAATATCTGACGGAAAAAGGTCCCAGACCTGACCATGTTCTTGGAAGGCGAACTTAACCCTAATACCAGCCATCAGAGGCTGCAACTGCCCAAGGTAGTCCTCGATTTCCCCTAGAACCTCGGGGCTCAAAAGTTCCATATGGTACTTCCGGACGGACCTTCTCCGGAAAATCGCTTGATACAAGGTTTCTGAAGCCGTTATGTTCATAGTTCGCACCTCAGTATGGCCGAGTTTTCCGTGTTCACAGCTCAGTGCGCTTGCCCGGCTATATGGTGTTGACCCTGCAACAGCACATAACGACATATTCAGTCTTTGATCTGTGATTCCCTGCAAGCACACGTCTTATGTGAACCTGCATAGATTGTGACAGAAAGAATGCATGCAGACGCAAGTGCGTTGGTGTCCAGAGGGTCGACATGTCTCTTTGAGGTGTACCTGGCAGATACCTGTAAGGCAGGAGACGGATCTAGCCGCGGACTGCGAAGACTGCGAAGACTGCGAAGACCACATAGGCTGCGAAGACGGGAGCAAAAACTGAGAGGAGCTGGGCGAGATGAGTTCAGATGTGGGCAGGGTGATTGAGGCGGTGCTGGAGGAAATGGGGGTCAATGATGACAGGGTCATGGAGCTCATCAACGAGCTGATCGGTATTCGATTGCCGTCAGGATGCTGCGTAGAAGACGCATTCCTCCTGATTCTGGTGAAGTTAAAGGTTATTCTGTGCCTGCTGAAGAACGAGGAATTCGGCCTGGAAGAGATTAAGAGAGAGATCCAGGATATTGAGGATAAACTGGACAGCGGTCAGACTCCAAGGGCAGGCGCCATAACCACCGGTCCTTTCTTTGTCCGAACGGGCTCCAACAATGCTATCGCCGTCAGGGTTCAGAACACCGGCGCTGACCCCATCGACGTCGACGTCAGACTCTTCAATATAGGCGCCTGTCCGCCGGCGCTTCAGGACAGCGCATCTCTGACGGATATTGGCGGTGGGTGCTGTGCGAAGAGTGCTGTCCTGCAAGCTCCGGCAGGAAGTTTTGAGGCAGTCTTCTGCCCGGATCCTGCTACAGCCTCCATCAGAGCTTTCGTCAGCCTTCACAACGGTGCCGCCGCCAACGCCCAGTTCGAGTACGTGATTAAGGCCGGGGAAATGCTTCCGTCAGCTTGTTCGCTGTGTGAGCCTCCGGTTGTCAACGGACAGTGATTCAGGCAGTGACTCAGGTTGTGATTGGACACGACACAGGCGTTTGGGTGTTACAGTCCACGTTTCGGTATTGGGGTTTATGTCCTGGTTTGCACCAGGTTCCCTGACTCGTATTGCTTGAGTCCTGAGTTGAACACATAGTTAGCTGCAGCAAGGAAAAACGTGGAGGCGCCTATGAGCCCGAGAAAGAACAACGGATCGAACTCTCGGACGACCTTCACGGGGACCGAGTTGATAAACCCGGCGGGTATCAGGGTAAAGAGCACGATCTTAACCGCTCCGTGGAAAATCACGGAAGGGTATGTGGAGAAGTGGATCAAGGAGTTGAAGACTTGCCCTGCCAGATTCTCGGAATTGCCGATATAAAAGGCCAGGGAGCCTGTTAAGACAGCGAAACCTGTGAAGATGGCGGCCACCAAAACCCCTGACGCCATGAACAGCAAAAGCGCCTGGAAAGACGGCCTTACCAGCAGGACGAAAGCCAGCGGGCCGAACAACACATCGCCCAGAGCTGATACGTCAGCTCTGCTGCAAATCGCATGAAGGAGGACGTTCTTCGGGTAGCTCAGGTAGAAGTCCAGGTTTCCTGATGAGATGATCCTCGCCAGATTCAGGGCGTTGCCGAAGATTCCTGTGGCAAATCCATACCCCAGCCCGCAGACTGCCCACAGTGTGATCACATCATCCCTGGTCCATCCTTGTACAACAGGGAAGCGGGTGAAATACATAATCCAAAAGCAGAGCCACATGAAGTCATTCATAACCATGCCCCACACACGGGTGACAAAAGCTGCCCGGTACTCCATCTCCATGGCCATATTGACCTTCATGTATTCCCACACAAAAGAAGCATATCTCGATACGATGGAGCCGGGGGAAGTTCGCCTTTTACCCTCCTTGGACATTGACTCGTTTCACCCCCGTTCGAAAAATCGCCGTGACCGCCAGGGCGATCACCGACAACCACACAACTTGCTTCCCGAGCAGGGCAGCCCATTGCCCCGGGGAAAAGGAGATGAACGTGCGCACCGGCCCGTAGACAATGAGACTAGTAGGGAGCAGTTGAGCTACTCGCCTCACCGCATCAGGAAGAAGATCCAATGGGATCATCATCCCGCCCAGAACCATGACAATCCGCGTGTAAAGAAACCTGAAAGCCCAGGTATCTTCAACCCAAAACGCTGTCAGTCCTATGCCAAACTGAACACCGAAGTCTATGGCGAAGCCGGCTATCACACACAGCAGGCCCCCTACAGCAGACAAGGGGGAGAACATCGGCGGGCCCACAAGAGCCCAGGTTACCGAGCCTGCAATGATCAGGTTGAGCACAAACCGGAAGGTCGCCTCCCCCAGGTACCCCGCGCAGTGAAACAGAGCGTAGTTATAGGGCTTGCTCAGGCTGTATGCAAGGGAACCCGACTTGACTTCCTCATCGATAGACCTGCCCACCGCCGGCATTCCCATGACCATACTCTCGGCCAGAGCCAAATACCATATTATCTGCCTCATTGTGAATCCTGAGATGTCAGCGGTACCCTCCCAGGAGTAGGTGGCCTGCCAGAGCTGGGCAAACACATACATGATGATTACAAGGAACAGCTGCCTGAATACCACATCGTAGGCGTAGGCAAGTTTCGAGAGCAAAGTGACCTTGAACACTTCCATGTACTTGGCCGTCTTCTTTAGCATCCTAGGTCCCCTCCTCCTTGGCAGTGAATATGGCTGCGATAATGTCTTCCAGGGGAGGGTCAGATATGGATATGTCCTGGACTTCACGTTCGCCCAAAATGGCCGAGATGACCTGGTCGATGCCGGCCACTTTGGTATCGACTTCCAGTTTCAATCCTGTTCCTTTGGATTTGAGGAGTTTTACGCCGGCCATACTGAACTCCAAAGGGGTCGTCAGCCTTAGATCAATGATTTTTTTCCTCAAATAGCGGTACTTAAGATTTTTTATCCGATCATCCAGCACTATTTGTCCGTGGTTGACTATAATGACCCTCTCGGCCAGATGCTCAATGTCGCCAACGTCGTGGGAAGTCAGGAATATGGTGGTATCTTCCTGGTCATTCCACTGTTTCAGAATTTGGCGCACGTTCTGGCGAGCTACCACGTCCAGTCCGATGGTTGGCTCGTCCAGGAAGATAACTTCAGGTCTGTGCAGAAGCGATGCGGCGATTTCGCAGCGCATTCTTTGCCCGAGAGAGAGCTTCCTGACAGGAATCCTCATCAGGTCGCTGATCTGAAATGAATCAACCAGGAAGTCCCGGCGTTTTGCCTGTTCAGCCGGGTCCATCTCATATATCCTGCCAAGCAGGTTGAAGGTGTCAGCCGGAGGCAGGTGATACCACAGCTGGGATTTCTGGCCGAACACAGAACCTATCCTGTACGCAAGCTGCTCACGGTGCTTCCACGGGGTCAACCCAAGAACAGTGGCTTCCCCGCCGGTGGGGTGCAATATGCCGGTGAGCATTTTGATGGTTGTGGATTTGCCGGCGCCGTTAGGTCCGATAAACGCAACTACCTCGCCGCGCTCTACCTGGAGGTCAATGCCTCTGACCGCATGAACGTCCAGGTTTGTCGGGCGAAAGATTGCCTGCATTGAACCTTTGAACCCGGGCTCCTTGATCTTAGTGGTAAACGTCTTGGCGAGGGCCTCGGTTGTGATGACCAACGGGATCACCCCTCAGGCTTTTTCCTACTATACGTGCGATTCCACGCGCCGTCAATCAGGCTGGGTTGAAAAGCGTTGAAAAGAGGATTCGGAGCCCTATAGAGTAGAAATAATGGTGGATGTTCAGGTTCTCAGACAGCCCGGGAGTACTGCAACACGGCCCGGCGCCGCGATTTTGGGAGGGCATCATGGAAATAAGAAAATATGCAAAGTACGACGAAGCCGGTTGGATAAGGTGCCGGGTTCTCTCGTTCCTGGATACTGCGTATTTTGATAATGTGCTGCAAAGCAAGGAGTACTACGGTAACCCCTCAATAGAACTGATTGCCAAAGAGGACGACATGGTGGTTGGATTGCTTGACATTGAGTGCGACACAGACGAGGTGCGAGTTTGCTCCAAACGCCCTGGAGCAGGCGGCATGATATGGCATGTAGCAGTACACCCTGATTACAGAAACCGGGGAATCGGTTCTGTGCTCCTCGGTAGGGGTATTGAGTTGTGCAAAGGGCTTGGAATTGAAAGGCTCGAGGCCTGGACGAGAGATGATACGTGGGTGAACAGGTGGTACGAAAACAGAGGGTTTAGCCTTATAGACACCTATTTGCATGTCTTCCTGGATGGAGGCAGAGAGTTTAGCGATGCCATCGAGACCAAGATTCCAGGTCTCATGTTTGCCCAGGGATTCGCCCATTATGTCGGGGATGAGCCAGGCAGGATACAAGAGATGTTCCGCAGGGTACACAAGTGCAATCTCTACGAGCTTAGGATCACCTAGGCCCGGGGATGAGTCGACTTCATGGGTGCTTTCGCCGGCCCCATAGATGAGCGAACCGACCCCATGGATGAGTGCATACCTTTCCACATAGCTTTTACAAAAGGCTAACGAGGCGGAGGTACCTACATGAACATGATATTTCTGTTTTTCATTGTGTTCGGGTGTACCGTGGCATTTCTGACGGGAAACGTCGAGTCTATGATGCTGTCGACTCTGGACGGTGCACGGGGAGCTGTTGAACTGGTCATAGGCCTTACAGGCATGTTTGCGTTGTGGGTCGGAATCGAAAAGCTTGCTCGAGAGTCAGGGTTGATCGATGCTCTGGCTGTCCTGACCCGGCCTGTTTTGGGGGCCTTGTTCCCGCACCTTAGGCATGAGGCAGAATCAGGAAGCGGGCAGAAGACGGCAAGAGCAGCTTTGGGCACCATATCTGCGTCGATCGTCTCAAACATACTGGGCCTCAGTTCCTCTACTCCGCTGGGTCTGCGGGCTATGTCTGAGATGAAACAGGCTCTTGGCCAGGGCTGTGAAGCAACGGATTCTATGATTACGCTAGTGGTTATCAATGCTGCAGGTTTCTGCATATTCCCTTCTTCTGTCATTGCTGTGCGCGCTGCCCTGGGCTCCCGAAACCCTGCGATTATTGCCGGCCCGGCGGCGGTTGCCGGACTTGTGGCGACCGCAGCGGGCTTGACAGTTCACAGATGTCTGTCTTCAAGCAACCGGCGGGAAGGTGGATCCAGATGACCTGGCTGGCGCAGATGGGGCTCTACTCATTTCCTGTGATTCTCATGGGCGTTCCCCTGTACGCATGGCTAAAGGGCATTCCTGTTTACGAAACTTTCATACAAGGCGCTGAGGAGGGTTTCAAGCTGGCCGTCGGGGTGCTGCCGTATCTGGTAACCATATTTACGGCCATATCTTGTCTTAGGGGATCGGGAGCACTAGATCTCATGTCAGGCTGGGTCTCCAAAGTGCTGGGGCCCGCGGGAGTCCCTCCGGACATGCTTCCCCTGATACTCATACGCCCCATCAGCGGGAGCGGAGCTCTTGCCATAACCGGCGAACTCCTCCGGACCTATGGTCCCGATTCTTCTATGGGCCTCCTTGCTTCCATACTGCAGGGCGCCACCGACACAACGTTCTACGTGGTCACACTGTATTTCGGCTCAGTGCAGATCAGGAAGACCAGACATGCTCTTTTGGCGTGTCTCATAGGTGACTTTTTTGGGTTCCTCACGGGATTCTACATATGGAAGAGTATGATTATGAGGTAAGCCGTCGGAAACCCGTCAGGCGGGGTTTCACTGCTCGGGATTTGTCCTATGGAACCCGGAGCCCGTCATTCAGGTCTGTAATGCTGTGGTGAGGGGGAATCGGAGTTGAGAAGATCCATATCCAGGATGCACATAACAACGTTTGCAGCATTGCTGCTGGTCTTTGCTTTGTGTTTGACGGGTTGCTTCAAACCTGGCGAACCAGGCTCCAAGAAACCGGGGAACGAACCGGGCAAAACTCTTGTACTGGACCCAACACTGGTCAAGGAAGTCCGGATTAGGGGCTGGCAGTGGAACGAGAACCCCGGTCAGGCCATATCCTCCGACGGGAAGTACGCCCTTGCTGTATGCCACGACGGTGCTGAGATCAAAGTAGCCGCCTTCCCGTTAGGAGTCGGAGACGAAAGTCCAGCGGTCCTTGCTTCAGTGGACATGGACTGGGCAGCTAGGAACTACTTTGGTTTCCATGCTCTTGGATGGCTGGATGCAGACAAGCCCATCTTCATTGCCTCCGGGCCTCAGAACCAAGGACTCAACAAAGGCAAGCAGGGCATTTCGATAATGACCGGCGATGTTTCTGCCGGCAATCTCTCCCAGGAGTCCGGCCCAAGGGCTCACGAAATCAGCTTCATTGAGTGCCTTGAAGGGGATGTCATTAACGCATCTTACTTTCCGGCAAAGGGAAAGGTCTTCGTGGTGGTAACCGGAACCATTTGGAGTCTCGATCTCAAAACCAACACCGCAACTGCGCTGGCAGAGAATCTTCCGCCGCACGACGAGCTGTTCTACGCAAGTCTATCTCCTGACGGTGCGCACTATCTGTATGTGCTGCACCAAGAGGATAAGGCCGGAGTGTTTCTTCTGGATACGTCTACCGGCAAGGAGAAGCTTGTTCTGCCGCGGGGAGAGACCGTCAGTTTCTACCCTTACTGGTCTCCTGACGGCAAGTACGTAGCTGTGTACACTGCTGCTCGTAAGCCTGGCGGTACCGGTACAGACTGGGACAGCTATCAGGTGTATCCAGGGCAGGACAGTCCTCAACCTGTGGCGGACAAGATCACCGTATTTGATGTTAAGGGAAATCTGGTGCGCCAGGTGTCCCTCGAAGATAAGGTAGTTGGAATGCTCAGGTGGTCCCGGGACTCTAAGTCGTTGGCGTTTCAGTCTGCGCCTGTTCCTGCGGAGCCCGACTACGGGAACGGGAATTGGAGTGTTCCGGAAGTGAGATATGACGGCCTGTGGACGGCCGGCGTTGAGGCAAGCGCCCCTACGTCAAAACTGGCAGACCTTCCTGTCGCCTCAGGTAACGAGCAGCGATGGGTGTACCCTCTGGCTTTCGATGCTCAGAGCAGCGGCGTCTTCTATCAAGTAGGCGGTGATAATGATTGGTCTGTGTGGTATGCAGCAGGCGCTGCCACACCGGGTAGGCAGGTTCCTGAAGCGTCTCCTGTCAAGGTAGCTGACGGCATATGGCAGTTCTCCTATGAGCAGCCTGTTTACGGGGATTACGTGGCTACTGTAATAAGTGATCAGTGTAACATGAGCTTGTGGCTTATGAAAAAGGGTGATTCCAAAAGCATATCTCAGTGGAGAAGCATTACGGCGGTTTTGCTTGCTTACAACGAGGACAGCCTTCTTATATTTCGTCTAGAAGAAGATGGTCCAGGCTGTATCTCGGTCTATTCAATGTACAAGGAGACCTCTTCCGGCCAGTGACATGCTCCCGGCGCGCCAGGAGCATGCCCGGGACTATGTCTTTATGCGGATTGTTTGTCTTTGCCATGCAGGAAGGTTATCATGATAATAATTCCTATTACTACAGAGGAGGCATGCTCCGTGAGTGTCGAGGAAAGACTGAGATCCTTGGGCGTAGTCATTCCATCTCCGGCGAAACCTGTAGCTGCATACGTTCCTGCGGTTGTGGCAGGCAACTGGGTGTACATATCAGGCCAGCTGCCGTTCAGAGACGGCAAACTTGAGAAAACGGGCAAAGTAGGAAAAGACCTGACTACGGAAGAGGCCTATGCTGAGGCGAGGCAAAGTGCCATAAACTGCCTGGCAGCTCTCAAAGATGCAGTAGGCGATCTAGACAAGGTGGCACGAATCGTAAAGGTTACAGGCTTTGTGGCTGTGGCCGAAGGATACACTGACCCTCCTAAAGTGGTAAACGGCGCTTCGGAGTTCCTGGGTCAGGTATTCGGGGATGAAGGCAAGCATGCAAGGTCTGCCGTCGGTGTGGCAGAGCTGCCTATGGGAGCTCCTTGCGAGGTAGAGCTTATCGCCATGCTGAAGTAGTTCTGAACGCGAATTGAAAGAAAACTCATGGGTACAGGCGAACTAAAAGAGGAACGGTTGTCAAAGTTTATGGCTCGGGCCGGGGTCTCGTCCAGAAGAAAGGCCGATGAAATGATCTCTCAGGGGCTTGTGAGCGTCAACGGTGAGAGAGCAGTCCTTGGTCAAAGGATCAGGCCTGGCCTCGATGTGGTTACCGTTGGAGGCCGGCGGATTTTGGATGCAGAGCTACCGGTCCATATCGCTCTGAACAAGCCTGCCGGCTATCTTTCAAGCTGCAGCGATCCCTTTGAAAGACCCACGGTGCTTGCGCTTCTTGCAGGCGTAGCCCAGAGGGTGTATCCTGCAGGCCGGCTGGACATGGATTCTGAGGGCCTGCTGATTCTCACCAACGATGGCCGTCTGGCGTACCTTCTTACCCATCCAAAACACGGCATTGTCAAGGAGTATGTGGTTGAAGTTACAAGCATGCATGGTGTAGCCGGTGAGACTGCAGGTCCTGCAATTCCGTCACCACGCCCGGTGCAGGGCAAAATGCCACATACCGCTAACGCCATATCTTTGTTCTCAGGTATAATCTTGGACGGGAAAAAAGTCGAGGTGGACTATGCCGAGTTTCTGGGCAGGCCTGTCAAGACCGGTACGAAAGGCGAGGTCTTAACCCTCAAGCTGGGCGTTCACGAGGGTGAGAAGCACCTGGTCAAACGACTATGCAAGCAAGTAGGTTTTCGAGTAGAGAGATTGACTCGTACGAAGATTGGGCCCCTCACAGTATCCGGGATCGCCAGTGGGAAATGGCGTTATCTAACCGAGAACGAAGTGCGGTCCCTGTATTTGGAGGCGCAAAGAGGCGGGGAAGGGGATGGGTATGTCGCAGAATCCTAATATCATTTTTAAGACCTCAGCAGACGTCAAGTCTTTTGATCCAGGAAAGAGGCGCTTGTTCTCAGCAAATCACCAGGACATCATATCCGGGGCCACTGCAGACGTTTATTTTGTTAACACCCAGGAAATACTCGAGCGCGAGGGCAAGGACCGTACCGTAGTCACCGCTGAGATATTTTCTAGCCGCTCGGGGGTTATGGCGGGAACTGTCGAATGCCTGGCGCTGCTAGAGGGTCAACCCCTTGAGGTCTGGGCTGTTGAAGAGGGGGAAACCTTTGGGGAAAAGGACACCGTCATGAGGATAACGGGTCCTTACTCTGCCTTTGGCCCTTACGAGACAGCGCTTCTGGGGATTCTGGCAAGCTCGTCAGGGTGGGCGCAAGCTTCCAGAGAATGCAAAGAAGCTGCGCTTGGAGCTCCTTTTTTCTGTTTTGGTGCCAGACATATCCATCCTGCGGTAGCTCCCGTCATGGAGCGTGCGGCAGTAGTTGGAGGCGCTAACGGTGCCGCATGTATCCTCGCAGCCAAACTGCTGGGGCAGATGCCTGTGGGGACAATCCCCCATGCCCTGGTGCTTATCATGGGGGATACTGTGAGATCTGCCGTGGCGTACAACACCTACATGCCCAAGGAAGCGCCCAGGACCATACTGGTTGATACTTTCCATGATGAAGCTGAGGAAGCCCTGCGTGTTGCCGGGGTGATGGGCAAAGAGCTTGGAGGCATAAGGCTGGACACTCCGTCTGAAAGAGGTGGCGTAACCACAGATCTGGTTCGGGAAGTACGGGCCCGCCTTGATCTGGCCGGGTTTGGCCATGTGAAGATATTTGTGTCCGGAGGGCTGACTCCTGAGAAAATGACCCGGTTGGTCTATGCCGGAGCAGATGCTTTCGGCGTAGGAGCTTATATATCAGGAGCTCGGGCTATCAATATGACCATGGACATTAAGGCCATTGAAGGCAGACCTGTAGCAAAGCGGGGACGAATTCCGGGTCTGATCAACAACCCGAAGCTAAAGAGGTTTATGTAACTGGTCAGGTGCAGCGGTAAGGAGTATGGCAAGGCGTGGCGGACAGGCGCAGTGGGACGCGAGGCGGCAGGCGTGATGTGCAGGTGCCAGTCGGTTCTACGGTCTCGCTCCCGGTGGCCAGAAAACTATGCCAACTGCTCCATAGAGCATTCCGGCCAGGGCCGAATAGCGAATAAAGCGGGCAAAGACAGAGAGAAAGGACCTGTCCAGACTCGCATTAGCCATGGTTACTTGAACCGGCAACCGGGAAGCTCCTTCCAGGAAGGAGCAAGTGAGGGCTGAAAGCAGGAAAACAAGAAAGGACATAAGAACTATTATCCATGCAAGATCCTTGTCCCGTTGGCAGTTCATGTTCTATCCTCCTGAGGACTGTTAAGGACAGTATTCCAAGAGGGAGGCACAGATAAACGGGTGAGGCAATTGAATAGGTCCAGCGTTTGGGTGCCCGTAAGGGAGAATAGGGAAGTCCGGTGAAGCAAAAAGCTGTCTTGTAGACCCTGTTAAGGGAGCATAAAGACGGCCCCAGTGCAAATCCGGCGCGGCGCCGCCACTGTTACCGGGGAGCCGCTTCCATCAGCCACTGAAGCTTGTGAAGCTTTGGGAAGGCGGAAGCGCCAGGATCCGGGAGCCAGGAGACCTGCCTGAACGTTCCGTTACCTGACCTTCGAGCGAAAGGGGGGGACGTTTTGGTTTACAGACCCGTACCTTGATTCCGGTTATATTGCGAGGGTCACAGATCCTGTGACCCCCAGCTCAAGATGGGAGGTTCTTTGGCGTCAATGACTACGAACAAGAAACATCCACAAAAATCAGGAATGAGAGGCCTGGCCAGGGTCGCCATGCCTGCAATGGCAGTGATCATGCTGACAGTGATGCTGACCGGGGCTCTTTTGCTATCCGGGTGCAGCCGTACAAAGACCTACAAAGACGGACTCGGCTCCGAGATCAAGGTCAAGGGGATTCCCAAGAGGATAGTCTCCCTTTCACCTGCGCATACCGAAACACTGTTTGTCATGGGAGTAGGAGACAGGATTGTGGGAGTTTCTGACTTCTGCAACCGGCCTCCGCAAGCTGCCGACATCGAGAAGGTAGGCGATGCGTTTAACCTGAACCTGGAGAAACTCGTGTCCCTAAAGCCCGACCTGGTAATATGTCCGGGGACCAAGGATTTCGTGTCTGAGTCCGTTAAGGAAGTGCAAAGGGCGGGGCTCACAGCTTACGTTTCGGGGCCAAGCACCATACAGGAGGTCCTTGACGACATCGAGAATCTGTCCAAGATCCTAGGTGCTGAAAAGGCAGGAAAGCGCATGGTCGGCGATATTGAGAGTGAGCTCGCTGCGCTATCTAAGTTGCATGAAGGCGAAAAGATCCCTACGGTGTTTTTGTGTGTAGACTCAGACCTCTGGACCGTAGGCCCCAACTCCTTTATGAACGGCCTTCTGAAAGCCGGCGGTGGGAAGAATATAATCGAAGACGAAAGCCTTCAGTATTTTCAGATCAGCATGGAGGAGCTTCTCGTAAAGGACCCTGACGTGATCCTTATCACCATACCTGAGGATCAGGCGGCCCCTCTTCTAACCCGGCCGGGGTGGCAGTCTCTGACCGCCGTCAAGGAAGACAGAGTGCATTTTGTCGATGGCGATCTGGTATCCCGCCCAGGCTTTTCTCTGGTGTATGGCGTTCAGGAACTCGTGCGTGTGCTTCATCCTAATACAGGTAAGTAGGAAAGCAGGGTCGTGATTCCTTCGGCAAGGGGAAACAGGCCTGAGCGTTTGGCAGTGGTTCTTGGCCTCGTGCTTGCGCTGGGCATTGTCCTGGGAGTGTCCCTGGGCGCGGTGAGGCTGCCTGTTAAAGAGGCTTTTCGAGGGTTGTTGGGTGGACCTGCTAGGGCTCAGGAAACTTGCGACACAGCCGGCCTCATAATATGGACCCTCAGGTTTCCCAGGGTTCTGCTCGCCATGGTCGAAGGGGCAGCATTGGCCGGAGCCGGTGCTGTTATGCAAGGGCTGTTTCGCAATCCCATGGCCGACCCATACGTCCTCGGAGTTTCATCGGGGGCGTCTCTAGGTGCCGTGGTGGGGTTGATATTTGGGGTGGGCAGGGCCTTGGGGCTATGGGCCTTGCCTGCCCTAGCTTTTGCCGGGGCCATGGCGTCTACCGGTGCCGTCTACTCCATGGCCACCCACAGAGGCCGGACGGACACGTGGACTTTGCTCTTGTCGGGCATAGCGATTTCCAGCCTCATCTCTTCGGTCATCGCTTTTTTGATGGTCCTATCCAGAGAGAGGGTTGACGAGATTGTGTTTTGGACAATGGGTACTTTATCCAGGGCAACATGGTCGTCAGTTATCTGGTCATTTGTCTATACGGTCCCCGGTTTGGCGGTGCTTTGCTTCTATGCCAGGGATCTTAACGCCATGTCCTTTGGGGAAGAGCCTGCGTTCCATATGGGCGTCCCTGTAGAGAAGACCAAGAGGACCCTTCTTTGGACGGCTTCTCTGGTAACCGCCGGGGGAGTGGCCTTCACAGGGCCCATAGGCTTCGTAGGGTTAATCGTTCCCCATGTTGTACGGCTGCTTGCAGGTCCAGACCACCGGTGGCTTTTGCCCTTGTCCGCCCTGTTAGGCGGCAACACCCTTCTTTTCGCCGACCTCCTTGCCCGGACCATCGCGCCTCCCAGGGAGATACCCGTAGGAGTCATTACGTCACTGTTTGGCGCGCCTTTCTTCCTGCGCCTTCTGTTCAAGACACGAAGGGGAAGGGGGTAGAGCGCGTGGGTATGGCCGTATCTGCAGGCATTAGCGTAAGAGATCTGTGCTTCGGCTACGGGCAGGGCCGCATCTTGCACAATCTGAACCTGGAAGTGGCAGAAGGTCAGCTGCTTGCCCTTGTAGGTCCCAATGGCGCAGGCAAGAGCACTCTCTTGAAGGTCATTTCCGGGTACCTTAAGCCTTCCCAGGGTCAGGTGCTTCTAGGCGGAACCGATGTATCCGCCCTTTCCGACACGGAGCGCAGCCGGGTGGTTACCTACACCGGTGACGAACCGGATCCGGCCTTTGACTTCACAGTGGAAGAAACTGTACTTATGGGACGAACGGCGGTTCTAAGAAGAGGTCTTCTGCAACCTGGCCGTCAGAGTTCTCCGCAACGCGGGCCTTTTGCCGAACCGGACCTCGCCCGCCAGGCTATGCAGGTCACAGGCGTCTACAGTCTCAAGGACAGGACCATCACTTCCCTATCCTCAGGGGAGAGACAGCGGGTCTACATCGCCCGCGCCATAGCTCAGGACCCTCGTGTTTACCTGTTCGACGAACCTACGGCTCACCTGGATATGGCCTTCGAACTGGAGATCATGGAGGTTATAAAGGCCATGGCTCAAAATGCGGGGAAGACGGTGCTTGTGGTCCTTCACGACATCAACCTCGCTTTGCGGTATGCCTCCGAGGTGGTTTTCCTCAAGGACGGCAAGCTCGCACGCAAGGTTTCTCCGGCCGAGGTCACTCCAGACATCATCCGTCTTGTGTACGGAGTCAAAGCAGAGCTTGCAAGACACCCGATTCTAGGCTACCAAATGGTTATCCCCGTCACTCCGGTACAATAGCTCTTCCTTTTCTCGCCAGCTACTCCGCTCATCCTGGGGCCACAATCCGGTGGCTAGGCAAACGAGATAAGTTGGGCAAGATCGCGCAACTTAGCATGATCGGCTTGCGCGGTCAGTCTGGCCACGGTCGACTCGTCTGCGGGCAGGTTGCACGTGAGTAGGCTGCGCGTGATCAGGTGGCGCGGGTGAACCGGACTCTGGCGCCAGGGCGAAGTTGGGCTGCCAGAGGCAGGTCTTCAGATACTACGCAGGCGATTCTGGGATAGCCTCCTGAGGTCTGAGCATCGCACATGAGAAGCAGAGGCCTTCCGTCAGGCGGCAGCTGGATTGTCCCGGGAACCACAGGCGAAGACAAAATTCCGCCGATTTTTGCGCTCAGCCGGCGGCCTTCGAGCCTGAGCCCCATACGATCTGATTCGGGACGTACTGTGTAAGCCTCCTGGCACAGGGCATCCAGAGTGCCCTCGCCAGCGGGGAAGGCGAGGCGGGCCCCATGGTGGTCTGTTTGTACGGGGATGGGGTGCACGGTCCTTTCCCCCTCACATTCAGGCCCGGGAATCACCCTGAGCGTTATTTCGGCATCTGACATTCTCTGAAGGATTGGCACAGGCCGTATGCAGGGGCTTGCCGGCATCGTTGTTGCGGGTGCTCCTGCCGATTTGTTGGCGATTGCCTGGTGATGGGGTGCCGGACCTACAGGAAGGGAGTCTCCCTTCCTAAGGCCTCGTCCGTGGAAGCCGCCGAAAGCTCCTCTTAGGTATGTGGACCTTGAGCCCAGGACCAGCGGCACGGGAATCCCGCCGGCTACGGCCAGGTAGCACCTGCAGCCCACAGACAGTGACCCTATTTCGATTTCAGCTCCTGCAGGCACGAAGATAGGTTGGTTCATGGGCACTTCGCTGCCGTTGACGGTGATGGCTGCAAGGGAGCCTGTGACAGCTACGGTCATGTCCAGGTTTGCCCTGAGCCTGGGGCCAAGGAGGGTGATCTCTAGCGCCGCGTGGTTTGGATGGTTTCCGCAAAGGGAGTTGGCCAGGTGGTAGGATTGCAGGTCGGCAGCGCCTGACACCGGGACCCCCAGGTGTCTGTATCCGAAGCGACCTTCGTCGACCACCAGGGTAAGGAACCCGGGCGCCTGGACGGTCAGACCCTGAACCGTAAGGCTCGGGGCGGCTGTGCCGGAAGGTTCCCTGGAATCTCCTGAAGGTGCTGTGTGTGACACGGGGACGAAGCGCACCATATCGCCTGGTCTGAGAAGCGAGGGTTCCTTGGCGAAGGGCGAGAACAGGCTGATGTCTGTGTGGCCGATAAGGCGCCATCCGCCGGGAGCTTCTGACGGGTAGATGCCTGTCTGGTTTCCGCCTATTCCTACAGATCCTGCAGGGACCTGCTTTCTGGGTTCATCCATCCTTGGGAGCGCAATGCTTTCGTCCATGCCCCCGAGGTAGGGGAAGCCTGGCGTGAAGCCTATCATGTAGACTCTGTATGTACGTTCTGTATGACGCCTAACCAGTTCGTCAGGGGAAATCCCCATACGGCCGGCTGCCCAGGTCAGGTCGGGCCCTCCTTCTCCACCGTATACTACGGGTATGTCAACGGCCCTCGGCGTGCTAAGCTCCTGGTCCGGGCAAGATGCAGCCTGGGTGAGAGCTTCTCTGACGAGTTCCTGAACGTAGGTTGCTCTTACCTGCTCCGGGTCAAAATGCACGGCAATAGATGCGTAGGCCGGCTGTACCTCTCCTATCCCTGGGATTTGAGCTGTCTCTATGGCCTGCGCCAACCGGATGGCAAGGTTGTTCACCTCAGGTGAGATCTTGTTCGATAGTGTAACGCATACTGCCTTGTCGCCTAGCATTGAGAAAACCGGTTCCATTGAGTAACCCTCCGTTTTGTACTAAGCTAGAGAAGCGATTGATATGCGTGCTTCCTCCAGATGCTGTCTCACAGCCTGGGCTATAATCTCCGCACCGGGTGTATCTCCGTGAATGCATATTGTGTCCACCGATAGGTGGAGTTCGCTGCCTTCCACTGAGCAGAAGGTTTCCCCCAGGACCATTCTTACGGCTCGTCCGGCAATCTCCAGGACATCTGTAATGACTGCACCCGGCTGTGTCCGGCTGACCAGCGTGCCATCAGAATGGTACGCTCTGTCACAGTATCCCTCAGAAGCAAAGGGGATCCCCACTTTTGTGGCAGCTTCCTTCACCAGCGAGCCTGCAAGGCCTACGAGTATCAGGTTCTCAGAAGCTCGAGCTGTCCCTCTGGCCACTGCCAGGGCAATGGACTCATCTCTTGCTGCCAGGTTGTAGAGTGCCCCGTGGGGTTTGACGTGGGTGAGACTCTTGTTCTTTGACTCAGCAAAGACTCTCAAGCTGCCTATTTGATAAAGCACATAGTTTTCAATCTCTTTCGGGGACATACCTAGGTTTCGCCTTCCGAATCCTTGAATGTCGGGGAAACCCGGGTGTGCCCCGGGGGCTACGCCTTTTTGGATGCAGATGTCCATGACTCTGTTCATGACCAGTGGATCGCCGGCGTGCATTCCGCATGCGATATTAGCTGACGAAACCCAGTCAAATAGCTCGTCGCTTCCTAGCTGCCACCTTCCGAAGCTTTCACCTGCGTCGGTATTAAGGTCGATA
The DNA here is from genome assembly GCA_033809515.1 of Bacillota bacterium. Taxonomy (GTDB): domain Bacteria; phylum Bacillota; class Sulfobacillia; order Fermentithermobacillales; family Fermentithermobacillaceae; genus JAPXLN01. Next base: position 22,356 of record JAPXLN010000014.1, read on the forward strand.
CGTTTCACCTTTGAACGCCTCCTCTAAGCGCCGTGCCTGAGCGCTCCTTGCCAAAGGGCTCATGTTCTTTTCAACACAGGACCTCGAGTTTCCTCGTAGGGCGGCGGGATAAGGCAAGATTAGCAGGGTGTTGGGGAATCATCTGGTTAGGGAGACATCTGTCTTGAAGAAGGAAGGGATAAGCGTTGTCTTGGACTGGGAAAACTGTGCCACCTGCAGACGTTGAGCCATTGGGTTCCAGAAGGAAAAGATCGGGTTCACGCAAGACTCTAGAGCCGTATTTTGTGGGGCTCCTGGTAACTCTGGTATTTACCGTCGCATTGGTGCAGGGGCTTCTCCGTTACGACGACATAAGAAGGGTCTTGAACAGCGCCATCCGCCTTGAGGGCGAACCGTTGAGCCGCGTGGTGCCGGGAGTCGAAAAGGCGGCGTACCCGTGGTTTGACTGGCCCTTTCCCGAAGGGGCACACCAGACCTTTGTGTATTTTCGGTTCTTGTCTGAGCCACAGGGGAAAGTGTGGGCGATCAGAGATGGCAGGCCCGTGAAGGAGATTACCCCTGATGACGGTGTGGTAACCTGTGCAGAAGGCGAGATCCTGGAGGTGCTGATTGAGAAGGGAGAGGTACGCCTTGTGGTGTCGGATACGGCGCCAAATCTGCTTTTTCCCTCCGTCAGCACTCTGGTTAGCGGTTCAGGCCGCATATTGGTGGGTGCAGTTGAAACTCGTTGAAGGATATTGTGTCGCCTGCAAAGAACCTAGCATGTATGACAGAACCATGGGCGGGGAGCTCAAGGAAGCTCCAGGTTGCTATAGATGGTCCGGCCGGTTCCGGTAAAAGCACGGTGGCGAAGAGAGTTGCCCGCGCCCTCGGGTACCTTTATTTGGATACAGGAGCTATGTACCGTGCCCTGGCTGTTACTGCAATGGAGCGAGGCATATCACTTGACCATCATGATGCCCTTGGCGAAATGTCCCGTCTTGTGAAGATCGATGTCAGGGACGAAGACGGCCTTTTCCGGGTCTGGGTTGACGGCAAAGAACTCACGGACAAGCTGAGGGGTTCCAGGACAGACCAAGCTGTTAAAGTTCTGGCAATGGTCAAGCCTGTCCGGGAGGCCCTGGTATCCCTTCAGCGGGCCATGGCAGATTCGGGTGGCGTTGTCATGGAAGGCAGGGACATAACCAGCGTGGTAATGCCCAGGGCTGAGGTCAAGGTCTTTCTGACGGCAAAACCGAGGGAGAGGGCGCGGAGGCGCTGGCAGCAGATGCAGCAGCACGGCATGGATGTCCCATGGGAAGTGGTTCTTGGGGATCTTGTTTCTCGGGATAACAAGGATCTTGAGCGGGATTGGGGGAAGCTGGTAAGGGTTGAGGATGCTGTGGTTGTCGATACGTCCGGCAAGACAATAGACGAGACTTGCGTCGAGATATTGGCGCTATGCGAGGCGAGGGCGGCTTGCTGTACGGACTAATGAAGGTTCTTGTAACGGTCGCTGTTAAGATCATGTTTGATGTCAGAGTTATAGGGGCAGATAACGTTCCCGAAACGGGGCCGGTTGTCCTTTGCTCCAACCACACGTCCTGGTGGGATCCCCCTCTGATAGCGTGTGTCATCAAACGCCCGGTTCATTTCATGGCGAAAAAGGAACTTTTTCAGAATCAGTTTGTGGCTAAGGTGTTATATCGCGTAAATGCTTTTCCTGTTAACCGTTCTAGGGCTGACGTCGGAGCCATAAAGCAAGCTCTTCGTGTTCTTAATGATGGAAACGTGCTCGGAGTATTCCCTGAAGGGACAAGGGCGAAGTCGTCAAATGGCCCATCGGAGATGCACGCTGGAGCTGCTCTGTTGTCATTGAAGGCTGACGCTCCCGTCGTGCCGGTGGCAATCAGAGGCGACTACGGCTTCAGGAGCAAGGTACTGGTATCTGTTGGAGAGCCCTTCGGGCTGGAAGCAGGAAACGGCCGGTTGTCCAGGGATGTTCAAGAGGGTACCAAAGTGATAGCTCAGGCCATTTCTGATCTTTGGAACGCACCGGACCCAGAGGAGGTGGCCTGACGGATATAGTTCTGGCGAAACATAGAGGATTTTGTTTTGGGGTCAAACGTGCAGTTGAAATCGTAGACAAGGCCCTCGTACAAGGCCCGTTCCCGGTTTGGACCCTGGGCCCGATAATTCACAATCCCACGGTTGTATCTGATTTCGCACAGCGCGGCGTGCGCTTGGCTTCTTGTCCTGAGGAAGTAACCACCGGGACTTTGGTGCAGAGAAGCCATGGCACCACCAGAGACGAGATCTCCAGGATCCCGCCTGGTGTGTATGTGGTAGACGCTACGTGCCCTTTTGTGGCCAGAGCTCAAAGGAAGGCCCAGCAATGTTTTGCACAGGGGATCACTGTCCTCTTGGTTGGCGATAGGGAGCATCCTGAGGTCAAGGCGGTTCTTTCTGAAGCGGGCCCTACGGCGTTGTGTATCAGGGATTCCTCTGAAGTACAGAGCCTTCTCGAGGAACTGACCGGGCACGAAGTAGAGGTTATTGCTCAGACAACTATGCGTGCTGAGGAAGTCGAAAAGGTAACGACCTTGTTGAAGAAAGCAGGTATTTCAGTGCATTCAGCGAATACTATCTGCACTGCTACCCGTGAGCGTCAAGAAGCTACTGCTGAGCTTGCGCGACAGTGCCAGGTGGTATTGGCGGTAGGGGGGAAGAGAAGCGCTAACACAGCGCAGCTTCTGAGGATTGCCAAAGAGGCCGGTGCCCGGGCGTATCTGATAGAGACGGCAGATGATATCGACCCAAAATGGCTTGCCGGCGCAGTTAAAGTAGGTGTGACCGCAGGAGCTTCAACTCCTGATAAGGTCATAAAGGAGGTTGTAGGCATAGTGGAGGAAATTGGTAAGTCAAATCCGGAAGAGAAGCTGGAAGAGGCAAAGGTCGACAACGAGCAGGTGAAGGATCCTCAACAAGAGCCCCCAAAAACCCCGGAAGCTCCCGAAGTCCTGGAAAGGTCTGATAAGTCAGAGCAACCTGAGTGCAAGGAGTGCAAGGAGTCTCAGGAATCCCAGGAGGAAAACGCTGCTCACTCTCTTGCAGAACCTCAGCATGAGCCTGAACGTGAGGAGTCAGGGGAGGCGGTGAGCGCACCCGAGCCCGAGGAAGGGAAAAGCCAGGCTGAACTGGCCAAAGAACTGTATGATGAGTCCTTCAAGGCTCTTCAGGAAGGGCAAATCGTACGCGGGCGAGTGGTGTCAGTGGATGAGAACGGGGCGCTGGTTGATGTAGGGGCTAAGTCGGAGGGTCTCATACCTGCGCAGGAGATGCAGAGAAGAGGCGCCATCCCAGCCCAACAGCTTTCACCGGGCGACGATGTCATGGTCTACGTTCTCAGCTTCGATTCAGAAGGTGGCCTACGACTCTCCAAGCGGAAAGCTGATGAGGAGATTGCCTGGCGAGCTTTGGAGGAAGCGTACAGAGAGAGTTCTACGGTTGAAGCTCCGGTTGCGCAGGAAGTTAAGGGCGGTCTCGTGGTTGATGTTGGGCTGCGGGGTTTTGTTCCTGCTTCTCAAGTAGAGCGGGGTTACGTAAACGATCTGTCTAAATACGTAGGTCAGATTCTCCGGCTGAAGGTTCTCGAACTTGACCGCTCCAAGAACAGAGTGGTCCTGTCACAGCGTGTTGTACTTGAGGAAGAACATGAGCGACTGTGCCAGGAGACCTGGGCGACCATAACTGAAGGGCAGACCAGGCAAGGGGTTGTCAAAGGGATCACGGATTTCGGTGTGTTCGTTGACCTTGGCGGGGTTGACGGACTCCTGCACATATCTGAGCTATCCTGGGGAAGGGTCAAGCACCCCTCTGAGATAGTTCGCGAAGGACAGGAGTTGACTGTCAAAGTTCTCAGGGTTGACAAGGATAAGGGTAAGATCTCCCTTGGCAGGAAGCAGGTTCTACCGGATCCGTGGGATAACGTTGAGCAGGATTACCCGGTAGGAGCTACCGTTGAAGGTGAGGTAACCAGAACCGCTCCTTTCGGTGCGTTTGTCCAGCTTGAGCCGGGAGTTGAAGGGCTGGTTCATATCTCAGAGATCTCTATGCGGCACATAGCTAAGCCCGAGGAAGAGGTTAACGCCGGAGACATAGTTCGTGTCAAGGTGCTGAGAGTAAGGCCCGATGAGAGAAGAATAGGGCTTTCCATCAGGCAAGCTGACCAGCCGGCAGACTCGTATGAATACATCGCGGAACCGGAGGAGTCCGGTGTGGATCCCGGTGATTTTTACCCTAAGATGCCTGAGGTAGTCGAAAGGTCTGAAGCGGCTGAGAATGCTGAGCCGGAGAACGCCGAAGAGCAGGTTCCTGAGGCCTGAGCTTCAGCAAGTAAGCAGCGATGTGCTTAGGCAACACCCCTAGGCAATATGCCACCGAAATATTGTGCGGGAAGCAAATACATGCTTCCCGCATGATTAATGATACCCGCATTCCATACTCCTATGCAGTCTCCCTACTGGCAAATTGCACCAAATCCTCTGGTACAGTGCCTGCATAAAGCCACAATGACGCTGGAAACCTAGTCAGAGTTGACTAAGATGACTCCATTTCAAGGAGGGATATCATGTTTCCGGTGGGCACCATACTTTTGGTTCTCGTAGCTATCCTGGTGTTTTTCGGCGTACTGCACAGGGTGCTCGATAGAATGCGTCTTTCTGACCGGGCCGCCCTGGTGATTATTATCGCTATGGCTGCGGGGACTTTTCTGGATTTCACCGTTATCCGAGGGGTGATCCCGGTTCGGGTAAACGTGGGAGGAGCTCTGATTCCTCTGGCTGTTTGCATTTGGCTTGTAGCAACGGCAGACGACGCATCAGAAAAGGCCCGGGCCATAGGCGCAGTGTTTGCCTCAGGGGTCGTAATATGGGGGCTCTCTAAGGTTTTGAGTGCAGAAGAGCAGTTCATGCGCATAAGTCCCATGCTTGTCTTTGGGTTAGCTGCAGGTATTATCGCGGCTTTGACCGGGCGTTCCAGAAGGGCGGCCTTTGTGGGCGGGGTCGGCGGAATGCTCTTGGCTGACGTGTTTCACTGGATCGAGCTGGTGGGAAGACGAATTCCCGGCGCTGTAGCATTTGGCGGAGCAGGTACATTTGACGCCACGGTAATAGCGGGCATAGTGGCTGTGGGACTGATGGAACTAATCGGCGAAACGCGGGAACGCCTGGTGAAGACCGGCGGTCCTGATGATACCCGGAGGGAGGAGGGAGCCCAGTGAACAAAAGGAACCGAGATGGGAATCGACACGCAAATCGTCTGGTGGGAGTGGCGCTGATCCTGGCAATCTGTGCCGGTACCGCCGCCTACTATATGCATATCCAGCGGGTCAATCCTGCCAGCGAAACCGGTGCTTCAGGGCTTACCGAGCGCAAGGGAGGCTATTTCTCGGTCATTGATGAGAACGCCGAGACCATTCTAACCACAGGCCACATGCTTCACGTTGGAGATGAGTTCATCTCCGAAAACGATATCAGGTACTCCATAGAACGAATCTCCGGCGATGTAGCTACTGCCAGAACCCTGGGTCCTGCAGAAGCTCTGTCTCTTATCCCGGTGGGCCAGGCAGCTGCCAAGGACAAAGGGGCCAAGGGGACTGTGGGGATCTACCATACACATACCGACGAGTCGTACATTCCTACTGATGGGACAGACTCAACTCCCGGAAAAGGGGGTGTTGTGTCAGTAGGCAAGGCTATGGCAGACAGACTGGCAGACAAGGGAGTGAAGGTTGTTCACGATACGACCCCTCACGACCCTCACGACGCGGGAGCCTATGACAGGTCCAGAAGGACTGCCGCCCAGCTCCTCAAGCAAGGACCTGTGGCGCTCTTTGATGTCCATCGTGATGCCGGACCGGCTGAGCCGTATCTCAAGCAGGAAGGCGGCAGGGAAGTGGCCAGAGTGATGATCGTTGTAGGGCGCACCAACCCACGGATGAGCGCCAACCAGGATTTTGCAAGGCGCCTGAAGGACGCAGTCAACAGCAAGTATCCAGGACTTATTAAGGGGATACTCCTTGGAAAGGCCGACTTCAATCAGGATCTTTCCCAAAGGGCGCTTCTCCTTGAGGTAGGGACCGAAAAGACCTCCAGGGAAGCAGCCGAATCAGGCGTCGCTTTGATTGCGGGAATCATTCCGGAGTTCTTGGGCATTGTAGGCGCCCCTGGAGGGAAAACCACAGGCACTGCCATAGGCTGGCTCCTTGGGGTGACAGTAGCTGCGATCTTTGTCTATCTGTGGGTATCTACGGGTAGTTGGGAGGAAATGCGGGCCAAGATCATGGGATGGTTTGGTTCGGGAGGAGTGCGCGTAGGCGGCGGAGGAACGCGCGGTCCAGAAGGCGGCAATTCAGAAGGCGACAATTCAGAAGGCAACAGCCCGGGAGGCACACGGACCGGCAGGAGCTGAAATGGAAGTCTTTCACAGCCAGAGCATCACCTTAGGGTTCCTCCTCGGGGTTCTTGCCAGGGTAGCTTTTCTGCGGTCTGATTACCGGCAGTATCCCACGTACCCTCACGGGTACACCAGCCATCTGTTCTTGGGGATCATCGCTGCCCTGGCAGGTGCAGTGGCAATTCCGGCACTCCTTGAAAGAGAATGGACGGCCGTTACCTTCTTTCTTCTCGTGGCTCAGCAGTTCAGGGAGATCCGCAGCATGGAGCGAGACTCCCTCAAAGCCATGGAAGATAACGAACTCGTACCCCGAGGCTCTGACTACATTGAAGGCATTGCCCGAGTCTTTGAGGCCAGGTATTACATAGTCATTTTCGTGGCAGTTTCAGGATCCGCAGGCTATGAAATAGGCGGGTCTATTTGGGCGGGTCTTTTGTTCGGAAGCCTTGCCTTTGGATTGGGAGCTGTATTGATGCGGACCGAGCGTCTGGGCCAAAGCGTCAGGGCAGAAATCGCCCCTGTTCACTTTAAAGGTGCCGACCTCTACGTTGCAGACGTGCTCATGTTCAGCATCGGCCTTAAAGAGTCAAGGGAGTTTGTCTCAGAGAACGCCCTTGGAGCCATGCTGATTCCGAAAACCCCCAGCGCCGCGGATACACTGGCCAGTGCAGGACAGCGCCAGGCAATCCTTCACGATATCGCAGCAATCCTCGGGGTTCGCCGGGATCTCGATACGCCAGAGTTCACACCTATGGCAAAGCGTGACATCCGGACGGGGAGGGTTGCCGTCTACTTTATGCCTATGACCAAAGACCCGGCGGCGTTTTTGGAGTTGATCCGGCGAATCGTCGTTCTGGAATCTGCTAAAGGCAGAGGTTACAAGTCCAGAGCCGGACAAGTCCGGTGATCAGGAACCGGTGATCAGGAGATGACTTCAAATGGAGATCACAGTCCAAAAACTTGTATTATGCGCCATCGTCGACGATCTGGGCAAGGTCCACGGAGTCCCTGCGTTTCTTGCGGAAGATGACGGGGCCAGGCAGAAAAAGGCTCTTTACCTTAGCCGCATCCTCCAGGGAGTCGTCCACGATCTCGGCGATGGCGTGCTTGTTGTGGTCAAACATTGATCCCTGTTTTCATACTGGCAAAACGGAGGCAGGACGCCATCGACAAGCTCATGAGCATGGTTAGCGGGGCGAGCTCACCCAAGATTGTGGAAGGGTCAAGGGGCCTGGGGGCAAGGTGCCTGGGGGCAGAGTACGACCACATCTACCTTGCCTGGGGTTTTGCGCCATCTCCGCTGGCAGCCAAAATAGCAGAGAATGTTTTGGGCCTTTACAGGCCCACATGCTCGCAGGACTTGCGCCGGCCCGCAGGGTCTGAGGGGCCTGCAAAACTCCAACAGGCCCGCCCGCCGGTTTCCAGGCGGCTGTTCTACACTTGCTATGCAGGTACCCATGCTTCTGTGGTCGCCGCATGTCTTCACCTGGGGTTAATGCGGGCAAACTGCCCTCAGGCTTCACCCGGAAAGGCCGCAGCCGGTCTGGGCATATGTGACTTGCCTGGGTTCGACCGGAGAGGGTCAGGCGACATAGGAGTTCCCCTTAAGATCGGCGTGGATCCCTGGGGCACGGAAGTATATGCCCTTGGAACAGGCTGGCTCTCCAAGCCCATGGAGCTAGCCGTATGCGACTTGATCGAGGTTGCATCGCCGGAGTCTTTTGCGTGCATGTGCAGTGTAAGAGGGTTCCTGGATTCCCGGTCCAGAATGGGCGGCTTTCTGTCCAGAAGGTTTCGCCTTGTAAACCCCGGCAGAAAGATCATTGGGGAATCCTTGGCCGGAAGAGTCCCGCTTATGAAGGTGGCAATTGACGCCTGTCTTGACCTGTCTCTCGGGTGGAAGGATAATGAAAAGCAGCGGAAAGGGGAGGTTATCTGGGTTGACGGTAGGGCGGCGTTATCAGCTAACACCAGGGACTGTACTGGAGGTTGAAACAGACAGCCTGGGACAGTACGTAGGCATTAGGCCACAGGATAGGATCATCTCGGTAAACGGAAACCTACTTCGTGATGAACTTGATTTCAGGTTCTACGCTACAGAAGACGAGGTTGCCCTCCATGTGGTTACCCCCAGAGGTCCTGAACGGATTATTGAGATTGAAAAAGACCCTGACGACCATCTCGGAATCACCTTTGAAAACCCCATATTTGACCAGATAAAGACATGTCGCAACAATTGTGTTTTTTGTTTCATACGCCAGATCCCAAAAGACATGAGAGAGCCTCTGCACATAAGGGACGATGACTACCGGTTGTCCTTTTTGATGGGTAACTTCATTACACTTACAAACTTAGACGAAGAAGACTGGGCGCGCCTGGAGGAACAGCGGCTGTCTCCGCTCAGGGTATCGGTCCACGCCACCTCTCCGGATGTACGAGTCAAGCTTATGAGAAACCCCGAGGCTGCCTGCATTATGGAGCATCTGTCACGTTTAGCGGGCATAGGGATTCGCCTGCACATCCAGATAGTGCTCCTGCGAGGCATCAACGACGGACCGGTCCTTGAGAGGACCTTGCAGGATCTGGACTCCCTGGGCGACGCGGTAGTATCCGTTGGCGTAGTCCCGGCAGTGTATACCCGCTACAGAAAAGACATTCCCTCTCCCCGTGGCGACCGGCCTTGGGCCGGTCAGGTCCTTGACCTCATTGAGAGGTTTGCCCGGGAGATGTCAGCCAGGAGAGAGGATCATTGGGTCTACGGCGCTGACGAGCTGTATCTTCTTGCAGGCCGGGATTTTCCGCCATATGAGTATTACGGTGAATTTCACCAATACGAGAACGGAATAGGCATGGTGCCCGACTTCAGGCATTCCTTAAAGACCGCACCGGCAGACCTTGGCAAACAGAAGACGGATGGTAAGTGCATAGCTGTCACAGGCATGCTAGCCGCTCCGGAGATAGAGCGGGGCATCGAACACCTTGGGCTTGGCCCGGTTGTGTCAGTCTGCAAGGTGCCTAATGTGTTCTTCGGAGACAGCGTGACTGTAGCCGGGCTCCTTACCGGGCAGGATATCCTGGCGTCGGTCTTGAAGTTCCTACGCAGTGAAGACGAGACCCGGCAACACGGGCAAAAGTACAAGGCCATCTTGGTGCCATCGGTAGCCCTTGCCGGCGGAACCTTCCTAGATGGCATGACGCCTGACCATATTCAGGCTGTTACCGGCCTTTCGGTGTTTGTAACGGATCCCACTCCCGGGGGATTGGTAGAAGGTGTCCAGGCTCTCGGAGGAGCTTGAATCAGAGAAAGCTTTATAGGAGACACAATATGCCCAAAAGATTTACTGTGGCCATAGTGGGACGGCCCAATGTAGGGAAGTCGGCGCTGTTTAACCGCATGGTTTCCGCCGGAGCTTCCATTGTTCACAAGGAAAGCGGCGTCACCCGGGACAGGCTGTACGGAACATGCTCGTGGCTGGGAAGAGAGTTTACGCTGCTTGATACGGGAGGTCTGGACCTGGGGTCTTCAGATGATATGGTTCAGGCCATCCGGTCTCAGGTAGAACAGGCCCTGACTGAAGCCGACGCCCTGATTCTTGTGGTCGACGCTCGCGCTGGTCTGACCTCCGAGGATCTTAATGTCGCCGACTTATTGCGCCGGAGGAGCATTCCCCTGGTGGTTGCTGCAAACAAGTGCGATGCAGCTCATGTCGACCAGAAGGCCATGGAGTTCTACGAACTGGGGTTTGAGGACGTATTTCCTGTGTCGGCCTTGCATGGTATGGGTGTGGGAGACCTCCTTGATCGCATTCTTGAGATTATGGCCAATGATGCAGGGGCCGGCCCCGCAGAAGCGGAGGCAGAGTCAGCCGGGGTGGAAGAAGCCGGCTTCGGCGGCCTGAGGGTGCCTTCCGACGAGGCAGCCCCTCCTATCCGCATTGCCATCGTAGGCAAACCCAATGTAGGTAAGTCGTCTCTGGCAAACGCAATCCTGGGAGACGAAAGGATGACCGTGTCTCAGCGTCCGGGCACAACCGTTGACGCTGTTGATACTCTTTTCACGTTTGGCGGCACTGACCTGGTGCTCATAGACACGGCGGGACTTCGAAGACCTACGGCCATCGGCGACAAGTTGGAAGAGTTGGCTGTAGGGCGGGCGCTTGGGGCTGTGAAACGATGTGATGTGGCAATACTTATGGTGGACGGACAGGAAGCGCCTACTGCACAGGACCGGAGAATTGCAGGGTACATAGCCCGCAACGCAAAAGGGTCGGTCATTGTTGTGAACAAAGTGGATCTTGGCCTTCATGCGGACACCACCAGGGAGCAGTTCCGGGCGGCTGTGCTGCACCAGTGCAGGCCTATCGGTTACTCTAATGTGGTTTTCACCTCATGCGCAACAGGCCAGGGCATCGACGAGGTTATTCCTGCGGTGCTGGCTGTCTACGAAGAGTATGCAAAGCGCATTGAAACGGCGGTTCTCAACGACTTTCTGATGGAGGCCACTGAAGTTAGCCGCCCTCCCCAGCGGGCCAAATTCTATTATGGGACCCAGGTCGAGGTCAAACCTCCCCGTATGGTGTTCTTTGTGAAAGATCCGTCTGCGGTCAGTGATATGTATCGACGCTATCTCGAGGGACAGATTCGCCGTAGATTTGGGTTTACCGGCGTTCCTATAGTCATGGAATTCAGGCCCCGCAGGAGAAAAAAACAAGAAGGATGAGGATTGCTCTATGGAAATAGGCATCTGTCTGCTGAGTTACCTTATGGGTGCGGTGCCTTTTGGCTACCTGGCCGCCCGGATCGCCGGGATAGACATTACCAAGCAAGGAAGCGGCAACATAGGGGCAACCAATGTCCTAAGGGCTCTTGGGTTACGGTATGCAGTCCCTGTATTGCTGCTTGACATGGGAAAAGGAGCCCTTGCGGCGTACCTGGGTCTTCGCTGTCTGGGACTGGGCAGGCCCGGAGCTGTTCTGGCAGGAGCTTTAGCTGTGGCGGGCCATAACTGGTCCGTTTTTTTGAGATTCAGAGGCGGAAAAGGCGTAGCAACAACGGCGGGAGTTGCTCTTGTGGCGTTTCCGTGGCTGCTTTTTTTTTCTGCCGTGGTGTTTTTGTTTGTCGTTACTGTCAGCCGCTATGTTTCCCTGGGGAGCCTTGCCGGGGTCTGGAGCGCCCTGCTTTTCTCGTTGACTCCTGATTACGGTACAGTAGACAGGCTTATCGTCCTCGGGTTGGCACTGGCCATTACGTATCAGCACCGGAGCAACATTCGAAGGCTTTTGTCAGGAACCGAAAACAAGCTAACGTTCAATAAGGAGAGGACGACCCAATGAAGAAAGCTTGTGTGATAGTGGCCGGCGCGTGGGGAACGGCCCTGGGAATGGTGCTGTCAGACAACGGATACAGGGTCGTTTTCTGGGACCGCCATGACAAGGTAGTCAGAGAGATCAACGAGAAGAAGCGCTCATTGAACCTGTACGGAAAAGCTCTTGCAGACACAGTCTCGGCAACGTCCGATGGCAGGGAGGCTGTAGACGGCGCTGAAGTGGTTGTTTCTGCGGTACCCTCGGTCGGAGTTTCCGAGGTTGCAGGCGCCTTTGCGCCGCTTCTTCCCTCTGATTGCTTGCTTGTGAGCGCTACCAAGGGACTGGATCCGGAAACCCTAAGACGTCCGGTTCAAGTATGGTGTCAGGCTGAGCCGTCTCTTGCCCAGAGGGTGACTGCAATATCAGGGCCCAATTTCGCGGCGGAGATTGCGGACAAGCTTCCTGCTGCAACCGTAGTGGCCGGAGAAGGTCGCCATGCCAGGATGCAGGCACAATCTGCATTTGTGACTCCTTATCTCAGGGTCTATACTCACTGGGACCTAACCGGTGTTGAACTGGGCGGCGCTCTGAAAAACATAATAGCTATAGCTACGGGGATGGTTGAGGGGATGGAGGCAGGGTACAATGCCCAGGCTGCCTTGATTTCCCGCGGGATCGCTGAAATAACCAGGCTGGGGGTGGCCCTTGGAGCAAACCCCTTGACCTTTGCGGGCCTTTCGGGCATTGGCGATCTTGTCCTTACAGCTACAGGCCATCTGTCAAGAAACAGACAGGCCGGCATCGCGGTAGGTCGCGGTGAGTCTATCCGGTCGTTTATAGACCGGACAGGTTACACTGTTGAAGGGCTGGACACTGTTAGGAGCGCAGTCAAACTGGCTAACGAGTATGAGGTGTCTATGCCTATTACGCAAGTAGTCTACAGAATCCTCTATGAGAACCTGCCTGTGCGGACCGGCCTTCGTGAGGTTATGGATAGGGCCAGGCGCCCTGAGCATGAGTCCTACTTCCCCGGCGGCGATGGGGAGCCGGGCACCTTCTGACACCAGGCCGCATAACAGCATGCCGTGGCTGCATGACGAGAGTTTGTTCTATCGGCTTTTCCTCAATCATACGTATTAGAGCATCTAAAACGCAGAACTTATGGTGATAGACGTTTTGGCGTGGTCAAGTTACCGATTGTCCTCGCATATAGATAATTCGAAGGTGCTAAGGGGGGGAAAAGCAGGTGGAGAAGTTTGACATCTTCACGGATATCGCAGAGCGTACAGGCGGTGATATCTATATAGGTGTAGTGGGTCCTATGCGTACCGGGAAATCTACCTTCATTCATCAATTCATGGAGCTTTTCGTGCTGCCGAACATTACCGACCTGTATGACAAGCAGCGGACCATAGATGCTATGCCTCAAGCCGGGGCGGGCAAAACCATAATGACTGTAGAGCCGAAGTTTGTGCCGGAGGACGCAGTCCCGGTAGACATCAAGGACAGCCTTGCGCTGAACGTGAAAGTTATCGATTGCACCGGGTATCCTGTAGAAGGCGCACAGGGCTACGTGGAAGACGGTCACCCCAGGATGGTCAGGACTCCCTGGTTTGAAGAGCCCATCCCCTTTACGGAGGCAGCGGAAATAGGTACAGAGAAAGTCATCGTTGATCATTCTACCATTGGAATTGTGGTTACAACCGACGGGAGCATCATCGATATTCCGCGCGACAACTACGTTGAGCCGGAGAAAAGGGTGGTTGAGAAGCTCCTGGAGCTTGGTAAGCCCTTTGTGATCATCCTGAATTCGCTGGATCCATATTCCAAGGAAGTCTCAGATCTGGCCGTAGATATGGAAGGGGAGTACGGAGTCCCGGTTATCCCGGCTAACTGCCTGGAACTGAACCACGACGATATTGTGCTGATTATGGAGCAGGTTCTGTATGAGTTCCCGGTCAAAGAAATAACTGTCCGGATACCGAAATGGGTTCAGACTCTGGGGATATCTCACTGGCTCAGGGCAGATCTGGATGCCAGCATCAGAGATGCGGTCTCGGCGGTAAAAAGGGTTCGGGACATCGACGGGTGCGTCTTGCGTCTTGGTGCGGCCGAGCATGTGGCCCAGGTGAACGTGGAGAAGGTCGATATGGCTACAGGCGTAGCCGTAATGAACCTGGAGACCACTGAGGAAGCTTTTCTTGAGGTGGTCGGGGAGAGGGCCGGAGTCACCATGATCGACAAGGCCGATGTACTTGGGCTTGTGGCAGACTTAATCCACGCCAAGCGTACTTATGAGAGGTTTGAGTTGGCTCTACGGGAACTGGAGGAGACCGGCTATGGAATTGTGGAGCCAAGGTTGGAAGATATGTCTTTTGAAGAGCCCGAGATGGTGAAGCAGGGCAGGAATTACGGAGTCAGGCTTCGCGCCACGGGACCTGCCATCCATATGATTAAGACCGACGTTGATACTCTGGTAAGCCCCGTTATAGGGACTGAGCAGCAGGGCGAGGAACTGGTCTCTTACCTGATGGAGAAGTTCGAAGATGACCCCAAGAAGATATGGGCAACTGACCTCTTCGGGAAAGCCCTGAAGGATTTGGTTCTGGAAGGGGTTACGGGGAAGATATCCAGGATGCCCGAGAATGTTAGGCAGAAGATGCAGGATACCCTGGGAAGGGTGGTTAACGAGGGTTCCGGAAGTCTAATCTGCATAATCCTTTGAATGGATTTTGGCGGGTTTCTGGGTTAACCTGGGCGGTTGCGCAGCCTTGCACCGCCCCTTTTTTGTCTTTCGCTTGGGGGGTAACTAGAATCCGGGTGCCGCACGCCCCGGTACCTGCTATCAGGCAGTTTGCTCGGAGCTAGTTGTTTCCCAACCCCTAAAACGCTAACTGGGTTTTTTTCACGTTTGGTTTTTCAGTGATTTTCCATACGCGGCAGAAGGAATTCCGCTTAGGATAGCGAATACATACGCATTCGTGGCTTTGCATGATTATGCGGAGGAGATGACCGGAATTGAAGAAAGCAGTTGTGTACGTGTGGTTGGTTGCGTTATTGGGGACTGTGTTGGCGCTGCCTGGGTGCGCCAAGAAGGAGACCGGGCCTGACGGAAAGACTTTGAAGCTGGTCGCCGCAGGGGAAGCGACTTTTGCTCCGTTTGAGTTCACCGACGACAAGGGAAATCTTAAGGGGTTTGACGTGGACTTTATCAAGGCTGTAGCTAAGGCTGCGGGTTTTGAGGTTGAGTATAAGAACCTTGACTGGAACAGTCTGATCCCTTCTTTGCAGACGGAGGAAGTGGACCTGGTTGTGTCTGGCATGACGATTACTGATGAGCGGGTCTTGGAGGTGGCGTTCTCGGATCCGTATTTCACCTCGGGCCAGGCCTGGGCGGTTCAGGAAGGGTCGTCTATTAAGGCTATTGCTGACCTTGCAGGTAAGACGGTGGCTGTCCAGATTAGCACTACAGGCGACTTTGCCGCGCAGAAGCTGGACGCAGCCTTTAAGGAAGAGGAGAAGCCGGGGCTTACCATTAAGCGGTTGGAGAACGCCGCTGATGTGTTCAATGAGCTCAAGACGGGCGGATGTGACGCTGTTATCAGTGATCTTCCTGTAATTCAGGAGTATCTGAAGAACCACCCTGATGACAAGGTCCTCATTCCTGAACCTGCTTTTACTGTTGAGTATTACGGTATTGCCATGCGTAAGCAGGATAAGGACATTCACGAGATGGTGAACAAGGGGCTGGCCACGATCAAAGCCAACGGGAAGTACGACGAGATCTATGAGAAGTATTTCGGGAAAAAGTAGGCTCCGGGCTATCTGCTCGAGCATGTCCTGGGGGCCCGCAAGGCCCTTCGCGCAAGCTCTCTGCCGCAAGGAGGGCCGCAGTGCGCGAAGCGGTCCTGCGGGCCACACGGACCCAGCCCCAGACAGGCTGGTCAAGGAAGGGAAGAGCGGAAAAGTGACTTTTGACGTTGGAGTGGTTGTGCGTTATCTGCCGTTTCTCTTGTCTGGCGTGGGCATTACGGTCAGATTCACCCTGATGAGCTTTCTTATAGGTGCCGTGCTGGGGCTTTTCCTTGCCCTTGGCCGGATCAGTCAGAACCCGGCCTGTCGAATCCCGTGTGGCTGGTACATTGACTTTGTCAGGGGGACGCCTCTTCTTGCTCAGGTCTACCTGATTCATTTCGGGCTGCCGCAGATGCTCAAGTACAAGCCCGTCGGCGCCCTGAACGCCCTTGTTGCTCTAACCCTTAACTCAGCAGCCTACATTGCTGAGATATACAGGGGAGGAATTGAGTCTATTGAGCCAGGGCAGATGGAGGCGGCGCGCTCCCTGGGCATGAATTACGGTCAGGCCATGCGGCTTGTCATACTGCCCCAGGCTCTCAGGCGGGTTGTGCCGGCCATGGGCAACGAGTTCATTGCTCTTTTGAAGGAGTCTGCCCTGGTATCAGTGATTGGCATGGAAGAACTGATGCTCAGGGCGAGGATGATGGTGGGTTCGACTTTCAAGGCTTTTGAGGCGTACTTCACGGTAGCTCTAATCTACCTTGCGTTGACGCTCACCTTTACCCGGCTTCTTGGCAGGGTGGAAAGGAGTCTGAAAAGCCGTGGTCACAATTAGAAACCTCCACAAGCAGTTTGGGTCTCCTGAGCCCAGGTCTCGCCGGTCTGGGGAGACTCAGTCTGGGGCTCTCCAGTCTGGGCCTCTCCACGTTCTCAAGGGGATTGACCTTGATATACAGAAAGGTGAGGTAGTCGTCATCATCGGCCCAAGCGGTTCTGGCAAGAGCACACTCTTGCGGTGCATCAACGGCCTGGAAACGCCTACCTCGGGTCATGTGATTATTGACGGCGTTGATCTAGATGACAGGGGTACGGACATAAACTCTATCCGGCGCTCGGTCGGCATGGTCTTTCAGCAGTTCAACCTGTTTCCGCATCTTTCAGTCCTGCGCAATGTCACTTTGGCCATGACTCATGTCCTGGGCATGTCGGAATCTGAAGCAAATAGTCGGGCAGACGCCCTGCTTCATAAGGTAGGACTCAGTGACAAAAAGGATGCGTATCCCGGCCAGCTGTCCGGTGGGCAGAAGCAACGGGTGGCCATAGCGCGAGCCCTGGGGATGCGTCCGAAACTGATGCTTTTTGACGAGCCTACCTCGGCCCTGGATCCTGAGATGATCGGGGAGGTCCTGGCTGTCATGAGGGAACTGGCTCAGGAGGCAATGACTATGGTGGTGGTAAGCCACGAGATGGGCTTTGCCCGCGAGGTCGCTGACAGGGTGGTGTTTCTGGACAACGGGCTAGTGGTCGAGCAGGGCTCGCCGGAAGAGGTTTTCGGAAGTCCCAGACATGCAAGAACCCGGGCCTTCCTGAGCAAAATCCTGTAACTTATGTGATTGCCGTGATCGGTGTGATGGGGTGGCGCTGAGTTGCTCGGCGCGCTGACAGAAAGCTTCGAAGCAGAACCACGTGTCCTCGTGTTCTTGAGCCAGAAGTATGCAGTCTTTGCAGTCGGACTCAGCCGTGCGTCCCAGATCACGTCCTCTATGAGTTGCCCTACGATGCTGAACGAGGAAATAGAGGATACCCCCTTCAGGAATGCGCTGCCTTATATTACCACAAAGCGACTTCCCTCCTGCCCCGAGTTTCCCCCCATGACCAGATTGTAAGCAAGAACAGGCTGCAGTTGATCTGGTGCGCTTCAGACCTTACCCTGCCGGGTGCCGTAATGTTAGGATGGAGTTTGGGGGAATCGGGTTGCGGGTAACGGAAGAGACAATCGTAAGGGGCAAGGAGTGACCGGTTTGTTGAGATACAAGGCGAAATCCGTCTGGGGGCGCAAGAAAGCACTCACATTTGCGTTGGCAATCACTCTGATAGCGGTTGTCGCCCTGGGAACCGTAGGGTATTCAGCGCCTCAGTATCCCAAGCCGGTAGGGAACGTCAATGACTACTGCGGGGTGCTTTCGGACGATCATGTAGCTAGACTCGATGCCTTGATCGATGCGGTTCTGGAGCAAACAGGCGTTACGTTTGCCATTGCCATCGTCAAGGATCATGGTGACGAAGACTTCAGGATGTACGCTGCCAACCTGTACGAGCGGTGGGGGATAGGTGGGAAGGACGAACACAAGGGTCTCCTGGTCCTGCTATCAATGAAAGACCGTGACCTTTGCATGGAAGTTGGGTACGGTCTTGAGGCTGTGATAACCGACGGGCGGGCCGGCGAATGTCTGGACAAGATGGTGCCCTATTTCAGGCTTGATAAGTACGGAGAAGGTTTGTATGAAGGGCTGTGGAAAGCTGCTCAGTATGCTGCCGATGATGCAGGTGTTAAGTTGGTGGTTAAGACCCCGAACGGCAGCCAACAGTCACCCCGGGTCGATCCCTACAGGGTACCGTGGTGGGGTTTTCTGGTGCCTGCCCTGATAGCAGGGATGGTTGCGCGTCTTGCCGTCAGAAAGAAGCGTTGTCCTGCCTGCAAAGCAAGGCTTAATGTCACGGACCGAGTAATCCAGGGCGCAACCTATGCTCTGGGGGGCCTCGCTGTGAAGACCCTGTATTGCCCGAGATGCGGCTATAAGAAAGAAGAGCAGTACAAGACGCCAAAGATTATGCGTCCCGGCGGAGGAGGGGCATCGGGCCCGGGGCCCTTTATGGGTGGAGGGTTAGGCAGAGGTCTGAGGGGTGGCGGATCTCGCCGGACCGGGGGATTCTCAGGTCCCAGGGCTCCAAGAGGGTTTGGCGGCGGTCGCAGCGGCGGCGGCGGGGCAGGCCGGAAGTGGTGATAAGGTCGGCAGTGGCCACGCTCCGGGGCACATGGTATGGCCGGGGCGGGAGCATGAGGAGAGCAGATTGTGGCAGCCAGGTGTCTATTGGCGAATGGAGGGGAGTTTGAATGAAGAGATCATTCTCGATTTTGCTGGCCGTACTTGGAGTCGCTGCCCTTGTGTTGGTGTGGGGCATAGGGGGCTACAACTCTCTAGTAAGAGACAATGAAGACATCGACGGCCAGTGGGCACAGGTGGAAAATCAGTTTCAGCGCAGGTATGACCTGATCCCTAACCTTGTGGCAACGGTCAAAGGCTATGCTCAGCATGAGGAGGATGTCTTTAAGGCAGTTGCTGATGCCAGGGCCAAACTGGGAGGGGCAGGTACGGTAGACGATAGGGCGGCTGCAGCTTCTGAAATGGAATCGGCCATCTCAAGGCTGCTTGTGGTGGTGGAACGCTACCCGGAACTCAAGGCCGACGCGCAGTTTGCCAGGCTCATGGACGAACTGTCGGGCACGGAGAACAGGCTTACCACAGAGCGAATGAGATACAACGAGAAGGTCAGGGACTTCAACGCCAGAGTCAAGCAGTTCCCTACTGTGATCCTGGCCAGGATTGCCGGCTTCTCGGCCAGAAACTACTTTGAGGCTAGTCCTGGAGCTCACGAAGTGCCCCCGGTTGACTTTACGAAGTAAAGGCCATTGACTGCAGAAGAGCAGGCTCAGATGGTGAATCACAGATGACATCAGGCCTGCTCTTTGGTTTCGTGTTTCCCTATTGCTTTACGTCCGAGACAAGTCTTGCTCTGCAAGGTTTCTGTACTTGGAACCTGGATAGGCCATCAGCTCTGCATGGGTGCCACGCTCTACTATTCTGCCTTCCTCCATGTAGACAATCTCGTGTACATTCTGAACAGTAGATAGTCTATGGGCGATCACTATACACGTGCCATTGGCCATCAGGGCCTGCAAGGCTTCCTGAACCAGGTCTTCCGACTCGGTATCCAGGGACGAGGTGGCCTCATCAAGCAGGAGAACCGGTGCATCTTTCAGGACGGCCCTGGCAATGGCGATGCGCTGTCGCTGTCCTCCTGACAGTTTGGAGCCTCTTTCGCCCACGTGTGATTCTATCCCGTCAGGAAGCTCAAAGACGAAACCATCTGCGTGAGCCATTCGCAGCGCACCCCAAATCTCTTCGTTTTCTGTAAGCGGCAAGGAGGGTTCGCGGGGGTCTCTATGGAGGTCCTTGGGCTCCCTAGTAGAGTTCTCCCTGGGGTCTCCGGTAGGGTCCTGGCTGGGACCCCCATCAGGGGCTTTCAGCGTGCCTCCGCTGGCACGTACATTATCCAGAACTGAGCCAGAGAAGAGAAAGGCGTCCTGTGGAACGTAAGAAAACTTCTGGCGCCAGGATTCAAGGTCCGTGTGAAACAGACTCTTGCCTTCCACGAGAATGTCGCCGGAATCGGGGGGATACAAGCCCAAGAGGAGCTTGAAAAGGGTCGTCTTGCCGCTGCCTGAGGGTCCTACTACCGCCAGTGTCTTGCCTTTGGGAACGGCAAAGGAAACTTGCTCCAGTGCATTTTCGTGGCCATCAGGGTATCTGAACGTCAGACCTTCGACTGCTATGGCAGGCATGGGCATAGGTTTCGGCAGGTCCTCGAGTTCTGGTAGGGCTTCAGCGAGGGGTGCTTCCACAGGCGTGCTTTCAACCGGCGGAGTTAGGCCCGCTGCCTCGTAGAAGGTCGGTTCAGCCGGGATGTCCAGAACCTCAAGGACGCGATCGCCGGCAGCCAGGTTAGCCTGAATTCCTGCCACGGTGGCGCCGATTCCTGCGAACAAATTCCTGACCGGGTTCATGAGCTGTACCATTGCGACCACCGCCGGAAGCAGGGTAGGTTCAAGGATCGCGCAGTAAGCTCCATAGGCAATGAAAACTGTATTTCCCAGGGATGTCAGGCGACTGGCCGCCGACCGGCCTGCCTCCAGCCATGCCTGAGTCACTCCGGCCTTCCGGACTTCTGTGCAAGCTTCACCTACCCGCAGGCACATAGATTCAGAGAGGTTGAGGGTCCGGATTGTCTCGGCGCCCTGGATGAGGTCTGAAAACCGGGCCGCTAGATTAGCTCGCTGCTCCTGGAGTTCCTTGGCGGCCCTGTGAAGAGGTGACACGAACGGAAGGTTGCCTACCAGCGGCAGGGAGGAGGCCGCAATTCCCAGCAGGCCGAGTCTTGGGTCGAGCACGATCATGTATGCGGCTGCTCCCAGGCCTGCCATCATGGTGTTGGCGAGCATCTGGAATCCTGCGCTAAAGGTAGAGCCGGCCAGTCTGACGTCGTTGGTCCCTCTGGATAGCAGGTCACCTGAGTGCCGGCTTTCAATCTCCGCTATGGGCATGCCCAGGACATGATGGAAGAAAGCGTCTCTGATATCGCCGGTGACTTTGGTCGTAGCAGTAATCAGTTTCCGGCCGGTGAAAAACACAAGGATTCCTCCGGCCAGCATTGCCAGAGCCATAACTTGCACTGAGGTCAATATGAGCCGGGAGCTTATAGCTACGGCTCCGCGGGTGAACGCCATGAGCATCCAGGCGAAAAAGATGTTGAGGACCAGGTTGGCCGTGGCCACACCGCAAATTCCGATAGAGTAATCGGCATAGTAGGGCTTTACATAGGAAAACAGCCGGCGAAGGGTATCTAACCTGGCAGCCCTCTGGGCTTTTCTCTCAGCAGCCTTAGTGTGCCCCGGGGGGCCGCCTTCCATCTTTCCCTGCCTGGGCTTGGGGCTGTCATTGGTCAAGTCTCTGTCAGCCCGTATGTGTTCTGGCATCAGAGCCTCCCTCCTTCTTCGCCTGTCTCGCATTTTGCTTCCCGGCATGGCCGCGGGTCTTCCTCAGAGCCCGGGCCCGAAGTTTGGCCGGGACTCTGGCCAGGAATTTGGCCCGGACTCTGTCCGGCAGTCTGTTGAGCATGCAGACTTGCGTAGCGGCCCTGTGATTCCATGAGAGAAGCATGGTCTCCGCTCTCAACGATAGAGCCGTCCTCCAGGACATATATGCACTTGGCGCCGGCAATGGTAGAAAGCCTGTGAGCTATTGCCAGCGTCGTAACGCCTTCCAGCGTGTCTTTGAGGCCTGTGAGCACCTTGCGTTCCAGGTCGTAGTCCATGGCCGAAGTTGCCTCGTCCAGGAGGAGGACCTGGGGTTTCCTCAAGATAGCTCGCGCCAACGATAGGCGCTGGCGCTCTCCTCCGGACAGTCTGCTTGCCATTTCACCGAGAGGAGTGTCGTAGCTGTCAGGCAGTTCGCGCACAAAAGCGTCGGCGCAGGCGATTTCGGCGGCCGCACTGACTTCTGTGGAGGAAGGAACTGCCAGCCCCAGAGTAAGGTTCTCAGTAACCGAGTAGGGGAACAGGTAGGTATCCTGGCTGACCTTGCCGAAGCGCGAGCGCAGGCTCTTCAGTGACCATTTGCGGATGTCGTGGCCGCCCACAAAGATGGAACCCTGGTCTGGGTCATATTCGCCGAGAAGAAGCCGCAGTATTGTGCTCTTGCCGGAGCCGCTGGACCCTGCAAAGGCGACTTTCTCTCCCTGCTCGACAGCAAAACTGACATCCCTTAGCGCCGGAGTTCTGGTTCCAGGGTAAGAAAACGTCACATTTCGAAACTCCACAACCGGAGCGTTGACGTCAAACTCACAAGATTCCCCGTCCTCTCTTTCCACAGGCAAGTCCAGGATTTCCAGGACACGTTCCAGGGCGGCTGACTTCGAAGCGATTTCGCCGAGGACGCGGGGCAATTCCTGAATGGGGAAAGAGACGTAATTTAGCAGGTTAATGAAAGCGAAAAGGGTCCCGAAAGTCACTTTGCCCTT
>JAPXLN010000015.1:0-38951 GCA_033809515.1 Bacillota bacterium
TATCGGCTTCTGGTTGCCAACGAAAAAAGAAGAAAAGCTGGTATTGTAGTTGACTCGACGCAATCTCTCAATATGATTTTTACGGGCAATCCCGGTACTGGCAAGACAACGATTGCGCGGGTTGTTGCCTCCATGTTTAAAGATATGGGACTGTTAAAGAAAGGACATTTGATAGAGACTGATCGGGGAGGCCTTGTGGCGGAGTATGTCGGGCAAACGGCTAAAAAAACAGAAGAGGTATTCCGAAATGCTTTAGGCGGCGTTTTGTTTATTGATGAAGCCTACGCACTCAGCAGCGATAACGGAAACTTCGGTAAAGAAGCAATCGATACGCTGGTTAAGCTGATTGAAGACTATCGCGGTGAAATTGTAGTCATATTGGCAGGCTATAAGAAAGAAATGGCGGATTTTGTAAAATCAAATTCCGGTCTTGAATCCCGTTTCCCTTTAGTTATTGATTTTCCTGATTATAAACCCGATGATTTATACACTATTGCTTTGAACATGGTTTCTGTAAAGGGTTTTACAATAACTGAAGAAGCAAAAGATGTTCTCCGGGATCAGATTGTTCTTGCTCACAAAACTTCAACAGCACATTCGGGGAATGGGCGCATGGTAAGGAATATGATTGAGAAAATTATGCGGAATCAGTCGGCAAGGATAGCTTCTGTTGAGGACATATCGAAGGAAGGGCTTACTGAAATAATCCCCGAAGATATTGAGGTCAGTCATGCAAGCGCGCATACATTTGACCTTGAAAAAGCACTCTCATCGGTAGTCGGGTTAACAGATGTAAAAAATTATGTTCGGAGCCTGTACGCTCGACTCAGAATGCAGAGCGAACGCAAGAAAATGGGTCTTCCGGTTGATAACGCACAAACTTTACATATGATTTTCAAAGGCAATCCGGGAACAGGGAAAACCATGATTGCCCGGACAGTTGCGGATGTTCTCTATAATATCGGGGTTATTAAGACAAATAAGTTGGTCGAAACAGATCGGGCGGGGCTTGTGGCTGGATATGTAGGACAGACTGCGCTAAAAACCACCGATAAGGTTTTGGAAGCGATGAACGGAGTCCTGTTTATCGACGAAGCATATTCTCTTGTCCAGGGTGGAACAAACGATTTTGGCAGAGAGGCTATCGATACTCTCGTAAAACTAATGGATGATAACAGGGAACGGCTTGTGGTTATCCTTGCCGGATATAGCAAAAACATGGATGATTTTCTGCAGACGAATCCAGGGCTCAAATCAAGATTTCCCAATATCATTGAATTCCCTGATTACTCGGCAGATGAATTGATGATTATTGCGGACAACCTCTATTCGTCCAAAGGATATGTTTTAAGTGATGGTGCTAAAGCGAAATTACTTGCTTTATTTGAGAAAGTTCTTCACGAGGAGGCTTTTGGCAATGGACGTTATGTACGAAATGTTCTTGAACGTTCCGTTAACAAACAGGCCTTACGCCTCAGTAGCGATACTGATTTAACTCGTGATGAGCTTTCAACAATCGAAGCTGACGATATTGAGGAGGTGTAATTCATGGGTAAACTAAAGAACGTGCTGGGCAATACGGCTGCGGTTATCTATTTTTTAGCTGTAATGTGGTGGATTTTATTGATGCTTATTTTTGTGCCAATAGGTCTATTTTTTGATATTAATACAATACGTGAATCAGGGTTTTCGACGTCAAATATCGGGACTACTTTTATCGGGATATTTGGATTATTCATAGGATTATCCCTACTGATTCCTGCATTCAGAAAAATGTACTACAAATTACCATGGATGTTTCCTTTTGTGAAAATATTGTACCCGAACGTCATTATAATGAGCATCGCTACTATGTTGTTGAATTACGGTTATGAAGTTCAAAACCCATCACGGCACAGTTTGTTCTTTATCATAATGATTTGTCAAATAATTGTTAGCAGAGCACTCATGTGCATTTATTTTAGCAGGAAGAAAGTCCAATATATTGGGGGCGATATAAATGGATAATAATTTTAAAAAAAGCATCCAGAATGCGATGAATAAAAATAGCAATACGCCTACTTTTGACACAACAAAAACAAATAATAATCAGGAAGTACAAATTCCATCGAATCAAACCGAAGAGAATTTTATGCCTCAAGAGGAATCAACCCTTGACTCGGGAAGTGCGCAAGTTATTCAGAAGCAAAACGACAAGAATAAGGATAAGCCATTGAAAGTATTTGGAGGGATATGTGTAGCTTTATTTGTTGCGGCAATGATTTTCAGCTCAACCCCCTCTGTAAATACGACAGATGCTGCAAAAAATGCTCTTGCCGATAAGGTATCTACTTCATTAGCTGCAGGGACTGTACTGCTTGCAAAGGATGAAAACATAGGTCAGCAGGATTATACGATAACCCATAAATACAATCAGAATGACACAAAGATTTGGGTCTGGGACTATGCAGCAGAGGATGGAGATTATGTTCAAGTTTTAGTCAACGGCGCACCTGTTACCGAGGCATTTATGATCAAGCATAAGCCAGTGGAAATTACCGTACCTGCAGTTGGTGAAGTTCAAATAAAAGGAATCAGGGATGGCGGCGGCGGTATTACTTACGCAGTCAGATACGATTTAAATGGTACTAACTACTTTAATTCCGCACCGGAAGGTGAGTTCAACACCTATACGTTGATAAAAGAGTAGTATAGGCCAGACCAAAGCGACTTCGTAGAGTAGTAGATCTTCGAGAGTGTAAACATTATTTTAATATCATTATAAGAATCTGAAAATTGCAGTTGGTGGCAGAAAGAAAAGACCAGTCAGGCAAACATTGCACATGACTGGTCTTTTCTTTCACCGCTTGAGGGTTATCGCTCAAAACTTACTTGTTATCGTAAATCCCTAAGATGCGCCCTCTAAGGAGCGGTTTTTGTTTTTGCTTTGTTATCTCGGCAGCCCGATCGGTCATTCCGCTGTAATAGGAAAACGGACGGAACTCCGGAATGGTGCGCCCAGGTTGGACAATATGTCCGATCAGCACTGTCTCGTCCTCCCGGGCAGGGAGTCCCGGCCACCCTGTTCCACAGAAAGCCTGGCAAGGCGGGCCTTGCCCGCGAAATGAGGGAAAGACACAGTATTCGGGATTCAGTGAGCCTGTGCTTTGCAGGGAAACGCGGAACCCTGCAATTCTGGCTACCTTAAATTCAGCAACCAGCCTAGCCACGGTCATCCTCATAATCGCCCGGACGAAAGCCCTTCCCGACAAACTCTGTCGTGTGCCCCTTTCATCGTGACAAAAAGCGAGATGATTGATGATGGGAGAGACGTAAAGAGGGTAGTGGCTATGGGAGTTCGAACAAGGATACATAGCCGAGCAAGTGTAGATAGCCGAGGAAGCACGGGCGGCCGAATCAGTGTAGATAGCCGGGGATGTCCGCTCTTTCCGGCCGAGATCAGGAAACAGCCCGGCTTCGATAGGGGCAGCAGTCGATAGGGGCAGCAGTCGATAGGGGTAGCAGTCGGTAAGGGCAGGGGTGCGAAACGGTCCTAAAACGGTCCAAGGGAATCCCAAGGAAAGGAAGGTACATGCAAATGAGCCTCACGACAGCGCAGATCACCGCGTTTGAAGAATACGTAACCAGGCTAATGGAAGAACACAAGATACCGGGGTTGGCGGTGGGCATAGCCCATGATAATGAGGTTCTCTACAGGAAAGGGTTCGGCGTCAAGGACCTGGCAACAAGAGCCCCGGTCACCACGAAGACGATTTTTGGCGTCGCCTCGGTGACAAAATCATTTACCGGTGCTGCCATAATGAAGCTTTGTGAAGATGGCAAAATGTCCGTCCACGACCCTGTAAGAAAGCTCCTTCCCGAGTTTGGGGTTCCGGGTGACTCAGGGGACAACATCACCTCTCACCACTGCCTGACGCACACCACAGGCCTTCCGCCTTTGCCTGCCCTCGGATGGGGAATCAGAGACAACACCAGAAGAGAGGCCCAGGTTCAAAGCGATAGCAAGCAGACTTCAGACCCCATGGTCAAGAGAGCCCGGCCGCCTGTAACCACTTACTCACAGCTCATAGACTACTTACGCACAGGTGATTTCACGGTGCTCGGGAAGCCAGGCGAGCATTACAGCTACTCAAATGACGCCTACGGTGTCCTCGGGGCAGTAATAGAGAAGGTCAGCGGGGAGATGTACGCCAGGTACGTGGAGCAAAATATCCTTGCCCCGCTTGACATGAAGCGCAGCACCTTCAACCTGGAAGAGATCCTCAAGGATGACGACACGACTTCCCTGTACTACAGGGAAGAAGATGAGGATGAAGATGAAGGCGATGATGAAAGGATCCTGTCCTCAAACAACTGGCAAGTTGCCCCGGCCCATATGGCCTGCGGATGGCTGAAATCCTGCGTGGACGACCTGCTGAACTACGTCCGGTGGCATGCGTCAGGAGGAGCTTTCGGGGATTCCCGGGTGCTGTCCAAAGAAAGCCTGGACATGATGGCATGTCCTTATATAGCCAGAAGCAGGGATAGGGAATACGGTTACGGACTCCAGATTCAAAAGGACTATCACGGCGTGACCATAGTAGACCACGGTGGCTCGCTCAAGGGCGTGTCCTCCCAGATCGGATGGGTGAAAGACCAAGGGATTGCAGCGGTTGTGCTGTGCAACCTGTCGGGGGCACCCTCCAGCAAAATCCTGGCGGCGGCGCTCAACATGTCCCTGGGGCTGCCCTTGGAAACGCCCCGTTCCGCCTACAGGAAAGAAGACTGGTCCCAGGAAGAGTTGAAAGACCTTACAGGCACTTTCAAGTCAGGTGAGGGCGGCCAGACTGTTTTGTCGGATGAAGATGGGAAGCTCATGGCTCGTTACGGCAAAGAAGGAAAACGGGCGTACGAGGTCAGGCGCGACAGCGAGAACGTGGGCGTTGTGACCGTACGAGGGCAGGACAACGAGATCACGTTCTTCAGGAATTCAGACGGCCAACTGTGGGCAATACGTTCCGGAGGCCGGTTAATCAGGAAGTCCTAGAAGGAGTCTTGGTGCTTTAGATCCTGCCGGCGGCACCAGACCCCAGAACAGGGCTTGAGCCGGGGGTAGAAGCACTTTTTGGACGTATCGAGCAAGTGCGTCAAGGTCTGGTAAAATAAGAAAGAGGGGATGGCACGTGACCCCCGGGTAAAGAACCGGCTTCTCACGCTGTCTGAACGGATAATGAACGATCTGGTCGGATGCGGGCCAGGCTAAAGTTCCGGTACTCGCGGTGAGACCTTCAATTTGCTCCGGTGCTCGCGACTGCGAGCGGACAGTCTGTCCGGAAAGGTAAGACGGGAAAAGCGAGGTGGGTAGCAGCCGTGGGTGATCCGACAGGCATACCATTATTGCAGACACCATTGGCGAAAATCGAACCGCTCAGCAAGGGCTGGTCCAGCGACAAGAAATACTACATCGAAACCGCTGACGGTGCGCGGCTTCTCTTGCGTATGGCTGACTCTAAGGAGCACGACCGAAAGCTCGCTGAGTACCAAGCGCTTGAGCGTGTAGAGGAGTTGGGCGTTCCTGCGCCGCGTCCGGTTGATTTCGGCGTGTGCGACAGGGGAAAAAGCGTCTACCAACTGCTGACCTGGATTGACGGGGAGGACGCTGAGTCTGTTCTGCCTGCTTTGACGGAAGCAGAGCAGTACAATCTGGGTCTACAGAGCGGCGAAATACTGAGAAAAATCCACTCCATGCCGGCACCCCATACGCAGGAGGATTGGGCGGTTCGCTTCAACCGAAAGACCGACAACAAGGTTCAAAAATACCGTGAATGCGGCCTGCGTTTTGATGGGGACGGGTACGTCATTGCCTATATAGAGCAGAACCGTCATTTGCTCCAAGCCCGGCCCCAGTGCTATCAGCACGGAGATTATCACGCGGGAAATATGATAATCGGCCCGGATAACTCGCTGTCGATTATCGATTGGAATCGCTCCGACTACGGTGACCCATGGGAGGAGTTCAATCGCATCGTGTGGAGCGCGACGGTGAGTCCCCGTTTTGCCACAGGTCAATTGCGCGGTTATTTCGGCGGCGAACCTCCGGTTGAATTCTTCAGGCTTCTTATGTTTTACATTGCCAGTAACACGCTTTCGTCCATATACTGGGCGATACCCTTCGGGCAAGACGAGGTAAACGTCATGATGAAACAGTCGCAGGATGTGCTTTCCTGGTACGATAATATGCGAGATCCTGTGCCGTCGTGGTATTCGAAGGTGGGGGGCGGCAAGTCACTAGAGTCGTGAAGTACTTGCAGAAGGTAGGAGGAATGAGGGCGGAGTGGACGTGTCCGGAGGGCAGTGGCAACGTATCGCTATCGCTCGGGCCTTCATGGGGGACAAGCCTATCTTGCTTCTTGACGAGCCAACCAGCCAGCTTGACCCGATAGCCGAAAGCCAATTGTACAGAGAATTCGCCGAAATGGCTGAGGGCAAGACCGCCATCTTCATTACCCACCGTCTGGCCTCGACTATGATCACCGACCGTATATTGGTTATACAGGACGGCGTGGTCACTCAAGAAGGGGTACACGAGCAGCTCATGACAGAAGGCGGGCTTTATGCGGACATGTTCAACGCCCAGAAGCAGTGGTATGTGAATGGGACGGGGGAAGGTTCCGGAAAGGCCACGCAGACAGGAGGTGAGCGGGTTGGGTAAGACTGCCTTCGTTGAAGAGGAAGTAGTGAGGGAAAACGAAGGGAACCTGGGGCACCTGGAGCTTGCTCCGCCCTGTCCTGGCTTACCTGTGGGGGAAGTACATTGATCTGGCTTCCGCTCACCTTCCGGGCGGCAAGGTGCTGCCCATGATCGGGCTTATCTTCGCCTACTACGTCATAAGCTTCCTCTGTATAGGAAGATTGCTTCTCTGGTTCCTGAGTACATGGAAGTGCCGAAGATAAACGATCTGATAGACCGCGTGTTTGCTTTCTCCGGGGACTATTCAGCAGATCTGAACCGTCAGGTGATGATAGGCGGTTACATGATTATTGCCCTATGTCGGCAATAAGCTCGAGTTCAGACTGGTTAAAGACAACTCCAAACTCCGGCGTGAGTTCAGGTACTACGAGAACCTTATGCTCGGGCCCGCGGCCAAAGAAATCAAGTCCCTCGGCCTTTACGGGTTCTTCATTGATAAATGGAAGCGCCTCAGCGATGAATATGCCAGACGACAAAAGCAAACCCAGGTCCGCAGGGCGGTTTTGGGGGTAATATCGCGGGCAATTCTTGGCAAGGACCTGGGTGGAACAGAGCTGTCCGGCGGACAGTGGCAGAAACTTGCCATTGCGCGAGGCTGGTACAGGAACCGTGGTACCCACGATTCCCTTATGGATGCGGGCGGAGAGTATGCCCGTCTCCACTCCGAGCAATCCCAGTGGTACGAGCGGTGAGGCTCAAAGTGCTATTTCCGGGGACTTCCGGCATAGCGTATGTTCATGAATTCAGCCAGATCCTTACATGTGGTCACCAGGTCTTCACGGGTCAGTTCCCGCACGGATTTCCTGCCCAGCGCCTGAAGTGCCAGCTTCATCTCTTCGGTGCAGGACTTGAGGAAGTTGGCCAGACTGGTTGCTGCCTGGTCAACGTCAAGCTTATCTGAGTACTGGCCGTCGTAGAGTACCATTTGTGCAGGCACGGCCTTGGGCAGTATCTTGACGACCTGGGTATGGACCGCAGCCAGAACTGCAATTGACCCGATGTATACAGCGTCGGCGCCTATAGCCAGCGCCTTAAGGAAGTGCCCCGGGGTTCTCAGGCCTCCTGCTGCGATAACGCTGAAGCGGTCGCGTATGCCCTGGTCCTCAAGCCAGTCTACGGCACGGACAAGGCCATACAGAGTCGGCAGCCCCAGATCGTCTTCCAGAGTAGGCGGCGCCACTGCAGTTCCGCCTTCAGCTCCGTCAATGACAATGAAATCGGCCTTGGTCTGGGCAATCACTGCAAGGTCGTTTTCCAGGAAGTCACTGGCTGCTATCTTCACGCCCACAGGGACGCGCTGAGCGGCCTTGAGTTTGTTGACAAGGTCTACGATGTCTCCGGGCGAAGATACACCCGGCATGCGTGCGCGCACTGTGGCATCCTGACCTTCCTCCAGGTGCCAGGTTTCCCTTAGGTGCTTGTCGATTGTCTCACTTTGCATGGTAGATTCGACTGCTCCGCCGAAAGCTCCCTGCCCAAGCTGGATCTCGATGGCGTCAAGGGAGTCCAACTGCTGCCGGGACGTCAGCCATCCGCCCCGGTTGTACTGGCCCACCAGGTATTTCGCCACAGAGCGCGTTTCATCGGTTACCGCTGATTCCCCCGTGTTAGTTGACGTCCCAGCCATGGCTGAGCCTTTGGCCAGAGCCATTTTCAGTCTCAGGCTGAGAGAACCTCCATAAGACATGCCTGTTATCATTATGGGAATGTCGAGGTTCAAGGGTCTATTTGCGCTCTTGCCGATTACGGTGGCCGTGCTGATCTCCTCAAGGGTTGCCGTAGGCAGCTGGAAAAGCTGTCGGGGAGACAGCAAAATGTCGTCCCAGGGCGAACGTACCGCCGGGCTTCCAAAGGGCCTTTGCAGCGCTTTGCCTGTTTGAGCTCGCATGCCCGCTTCAATTATGGCCCGTGGACCCAGCTTGTCGGCCACAGTCACGATTTCCAGCGGATTTGTCGGGTAATCCTGGGTAAGCATTGCACGGGTCACGTCGTCTGACACCGGGTTCATAAGTTTCATAAGTATCCAGTTCATCCTCAAGCACCGCCCCTTCACCACATGATCATTTCCCGAACCGGTCCTTTTCTTGAGCAACCCTTCGTGGGTTTTGCCGGTTACCGGGCTTTCTTACTTGGGTGGCTTGTGTCCTTTGGGGCGGTCTGTGTTCCTGTCAGCCTGGACCAGCCTAGATCCTCAGGTACCATGTGGCGATGGAGAAGTAGATCAACACGCCCAGTATGTCTGCAATGGATGTTACAAGCGGCGAACTTGCCACAGCCGGGTCATGGCCCAGCTTGCTTATGAGAAGTGGCGTGCATGCTCCCACAACGCACATAAGAACCACGTTTATGACCATGGTCAGAGCTACCACAAACGCAATGTCCAGACCTGTCTTCCCGACCCCTACAGCCAATATGGTAAGGCCCATGGCAAGCCCGAGCACAATGGCCACGCCCAGTTCCCTCAGGACCACGCGGGCCCAGTCTTGCAGGTCGATCTCTTCCATGGCAAGGGCGCGCACGACCAGAACCGCTGATTGAGAGCCGGCGTTTCCCGCGCTGTCAATGAGGAGAGGCAAGAAGAATACCAGGGATATGGTGCTCGACATTACTTCGTCGAAGCGGGCCATTATCCCGCCGGAAGCCAGATAGACAAGCACCAGGCCCAGGAGCCACTTGATCCTGTTGCGGTAAAGAAGCCCGGCGCTGGCATCTTTCAGCCCCACCTTAAGGGGGGCAACGGCAGCGCCCTTGTGAAAATCCTCAGTGGTGGCGTCTTGGGCCGCCTCGAACACGTCGTCACTGGTGACAATTCCAACCAGAGCTCCCCTAGAGTCCAGCACCGGCAAGACCGAAGCGTCGTAACGCTCCATGACGGTTGCAGCTGTCTCGTGATCATCGAAGGCTGACAAGCTTATAGCAGGGCTTCTCATGATCTGGCTCACTTCCCAATCAGGGTCTCCCAGCACCAGCTGTCTGAGCGAAACCACGCCGGTAAGTTTGAGAGCAGAATCGACTACGTAGACCGAAGCCATGGTCTCGCTATCTTCTCCGGTCTTCCTTACATGGTCAAGGGCCTGACGCACAGTCCATTCGGGACGGATGCGAACGTAATCGGGAGTCATGAGTCTCCCTACGCTTTCTTCGGGGTATCCCAGAATCTCACGGGTTTCTTTCAGGTCTTCCGGACTAAGAAGGCTTAGGAGTCTCGGCGTAACTTCTGCAGGGAGTTCGCCAAGGAGCTCGGCCCTGTCGTCGGGTGCAAGGTCAGCTATGAGGTTCCGGGTTTCCTCAGCGGTAAGGTCCTGGAGAAGTGACTCTTGTTCCGGGAAATCCAGATAAGAGAAGACTTCGGCAGCTGTCTCCCTGGGAAGGGAGCGGAAAAGGAGGGCGCGCCCGGTATTGTCCAGTTCGGCCAGGACATCCGATATTTCCGGGATGTGCCAGCCGGCCATCAGTTCTCTGATTCGAGGCCAGTTGCGTGCCTTTATCAGCTCTTGCAGTTCGGGACCTATAAACATGCTCACAGTATCACCTCCGGGCCAGGCTCTAGAGCTTCAGGACTTTGACTGCCACAGTAAAATACACCAACACCCCTGCCACATCCGCTATTGACGTTATTAACGGCGAGCTTGCAGCTGCGGGATCAAATCCCATCTTGTTCAGTAGAAAGGGAGCTGCCATTCCTACAACGCTTCCTATCATGACTATTGCCGTGGCAGATAAGGCGACCACAATGCCTACGCCTGAACCGCCACGGAGGACAGCCGGTCCCCACACGGCCAGGCTGATGGTAAGACCCAGGGCGGCGGATATGCCCATCTCTTTGATGACCAGCTCCAACCAGTCGCTGGTGTCCACCTGCCCTAGAGCCAGTTCGCGCACAACCAGGGTAGACGACTGTGAGCCTGCGTTCCCTGCACAGCCTATAAGAAGAGGAATAAAGAACACCAGCGGCATGACCTGGGCGATAACGTTCTCAAACCTGGCCATGGTAGCTGCAGAAAGGAGGTCTACCAGTATCAGCATTATGAGCCAGCCGATCCTGCTTTTGAACAGAAGGCCAATCCCTGCTTCGCCAAAGCCGGTTTTCAAAGGAGTCACGGCAGCTCCTTTGTGAAAGTCCTCTGTAGCTTCTTCGCGGGCAACCTCGAATATGTCGTCGCCGGTTACAATTCCCACAAGGACCCCATCAGAATCTACCACAGGGAGGACAAACAGGTCGTAGCGTTCCATGGTCCTTGCCGCTGCTTCCCGGTCTTCGGCGGCGGGCAAGCTGACCACCTGGGTACGCATAATGTTTACAACCTTCTCGTCCCGGGGTGCTAAGACTATCTGCCTGAGTGAGAGCACACCAATGAGTTTCCAGGCCCTGTCGGTAACGTACACAGCGTCGATTGTCTCTGAGTCTTTGCCTTTCTTGCGGATGTGCTCCACTGCCTGAGCCACGGTCCAATCCGGGCGGATTGCCACGTAATCGGGGGTCATGAGGCGTCCGATGCTCTCTTCGGGGTACCCGAGAAGCTCCCGGGCTTCTTTGAGGTCTTCCGGGCTCAGGAGGTTCATGAGCCTCTGGGTGACCCGGCCCGGAAGCTCTTCAAGAAGCTCGGTTCTGTCATCCGGCCTTATGTTTGCCATAAGGTGCCGGGTTTCCTCGCCTGTCAGCTCTAGCAAAAGGGCATCTCGGTCTTCTTTTTCCAGCTCTGCAAAAACATCAGCTGCCGTTTTGCGCGGAAGAGAACGGAAAAGAAGAACGCGGTTAGGTTCGTCAAGGTCTGCCAGCAGGTCAGCAATGTCGGGTACGCGAAGACCGGACATTGCTTCGCGCAATGAAGCCCAATCGCGTTTGGCTATGATATCCGCTACGTCGAATCTGCTGCACAACATGATTTTCACCCTCTCGGTTGCCTCAAGCTATCTGCCTTTGCGTTTGCATCTTGTACTGGCAGGGTTTCATGTTACTACCCGACCAAACTAACCGCGGCACTTACTGCCACGGCCAAGCTTACCTTAAAGCTCTGAGAGGGCGTTCCTAAAAGCCCCTCCATGCCTCGGGAAGCCGGAAAAGCGGACACTCTGATCCATTAAAAGACAAAGGGACAGGATCATCGCTACATAAAGGACTGTCCACTTTCCTCACCTGCCTCTCTTAGCATGGTTCAACGGGCTCACCTTATCAATCTATCTCTATTTGAACCAAAAGTGAAGCGTTCGCAGGAATCTACAGCTCCTTTTTGCCTTGAATTTCCCCTCAAAACTAACAGGAATACTATCTGTGAGGTGAAAGCTGCTGAACGTGTTATCAGTCGCATCCGGCCGGGCGTTGGATTCAATCAGACTTCTATTTGGGCAAGAGATTCGGGCCTGGGAGGCAAAGGGAGTCAAAATCGCTGTTCGTGAGCGTCTTGCAGGCGAACTGCTGATCTTTTGCTGTGAAGTTCGTGATCCCTTTGGGCCTGATGGGCTCGGTGTTATGAGGAACGTGAAAAGCGCCCTTGCAAGCGGGCTTTCCCACATCATCATCGATGAATACGAGAAGGTCCTGGTTGTGCGGCTGATAGATGAAAACTACCTCTATCTTTCATCCAGAGACAGAGATGCCATAAAGAGCAAAGTCCTAGCCAAGTTGGGCCAGGATGCCACCTTGGATGCAGCGTCAGGGGGATCTACCGGAAGGAGTCAGAGAAAAAGCCGGGTTTGGGCCAAACTTGCTGAGTACCTGGAAAAAGAAGACAAGATAATCATAGAAGGCTTCATCACTTTCCGGCTCAAGGAATACCTGGAAGAGTTGTTCGACATTGTTGAGTCTACTGTTGAGAGCTATCTTACAGAAAGGGAATACAGAGAGTTCCTCAAGCTCCTAAGACACTTCATGTCAAGGCAAAAAAACGCGTTATCCGTTGTTAACCTCGTGCGCAAGGATAACACTTACGCTGTACTGGATCAGTCACTTAACCCGGTGCAGGGAGAGGTGGCCCGGTTTCTCTCCAAGCCCCCCAGGGGAATGGATCTAGGGATAGACGATCTCATTGTGAGCGCCGTGGTTACACTGGCGCCTGAAAGGCTGATCTGGCACGGCTTGACGAAGGATTCTCCGTGTTACGATCTTCTCCACGATCTCCTGGAAGAAAGTATCACAATATGTCCCGGGTGCTCACTGGAAACGCCCGAATAACCGGGAGACCTATCAGCATATGCCCATATTTCTGATGAGGATGGCGTCTCCGTGGCCGAACACCAGAGTTCCCAGAACTTGTAGGGTCTTAAGGGTAGCCTCCAGGCTGCTTCCGAGTATCCCTTCCTGAGTGTGGACCTTAAGTCCTCTGACGGCCATTTTGGCGGAGATGATGCCCTGGACCGCCGCGAGCCCCCCCTTAAGGGCGCAGCTCCCTTTGGCTCCGTCGCACATCATGCCGTAAAGGCTGGAAAGGACCATGTTCACCGCTTCTTCTGTCTGCTCCCTTGCCTGTTCTCTGGAAGTCTCCAGCAGCCACGCCACTGCCGCAGCCACTCCGGCTCCAGCGCTCACGGCCCCGCATACGCATGAGATCTCACCCATGTAGCTCTTGATGTAAAGGTTCATAGAATGACCTATCATGAGGGCACGGATTTTCTTTTCGTCAGGAGCCTGCAAGGCGTTTGCCACCATAAAAACAGGGAGCCCGACCATGATGCCCTGATTGCCGCTGCCACCGGACGTGAGCACAGGCCAGGGGGTGCCGCCCATTCGAGCGGAAATCGCCGCGATTGTTCTGCGGTAAGCTTGGAAAATCAGATCGTCCCATATTCCCGATTCCACAGCTGCAGACACTCCGGAAAGAGCGTGGCGCAATGTACTGTCTTTAGCTGCCCTTTCCGACAACTCCCATATAGATTGAGCCCCTTCCAGGAGGAAACGACCGTGCTCTGGATCTATTGCTAGCACCGATTCTAGCAGGCCGGCAAAACTCATATTCCGCAGCTCGCTGACTGAAGGGTAAGGGCCTGATGAACCCTCCTTGCGCGGGTCTACGAGTTTTCCGTCAAGCATGGCCCTGGAAATGTTTGTGTGGCTTCCGGATATAACGATTTCCGCTTCGTGCCGGTCAGCGGAAGCAGTGCAGTGCACATATATTCCGGCTCGGTCCTCATGGCAAGAGACCGAGACGCGTCCCTCATCAGCCATTGCATAGGCCGACTGAAGCTCAGCCTCGGTTATGGTGTCTAGTATCTCAAGTCCTGTATTCGGAGAGTCGAGTATGGCGCCTAGGGCAGCTGCCGTCACAGGACCTTTACGGTTACCGCAGGGGAGCCCTGCTGAAAGGGCGTTCTTAAAAACACCCGGGCTGGTTATTACTTGGACTGTATGCGGAGATCGCCCCAATAGTTTCTTGGCTTCGTGGACGGCCAGAGCGATCATGGCGGGTTCAGTACAGACCGTCGCATACTGAGACTGCTGCTTCAGCATTCTTAAGATGGAATCCTGAGAGACGGAATCACAGGAGACGGAATTCTGAGAGATAGGATTGTGACTCTGCTTAGGTACCAAGTCGATCCCTCCGGTTGGCAGTCCGCCTGGCTAAATCAAGGGAAGGCGGACACCTCTTCTCCAGTATTTCAGTATATCTTTGGAGCACCTTGTTGAAAAGGCTTCAAGCTGATGGTTTTGTTTGGGTTTGGGTTAAGGTCTAGGTCTAGGTTTAGGTTTGG
Source organism: Bacillota bacterium (assembly GCA_033809515.1). Taxonomy (GTDB): domain Bacteria; phylum Bacillota; class Sulfobacillia; order Fermentithermobacillales; family Fermentithermobacillaceae; genus JAPXLN01. The sequence goes on from JAPXLN010000015.1 coordinate 14,417, forward strand.
GCTATGGGTGAGACTTCTTCCCTGATGGAGCGTAATCCTCATAGGTGCAACACAGACCGAGTTGAGAGGAGGAACTACCTTGCCCAAAACACTGAATCTACTGAGCAGGAGCGCTTTTGTCCTAGTTGCTGTCATTCTTCTGGTGAGTCTTGCCTTGTCTTCGACGCAGACAGTGCAAGCCGGCCACCGGGGGATAGTACTCCAATTCGGTGCAGTCAAAGGCGTGGTTGACGAAGGTATCCATTTTAAGCTTCCCTTCGTCCAGAGGATCATCACCATGGATGTCAGGGTAAAGAAGGTTCATGTCCAGGCAAACGCTGCATCCAGGGATCTGCAGGATGTGGTTACCGAGATCGCTGTCAACTACCATGTGCAGCCTGAGTCTGCAGCTTACCTGTACAAAGTGGCGGGAATGGACTATGAGAACACGATAATAGCACCGGCTCTTCAGGAATGCATCAAAGCGGTGACAGCAGGTTACAGCGCTGAAAACCTCATAACCAAAAGGGCTGAAGTGTCTCAGGACATGAAGGCAAGGATGCAAGCTCAGGTTGAGTCTTACGGGTTGGTCATAGACGCATTTAACGTCATCAACTTTGAGTTCTCCCCTGAGTTCACGGCTGCCATTGAGGCAAAGCAAGCTGCCGAGCAGCTAGCTCTCAAGGCCGAAAGAGACCTGGAGCGTGTAAGGATTGAGGCGGAGCAAAAGATAGTTCAGGCCCGGGCTGAAGCTGAGTCCCTGAAGATTCAGAAGCAGGAAGTTACCTCTGAACTGCTTAGACTCAGAGAAATAGAGGCCACCCTCAAAGCTATTGAAAAGTGGGACGGGAAGATGCCATCGGTCACAAGCGGAGCTGTGCCTTTCATCACACTCCCAAAGTAGAATGGATTTGTGATTGACCCGTTTCTCAGGCTGGGGTATACTTTCTGAAAACTATCTTGTATCAGCTATGAAGAGGACAGTACCCTGGACGGCGCGTGCAGAGAGGGAAGACCAGGCTGAAAGCTTCCCCGCAGTTCGACCAGAGGGAAAACCCCCTCGGAGCTTCCGGTGGAAGCCTGAAGATAGGATAACGCCGGCGCCTGGAGTGCGATAGAGCCAAATGAGGGTAAGGCTTAGCCGGTCTGGTGACGCAAGTCACAAAGAACAGGCTTACCTGCCGGATAAGGGTGGAAACGCGGTACCTCGCCCCTTGGGGCGAGGATTTTCTATTTCAGGAGGGATTTCCATGGATAGACCCGCCTTTAAGGTCACGTGGGGCAATGACTGTATTGACGTTCAGCCGGGCAGTACATTCTTAGATGTGAAGAAGCAGTTGGGATGGGACGACGGTGTCCTTATGGTATCTGCTAACGGCCAACCCAGGGAATTGATGGCAAAGATTGAGGAAGACTGCGAGATTGCACCCCTTGGCTTTGACGACGAAAAGGCCCGCTGGGCCCTCAGGCACACCGCCGCTCACGTCTTGGCGCAGGCGGTCAAGAGGTTGTTTCCAGGCGTTCGTCTGGGCATAGGACCCGCCATCGAAGATGGCTTCTACTATGACTTCGATACTAAGTCACCCTTTGTGCCTGAGGATCTCATCAAAATTGAAGAGGAGATGCAGCGCATCGTTAACGAAAACATGCCTGTGGTCAGGCAAGAAGTCCTCAGAGAACAATCTCTGGACATGTTTCGGAAAAGCAACGAACCCTTCAAATTGGAGCTTATCAGAGAGCTTCCTGAAGGAGAGTCTATATCCGTCTACAAGCAAGGCGAGTTCGTGGATCTTTGTGCCGGCCCTCATGTTCCTTCTACGGGGCATATCAAAGCTTTCAAACTGCTCACTATTGCCGGTGCATACTGGCGTGGCGATGAGAATTTGCCTATGCTCCAGAGAATCTACGGGACAGCCTACTTGACTCAGGAACAGCTTCAGGAGCACCTGGATCGCCTTGAAGAGATCAAGAAAAGGGACCACAGGAAGCTTGCCAGGGAACTGGACCTCTTCAGCATTCAAGAAGAGGGAGGGCCTGGGCTTGTGTACTGGCATCCTAAGGGAGCTCTCATACGGGAATGTATTGAGAACCTCTGGCGGCAGGAGCACCGCAAGCGCGGTTATCAACTGGTCTATTCGCCGCATATAGCGAAGCTTGATCTATGGAAAACCTCCGGGCACTGGGACTGGTACAGAGACAGCATGTACGCGCCAATGGTTGTTGAAGACGTAGAGTATCTTCTCAAACCCATGAACTGCCCGTTCCACATACTCATGTTCAAGAATCAGACCCGAAGCTACCGGGAACTGCCCATAAGGTACGGTGAGCTGGGGACCGTCTACCGCTATGAGCGTTCAGGAGCTCTCCACGGCGCTCTGAGGGTACGCGGTTTCACCCAAGACGATGCCCACATCTTCTGTCGCCTTGACCAGTTGGAAGATGAGCTGGTAGGCGTTCTCGAATTGGCACAGTTCATGCTGAAAACCTTCGGATACGATGAGTACCATTGCATGCTCTCAGTAAGAAACCCGGAGGATAAGGCCAAATACATCGGCGATGATGATGTCTGGGTTGTGGCCGAGTCGGCCCTGGAAGGCGCCCTCAAGAGAAAAGGCCTTCCCTATAGGGTAGATCCGGGTGAAGCTAAGTTTTACGGTCCCGCCATAGACATCAAAGTAATGGACGCTGTTGGAAGGCTGTGGCAAGGCACCACCATTCAGGTGGACCTCAATCTGCCCGAAAGGTTCGATGTGAGCTATGTCGGCGAAGACGGGGAGAAACACAGGCCTGTCATGATCCACAGAACCGTGCTGGGAGCTATGGAGCGATTCATCGCGGGTTTGGTGGAACTGTACGCCGGTGCGTTTCCTTTGTGGCTTTCCCCGGTACAGGTTGCAGTCATCCCTGTTTCGGAAAAGCAGCATGCCTATGCCAGGGAAGTAGAATCTTACCTGGCTGAAGCGGGTCTCAGGGTCTTGTGTGATCTTGACAACGAGAAGATGAGCTACAAGATAAGACAGGCGCAGCTTAACAAGATACCCTACATGCTTGTGGTAGGTGGCCGTGAAGCAGGGGAAAAGACTGTGTCGGTCAGACACAGGACCTATGGAGACCTGGGCGCCTTCGAACTGGCGGATTTTGCTTCGGCGGCCAAGCGCGAGGCGGAAGAGAAACTCTTGGATTCAGTGCTTGCATCGGTTAGTTGAAAAAGCAACTTCCAGTCAGCAGGGATTTGGGCAAATGCAAGAGTAACTTCTTGCGGGATTGAGTTTGAGATTCGGTAGGTGCCCCGAGCTTGCATCAGAGCATCAACAGTGACAGAAGTTGCGCCCATGTGATATACTATGTCGCGCACGAAGTAGAAGCCATCCGCTTCTCACCTTACGGTTACAAGCTTGTAAGGTCACAGCAGCAAGCCTGACAAGTTCTTGGCTTCATAGCCGGGAACGGGCCGAATGCAAGCAAGAAAATGTGTGGGCGGGTGGAGCTACCTGCCCATAGTTTTTTTACTAGACCAATGCGAAAGAGGGTGTAAGACTATAAGTCGAATGGACCAGAGAGTCAACGAGGCGATCCGGGTTAGGGAAGTTAGGTTGGTCTCGCAGGACGGAGAGCAGATGGGGATCATGCCTACCCATGAAGCTCTCAGACTCGCCCGTGAACGTGGCCTGGACTTGGTGGAAGTGGCTGCTCAAGCCCGGCCCCCGGTCTGCAGAATCATGGATTACAGCAGGTGGAAGTACGAACAAGCTAAGCGTCAAAAAGAGGCTAAGAAGAAGCAGAAAACTCAGGATGTCAAGGAAGTGAAGATGCGTCCCAACATCGATGATCATGATTTTGACGTGAAGGCTCGAGCGGCCGAGAAGTTTCTCAAAAACGGCGATAAGGTAAAGGCCACCATTATGTTCAGGGGACGGGAATTGGCTCACGTTGAGAACGGACAAAGAGTACTGGAAAGACTGCTGGATAGGGTCAGAGAGCTTTCCATCGTTGAGAGGACGCCAAAGATTGAGGGTCGCAACATGGTGATGGTTCTTTCGCCCAGACCGCAGAGCGCCTTAGTTACACAACAGGCTGCGTCCGCGAAGACTGAGTAGATATACAGGCATAGAGGGGATGGCTTAGCTTTGGCTAGAAAGAAAATGAAATCACATAGCGGTGCTAAGAAGCGCTTTTTCGTCACGGGAACCGGTAAGATACGACATCATCGTTCCGGTCACAGCCATAGGCTGGAGGGGAAGGGTCCCACCCGCAGACGCAGGCTCAGGAAAGACACTGAGCTTTCTGAAGTCCACGAGAAGCAGCTAAGATCTCTGATCCCTTACAAGTAACTACGAGTAGAGTCAGGGATAGTTGCGGTGGACATGAAGTGAGTGAATCAGGAAAGAAGGTAGCTGAAAATGCCTCGCGTTAAGTCGTCTGTAGCAAAGCGATCCAGACATAAGAAAACGCTGAAACTGGCAAAAGGGTACTGGGGCAAGCGCTCCAAGTCCTTCAGGATAGCCAACGAAGCTGTGATGAAGGGTCTTCATTACGCCAAGAGGCACCGGCGGGAGAAGAAAAGGGAGTTCAGGAGCCTCTGGATATCAAGGATTAATGCAGCAGCCAGACAGAACGGTATGACGTACAACACGTTCATAAACGGACTGAAGAAGGCCGGAGTGGACATTAACCGTCAGATGCTTGCCGATTTAGCTGTTTTCGACCAGAAAGCTTTTTCGGATTTGGTAAATGTAGCCAGATCCGGACGCGCGTAACGTTTTTGCTGCAATAGGCAGGTCAAGCGGCGACCAGATAAGCGGAGGCTTAGGTCTTGTCATCACCTTGGGCTCAGAACAAGGGAGCTAGTCCAACTCAGTTTGTGGTGCTTTCGTTTGCAATCACCACAGGGATCGGAACCTGTCTTCTGTTATTGCCGGCTTCTACTGCCGGCGGTGTGTCTCCGAGTCTCCTCGATGCCCTGTTTACTGCCACATCGGCAGTCTGTGTAACAGGGCTGACAGTGGTGAACACAGCAACGTTTTGGAGCGGGTATGGAAAAACCTTTGTTCTCCTCCTTATACAGGTAGGTGGCCTGGGGTTGATGACGTTGGCCACCGCCCATGCCTTGGTCACAGGACGCAGAGTGTCCCTTAGGGAGAGGCTGTTGATTCAGGAGCAGACCGGGCAATGGAGTCTTTCCGGGCTTGTAGGGCTGGTCAAGCGCATCATGGTCGCCACAATGCTGCTTGAAGGTGCAGGAGCCGCAGTTTTGTCTATATGTTTTGGTCTGTCTCTGAGACTTTGCCTTTGGGAATCTGTATGCTACGGAATCTTTCACTCTGTGTCTGCCTTCTGCAACGCAGGCTTTGACATTATAGGAAACAGCCTGATGGACTACGCATCTCATCCAGGGGTGATACTGACTGTAAGCTTTCTGATCATTGCCGGAGGCCTGGGATTCTCGGTTATTTCTGACTTGTGGGCTAATAGGGGACGTCTGCGGAAAACGAGCCTTCATTCGAAGTTATCCTTAAAAGTTACAGTTGTGCTTCTTCTGGCCGGAGCTGTTTCCACGCTGGTATTGGAGGGTTCCAACCCTGGTACGATGGGAAACATGACTTTGAAAGGGAAGGTTCTTTCCTCGTGGTTTCAGTCGGTTACGGCCAGGACAGCAGGGTTCAACTCTGTGGCAGTCGACAGATTGCTTCCGTCAACTGCTTTCCTGGTGATGATACTCATGTTCATTGGCGCTTCACCCGGGGGTACCGGAGGCGGCGTCAAGACCACTACCTTTGCGGTAGCTGCAAAAGCTGTTACCACGCTGGTACGTGGGCGACAAGACGTAACAATAGGCAAACGACGGCTTCCGGGCGGTCTCGTGGGAAAAGCTACGGCCATTGTTCTCATTTCGCTCTCTCTGGTTACTGTGTCTACGTTTATGCTGACAGTCACGGAAAGCGTTTCTTTTTTGGATGCTTTCTTTGAGGTTGTATCAGCTTTTGGCACAGTAGGGCTTTCCCGGGGGATTACTCCCTTTTTGACTCCGGCCGGCAAATGCATCATAATCGTAACCATGTTTGCGGGCCGGGTAGGCCCTCTCAGTTTGGCAATAGCTTTGTCCAACAGGAAAGCGACTGCAGGTATCCGGTATCCTGAGGAGCGGATTTTTGTCGGTTAGAGGGTGTGCGTCCAGTTGTCCAAACAGTTTGCAGTCATAGGGCTAGGCAGGTTTGGCAGAAGTCTGGCTGTTACTCTGTCGCAGCTAGGGGCTGAGGTGCTTGCTGTTGATGTTGATGAGGAACGGACCAATGCGGTAGCTCCTTTTGTCACTGAGTCGGTGCAGGCTGATGCCACCAACGAACGGGTGCTCAGGGAGCTTGGCCTGAGGAATTTCGATGTGGTGGTGGTGGCCGTAAGCGCCTTCGAGGCGAGTTTGCTGGCAACTATCGCCTTGAAGGAAGCAGGTGTCAGAAAGGTTGTGGTCAAAGCTGCCAGCGAAGTTCATGGCAAGATCCTTGAGAGAATAGGAGCTGACACCGTAGTCTTTCCCGAAAGAGACATGGGAGAGCGAGTCGCTTTTTCCCTCGTGTCGGGCAGCGTCATTGACTACATCGAGCTATCGCCTGATTATGGTATTGCAGAGGTAGTTGTGACAGGCCCCATGGTAGGCCGTTCTCTGAGAAACCTGAACCTCCGGCACAAGATGGGACTAAACGTGCTTGCCCTAAAAAGGAATGGGTCTGTTGACGTAGCTTTGGATCCTGACGAACCATTTCGCGAAGGTGACGTTCTTCTGGCCATGGGACCCAATGAGGGTGTTCGGCAGCTCACCGGCATGATGGAGAAGCGGTAGGGTGGAGCATATTGGAGAGGAAGAAAAGAGGCAGATGGATGTTCCGTGGCGTTTGATAAGGAGCCTTGCCGGCAAGAAGGCCCGGCAAGAGACCGGGCTAACGCTGGTTGAAGGACCTGGCGCTGTTTGCGAAGGGTTTGAGGCCGGCGTCGAGATTGAGACCTTGGTGATAAGCGATAGCTTTGGAGATAGCCCGGAGAGCCGGAAATTGATGCAGGCCCTTGAAACGTATCCATGGCTTGGCCAGGTCTATCATGTTCCGGACCAGCTTTTTTCGCGAATGTCTGCCACTTATACACCCCAGGGAATCCTGTGCGTTGTGAAGGTACCGTTCAGGTTCCGCAGGGGTCTTCCTGAAAGTCCATGGAAAACCTCTTTGAATGTTATGGGAGTGGACATACAGGATCCCGGGAACGTCGGGACGCTTATCAGGAGCGCAGCGTCTGCCGGGGCTCATGAAATAGTGTTTGCAGGCGAAAGCGCAGACCCGTTCTCTCCCAAGGCAATCAGAGCATCGGCAGGAGCTGTTTTCAGGGTTATGGTCGGAAGAGAAAGTGACCCGTCAGCGCAAGCCTCAAAGTGGTTTCAGTCGGGAATCCGCCTGTACTCCACATGGCCCAGAAAAGGTAAGTACCCCTGGGAAGTTTCGTTTACAGATCCCTGCGCCATTGTTTTCGGCAATGAAGCAAAAGGTCTTCAACCTGGTATCTTGGGTTCGACAGGGCAAGACATCGTTGTGCCCATGCCCGGAGGAACCGAATCCCTTAATGTGGCAGTAGCAGCTGCCATGGTGTTATACGAGGTTATCAGGCAGCGTACTGTAGACCCGCAGAATTAGGCTAACACTTTGTGGAGGGGCCGTCTGATGATATAATACCCCAAAGGGAAGTCGGAAACGGGGGATTGCCTTGGAGCTTGCAAACGCGTTCTGGTCAGTGTTTGAGAAAACCGGATCAGTAATGGCCTACCTGCTTTACCGTCATTACATGCGACTTTCCCATGACCAGTGTGAGAGCGAGGATTCAAAGAGCTAGATCTCTTTGTTTCGAGTATACTGTCAGCTACGTGAAAGCAGGCTGTCAGAGTGAGCCATGAAGGAGAACGTGGGCCGGAACCCGCGGACAGAGAAGGGGAGCCCTGGCTGAGATCTTCCCTCCGCAGCAGGCCGGCTGTAATTCGCTCCGGAGCTTCCGGACTGAACCGCCAACACAGTAGGTCCGGCGCATACCTGCGATAGAGGGGCTCAGAGGGGGCCGGGTAACCGGCCAAACCCGGTGGTACCGCGGAAGTGTGACTTTCGTCCCAAGGGACGAAAGTTTTTGTTTTGAGGGAGGATGTGAAGAGATCGGAAGGTGTGAAGACATGAAAGGAGGCACATGCAGGCATGAAAGACTCGTTGGAAGCTCTGTGGCAGCGGGCCCGGTCTGAAATCAAGGAAAGCCGGTCCGTAGAGGAGCTTGAAGGGTTGAGAGTTCGCTATCTTGGGAAGAAGGGCGAGGTCACTGCTCTCTTGAAGCAAATTGGCGCCCTGCCCAAAGAAGAACGGCCGGGTTTCGGAGCCAGGGTCAATGCTTTGCGAACAGACCTCGAAGGAGTGCTTGAAGCCAGTGGAGTAGCCATTCATGAGAGGCTGCTCAGAGAGAAAGTTCAGAGCGAAAGCATTGACGTGACCCTGCCGGGCCTGCCGGTTGAACCTGGAGGCCTTCATCCGCTGACCAAGGCATTGCGAGAGGTGCTTTGCATTTTCTACGGCATGGGATTCACCGTCTACGAGAGCAGAGAGACGGAAACCGACGAGATGAACTTTGTGAAGCTGAACGTTCCGCCAGGACACCCGGCCAGAGATATGCAAGAGACCTTGTATCTTACAGATTCGACCGTTCTGCGCACGCACACGTCTCCGGGACAGATAAGAGGTATGCTGGAGCTAGGCGGGAAACTGCCCGTCAGGTTTGTGGTTCCGGGGCGGGTTTACAGGCGTGACGCAGCCGATGCCAGTCACTCTCCTGTGTTTCACCAGGTGGAGGGTTTGGCTATTGACCTGGATATTACGTTCTGCCATCTCAAAGGGGTCCTGGCAGAGTTTGCCCGAAGGTTCTTTGGCGATGAAGCACAGATTCGGTTGCGTCCAAGCTACTTTCCGTTTACGGAACCGTCAGCTGAGCTCGATGTTTCATGCATGCTTTGCAGGGGAGAGGGTTGTCCTGCATGCAAAGGCACAGGATGGATGGAAGTAGCAGGATGCGGTATGGTCCATCCGAATGTCCTTAGAAACGGCGGTTACGACCCTCGCATGGTCAGTGGATTTGCTTTTGGATTTGGCCTGGACAGAGTGACAATGTTGAAGTACGGCATTGATGATGTGCGAGTTCTCTTCCAAAACGATAAGAGATTCCTCTCTCAGTGGAGGGGGTTATGACCATGAGAGTTCCATGGAAATGGCTTAAGGAGTATGTGGACGTTCCCTGGGAGCCTGAAGAGGCTGCTAAGCAGCTAACCATGATTGGGTTGGAAGTTGAGAACCTTTCCCGAGAGGTCCTTGATGTGTCGCGGGTGGTTTCCGCCAGGATCCTTCAGGTATCTCCTCATCCGGGAAGAGAAGATCTCAAAGTGGGGATCCTTGATGCCGGAGGGAAACGTTTCTCTGTAGTCAGCAGTGCTCCGGGGTTCCTTGAGGGGAATGTGGTTCTTCTGGCTAAGCCGGGTGCCACGCTTCCCGGCGGGCGGATCATAGAGGTGGCAGAGGTAGGAGGCGTGTTTTCAGAGGGAATGGTGGTCTGTTCTAACGAGGTACTTCTGGGACAAGACCCAAGACCTTTTGAGGACATAATTGTGCTCCCCGGGGATACGACTCCGGGCATTCCTGTGCAGGAATTATGCGATCTCGACGACTATGTGTTGGATCTGGACCTTACGGTCAACTATTCCCATTGTCTCTCAGTGTTGGGGGTTGCCCTGGAAGCTTCAGCTCTTTCAGGTCAACCCCTGGTTCTGCCCGAGGTCCTGAGCGCATGGGACTGGGCAGGCCCCACAGGTAGTTGTCGCCCCGGGCCCCGTGAACAAGGGCAGTTTTCCCAAAAGGAAGAAAGGTTGAGCAGAGCCGAGCCTTTGGAGATATCTGTTGAGCTTCCGGATAGGGACCTGTGTCCGAGGTATGTCGGGAAAATAGTAAGAAATGTGACGTACACCTATGCCCCGTTGGTGGTTGAAAGACGTCTTCTGCTTGCCGGAATGCGGCCTGTGAACGCTATTGTGGACGCCACAAACTATGTGATGTTTGAGACAGGGCAGCCTCTGCATGCTTTCGACTTCGACAAGCTGAACGGCAGGGTAATCAGGGCAAGACGGTCCCGGCAGGGCGAGTTTTTGAGAACCATCGACGGTGAGGTGCGCATGATAGACCCGGGAACCCTCGTAATAGCAGACAGTTCAGGCCCTGTGGCTATAGCAGGGGTTATGGGGGGCATGGAGACTGAGGTAACGCCTGATACCCGCAATATCCTTATTGAGTCTGCCTGGTTTAACCCTCTTTCTGTAAGGCTGACCTCTCAGAAGCTGCGCCTGCGCACTGAAGCTGCCGTCCGGTTCGAAAAGGGCGTGGACCCCACAGGTCAGGGAGCTGCGGCCGAAAGGGCTGCCTGCCTTATTGCAGATTTTGCCGGCGGGCAACCTCAGGCTGGGATGGTTGAGTGTAAATGCATTGGCGACACCTCAAAGACTATAGTCTTCAGAACTTGCGAGGTTGGCCGTTCACTGGGTTTGTCAGTTCCCAAGGAGGAATGCAGGCGTATTTTCTGCTCTTTGGGATTTGACGTCAGAGACATGAGCGGACGAGACGGAGAAGATGGTCAGATGTGCGTAACAGTCCCGCCTCGAAGGGTAGACATCAAAGAAGAGGTGGACCTCATTGAGGAGGTCGCTAGGCACCACGGGTTTCACAGGTTCCAAGAGGAGAATCTCCCCTCAGCTGTACCTGGGGGCTCGCCCGGGGAACTTGCCCGGGTGGACCGGCTCAAGGATCTTTTGTCTTCTTTGGGTGGTCTGGAGGTTGTGACCAGTTCCCTGCTGTCTCCGGGGGAGCTTGAGGCCCTTGGGTGGGACCGTGATGATCCCAGAGGCAATCCTGTGTTTCTGAAAAATCCCCTTTCTTCGTACGAGTCATGTCTGCGACCCAGCCTCTTACCGGGGCTTCTAAAGGTATTGGGGCATAACCAGAAGCAAAGAGCTCGTGGATTGGTTGTCTGGGAGATGGGACGGGTGTTTTTCCCGGCAAAAGACGATCTTCCTGATAGCCTTCCGTTGGAGATAAAGGAGCTGGCCCTTGCATCATACGGCACTGTGCATCAGGGATCGTGGATGGGAGACGAGAGAGGATCTTCCTTCTACCACTTGAAAGGGTTGATTAATGCCCTCCTGGATCTCCTGAACGTCCATGACCCGGTATACCTGCCCCGGGCAGGTATGCCCTTTCACCCAGGTAAGTCGGCCAGGATTGTCGTTGGCAGTTCAACCATAGGCGAAATCGGTGAAATGCATCCAAAATGCCAGGCTGATCTCGACTTGACCGGTCTTGTTACTATGGCATGGTTTTCTCTTGAGGCTCTTTTGAGCTTGTCCGGCGAAAAGCCTTATGTAGCTGTCCCCAGATTCATGCCTGTGGAAAGGGATCTTTCTGTGGTGGTACCTGATGAGGTGCCTGCAGGGGCTGTGCTGGATCGTGTGAGAAGAACCGCAAAAAGTCTGGAGGAAGTCATGCTTTTTGACATCTGGCGAAAACCTCCCGTGCCGAAAGGAGCTAAGAGCCTGGCCATGCGCCTGATCTACCAACCCCGGGATCGCACACTTACAGAGGAGGAGCTTTCTGAAGATCGTCGAAGGATTCTTGAAGCTCTGGAAAGGGATTTTGAGGCAAAGCTGAGGGTCTAGAAATAAGCAAAGGGGCCTCCATGGAGAAAGGGTGTTAGGCCGTGAAACGCGAAGTGGCGCACATGCTCAGGACCATGACGGCCCTCCTTGAGATCAAAGGCGAAAGCAGCTTCAAGGTAAGAGCTTATGAGAGGGCGGCAGACAGCATAGAAGGAGGGGACTATCCGCTGGAAGCCATGGCGCAATCGGGAGGCCTGACCGGTATTCCCGGCATTGGTAAGAATCTTGCGCCCAAAGTCAGCGAGATAGTCCTTACAGGAAGGTCTGCTTTCCTGGAAGACCTTGTTCGGGAGGTCCCTGAAGGTCTTCTGGACCTGCTCTCGGTTCCGGGTATAGGACCCAAGACTGCACGGCTTCTTTTTGACTCGCTGGGTGTGGAAAGCCTGGATAGCTTGGAGGTAGCTCTTGAGAACCATGAGGTTCAGAAACTGCCTGGCCTGGGGAAGAAAAGGGAGGAACTCATAGCTGCAGGTCTCAGGGAGATACGGAAGTACACAGGAAGACTTCACCTGGGAATGGCTCTGCCTGTGGCCGGGGATGTCCTTCAGAGATTCCAGTCAGCCGGCTATTCGGGAGTCGTAGTAGGTGAAGTCCGGCGGTACCTGGAAACGGTGGCGAGCATAGACATACTGGTGATGGCCGCCTGCAAGAATGGGCCCGGCGTTATAGAAAAAACCGGTATTGCCGGCACCGCCAAAGATTCTGTGATCCGGCAAGCTTGGAACTCAGAGAAGGGCGCCTTTTCTTTCAGTACATCCTTCGGCATCCCCCTCAATGTCTATTTTGCGGAAGAAGACTGTTTCTTTGCGAAAGACTTTTTCCTTACCGGACCTGATTCGTACGTTGGCTTTGTCGAGAGAAAAGCTAAGATGGCAGGTTACCGGCTGACGGAAGAAGGTTTGTTCAAAAACGACAGGTTAGTTCCTGTAGAAAGTGAACAAGAACTGTGCGACCTGGCAAGGACAGGGTTTGTTCCCCCGGAAGCCAGGCACCGGGAGGACCTGTTTGAGAGTATAAGCTCAGGCCATTTGCAGCTAATAGCCCCGGAAGATATTATGGGAGACCTTCACGTACACACAGTGTGGTCAGACGGAAGGTCAACCGTAGAGGAAATGGTTAAGGCAGCTATAGGCAAGGGATATTCGTACATGGCTGTAACAGATCATGCCAGCACTCTCAGACTGGTTGATGGACTAACGCCTGAGAAACTCATGGCCCAGCTAAAGGAGATCCAGGACGTGTCCGGGCGGTTTCCTGATTTCAGAATCTACTCAGGGGTGGAAGTGGACATTCTGCGCGACGGGCGATTATTCCTTGAAGATGATCTCCTGGCAAAGCTGGATGTGGTGATAGCTTCAGTTCATGATGATGTTGGCGACAGGACCGGAGAGATAGTGAACCGGCTTGTGAAAGCGGCGCGCAATCCCCATGTGGACATAATCGGTCATCCAACCGGGCGCATCATTGGAAGACGCCCCGGGGCTGCCGGTGACCTGACCAAGGTCTTTCAGGCGGCGGCTGACTCAGGTACCTTTCTTGAGATAAACGCATCCCCGGAAAGGTTGGACCTTTCTGAGGATATGGTCTTCCAGGCCCGCCGTCAGGGAGCGAAGTTTGCTATAAACAGTGACGCCCACAGCGCAAAGGGCCTGCATGTTATCGAGTATGGCGTTTTTGCTTGCGCCAGGCGGGCAGGCCTTTCCAAGTCTTGTGTGGCCAATGCCCTGCCCTGGCGTTCTCCCTCTTAAGTGCGTCCTCCAATGAGATCATAAACAAGCTGTAAACCTCATATCCTACGTACGTGATACCTTTGTTGAACGTGAGGTGCGCCTGGTTTGAACCGAAAGCAGTCAACCATGCGAATGCTCTTGACTATCGCCACGGCACTCAGCATTATTGCTTTCATTCCGGCAAGGACAGAATCAAAGGCAAGCCCGGGTCTGAACAGGGTACCTGCCTACATGGCAGTCCATGAGACGGATGACCCTCTTATCCCGGCTGACCCCCCCATAAAGCGCCACGATGTGTACGACCTCAAACTTCGCCTTCGTGATTTGGGGCTATATAACGGCGTTTTAGATGAGGTCTACGATGAAAATGCCGTGTTGGCCGTTCAGAGGCTCCAGAGGATTTTCTGGCTTGACCCCAATGGCGTGGTAGACAAATCCACATGGCGGGCGCTGGCGTACGGGGTAACGCGTACCCAGGGCCCAGCCGCAACTCCACGACCGGAGGGAACTGTAAGGATTGAAGTGGATACAGAGAAGTTAGAGCTCGCGGTCTACGTTGGCGAGACTCAATGGAAGACCTATCCTGTGGCAGCAGGCAAGTGGACCTCACTCTCGCCGGTAGGGGAATGGAAAATCATAGACAAAGGCTATGAACAGGGTGGCGCATTTGGCAGTCGCTGGATGGCCCTGGATGTGCCCTGGGGAGGGTATGGCATACACGGGACAAACAGACCGTGGTCTGTTGGGTCGTACGCCAGCGGTGGGTGTATACGCATGCACAATGAAGACGTAGAAGAGCTCTACGAAATGGTGGTCATAGGGACCAGGGTGACCGTACGCGGCCCCAGGCCGTACCTTGATTTGAACCAACCAATCCGCCCGGGAACTTCAGGACCTGATGTAGTCATTCTGCAGGAGCGCTTGCGTGACATGGGCTTTGATACAGGGCCTTGTGACGGACGCTATTGGGAAAAAACCGCCGCTTCGGTTAGGGAGTTGAAGGAAGTGTTTGGTTTGGGGAGCGGAACAGGAACTACTGTCGATGTCCTTACTTTTCTTGGATTGAGGAAACCATGACCATGTTCTGGTGTCGTCGTCTTTCAGCCTGGGTTTTGATTGCCTTTTGCTTGGCCCTGACAATTGTACCCGGGTGCGGTACCCGTACCAGAACCCTGCCCCATGAAGTTTCCTTTGAGGGTCTGAAACTGGTGGTCTGGGATGCAAATCAGCCTTTGTACCCAGGTTCACCATCCTGGGAGGAAGAGGTGAACGACTGTGTCCGGGAATTTTCAGATGAGTACCGGGTGTCAGTCGAAGTACGACTCGTGACCCGTGAGGAGCTTCGTCTGGCCATCACGGGCAAGTTCATTTCAGACAAGATCGAAGATGTTGACGCGCCGGATCTTGTCTACTCCACTGAATGGCCCGTTGTCTCTAAGTCTTGTGCTCCGGTTCACGATATTTTGGATCTCAATGATCTTCTGGATTCGACTGTGAGTTATTGGACCAAAGATGCCAGAGTTCTGGGCATTCCTGCCTATGCTCATTGGTTCTGTGCGGCGGCCCGAAGCTCTCCGGGAAAGACTCCATGCGACGAAATCAGTGCAAACACAGACTGGGTAACAGGGTGTAAGGGCAAGATAAGCTACTGGCAGGAATCACCGGCTTTTTTCGGCCCGATAGCAGCCAACGGGCTCACTGAAGAGAGCATTATGACGTATCTTCAGTGGGTGAAATCCTTCTGTGGCCCGCCGGCACCGGACCCTCTGACTTCCTGGCAATCCGGAGAGGTTTTAGCTCTCTTTCCGGTAAATCCCCATCTTTTCAGATGGCTCCAGACGTCCGGCGGGGGCCATGGTGATATTGTGCCGTTGACTTTACCCGGACCTTCAGGAGAAGGAGGGGCGTTTTACACGGTTCCCGGCTACGTTGTGCTTGCACAGGCTGATCCGAAAAAGACATGCGCTGCGCTGCTAGGGCAGGTTCTTGCACAAAGACTGGGCCAGTGGGCCGCCAGGACTTTTGGGGGAATACCGGCTTCCTCAGTGGACATGAGCACATTTCACCTTTGCAGCGCCCTATCTTACGAAGACCGCACTAGCTTGACCAGGGCAATCCAGGAGGGCAGCCTTGTTGCTCCTGACAGTGCAAAGGAGCAAGTCAGAATGGAGATGCAGTCATTCTGTGCAGACAGCATCCTCCGGTATCTTCAAGGGCTTCTGTCCCTTGACGACCTGGCTCAGAGCATCCGACGGGGGTTAAGCGGTCATACTAGCCCATAGAGACGGTGATACATAATGACGCAATGGATCGGCAAAATAGGTATGATAGCCGGCCGGTCAGTCCTGATGTTCTTCTTGACGCTGGTAGCCGTGAGGGTCATGGGTAAGCGGTCAGTGGCCCAGCTGGCCCCTTTTGATCTGGTTGTCATAATAATAATGGGATCCGTTGCCGCCCTGCCCCTGGAGGAAGAGCACATTCACCCTATACACGGTGTCATTCCCATACTCATTCTGGCGTTTCTCCAGTATATCCTCAGTATCATCAACATGCACTGGAGGGGATTTGAGAAAGTCACCCAGGGCATGTCAACGCCCCTGGTTATTGACGGCAAGGTTTTGCCGGAGAATCTCAAACGCGAAAGGGTATCCGATGCCGACCTACATATTATGCTCAGACAGCAGGGCGTCGAGAAAATCCAGGACATATCCCTTGCAGTTCTGGAACCCACCGGAGAGGTATCAGTTATACTGAAGAAGGAGTCACAGCCTGTGACGCCCAAGGACATGGACGTAATGACCCTTTCCCATACTGATACCATTCGGAAGATGCTCAAAGAACGTATGGAAGCAAGGTACCATGAGTTCTCTCAATCCATTCCCCAAAGGAGTTTGACCCTGAGAAAGCGAATCCGTTAAAAAGATCCTAATCAGGAGGGGAAACCTGTGCTGAATGAGCCGTTGGGCAGAGGGCTGGACTTCGAAGGTTATTTGTTGAAGGCCGACATGAACGTGCCGACTATGAGAGAGGTCTTCCGGGAAACTCTGGTTCAACCTGAAGACAATGAGTACTTCTCATGGTTGTGCCGGAGTCTGCCTCCAAAAAGCTTAACTGTGATTGCTTTGAGTGAGTCATGGTGTGGAGACTGTGTAGAGAACCTTCCGGTAATCGCCAAACTAGCTTCGCTGTACCCGTGTTTCAACCTTGCTATCTTTGCCAGGGATGAGAACCTGGATATAATGGACAGGTATCTTACGGAGGGGAAGAGAACTATTCCGGTATTCGTCATCCTGGACCAAGACGGAACCGAAATCGGCAGGTTCATCGAGCGGCCCCCGGGCGCCCATGCCTTTTTGCGACAAGCACAGGAAAGAGCCGGGAACCTACCTGATGAAGAGCGAAAACGTGCCTTCTACAAGGCCCGCACAGATCTCAGGAAACTCTATAAAGAAGGCCTTCGAGATGAAACGGTGAAGGCTATCCGGAGGATTGTTGAGAGACGGTATGCACCGAAAAACACTTGAACTCCTTGAATTTAAGAAGATCCAGGAGATGCTTGCGGGACAAGCATCTACGCCGTTGGGTCGCGGCAGAGCTATGGGGGCTTATCCTCTTGCTTTATCTGAAGCCCGGGCCGCTCAAAGTGTGGGCAAAGAGATTCTGGCCGTATTGGGCCTTAGTGCTGCCCCTGACATCTCAGGAGCTCATGATGTAAGAACCAGAGTCAAGGGCGCCAGCCAGGGAACCGTGCTTACCGCTGAGGATCTTTGGGAAGTGAGCCGCACGGTTGGTTCTTTTGGAATTCTCAAGACCTGGCTTTCCAAAGTGGACGGGGGATACACTGAACTCGAACGCATTTGCGCTCTCTTGCCTGACCTAGCTCATCTGGCTGTCAGGCTTGACGAGATAGCCGGTGAGAAAGGCGAGATCAAGGACACTGCCAGCCCCAAACTTGCTCAGATTAGAAGATCCTATCGAGGACTCCAGGAAAGGCTGAGAAAAAGGGCGGAAGAGATGGTCCGTCAGCCAGGCATTGCCCAGCATCTTCAAGACCCTTTGGTCACCATTCGCAACGGGAGGTACGTCTTGCCGGTGAAACAGGAGTCTGTCGGGAAGGTTCAAGGGCTTGTTCACGATCACTCTGCTTCAGGCCAAACCCTTTTCATTGAACCGGTGGAGCTTCTGGAAATGGGAAACAACCTGAAGCGCCTGGAACTGGCAGAGCGGGACGAGGTGGAACGGATCCTTGCTGAGGTTTCACAGCAAATCGGCCTAGAAGCGTCATCCATAATTGACGGTGTGAACGCCTTGTCTGAGTTCGACCTCGGGCTTGCCAAGGCAAGACTTGCCGCAGCCTGGAAGGGATCGTTTCCGTTGCTGGTTGACGGTCACTCGTTGTCACTTGTGCGGGCGTGGCATCCCCTACTTAAGGGCGATCCGGTGCCAATGGACTTAAGCTTGGACGAGCATGGAGTAAGGACCGTGGTGATAACCGGACCCAACATGGGAGGCAAGACTGTTGCTCTTAAGACCTGCGGTCTTCTTGCAGCAATGGCGCTTTCGGGTTTTCCGTGTCCGTGTTACGAAGAAACCGAGGTCGGAGACATCAGAGAGGTTCTGTGCGATATAGGAGATGAGCAGTCTATAGAAGCTAACCTGAGCACTTTCTCTGCCCACATATCAAACGTCATACGGATTCTTGAGGAGGCAGAGCCGGGGAAACTGGTGCTTATGGATGAGCTTGCGGCCGGAACTGACCCAAAGGAAGGAGCGGCCTTGGCCCTTGCTCTTTTGAAGAAGCTTAATCAGTCGGGCGCTATTTCGGTTGTGACTACCCACTACAGCGAAGTCAAAGCTCTGGCCCAAGAGATTGAGGGTATGGAGAACGCTTCAGTGGAATGGGACGCGGTGAACATGCGACCCACGTACAGACTGATTTCAGGCAGGCCCGGGAGATCCTATGCCTTTGACGTCGCGAAGAAACTTGGACTTCCTGAGGACATAATCAGTGAGGCAAAAGGGAACATGCAGGAAGAGGTTCTCCGTCTGGACGAGCTTATCCATGAGATGGAAGTCTCAGCGCAAAGGCAGAGGGAAGAGTCCTGGAGAGCTCACAGGGAGAGGGAACGCCTTACAGCTTTGCGCGAGGAGTACGAGTTCAAATCGAATGAGCTCGAGAAGACGCGCAAAGAGACCCTGAATCGAGCCAGGCACGAAGCTGTAGCCATAGTGCAGAGGGCGCGACTTGACTTTGAGAAGGCAGTCAAGGAGTTTCGACAACAACAGAAAGAAGCTGCGGACATTTCGGCAAGAGTGCCTGCCTTGCGTGAAAAGCTTAGAGACGCCCTTGACGAGTTTGCCCCTGAGGAGATCGGGGACCCTGACGGGCTTCCCCTGGAGCGTGCTCAGGCAGTGCCCGGCACCATCGTAAACATAGGGGGCCTTCTGGAAGAAGGAACAGTGCTAGAAAGGCCGGAACCCGACGGTTCTGTCCTTGTTAGGGTTGGCTCTGTTTCACTCCGCACATCGCTAGACCGTCTCAGCATCCCGGTTCGCCGTGGGAGAGAGGTGCCTCAACGAGACAGCGCAGCGAGAAATGACACAGCAAGAAACGACAGGAACCGGATAGCCATGCAAAAGGCAGAGTCCATATCGCCTGAGCTGGATCTTCGGGGCATGACCCGGGAAGAGGCGTTTTTCGCTCTCGATAAGTACATGGACGATGCGCTCCTTGCCTCCATGAAGGAAATCCGCATTATACACGGAAAGGGAACCGGTGCCTTGAGAAACGCTGTGGCGGAATACCTGCACAACAGTCCTGTCGTTGCAGACTTTCGCCTGGGTGAGCAGGCTGAAGGCGGAGCCGGCGTGACCGTGGCTCGCCTGGCCTGAGCTCTCCGAGTATGGTTTTCTATGGCCCCACCCTGTGATCCGGACTGTGGTATGTGCAAGTAGCTTCAGGAACTCTGTCCTTGGCGAAGATCTCCTGTCGTGTGTCTGATGCCGGACAGTCAGGACCGGGCAAGAGCCCTGATTTCCCGCATATAGTTGCTGTAACCACAGTGGAAGGCTTCTCAAAGTCCTCGACGGGCCGGCCTTTCAGGGCCTCCCGCATCATGCGAGCCCATATTTGAGCCGGGTAGCTTCCGCCTGTAATCCTCCAGGGTTCCATCGTCTTGTCCTGGTCAAACCCCATCCACACAACTCCCACTGTGTTCGGAGTATAGCCGCAGAACCAGGCGTCCTTCCAGTTGCTGGTTGTCCCCGTCTTTCCGGCTGCAGGTATTCCGATATTGGCTGCCCTTCCGGTTCCGCCTGGCACAGTCACGGCATCCTGGAGCATGCTGGTCATTACGTATGCCGTTTCTTCTGAGATCACCAGCGTCCTCTGAGGACGGTGCTCTTCGAGAACGCTGCCGTTTTTGTCTTCTACCTTAAGGATGCTTATGGGTGTGGACTTAATGCCTCGATTGGCGATGGTCCCAAACGCGACAGCCATGTCCATAGGAGAAACCCCATAAGTGAGCCCGCCAAGAGCCAAAGACCGGGTATAGTCATACATCCCGTCTGATGTGGGCTTTTTCACCAGACTGGTTATGCCCAGCCGCTCGGCGTATTCCAGGCTGTTGGAGATCCCTACCATGTCCTGAACCTTGCAGGCTACTACGTTCAAAGATTCCCGAACGGCTACTCTCATAGACACCGGACCCTTGAAAGATCCGGAGTAGTTTTGCGGTGAGAACGCTTCCTTCGTGACAGGGTCGACCCAGGTGACCGACGAGTCATCTATGATTGTTGCAGGCCCCATTCCCTGTTCTATGGCAGGCACGTACACTGCCAGGGGTTTGAAGGACGAACCGGGCTGTCGCTTGGCGTCCACAACTCTGTTCCATCCCAGCATGCTTTCGTGTTGTCTGCCGCCTACCATAGCCAGGATGTGACCGGTTTTCACGTCCATGATAATGCTTGCTGCCTGCATGCTGTCGTCGCCTGAATACGGGAAAATTGGGTCAAGGACACCGGCAATTGCTTTCTCAGCTGCCTCCTGAGCTGACGGGCTAAAGGTGGTGTACACCCGCAGTCCGCCGCCGTAGACCGATTCGGTCGGGTAACGCGAGAGGAGCTGCTTCAGTACATAGTCCAGGAAGTATCCGCCTGAATCTACCACAGCGGGCTTGCTCTTGACTGTGTTTAGGGGAGTTTCCCTATATTCGTCGCATTCGGTGCGGGTAATGCAACCATATTGGCACATCTGCTCAAGCACAGTATTCCTTCTAACCAGAGCGCCTTCCGGGTTGGTCTCTGGGTCATACAGATAGGGGCCCCTGAGCATTCCGGCAATCATGGCCGATTCGTCCACTGTGAGATCAGCCACAGGCTTCCCAAAAAACGCCCTTGCGGCCGCTGCAGGACCGTATGCACCTCTGCCAAAGGTAGCTAGGTTCAGGTACATTTCCAGTATCTCGTCTTTGGTGTATTGCCTCTCAAGCATAAAAGCAACCACCGCGTCCTGGACTTTGCGTTTATACGTGCGTGATTGCTCCAGGAAAGCCATTTTGGCCAGCTGCTGAGAGATGGTGCTGCCGCCTTCCAGCGAGTTCCTGTCTGTTAGATTGCGGGCAAATGCTCTCAGTATGGCCCTGACATCGACGCCTTTGTGGGAGTAGAAACGATGGTCTTCTGCTGCAAGAATAGCCTTAACAAAGTGATCCGGCAGTTCCGAAAGCTTCGCAGGGATCCGGTATTCAGTGGCGTGAAGCTCTGTCCAGACGTTGCCATCCCTGTCGTACAAGATAGACGTCTCGCTGGCTTTGGGTTCGAGATTGCCCAGTGCGGGCATATCTTTGAGAGCTGAGACGACAAAAGCGGCTGTAATCCCGGCACCGACCAGCGCCAGGGCAAGAAATCCATAAAGAAGCCACGCCAGGATGTCCGAACTTCTCCTTGCCTGTTTTGACCGAGCCATCATAACATCCCTCCACGAAGGTTCCAGACATGTAAGACGGAATACACAGGTCCGGCGGTTCCACCAATTATACCACCCACAGGTCCGGACTGCCGAGTACTGCCCCGGCCTAACAATTCGGGCAGGTTGTCTTTGCCTGACCGTGACCTTTCAGGCGTCCGAACACAGGTGATATAATGGCCCGGAAGACAGACTAGGAGGCTAACGTCTTGGATAAGAGCAGCCCAATTGCATGTGAAGATGCCAGACTGGAGGCCATGGTTCAGGAACAGGTTAACGTAATAGCTTCCAGAACTGAGTCCCTTGTGACCCGTCCGGAGATTGAGGAAAAGGTAAGGAACTCTCTCAGGACAGGCAAGCCCATAAAAGTGAAGCTCGGAGTAGACCCCAGCGCCCCTGATCTCCATTTGGGACACGTTGTAGTCATGAAGAAGCTCCGGGAGTTTCAGGAACTAGGGCACGAGATCTACTTTGTCATTGGGGACTTCACAGGCATGATAGGAGATCCCAGTGGCAGATCCCAGACAAGACCACAGCTTTCAGAAGAAGAGATCCTTGTCAACGCCGAGACGTACCGTGACCAGGCAACCTCCATTCTGGATCCTGCCAGGACTCATACGGTGTTCAACTCATCGTGGCTATCTCCTATGACCTTTACAGAGGTCATCCGGTTAGGATCCCGCTTCACTGTTGCACGGATGCTTGAAAGAGACGATTTTCAGAATCGCTACGAAAAGGGCCATGCCATAGGCATTCACGAATTTCTGTACCCTCTGGCCCAAGCTTACGACTCAGTGGCCATAGGCGCCGACGTAGAACTGGGAGGAACCGACCAGACATTCAACTTGCTCGTAGGAAGGGTCATTCAGAAGGAGTTTGGTCAGGACTCACAGGTAGCAATAACCATGCCTCTGCTTGTAGGGCTTGACGGTGTAGAGAAGATGTCAAAGAGTTTGGGCAATTACATAGCTGTCAAGGATCCACCCAATGAAATGTACGGCAAAATCATGTCCATTTCTGACTCATTGATGGCAGTATACTACCGTCTGGTGCTCCTTGACAGCGAGAGGGAGGTCCGCCAGATGGAAGCGGATACCCAGTCGGGCAAGCTGCATCCTATGGACGCAAAAATGGCTTTGGCCCGGCGCATTGTTGCGGAATTTCATGGCCTTGATGCCGCCAGCTCGGCAGAGCGGGACTTCCTCAGGGTTTTCAGAGAGAATGAGCTTCCGGGGGAGGTGGCCGAGGTATTGCTCCGGGATGTAAGGCCCGGTGACGAAGTGGGGTTGGCCTGGCTAATTGCCCGGTGCGGACTAGCTCCTTCTTCGGGCGAAGCAAGGCGTCTCGTAGAGTCCGGGGCGGTTAAGGTCAACGGCGTGAAGGCCGAGTTTGCAGGAGCCCGGCAAGTTGCAGAAGACGGTCTGCTTCTTCAGGTGGGCAAGAGGAGAATATGCAGGGTTAAGCTTGAGAACAGTCTGATAACCAGGACTGGATAGGGCCAAATCAGAACACCATGGGCTTTTCATGCATAAGAATGAGAGGCTGCTTTTAGCGGGGGAGGGCTTCTCATTTTTCGAAAGAGCAGGCTCAAGACTCTGGGGCGTCCCCGGTTGCCCCTGGCACTGTGGTTGGTGGGCGTATTATTCTTTACCCTGGGTCTGCTTATCATGGTCGAACGGGCGATCATGCCTACTGTGGTTGCTATTGCCGAGACGGAAGTAAGCAGAGTGGCGAACCAAGCTCTCATTGACACAGTAAACCGGAATATCGCCGCTTTTCTCACTGGAAGGCGGTTGGTTGAGACCGAACTGACACCTGCCGGTGACCTCCTTTACATAAGGACTAACACTGCAGACCTCAACTCCATCCAAGCCGAAGCTCTCATGGTTCTGCAGGAGACTTTTCGCAACCTCGACCGTTTCTCCGTGTATGTACCCTTGGGGCAGACACTGGGGTCGAAGATATTTGCGCCGTTAGGACCCAGGATCAGAGTCCTTCTCTACCCCTACGGCGCCATTGGCGTTCGTGTAAAGGACTCCTTCGAGGTTACGGGGATAAACCAAATCAAGTACAATGTGTTCCTGGAAGTAGAAGGCACGGTCCGCGTAGTCATCCCCTTCATATCATCCAAGACCCAGGTGCAGACATCCATACCGCTGACAACCTTGCTCATTCCAGGAAAAGTCCCTGACACTTACATCACCTTACCCGGCCGTTAACCCTGTGGAGAGGACTATCCAAGTCTGACGGAAAGGTAAACCCCTGCAGCTGTTATAATGGGGGCAAGTAGGGAGGCGATGCAGGTGGGAAAGAGTGCAGGGGAACAGGTACAGCACCTCACCGAGTGGATGAAGCTTAAGTCAGCTGAAGCAGGTTCAAACGGAGGCGTGTTTGGGGTATCAGGTGGTGTAGATTCAGCTGTTATTATGGCTCTGGCAAGAGAAGCTTGGGGCGACAACTGTCTGGGTCTGATTCTGCCGTGTCATTCTCTGAAAGCTGATGTAGACGATGGGCTTGAGCTGGTGCGCATGTTTTCATGCCCTCATCATCTGATTGACCTTTCCCCCGTGTACGACAAACTTGCTGAATCTTTGTCGGTTTTGGGGCCAGGGGCTCTCTTGGATCAGGCGAATCTTAAGCCTCGCCTTCGCATGCTGGCTCTTTACTATGCGGCTGGGGTTAACCGATATCTCGTTCTTGGATCCACTAATAAGGCAGAATACCATCTGGGGTATTTCACCAAGTTCGGGGATGGAGGGGCTGACATGTTTCCCCTCATTCATCTGACAAAAGCCCAGGTGAAAGACATAGCGCGATACCTGGGCATCCCACAGCGGATTGTGGAGAGGACGCCCTCAGGAGGCTTGTGGGAAGGTCAGACTGACGAAGATGAAATGGGGTTGACTTACGCGGAGCTAGACGCCTATCTTACCGGAGGAAGGATCTCGCCTGAGGCAAGAGAGAATATTGAAACCAGGCACTTGAGGACCCGGCACAAAAGGACAATGCCATTGGTCCCAGACTCATTCTAGGAGGTAATCCATATGGCAGGTCACTCGAAATGGGCAAATATCAAGAGGCGGAAAGCTAAGGTTGACG
>JAPXLN010000016.1:0-32310 GCA_033809515.1 Bacillota bacterium
GCTCTTCTGCAACACACCCAAAGGGGCCAGGGCAAGCGCCGTCGTCTATAGCATGGTTGAGACGGCTAAGGAAAACCAGCTTATCCCCTTTGAGTACCTTCGCTGTCTCTTCGAGAGGCTTCCGAACATGGGAGGCGATGACCTGGACGAGCTTCTTCCTTGGTCCGACTCCCTCCCTAACACCTGCCGCGCCGGCAAACATTCCTGACCTTCGCCGACGGCAACACAGCAGCATCGATCGAGGATATCATGTCAAGGTGTGCGCTAATTGACGCTTACGCACTACAGAGAGTTCCGCCGAATTAGCCGGAGCATACTACCGTAGAGGTTGGCTGTCGCTACTGCATCTCCTACTGCGGTGTGTCGCCCATCAACCCTTATGTCGAAGTATCTAAAGGCTTGTGTTGAGCTGGTAACACTTGGATCGATCTGGCCTGAATCCACCAGGAACCTTAGTATTGAATATGTATCAACTATCCTGTGGGAAAAGTTCTTGCTGAAGCTCCGGTGATTGTCGGCGAACAGCCGTTTGATGAAAGCAACATCAAACTGCGTATTGTGTCCAGCAAGTTCAATCAACCCATCGGACGTGTACCTGCGGCAGAACTCTAGGAACCTTCGAATCACCTGTCTGCCATGAAGCGCAGATTTCTCGTGATGATCCTTGCTGAACTTGTTTATCCTTATGGCTTCCTGCGTTAGGATGTATTTTTCAGATTTCAGCAAGACCTCCATTGAGTCTACAATTCCAAGACGACTATTCCAAACAGCGCATCCAATAGAAAGCAGGGAGTGCTTGTTTGGATTGGTTCCTCCAGTTTCCGTATCAATGAAAATCAACACATCATGTCCCATATTGCTGGCCCCATCCATCTCGGCGGTCGGGTGCTGCTTTCGATTGCTTGACGATAGCATCAATCTCACCACTTATGTATCGATGGAAGTTTCCCTCTGGGACGGCTTTGATCGCTGGCACGATATCCTTTTCCTTCCTATGGGGAAAGAAAGACATGTAGCATGCATGATCAGTCCGGTAATAGCTTGCCTGCAGTGTACGGTCAAAGAAGAGTACCTCCACTTCAAGATTCCGAAAGAATGTCATACACTCCTCAATCAACTGCCTTGTCCGCCCAGATTCGTACGAGAATCTTCGATCCAGTTCAGCCATGCTCTCGGCATTCCACGGGTTGGGCAAAATGACTCGCATGGTTCCTCTCTTTGCATAGTCGGCCAGGATGTCTCTATTGCTCTCGCGCCAAGTCCTGCCATAGACTAAGACTGCATCAAAAGACTTCGACCTCGCCAACTCATCCTTCCAGTCGATCCGCAGAAAGCTAGGAAACACCCGTTCTATACCACTTGACACGATGCTTTCGGACATATTGACCAGTTCCAGTACCTCTCTAGCAAAGTGATGCTTAGCGACTGCTTCCCATAGTGTGTTTGCCATGGCCGCTGTAGCCGCTGAAGTCAGCACAGTCAGAAGGAGGATCCTGGTAAAATCATTACTGATTCGGTTAACCCAACAACCGCTAATGCCCAAGAGACTGATGCTAAGTGGCACGCAGATCGCGATCATCTTCCAATCGCAGCGTTTCTGTCTACTCATTCTGACCTCCCGTCAACCTCTACGTATTGCTTACGCGGCTTCAGGATGTCCAAGAGCTACCGGAATCAGAAGACAGACCCCGGGGCACCTTTTCGGGGTTCCAAAACATACCATGACAATTGTACCACGTTACGTGACTGAATGGGATATAGCGAGCACCAAGGTTTCCTGTACCGGATGGAAACCATCTGATGTCCTCAGAGCCGCGTAAGAAATCTCGACAGACTCGAGCGAAGCCCGCTTGGCACAAACAGAAGGCATTGAGCTTCATTGTTAAGAGACAGAGCAGCATTCCCGGCCGTGGATGATGCTTTTCGCCCGGATGCCCCGGACGAACTTGAGGTGTTCTAGAGGGATTACTGATCAAAAACGTAGGTCATGGCTCCTCTACTTCAACTTGCAGGCGGCCGTAGCAAAATCCTCAAATGGGGAGATCGAAATGGCCGTTGACAAGAGATACTACATACGGGTGCGTGAGCCGCTTCCTTCTCAACTACAAGGAATTCGGGAAGCCCTCTGGCGCTTATCCTGGTTGCGCAGACGGAAATCTGGGATAAACTCAGAAAGCCAATCGACACTAATGTAGTAAATTAGTGGAAGATTCCGGTTTGTCCAAACTAGGTTTATCCGAGGCACATGGCCAGTTTCTTAGGCGGCATGTCCTTATCATGAAACACCTGCAGCATGAACCTGGCGCGTGACGCGCCTACGTAAATGTCGGTGTCAGTACAGGTTTGCCTGCCGGCTCTCAAACCTATCAAAAACACAATGTCCGACTCCAGGCCTTTGAATGAGCGAATTGTGGCAAACATGACCGCATTTCCAACCGGCCTTAGCGGAGGTGCACCGGCCACCCGGCTCCCCTGCGGCCTGGATTTGCCAACGCGGAGTGTTCTGAAATCCACAAGGGGCCAGGAGCCAATTCTCTTACACCCGGCAAGGCAGCTGTTTTCAAGGCGGTTAGGCGAAAGAATAACGATTCTGCCAGGCCTGACACCCTGGCTAACCAGCCTGCCGATTTCTTGTCCGATAGTCTGTTTCTCCCTTTCAGGCGTTTCCCAGGGGTGGTATGTTACCGGAATTCCGCCGCGAAGCACAGGCTTTAGGTGCCCGCGCGGCACAAACGGGGCAAGCCAATCGCTTATTGTCTCGGTGTTCCTGAGATTCCTTGTTAGCCGGTGTTTGGAAATAGGGAGCTTCATCAGGTGTTCCGGTGTCACACCAAAGAGGTCCTGGTTCGGATCGGCAAAGATGCAGAACTCGCCGCCTTCTCTGTCTCTCAGCATGCTTTCAAGGCAAAGAAGCCAGCTTTCGTGGAAATCCTGGCCTTCATCAACAAGTATTGAGTCAAACTTGGCTGCATCAGGTGCATCCGTATAGTAATCGAAACCCATTTCAGGGAGAACCTCGTCAAAGAACCTTTGCTGTTCATCGAGGCCTTCAGGTACCGACACATCGAAGCCTTCCTTGCTCAATACCTCCACCAGGAGATCATGAAAGTTCGAGCAGGTGATCTCAGACGGTACCTGCCGCCTCAGGTCTGCGGCAAGGTTCCTGTTGAAGCAGGTGAGGAGGACTCGCTTGCCGGAACTTGCCAGCTGCCTGGCTTTTTCCACGGCCAGATACGTTTTCCCGGTTCCGGCTGCCCCGAAAAACACCTTCTTTTTGTCTAGTTCAGTTTCTTCAAGGATCCGTGACTGTTCGTCTGTGAGCACTCTTTCAGCGGTCTGGTGAAAGATCTGGATTTGCTCTTCCAGCAGTGCAAAAACCTTAAATGACGGGCCGAGCACTCTGTCTATCAGGGTTCGTGTGGCTGCCGGGTCAGGCGTCGTGTTTTTCGGGAAGAGAGTCCGGATTCGGGCATCAAGATCATGAAGATGGTCGTACAGAAACACGCAGTTAGAGTTCAGAAAATCAGGAAGCTCGCCTGCGAGCACCTTGGTTTCAGGGAAACACAGTGCAAACCTAATGTGGAGGGGGAACCGGTTGGTTCCGGATTTCGTCTTATAGCGCTCCAGGATAGCCCACATAGCTCTTTGTGCCTGCTCTACCGGGTCTTTGTCCATTGGCCGAGCCTCGTGGGATGCACCCAGTTGCGGTGGCTGAAACTCGCACCATTGGCCGTTGGCGTAGAGTATGTTGCCTTGTTTGACCTCAAAAACTACGTATCCCAGATCCGGATGGACTATTATAAAATCCGCCTCTCCGATTGCCTGGAGCCCATCGGAGCCCTTAGAACGGTGTTCGCCGGATCTGGTGGGTGTCGTCTGGGATCTTGTAGGTATCGCCCAGCCCGGTTCGGTGTCCTCTGTGCCTGAGCTTCTCATCTTGTACTTGTATGAATAGAACACGGTGTATTCGCGAGGAAGGTCCCTGCATGCCGTGTAAAACATCCGCTCACCATCGTTTTCGATCATCCGTGGCGAAAGGTCGGGAATCATTCTTGCCATCAAGATCCCCCCTTATTGTCCGGCAGCACCAATCGGTCCAATGCTTCAGGGTTGTTGGTGGTCTCCTTCTACGCCTGGGAGCGTATACCTTTTTTTCTTATCTGGCTCCTTGGCGTCAGAACCGGAGGCGTGATAGCAAAAGCGGATTGAGAGCCTAGTTAGGGAGCTAGCATGAAATGAAAGGCGTTGTGGGTTATACTCAGCGCAAGACACAGATTTACTCCCCTGAAGAATAGGGCCTTGAGAATAGACGGTTCCTGCGTCGAATAGGACGCTTAGATGGCATTGGGGGTGTTCAGAATCTCTAGCAACAACGGGGCGGACATGGTTTTTGCCGCAATCTTGTCTCATTTCAAGCAGGGTCAAGTCTATGTTCGAAGACTGGTCCACGACATGTTGGGAGGTCAGGAACAGGGGGGCATATCTACTCCGCGTGCTGCTCCGGTCATTCTTCTGTTCTCGACAGAGCAAGGTACAGACTATGGATATCACGATGGTTGGAAGCCCGATGGACTTTACCACTACACAGGTGAAGGCCAATCTGGAGACATGCAGATGATACGCGGGAATCGTGCCGTGCGGGACCATCAGAAACACGGCAAGGTGCTAATGCTGTTTGAAGGTATTGGGCCTGGCGTCTATCGGTTCAGCTCTTTCATGAATTGCATAGACTACTACGAAAAAAACACTGACGCCCTGGGCGTCGAAAGACGGACTATTGTGTTTCGACTCATGCCTGTGAACACCATAATCACTGGTGAACCCCTGAAGCAGAGTGAGGTAGCGACAACATTTCTAGATCTGCGCCCAAGTGTACTCTCAATGGTTGAATCATCGGCAGCACACACGAAGAATGCACTGTTGTCGGTATTCGATGCTCCGCGGGATTTCAACCACAAAGATGATTCCCGATCTGACTATGACCAGCATGCCAGGATGCTGCAGCGATATATTCTGGAAAGAGCTCATGGGTTCTGTGAATTGTGTGGTCGTCCTGCGCCGTTTGTTGGAGCCGATGGAAGCCCCTACTTGGAGGTTCATTACATCAACTCGCCCGGCGACTATGGGCTGAGTGAGCCAAGGAGTGTGATCGCTCTTTGCCCTTCATGCCATAGGGAAGCTCACTATGGCGCACATAGTGCTGATATGGCTGAACGGCTCTCCACAACAGCCGCGAACGTTGAGAACTCTCTGGACAAAGGTGTGCTCAAGACAGTTACTGCAGCTATTATCCGGGATGATAGGGGCAGAGTATTGGCAGCTCAGAGGGCACGAGGAGAGTTCGCAGGGGGCTGGGAGTTTCCAGGCGGACAAGTCAAAAGAGGCGAGACGCTTAAGGAATGCCTTGTTCGCGAAATCTCGGAGGAGCTTTCCCTTGAGATTCAAGGTCTTGCTTCCTATATGAAAGTAGACCATGACTACAAGACTTTCTTCATCCGGCTTTGCTCGTTCACTTGCCAGGCTAAGGGAGCAGTCTCCCTGCACGACCACCTTCGGGTTGCATGGATGGGACCCGACGATCTTGCGAGTCTGGAGTGGGTTCCTGCCGATAGGGAGATAGTAAAGGCTCTGCGTAGGTAGTGTTAGCCTGAAGTCTGGTCCAAAGGCCAACTGCGATGATGACTGGTTTTCCTTTTGATGCGGCGCAAAGATAGTATAAAATATGAGGTTGTGGCCTGTAAGAGCTGTACACCGAAACGTAACAGGAGATGAAGACATGGTTCCTGGCAAAGACACATGCCTAAAAGTCCTGGACAACCTCTATGATGGACTCTACCTGGTTGATCGAGACATGAGAATCACCTACTGGAACAAGGCCGCAGAGAGAATATCCGGGTTCGCCAGTGCTGAGGTTGTCGGCGCACGCTGTGCGGATAATATTCTGGCGCACATTGATGACGATGGTAACATCCTGTGCAAAGATCGATGCCCCCTGGCTATGGCAATGAAGGACCACAAAAGCCGAGAAGTGGATGCATTCCTTAAGCACAAAAAAGGTCACAGAGTACCCGTTTCCGTCCGAGTTACCGGTTTGGTGGATGACTCGGGCGCAACGATTGGAGGCATACAGCTCTTTTCAGATATCAGCAGCCGCAAAATCGTAGAAGCCAGAGTAGGAGAACTTGAAAGACTGGCTATGCTGGATAGCCTCACCGGCGTGGCAAATCGCAGTTTCCTTGAAAGAGAGCTCGGTATCTGCCTCGAAGTACGGAAGCGCGTTGCTGTCTCTGTTGGCGTTCTCTTTATCGATGTCGACTACTTCAAAGGCTTCAATGACACGTACGGGCATGACGTAGGGGATGAAGTGCTCCGTCTTATAGCTCAAACGCTTAAGAAGAACTCCAGACCTTTTGACGCCGTTGGCAGATGGGGAGGAGACGAGTTCGTGGTCATAGCCCGCAACGTCGTCGCAGAACAGCTTAGAGAGGTAGGCAATCGACTGCGGGCATTGGTAGAAAACGCCTGTTTGTCTACTGCAGCGAAGGAGTTGTCTGTCACAATCTCATTGGGTGCAACCATCATCCGAAACGACGACAGCCTGGAAAGCCTCCTCAAAAGAGCTGATGTCCTGCTATATGCAAGCAAGAAAGCCGGGAGAAATTGCCTGACCCTGGGGTAATCCGGTGGGCCTTGTGTTTTTCCGGAGGAGTTAACGCCGGCCCTGCATAGCCTTTCTGCATACAAAACTCAGACCACAGTCCCAAACCCAATAATCCCATGCCCGGTGTCAGCCAATAAACCTCTCCGGATTCGTTTGTAAACCCGGAGAGGTTTTCGTCGCCATCCATCTGAAGCCGGGTCTTCCGCTGATCTGGAGCCCCCGGCCTACTCGGGCTTTTGCGGTATGCCCATTTCCTCTTTGAGCCGGCTTAGTTCTTCATCCACAGACGCGGAATCTCTGCCGCTGTACTTTTCCTCCAGGGCTTTGGCCTCATCGATGGGCACTGCGTCCAATTCGGCTGCCGCGTTGGCCTGGTCCAGCATCCTGGTGGCTTTCTCCTCCATGCGGGTGAAGGCGCCCATAGTCCCCTGGACCTTGGCGGTGGCTGCGCCTGCCTTGGTGACCGTCTCCTGAGTCCTGGCCACGGCCACTTTCGTCCTTATCATCTCGCGGCGGGCCTTTAGGGCTTCGATGTCTGCCACAAGCTTGTCGTGCATCTGCCGCATCTTTACTGCGTTCTCGCGAGCGGCGGCATAGGCAGTCATGAGCCCTGCGCCGGCGTTCTCCAGTTCCTGTTTCTTTGCAATGAACACACGGGCGTCGCCTTCGTTGCCGGCCTCAAGGGCCTTCCTGGCGAAAGCTTCGTACTTTGCCACCTCGGCCTGGTTGGCGTCAACCAGCCTCTTGGTGCGCGTTTCCTCGGCCATGACGCCGGCGGTGCTCCTTTTCACTTCCGCCAGGTCCTCTGACATCTTGATCAGATACTGATCGATCATCTTCGACGGATCCTCGAATCTGTCTAGCATCGCGTTGACGTTGGCCTTGATGATGTCGCTAAATCTGTCCAGGATACCCACGTTGTTTCCCCCTTTTCAATATTGTACCTTCCGCCGTTGAAACGGATCTACACTTTAGGGTCCGGCGCGTTTGCGTCAGGCGGGTCGTGCCTGGCACCGGGGTCCTCGTACTTTTTGGCGAGCTTGGCTGCCTCTGTATCGCCGAATTGCTCCAGAGGAGTCTTCAGTATCTCCTCTGTTTTCCGTGCCTCCTGCATCTTCTGTTCCTTAGCCCGTTTCCACCATACGAACGCCATGAAGAAAAGTATCACTATGCTGATGGTGATGAACACAGGGATCCAGGGCGAGCGGGTGACGGTCATGATGCGGTCGGCCGCATCTGCAAATGATTTGCTGAAAAACTGTTCATCTGTGAGATCGTCATAATAGTAGTACCGGTCCAGGTAATCAAGGAGAATGTCCGCCGCCTCAGTGTCGATAACCGTCTTGGCCTGCGTGCCGCACACGTACCTGTCCATATATCCGCCGTCGTATTCGAAAAAGACCAGCAAGAGGTGGGCCTCATCGGTGAAAAGCTCGTCGTAGAGGGCACGGGCGAACGCATCGAGCTGATCCACCGAAGGGTAATGGGAACCGTTGATGGTGTCGGTTATGTACAGATAGGGCTGTACCCCTGTTTGCTGATAGAAATGCCTGAGTCCCGAGAGAAGCTGAGTCCGGTTTCCGATCCAGCCCAGAGTGTCTGTGTAGTAAGCTGTTTCGTTCACGGAGCCTGCGGGCAAAGGTTTGCGGCGCACTGTGGAGCCCGTAATCCCGGTGCCCCCGGGGGGCCGGCCGGCGTTAGGACCGGTGCTGGAGAAGAGAGCGACGATCATGATAAGGGCGATTAGGGTTCCGAAAACAATAAGCGCCGTGCTGCATCCGCTGGCACCATGTCTTTGGGGCCCGCTCTTGTTGGGCATGGGGTTGTCGCCTGCAGGCCGGCGTTCGGGTTCGCCGCCAGGATGGGGGGCCGGTCCGCCGCCAGGGCCGCCGGTGCCGCTGTCTTGAACCGGAGTCGTCTTCGTGGTAACCGGCGGCACGACGACCACAGTTCGTCTCGGCAAAAACCAGCCGCCAGGTACCCAGCCGCCCATGCCTCCTCCGAAAAGCCCGCCTGCAGGTTTGCTGGGTCTGCTGGGACTGCTGCTTTTGCTGCTTCCCCCGGAAAGACCGCCGGAACGGCCCGGGCTCCCGCCAAAGCTAGCGCTTCTGCCGCGGGCAAAGGACCCACCGCTTCTTCCGCCGCTGCTCCGGCTCCCTCCAAAAGAGCCGCCACCGCTTCTTCCTCCCGAACCACCGCCGCCGCGTCTTGCCATGGTTTACCCTCTACCCTTCAATGGTCTGAGTCCTGTTCTAGCCTATGTACCCGTGTGAGCGAATTTCCACCTGACTGACTGCACCACCATGCTATCATTACGACCTGGCAAGATCGTGGTCTGCTTCCAAAAAGGGTTTGCAGCGCATCCGGCCTATTTTGGTGAGATTGCTTTGACCCAGTGCAGGTAGTCATCTACGTTGATGATCTCGCAGGAGACCGGCGCCACTGCGGAAAACGAAACCCATTGGTTATCCGCCACTTGCTCGAAACCATCCGGGGAGAGCACATAGACGAAACCGGTCTCTCCGGTTCTGGGGCGTCCCGCTTTGTAGACAATGTGCGGGATGCCGTTTTCCATGGTAAGGGTCCAGCTTAGATTGCCGTCTTCATCTGGCACACCTGCCATGGCAAAAGCGATGGCCATGTTCTTGGAATCTGTGGCGTACACAGCCGTGAGCATGTCGTGGGCAGGGCCAACGCCCCTGGCCGGGCGGGGTTCCAGCTGCTCCAGGCGGGCGGGACTTCCATGGTACAGAAAAGCTGGCATAGGTCGCACGGCTCCTTTCAACGCTTGTCCAGGCCGAGGCCGGCCCGGCGCGCTGCACTGACATGTTCGGTATCCGTGTAGATTTCCCTGCCGCGTCTGGAATCAGCCTTCGTAAAGGGATTTGAACTTGGTTTGTGGAAGGAGTCGTGCTGTGGGTATCTGAGTGCCACGAGAAAGGGAGTATTGGAATGGAAAGCAGGGATCTTGAACGTCGGGTTGATTCTTTGTTTGCAGAATGGGACAAACCTGATTCCCCGGGTGCCAGCGTTCTAATTGTCAAAGACGGAGAAACCCTTCTCAAGAAAGGGTACGGCTGCGCTAACCTTGAATACGGTATACCCATAACGCCGGCTACGGTTTTTCACGTTGCCTCGGTATCCAAACAATTTACTGCCATGGCTGTTGCCATGCTTGCCCATGA
This sequence comes from Bacillota bacterium, assembly GCA_033809515.1. Lineage (GTDB taxonomy): Bacteria > Bacillota > Sulfobacillia > Fermentithermobacillales > Fermentithermobacillaceae > JAPXLN01. Next base: position 9,847 of record JAPXLN010000016.1, read on the forward strand.
AGGCAAACTCAGTCTGGACGACAGGGTTCAGAAATACGTCCCTGAGCTTCCCGAATTTGAGCAGCCTATAACCATCCGGCACCTGATCCATCACGTCAGTGGTTTGCGGGATCAGTGGGAACTGCTCACCCTGGCAGGATGGAGAATGGATGATGTAATAACAGTCGACCACCTGATGAAGATCATCACCCGGCAGAAGAAACTCAATTTCGAACCCGGTTCGAAATATCTTTACTCTAACAGCGGGTACACATTGCTGGCCATGATAGTGGAGCGGGTCTCAGGCAAACAGTTCCCTGAGTATGTACAGGACACGATTTTGGAGCCTTTAGGCATGAGGGATTCCCACATACACTATGACCACCAACGCATAGTGAAAAACAGGGCGTACTCGTATTCGCCTAAAGCAGGCGGCGGCTTCAGGAAAAGCGTCCTGAGCTATGCCAACTTCGGCGCAACCAGCTTGTTTACAACCACTGAAGACCTTGCCAAATGGATGATGAACTATAGCACCGCCAAAGTTGGCGGCCCTGAAGTGATTTCACAGATGCACGAAACATACACCCTTACCGGCGGCGAAAACACTGATTATGCTTTTGGACTGATGCAGACAAAGTACAAGGATCTGCAGGTTATCTACCACGGAGGGTCAGATGCCGGGTTCAGAAGTTACTTCGGCTATTTCCCCGAACGCGGTTTGGGCATAATCATCCTTTCGAACGCGAGCACTTTCGCCGGCGGGCGTGTGGCCATGAAGATTGCCGACATCTTTCTTGATGATGAAAGCGCAAAAGAAGACGCCGGGCTTAAGGATGCAGAGCCTGCGGAAGTCACGAAGATCAGGTATGATGCATGCCCGGGAACCTATCTTGCGAAGTCTCTTGGGAAGCTGCTTGAAATCGGTCTAACCGGCGGCAGGCTCACGATTCAACTGGAAGGATGGGCTGAACCGCTTTTGCTTGTGAAAGAGGCGCCTTCGAAAGAGGTTCTTGCGAAAGAGGCTCTTGTGAAAGAGGCTGCAGAGGTCAGTGAAGGATTGGCTGAAGGTGAGTTTCTGCCGGGGGATATGTTCACGGCAAAGGAAAAAGCTGCTCAGGTGACCTTTATGAGCAGGGAAGGCAAAGTCGGCTTTTTGACGCTGATCCTTGATGGTCGCAGTCTGGGCGCCAGGAAGATCGATATTGAAGTCCTTTCGGAACAGGAGCTTCTGGAGTACGCGGGCACATATTACAGTGACGAGCTCGACACTGCATACCACTTGAATATCGTAGACGGGGAGCTGGTAGCGCAGCACAGACGCCACAACGATATGACTCTCATCGCAACCGGCAAGGACCGGTTTCTGGCGAAGACCGGGACTTTGTCAGCATTGGACTTTGCCAGAAACGAGCAAAACGAGGTTACAGGGTTTGGCCATATGGGTAGCCGGGTCATTAACATAGAATTCAAGAAGCAGTAGCCGGATGTCCCGGTTGCAGTTCACCGGGGGAAGGGCGAGGCCGGCCCCCCGGTGAACTTCCGGACATCATTTGAACACGTGGGGGGCTTTGACGTGGATTTGCGTCTCACCTTTAACGAGGTTCCGGAGGAATATGATCGATTGCGCCCGGTTTATCCGGATGAGCTGTCATCGGATCTCATCGCCTATTCATTGCTGGATGCTACCAAGAAAGGATTGGAGATCGGAATTGGCTCAGGTCAAGCAACCCTTCCTTACCTGAAAACCGGTTGTGAGCTGTGGGCCGTCGAGATAGGTGACCGATTGGCCCAATGCTCGAGGGAGAAATTTGCCTGGTGTGAACGTTTCAAAGTCTTCAATCAGGATTTCGAAAGTGCTTTGTTTGATCAGAACTCTTTTGACCTCATCTATTCAGCTTCGGCGTTTCATTGGATAAAGCCGGATATTGGCTTTCCCAAGGTCCACCGCCTGTTGAAAAAGGGCGGAGTGTTTGCGTGGATTTCCGTTCAGCCCGCTCCTGCGCACAGGCATGTGTATGATGAGTTGCAGAAGGTGTACCAAAAGTACAACCGCTATTTTGGCGGAAAGAAGCCGGAGTTTGATAGGTCTAAAGAGGTGCACCGGATACAGCGAGAAAGAACAAGGAAGTTCAAGCAGTACGGTTTCGTTGAAATAGTGGACAGACTGTATCATGGCGCCAGAATCCTAGATGCCAGAGACTACGCCGCGCTTTGCGGAACATATTCTGACCACAGGGCGATCCCAGAAGTAGATAGGGTTCCTCTTTTGGGTGAGATCGAGGATACCGTCAACCGTTGCGGCGGAGGATTTGCGTTCGTGGATACATTCCTTCTGTGTATGGGGAGAAAACCATGACTGGGGAATCGTCGGCCTCTCTATTCGAAAGGCAAGGGGGGTTTTTCTATGTCAGAAGGGATCAAGCTCTCGTACTCCTTGCCTTTCAGCTGAAGCTTCCATTCAGAATGGGCTTCGTCTCTCAGCTTCGAGTCAGTGAGGAACCGGTAGCCTGTGATACCCAGGATCTTCGCGGCAAAGAGCATTCCTTTATGGCCTATGCTCATTCCCGAGCACGCAGTTGTTGCCCAGCTGTGTCCGGGGGTGCCCAGCACACAGCATGCGGTGGAAAACTGAGCCGTAGGCACAACCCATGAAACGTCTCCCACGTCAGTGGAACCACCGCCGCCTCTTACCTCGTCCCTGTAGGGCATGATTACGTCGCAGATCTGGGTCTGACTCAGTCCTGAAGTTTCTCCGAATCTGTTAAGAGAGCGCTTGAGCAGCTCCGGATCAAAGTGTCGCTGCATTTCCTCGGCGAAACTGAGCTCTTCGTGGCTCCACTTGGGCGCTCCCAGGCCTTTCATTACTGCATGAAGGACTCTTGCAATGACTCTGTTGGGGATAACATTTGCCGCATAGCCCAGAAACACGGGCTCAAGCCGGGTCTGGGTCATCAGGGCAGCTCCTATCCCTATGTCCAGAACCCAGCTGTGCATCTTCTTTAGCTCATCAATGTCGGCGGCGCGAACGTCAAAGAAGTTCTGGGCATAGTCGGGCACTACGTTGGGAGCTCCCCCACCATGGGAGATGACGTAGTGGACCCTGCATTCCGGGCGCATGTGTTCCCGCATTCGCTCGATGCCGGCGTTCATGAGTTCCACACCGTCGAGAGCGCTTCTACCGTTCCAGGGGTCTCCTGCTGCGTGCGCGGTCTTGCCGTGGAAGTTGAATTTCAGCACGATATCTGCCAGGCTGGATGAGTTGGATACTGAGTTAGTGGAGCCTGGATGCCATGTGAGAGCTATGTCTACATCGTCAAAGGCCCCATCTCGCACCATCCATGTCTTGCCGAAGGAGCTTTCTTCTGCAGGGCACCCATAGTAGCGGACTACGCCCTCCAGCCGTCTGGCCTGCATTAGTTCCTTGAGGGCGGCTGCGCCTGCCATGGACGCTACTCCGAGAAGGTTATGGCCACAGCCGTGGCCCGGGCCGCCTTTGAGGAGGGGTTCTGCGTATGGAACAGGCTGGTTCGACACCATGGGCAAAGCGTCGTATTCGCCCAGGAATGCAATAACAGGCTTGCCTTTGCCCCATGAAGCTACGAACGCAGTCTCCATGCCGCCCAGGCCGGTTTTGACCTCGAAACCCAGATTCTCGAGGTATTCTCTCTGGATTTTGGCGGACCGGTGCTCAACTAAGCCAAGCTCGGCGTAAGACCAAACCTTGTCTGAGATCGAGACCAGGTCTGACTGGTTTCCTTCTACCCATCGTTCAATCGTGCTTTCCATTTGGTTCCTCTCCCAGGTTTCATTCAAGTTTGTGGTGCAGTAAATCGCTAGCCTTGTGATCTTCGACATCCGGGTGGATTCACCTGCCTCCGCCCAGGGGTTCAGGTTGTAGTATACTGGTGCAGGCAGCGTTTTGCCATGGTCCCCGCTTCTGCATTGCCCGAGAACCGTGCGATTGCATCTTGTGCGGTTGCGTGTGCGGTTCCGTTTGAAGGAGGGATCCTTGTCTATGCCTTCGGTTCCCGACTCCGGGGCTGTTGCGGCTGAGCCGCCTCAGCAGGAGATCAAGCGTACGATTTTCTCTATGGTTTGGCCTGTGGCGACCGAAAACGTTCTTCAGCTTCTGATTGGGTTCATCAACACTGCCATGGTTGGACGGCTCGGCGCTGCATCTATTCTGGCAGTTGGCCTGGCCGGGCGAATAGGGATGTTTGTCTGGATCATCTTCGGTGCCGTAGGAACAGGCGCCACTGTCCTGACTGCCCGTGCCCTGGGAGCCGGAGACCAGGACCGTGTCAGAAAGGTTGCTCAGCAAGGTCTCTTAACGGCAGTTGCCCTCATGGGAGTGATTGCCGGGGCAGCTTTCATCTTTGCGCCGGCCTTCATGAACCTTCTCAAGGCGACACCTGAATCTTTGCCTCTTGGAGTCACATACCTCAGGATTCTGGCTTTCAGCATTCCTTTTCAAGGGTTATTCCTGGTCATCAGCGCTATTTTGCGTGGGATGGGGAACACCCGCACTCCGATGCAGATTGCTCTGATCATTAACCTTGTTAACGTAGGGCTGAACTCGTTGTTGATATTCGGCCGGTTGGGCTTACCGGCCCTTGGTTACAGAGGACCGGCCGTGTCTACCATAGTAGGGCAGGCCATTGGGGCTGCGCTCGCCGCATGGTTTCTTTTCAGCCCCCGGTCAGGCGTAGGACTCAGTTTGAGCCATGGTACGTTGCCGGACGTGCGGCTCATTGGCAGAGTTTTGAGCATTGGTGTTCCATCCTCAGCCGAAATGTTCTTTTGGCAGGTGGCGGGCATTATCCTCTTCAGACTGGTCAACGACTTCGGAACCGTCGCCGGGGCTGCATACCAGCTTGGTCTGCAAGCCGAAGGGATCTCTTACATGCCCACTGCGGGATTCGGAATCGCTGCTACTGCCCTTGTGGGGCGTTCTCTGGGTGCAGGCGACTCTGACCTGGCCGAGCGCTATATCCGGCAGCTGGTCCGCTGGGGGGTTGCCCTTACAGCTTTCACCACAGCTATACTCGTTTTCGGTCCCCGTCTGCTTATGAGCATCCTAACCGACGACCGGGAAGTGGTCGCTCTGGGGGCCCAGTACCTGCTTATAATGGGGCTGTCTCAGATTCCCCAGCAGATTTCGGGCACATTGGGCGGCTCTCTTCGGGGTGCAGGGGACACTGTGACGCCTATGGTTGCCGCCGGTCTGGGCATATGGGGCTGCAGGATTCCCGTGGCGTTTGTGCTCAGCAGGCGTCTTGGGCTGACCGGAATATGGTGGGCTATAAACCTGGACCAGTATGTCCGCCTTGTTGCGGTGGGCTGGCGCTACCTTGGCGGCCGGTGGAGAAGTCAGGTGGAAGAGGGACTCGCAGAGCAGTAGATACGTTGTTCAGCTTCCCAACAATTGGGGGCTCAATGCAGCCAAGCACAGTGGCCGAAGGGGCAGCCAGCCATGGAGGCAGCTGACTGCAGATTAGCCGGCTACCGGCAGAAAGGCGGTGCTGTGATGAATGTCATCAGAGAGTACAACGAAACAGACAGGCAACAGGCTCTGAACCTCATAGTCCAGTTCTTCAACCATCATGCCGATTGCGTTTCCTCCGAAAGGTGGATCGATATTTGCCGGGCAGAATCCATTCTTAATGAATGGTTGGAGAGTAAGCTCCTATTCCTTTGCGAAGGCACCGGATCTGACGGGCCCGCCTCGCCAGGCGCAATCCTGGGGCTTTCCAGGCTGCGGGAAGACCACGGCACCTACTGGGTTGAAGACATCATCGTGGACGCAAGGTACCGGGGACAGGGAATTGGCACGGACATTCTCAAATGGGCAGAGGACTGGGTTCGCGCCAGGGGAGCTTCATCCTTGTTTCTTGACGTAGTGCCGGCCAACCTCGCTGCCATGGATTTCTTCATTGGCAGGGGGTACGTGTACCTCAACACCATCGAACTGCGGAAGGATTTTGCCGCGCCGGCCACACCGGAAGACAAGGCTTCTCTAGACAAGGCCTCTCTTACTCCGGTGACCTTGTTCGGCAGGCGCCTGCTTGTGCGTGGCTTGCCTGACGACAGGTGAGTCACTCCTGCAACGGCTATCTTAATGGAAATGTCCTTCGGACATCCTGTTTCCGTAAGGTCTGAGGTGTGTTCTATCGGCAAGGCGGCGGCAGCGGCGATCGTTTCCATAGGGCTTTCCCAACGCCTTCCCCGATCCCCCAGGTATCAGGTGACGCATGTCCAAGGCACACCCAGTGAGCGATCGTTTCCATAGGGCTTTCCTGGATCCCCGTTGCCTCCAACACGCAGTGTCTAAATAGGCCCACCTGGTCTGACTGAGAGTCGGGTTCCCGGGGGATTCATCAGGGTGCTTGCTCGTCGACAAGCGGGTCTTTGCTTGTCGTTTTCTGAAGATGCGTGGTAAGATCTGGGAAACGGTGGAAAGCAGACGGGGAAGGAGGGTATCGTTTTATTGGTGAACTCTGAGAAGCTGTCTCTTGAATTGCCTGCCGCTCTGGTTCATGAGAAGTCTCTTCGTCCAGCCGATATTGCCTTATACCTGCAAATCAAGCTTGCACCGGGTTGCTCTTTGAGCGATTTGAAGAGATTAACGGGCTATGGGAGAGATGCCATTCGTGGCCAGTGCAAGAGACTCTCTGATCGCGGGTGGATCGCAGTTGTCTCTGAAAGAAATCGAAAGGTGGTATATCCTACCACGCCCCATGAGTATCAGATCAAGGTTGCTGAACGATACAAAGAGTGTTTGAGGTTTGTTTCTCGGGTTGGGCAAACACACATGTGTGAGTGGCTCAGAATTCTCATGGATGTGTGCTGGATTCCTGTGAACGTAAGGCCGTGGTTTTTGCAGAACCCCAAGACCGGTGAGTATCTGGAGTACGATTGTTTTTTGCCCGAACCCTACAACATAGCCTTTGAATTCCATGGTCAACAGCATTTCAGAACTACAGAGAGATTCCCGAGTGAGGAAGCTCTTGGGGACCTTCAAGCTCGTGACCATATGAAGGTTGGCCTAAGCCAGAGGCATGGTGTTGAACTTGTGATTGTCACTGAGCAGGATCTGTCCTATGAAGGCATGCTGACCAAGATACCACCTGGGGTACCGCTCAAGTATGTCGACCGCGAAGGTCCTCGTGTGAAGTCGCTGGAGAGTCTTTGCCAGGAGTATGCCGCAAACGTGCGAAGGACTATGGCGCGACAAGATAGGCAGAGCAAACAGAATCAGTAGGGCTGAACAAGGCTGTCCAGCCGGGAAGTGTCGGGTTTTAGGACCAGTCTCGCTTCTGGCAAGAAGCCATTGCCGGGTTTTGGGACCAGGTTGAGTCAGCCATTGCCGGGTTCTAGGACCAGGCCGGGCCGGGAAGTTTCGGGTTTTAGGACCAGTCCTGCATCTGGCAAGGAGCCATTGCCGGGTTTTAGGACCAGGTTGAGTCAGCCATTGCCGGGTTTTAGGACCAGGCCGGGCCGGGAAGTGTCGGGTTTTGGGACCAGTCTCGCTTCTGGCAAGAGGCCATTGCCGGGTTTTAGGACCAGGTTGAGTCAGTCATTGCCGGGTTTTGGGACCAGGCCGGGCCGGGAAGTGTCGGGTTTTAGGACCAGTCTCGATCTTGGCAAGAGGCCATTGCCGGGTTTTAGGACCAGGTTGAGTCAGCCATTGCCGGGTTTTGGGACCAGGCCGGGCCGAGAAGTGTCGGGTTCTAGGACCAGTCTCGATCTTGGCAAGAAGCCATTGCCGGGTTTTGGGACCAGGTTGAGTCAGCCATTGCCGGGTTTTAGGACCAGGCCGGGCCGGGAAGTGTCGGGTTCTAGGACCAGTCTCGCTTTTGGCAAGAAGCCATTGCCGGGTTTTGGGACCAGGTTGAGTCAGCCATTGCCGGGTTTTAGGACCAGGTTGAGTCAGCCATTGCCGGGTTCTAGGACCAGTCTCGATCTTGGCAAGAAGCCATTGCCGGGTTTTGGGGCCAGGTTGAGTCAGCCATTGCCGGGTTTTAGGACCAGTCTCGCTTCTGGCAAGAAGCCATTGCCGGGTTTTAGGACCAGGTTGAGTCAGCCATTGCCGGGTTTTAGGACCAGGCCGGGCCGAGAAGTGTCGGGTTTTAGGACCAGTCTCGATCTTGGCAAGAAGCCATTGCCGGGTTTTGGGACCAGGTTGAGTCAGCCATTGCCGGGTTTTAGGACCAGGCCGGGCCGAGAAGTGTCGGGTTCTAGGACCAGTCTCGCTTCTGGCAAGAGGCCATTGCCGGGTTTTAGGACCAGTCTCGATCTTGGCAAGGAGCCATTGCCGGGATATTGCTGATGGCCGCATCCTTCGACAGGTTCATGAGATAGACCCCTCTCAGCCATGACCTGTTCCAGGTTGCATAACGGACGCTTAGATGACATGATCTTGGAGTAGAAAGTGGGGTCCAGGATATGCTCAAGAAGCTCGATGCACTGTTCGGCGCTCAGGACATGACTGTCGGAAATCCCATGTCGGCGTTGCTGAGATTCTCGATACCGATGCTAATCGGCAACTTTGCACAGCAGATGTACAGCACCGTGGACTCAATCATAGTAGGCCGGTACGTGGGCGACAAAGCCCTGTCAGCTGTAGGCACATCACTTCCTATCATCCGGTTGCTGCTGGTTCTGTTCATGGCCATCTCCACAGGTACAGGCATTATGGTGGCCCAGTACTTCGGCGCCAAAGACAAGGAATCCCTTTCCCGTTCAGTCGGCACTGCGATCACCTTGATATTGATTGCATCCATGCTTATCATGGCGGTCGGGATACCCCTGGCCGGCTCGCTGCTGAAGCTCACCAATACGCCTCAGGAAACCTTTGGGATGGCTCGGTCTTATCTCGTCATTATGCTGGTCGGCGTCGCGGGGAGCGGGCTGTACAATATCCTTGCCGGCGTACTGCGCGGACTGGGCAATTCGGGCTTTTCATTGGTGGCCCTGCTTATCTCATCGTTTCTCAACATAGTGATGGACATTTGGTTTGTGTCGGGCCTGAACATGGGCGTTGCAGGCGCGGCTCTGGCGACCATCATCTCCCAGGCAGTATCTGCCGGGCTATGTCTCATCAAGCTGTGCCGAATGACCGACTTCGTGACCATCGACGCCTCCACCTTAATCCCCAGCAAGGAACTGACCGGTCAGCTGCTGCGGTTGGGGTTGCCGGCAGGCATTACACAGGTGATTTTCTCAATGTCCATGGTTTTCACTCAGGCTCTCACTAACAGCATGGGTTACAAGGTGGTCACCTGCACCACTGCGGTCATGCGCATTGACGGCTTTGCCATGCTGCCCAACTTCACTTTCGGCATGGCGGCCGCGACCTTTGTAGGACAAAACATAGGCGCAAACAGGTTGGACCGCGTTGCCCAGGGTACAAAGGATGTCCTCAAACTCAGCCTTATTACATCGTTTGTGTTGGTGTTATGCTTGCTTCTTTTCGGAGGCACTCTCATACGCATGTTTACCACTACGGAGGAAATCATTGTTCTGGGTCTGCGCCAGATCCGTATCCTGGCAACCGGCTATATTGCTGTAGCGATCTCTCAGATTTACGGAGGCATAATGCGCGGCGCAGGCGACACCATGCCGTCTATGTGGATTTCAATGTTCACCGTTGTGGTAGTCCGTGTGCCCCTGGCATACCTCTTGGCTTGGCTCACCAGGAGCCCGCGCTATCCTGCAGGATCCCCAGACGCTCTGTTTTTCTCGTTGCTTACCAGCTGGGTCCTCGGCGCTGTTGCCAACTACCTCTGGTACCGCAGGGGCGCCTGGCGAGAGAAGTCGCTGATCAGGTACGAACAGGCGGTCTAGAGACACTGGGGTGCGTGCTCTAGCACCTTGCGGTAGGCATGAACGGTCTCGCGGGCCATAATCCTGGCATCGAACAGTTCCTCCATGCGCTTGCGGCTGACCCTTCCCATGCGGGCAGCAAGTCCCGGGTCAATTGCCAGCCTGACAATTGACTGGGCGAGAAGGCGGCTGTCTCTGCGAGGGACCAGAAAGCCGTTCTCCCCGTCGATCACAGCTTCAGGAACCCCGCCCACTGCCGTTGACACAATAGGGAGCCCTGCAGCCATGGCCTCAAGAACCGCAAGAGGCAGTCCTTCATAGTCAGAAGACAGGGCATAGACGTCCAGCTCAGAGAGGAAACCGGGGACATCCTCCACAAAGCCGACCATCTTGACGTAAGGTTCCAGCCTCATATCCCGGATTGTCGCCTTCAGGGATTCCTCCAGAGGCCCGGTTCCTCCGATGACAAACCTTGCCTGAGGGAACGAAGCCGCCACAGTCTTCGCTGCTTCCAGCAGCACCTCAAGGGCCTTTTGGCGGTGAAGGCGCGCAACAGTGCCCACCAGCAAGGCGCCGCTCTTACGCTTTGCAAGCAAATCCACAGGGCTGTAGGGAGAAAGGTCAATGCCGTTTTGTACGCAAAAGACATGAGACTCTCTGATTCCTGACTCCAACAGTTCCTTGTACACGCCCTGGGAGACAGCGATAACAGCGTCAGAAAGAAGCCTTGCACTGGCGCCGTTGAGCACGCGTTTCAGCGGTCCTGCAGCCGGAGGCACCCTGCCCGAGGCAGACGGAATCCTGACCAGGTTATGCTTGGTGTAAAGGACCGGGATCCTCAGCGTCCGGGCGGCAAGCCTTCCTGACAGGCTCGAGTGGGTATGGACAAGATCGGGTTTCACCTGCTTCATGAGCCTGGCCAGTTCAAGGGTTAGAGGGCCCGAAAACGACACGTCTTTCCCGGAAATGTTCGCTCTCTTCAGCCCTGCTTTATCAAACCTGGCAGCAAGCTGGCCGTCAGGACACGCAACAGTGACGTCAATGTCGTCGAAGGCAGGCTGGACCAGCAGGTTCAACAGGTAACGCCCGGCGCCGCCTATGTTTGTGTCAGTTATGATGTGCAGGACCTTCATGTAACAAGAACCACCATTTCCTTGCTCTATTTGATTACGGCCAGGTTGCTGACTTGCACTGCTGAGTCCGTCACTACCCATGCTCCTGTGTCAAGTGGGGAGGGGCTGCCTCCAATACGTCACCGCCTGTTCTTTCGGATCTCAGGCCAAAAGCGATGCCTGCAGCCACCCCGACCAACGCCCAGAAGGCCACGGTGATTTGCGGGTCGTACCAGGTATGCTCCACAAAACCGTGAATCATGTGCCCCCCGATGACCGCAACGGCCCCTGATATGACCGCTATGCGGTCCCACCGCCTAAACCACTGACCCTTTTCGGCAAATATGGCCGCCAGAGCGTACCAGGCGCACGCTGCCAGAAACCACATCAACGCCAAAAAGCCCCCCAGGCCCAGTTCGATGAGCATCTGCAAATAGGTGCTGTGAGCGTGAGGCGCCGGAGTCTGCACTATCATGTGCTCCGGATATATCTGCACGAAACTCTCTGCGCCAAGCCCAACCCCTCTGAACAGGTATTCTCTGAGCAAGGCAATAGAACCCCGCCATATGAACATACGGTAGCTGTTAGAGCTGTCGTTCAGGGTAAACGAAGAGAAAAGTCTCTCCTGAATGACCGGAGGGGCAAGGGCCAAAGCCACCACACCCACAACCAAACCTACCACTAACAGCCTTTTGTCGAATAACACCGCCATAATGGCGCAGGAAGCAAGGAAGCCAAGCCAGGCTCCCCTTGACCACGTGAGCACCAAAGCCGCGCTCTGCACACCCGCAAAGGCCAGCAAGAGAAGCCTGTCTCTCCAGTGCCTGTTCTTAACCAGGAGAGCCAGGGTCAGAGGAAGAGCCAGCCCAATCATCTCGGCGAAAAACGTAGGGTTCCCGAAGGTTCCCACCACGCGCACTATGTCGTCTCCGAACTTGCTGTCAAGCCATGTCCTGGGAGGCTGCCAGCCTGTGAGGCGCTGGTAAACGCCGGTCAGACCGGAGAATGTGACGCCGGACAGAAAGGGCCATAATATGCTTTCCCCTCCACCCCTAAAAGAGATGTCGAAAGCCAGGAGCAATACCAGACCGTTGAAGCACCAGAGCGCAAAGTTCATAAGGCTGCGTCTCGGAACCACCGACGTGATGGTAGCCCCGGCAAAGAACAAAAACAGAATCAAAAGCGGGAAAAGCAGCTGGAAGGGAGGATAGGACAAGACAGCATTGGATGAACCAACATGTTCATGGCCATCGGCCTTCACAGAGCTCGATGGCGTACGGTAGGTCCGTGCGCGAGCGCGCCGATTAGCGCCCGCGGGCTCGCCATCCGAGCTCGATGACGTACGGTAAGTCCGCACAGGCTGCGCAACGGTTCGGCGCCACAGCAGTATGAACCAATATGCGGCAAAGCAGAGCATCTGCATGGGTGTGGGCAGGATTACGCCCAGCCCAAGAACCAAGCCCAGAAAAGTCCCTTCGGTCACAGGTTGGCCGCAGGGCACCGTGAGCAGTTCGAAAAACCAGATACCTGCTTTTCCGCAGAAACTTGCGGGAATCCAGACAGACAGACGCTTACCGGCGCCCAGAAGCATCTTGCCTGATGCGCTGTTTCTAAACGCGCAGTCAAACCAAATGAAGAAGGCAACCAGGGCGCCATCTAACCGTCCTAGGGCCGATTCAGAATACCTGTAGGCACGGCTGCCCTGAAGACTGCCGGCATCCAGGCGGTCTTGCTGAGAAGAACTGCTGCTTACAGCAGGAGTGCTGTTCACCGAGCATGCCTCCTATGTTAAATGTCGGAATCGACTGTAAGTTTCCTTGCCAGCAAATCGTACAGTGCCTAGGACAAGGATATACTACTGCGATCCCGGGTGCAATCAGGCATGTTATGTTGGTGCTCGCACATTGCGGCGTCGTGGTTCGTCGGACGGGGTACCCAAAAGAGGTACGCGGAAACTACTCTTTGGTGGTATAGACTACTCTCCCCAGGCATGTCCCACAGGGCATGCCAAACGGGTATTCTACAAATAACGGATGGAGGGTCAGCGTACGAGAGGTTGACAATCACATAGCCGGCAAGGTATTCTACAAATAACGGATGGAGGGTCAGCGTAATGGCAGAACGTGTTCAGCTGCAGGAGACTCAAGACACCAGGGCTGTCCAGCTGCATGACGCTGCTGCAGTGGAGATCACTACTCTGGGAGGATTGGACATTAAGTTCCGTGGCCGATCTCTCCTTACCCCATACGGGGGCCTTCGCAAAATACTGGAGCTATTGGAGTATTTGATCACCTTTCGAGATAGGCGTCTACTGCCTGAGACCATTATCGATGATCTTTGGCCCGGCAGTGATTTTACAGACCCCAAAAGCGTCCTGAGAACACGGATTTTCAGACTGCGAAACCTTATCGAAAAGATGCATGTCGGCACAAACTGCATGGAAAAGCCGTGGCTGGAGATTGGCTACGCTAACGGCTATTACACCGTGGAGGTTGGCGACATGTGCTATCTGGATGCTGATGTTTTTGAAGAAACCGTGGCCTGTGCCGGTTCACTGGAACAGGAAAATGTCTTAGCGGCCATAGGCTTGTACAGACGAGCCCTGGATCTGTACGGCGGTCCGTATATGGTCGGCCGGACCCACGGTGACTGGTTGTTTCCTTTCCAGAACCGTTACCACCGCGTCTACACACAGGCTTTGTCGCGGCTCCTCCGGCTATTGAGCGCCAATGGGGCCCACCAGGAAATCGTTGATGTGTGCGAAAAAGCGATTCTGGTGGAACCCTACGACGAGGCTTTGCACCTGTATTTTCTTCAGGCGCTGGTGGAACTGGGAGACGTCAAAGGCGCTCTCAGCCACTATACCTACGTCACTTCGTTTTTGTACAGGGAACTGGGAGTGAAGCCTTCAGCCTCTTTGCGCTCCTTTTACCGGAAACTTACGGGAACCATGCAGGATAACCAAGAGACCGACCTTACGCTGATTAGGAAGAAGCTAGCTGATGAGGATGACATGGAAGGGGCTTTCTTGTGTGATGTCGACCATTTCCGCTTCTTGTGCCAGGTCGAGATCCGGAGAAGCTTGCGTACAGAGCAAGCCAATGTTTTGGGTCTGATTACAGTCTTTGTCTCAAGCCAATCCTTGAGCGCCAGCGAAACTCAGGCTGTCTCAGAGGAGATCACAGAGATCCTGCGGTCATCTTTGCGTAAAGGCGATGTGTTTGCCTGGTGGAACGACAATCAGATTCTGCTTCTTTTGGCATTACAGGACAAGCAAAACCTTGACCCAGTAGCTCACAGGCTTCGAGGCCGGCTACAAGACATAACCAACCAGGGCAAGGTAAGGATAAGAATGGAGTTCCAGCCTCTTTCCCAAGAACGCTCGTTTGTTATCTAGCGGTCTGTCCTCGAAGTCTTTTCTGTAACTCCTCTGTAACTCCAATGTTGTGAAAACAAAACGGGTTAGCGCGCTCGTTGTCACCGCTTTGACCAGTGGGTATAACTGGAGCCTATTACATTTAATTAAGGCAACGAGTCAGGATTTCGGGTGCCTGGGAACTTGCCGAAGATCATGCACCCCAAGAAACAAAAGGGGAGGTAGCGCTTGTGGGAAGCACCGGTGCGCTCCACAAATGCCCCAGTCGCCGTACGAGAAGCAGCACCTTCTTGGTCAGGATCTTGTATACCCAAAATGCCAGCACCCAAGGGATTCTTCAGTGGGTAGACCAGGAAAAGGCATTGCCTTTTCGCAGTTTCCTGGAGCTGATTCATCTTCTTGAGGAGGCGCTTCAAACAAGAGAAGACATGGATCAGTTTAGAGATTGGCGAGAGGCCGACCAAATACAGACCGAATGGAGGTGAAACGAACATGATGAAGAGGATATCCAGTTTGCTGGCTGTCAGTCTGGTTGCCCTGTTAGTCCTGGGATCTCCATTGCAGGGTATAGCCCTGGCTCAGGAAATTGGGTCGCATCTGACCGCAGACAGCCTGACCAAAGCATCTTCTGATGAGCCAGAAGCCGAGTCCGAAGATCCCGAGGATTTGGGTGACTTCGTAGAACCCGCCGAACCTTCAGACCTGGAGAATCCAGAGGCGCCCGGCGACCCGGAAGACTCCGAAAACCCGGCTGACCCGCAAGAGCCGGAAAACTCCGAAGAGCAGCCAGCGGTACCGGCGCTCGAGGTGACCGTAGCTCCCCATCAGTCTGAGTATGAGGCCGGCGACACGGTGCATCTGGCAGTAACCGTGCATAACACAGGCACGGCCGCTTTGTTGGGCATCAGCGTCTGGGTGCCCCTGACCGGCAGGGACTACAGTGTTCCGTCTTTGGCCACCGGTGAAACAGCGTCTTTGGAGGCCTCGTTTGGCATTCCCTCCGACTTCCACATGGGGTATATCGGCGTAGGCGCCTATGCTGAGTGTGAATACGAAGGCAGTCAGGTTAGCAGCTATGGCACAGCCCTGGTTGTAGTAGACGAAGAGGTCAGCAGCCCAGGCTTCAAGGAGGTCGAGCTTCCGCTACTGCCGGATGACTGGGAATCGGTGGTGCCTTTGGACGTAATCCCGGCCGGGGCAGGCAAGCTGCAGACAGAGCAAGGTGATGTGCCTGGAGGCCGCAGAGACGAGGCTCTATCAGGTCAAGTCCAGCTTTCCAGCTACGAGGATACGATTCAGGTTTACAAGACCGCCGAGCGAACCCAGGGCTGCCGGGCTTACAAGGTAACCCTGACAATCACCGGGACACCGCCGCCGGCAAAGCCGGTGGATGTGATCTTGGTAATCGACCGTTCGGGCAGTATGGGGTCCGGCACCGGCTCACCTATGTCCTATGCCAAGGAAGCGGCCAAGGAATTCGCTGAGCAAGTGCTGGAGGCAAACCAAGAGAACAGGGTAGCCGTAGTTAGTTTTGCAGGACCAACTACTTCCCAGGTCAGGGGCAGCCAAAGTGATGCCCGTACAGACCTTGGGTTTTCCAGCAATCTTGCTCAAGTGAACGGCGCGCTTGATGGCTTAACTGCCAATGGTGGTACCAACACCCAAGCTGGGTTCATCCAGGCCCGAAACGTGATGACGCAAGGCAAACGGGCGGAAGCTAACAAGGCCATCGTTTTTATGACCGATGGCGTCGCGACGTTCAGCAATGGCAATCGGTTCATAACAAATGAACCCATTCAGCACAACGTTCACACCAGAGCTGCTTACGATGCGGGCATAAGTTGCCATGCCTTAGGCTACCAGGTGTTTACTGTGAACCTGTTGAGTCAGGTTCCCGAAAAGTGTCTGTGGGTGGCCCGCGACACTATGCAACAAGCCCAAAATGCCGGCTACTACGAGACTTTCTCAGCCCCGGACTTGTCCGGAATCTATGGCCAGATTTCCCAGCTGCTCAATTACTCGGGCAAAAACGCGGTTGTAACCGACAAGATCCCCACAGAAGAGTTTGAGTTCATGAGCTTCCAGGATCCGGATCAGGACTGGGCGAGCTATGATGAGGCAACGGGAACCATCACATGGGACGCCGGTACCATCGGAACTCAGGCTTCTTTGAGCTACGTGATTCGCGCCAAGGCTGGTTATCAAGGCGCCGCCGGCGTCGCGACCAATGAGTACGCTACATTAACCTATACTGACGTGAACGATCTCCCCGATCAAACTAAGACTTTCCCTGTGCCCACGGTGGATGTACCGCCGCCGCTTACGGTGAATGCCGGACCGGATCGTGAGGTGCCATACGGCGGCTCCATCAATGTCGGAGAGTATCTCACAGTCAGCGGAGGCACAGGGCCTTACACCTATCGGTGGACCTGCGACACCGACTCCACCTGGAGCTCTGAAGAGGAAAAGCCAACGGTATGGCCTGCTGAGACTACGGAATACACCGTAACCGTCAAGGACGCGTATGGTTGTACCAAGCTCGCCACTGTCACGGTGACAGTCCTCAAAGGCTCCATCACTGTTACCAAGGTTGTGCAACCCGGCGGCAGTACAACCAGGAAGTTCACCATATATGTACAAGGCGACGGCCGGGTTTGGAGCATGAGGCTGGCAGCCGGAGAGTCTGCCACCATACATGGGCTCAAAGCCAATGACGTTACCTATGCCATCAGTGAAGTGGTGCCTATGGACTACAGACTGGTAAGCATCAGCCCATCTTCAGTGACCATCAAATCTGATGATCTTGCCCACGAAGTTACTGTCACCAATCGCAAGGTCAATGATTCCTGGTTCAGAGATGACGATGAAGTCACTAACACTTTCACTGTAGGACTTTGGGGCCAGCTGCAGGCGGCAGACTCGGGGGATCCTCGCAAAACCGGGTTTGAAGCTGTGCTCCCGGAAGTGCCTGAGGTGGTGCCGGGCTCCAAATCAGGCGAAGAGACCCCGGAAGAAGGCGAATCGCACGATGGTAAGTGAGGGCTGAAGGCTGCTTCAGTCCCAGTGAGTTGTCGGGTTATTGGAACAGGTGTGGGAAGGTGGGTCCTACATGAATGCCGACCGGTGGAAGAAAGCAGGGACAGCTGTCACCAAGTTGATTACAGTCTTGCTGACAGCTACGGCTTTGCTGCTGACCTTCTTTCTGCTGCAGAGCAAGCTGAGCGGCACTGAGCCCGCTATCGCCGGCCGCAAGATATACATTGCCATGAGCGGCAGTATGGAGCCTGCGGTAAAGGTAGGCAGCGTGGTGGTGGTAAAGCCTCTGCCTGCAGAAGAAGTCGTGCTCGGAGATATTATTACTTTTCGCAATGATCGCAGCCTTACCATAACGACCCACCGTGTAGACAGTCTGGAGACCGAAAACGGCCTGCTGTTTTACACCAAAGGTGACGCAAACAATGCCCGGGATCCATTGCCGGTACAGCCGCGGCAACTTGTGGGCAAGGTGGTGCTGACAGTGCCTTATTTAGGGTACCTGTTTGCTTACACCCGCACACAAAAAGGCGTCATGGTTGTCTTTGGTTTGGCAGCGTTGGTTGTGGCCTCGGAGCTGTTCTATGCCTACCAGGCTGAGAAACGGCGGCGCAACGAGACCGGGTTTCAGGGAGGTGAAAGCTAAGCGAGCTACCCGTTGCGTGGAACCTGATGCTACGACCTGGATCTAGGGTTTTGAAACATATCAAAGAGAGCAGTAACTATAAGGAGGAAAAGTCAGAATGAGAAGGAGCATCCCCATTGGGTTGCTTGTTGTGTCCCTGGCGGCGCTGTTCGTAGTAGGCGGCACTATGGCATGGTTTACACACACTGCAGAACCGGTGATTAACACGTTTACCGCAGGCACGGTGGAGATCGAGATAGTAGACGAGTACACCGAGGTCACCAACTGGAACCCAGGCGATACCACAGATAAGAAGGTCAGTGTGAAGAGCCTGGGCACCAAGGGGGCCTATGTGAGGGTGTCGTTGACGCCCGTGTGGGGCAGTATGGTCGAAGATGAGTTTGCACCTGATCAGGAACTGTCAACTGAGAATGTTGTCCTTAATGTGAACACAGGCGAAGACGATGATTGGATGCTTAGCGACGGCTGGTATTACTACAAGAAGATCCTCCCGGCGGGCGAGGAAACGTCGCTTCTGCTCAATTCGGTGACTTTGGTCGGCGAGAGTACAGGCAACGAATATCAGGGTAAGATCCTGCAGATCATCGTCGAAGCCGAAGCAGTGCAAGCTTCTAATGATGCTTATCAGAGCGTCTGGAGCCTAAAGTCATTGCCTTGGGTGGAAGAGGTATAGACCACGCCCTGAAGCACAGGAAGGGACAAAGTAACGGTTCTTAGACCTGCCTGTCAGGTTCAGTTAGGAAGATGATGGGGGACGGGCTCAGCGGTTACCGGGGCCCGGACCATATGGAAGAAAGAGTGTCTTCCTCCAAAGGAAGGGAGGGTAGCCGTGTGAGAAAGGCAATCAGGATCGTACTAATATGTGCACTTGCGTTGGCGTTCTCGCTGATTTCTGCGCCTGTGTTAGCTCAGTCTGAGGATCTGGAGCTGGTGGGAAGCGCAGCAGGATTGGTGCTTGTTCCACAGGAGGGAAGGCTGTTTGACCTGGGAAACCTAAATCCTGGGGATAGCCGCCATGCAACCCTTACCATCAGGAATTCCTATGATAGGTGGTACGATCTGTGGATGCGAGCTGTTGATCCTGCGGACCAAGAGCCAGGTCTACTGCAGCAGCTGGAGCTTACGGTCACTTACCGGGGCGCTGAACTGTACAGGGGATCTGTGGCCGGTTTTGCCGGGGATAGTATCTACCTTGGCCGCTTTCACCCCGGGGTCAGCGAAAACCTGGTTGCTTCAGTGCATCTTCCGGGCCCGGAAACGGACAATAGTTTCCAGGGGAAAAGCGCCAGCGTGAAGTGGATATTTACGGCTCAAGCCCAGGTTCCGCCGGAGGAACCGCCCGAGGAACCGCCCGAGGAACCGCCGGTGGAACCCCCGGTTGAACCCCCTGTGGAACCGCCGGTGGAACCACCGGAAGAGCCGCCGGACGTAGAGCTGCCTCCGGACGAGCCACCGCCGTTAGAGCCACCGGTTGAACCGCCGGAGATGCCCAAGACCGGTGAAGAGGTGCCCTATCTTTACTACGCGTTGGGGGGATTGGCGCTGCTGGCCGGAGTTAGCCTGGCCACCTCGCGAAAGCAGAGGTAGACGCAGTTGCCAAGACGGCGTCACTAGATGCAATGCAAGCTGCTCAATCCTCCCTGAGCAGCTTGCACTCATGATGCTCCATGGCAGTGCGACTCAGATTCATGGGAAGGAGTCAGGTATGTATGCGGCGGCTCTTGGCGGTGGTCCTCATCCTTACAGGCTTGTGTTTCCTGGCCTACCCCACGGCCCGGGAATGGTATTTCGACTACCGCCAGCGACAGCTGCTCAAGGCGTGGGCTGCGGCCCAGGCAGAAGCAGAATTGTGGCCGTCTCAAGAAGCCGCTTCAGAGCAGGAGCAAACCGCTGCAGCTTCAGCCCCTGCTTCAGAGCCGGCGAGTCCCGACCCGGCCCTTGAGAGATTCATCCAGGACAACACGGAAGGGATTCTTGCTATCGGCAAAATAGACTTGAACATACCCGTTCTAAAGGAAGACACCGAGGAGAACCTGAACATCTCGGTGGCTCATGTATCCGGCACAGCTGGGCCTGGAGAGGTGGGCAACTACGTAGTCGCCGGGCACCACATGCGTACGTACGGCAGGCATTTCAACCGCTTACACGAGCTGGCCAAAGGTGACGAAATCAAGTTCACCGGTCCGGAAAACGTTACCTATCTCTACCGGGTGTTTGAAGTTCTCATCGTCGAACCCGAGGACACCTGGGTTTTGCTCCCTTCAGGTGAAGACAAGCTGATTACGCTGGTCACCTGCGACTACAGCCGGAAACCCTCGGTGCGCCTGGTGGTCCGGGCAAAGCTCATACCTTAGGGGGCAGTGTCCTGGCTTTGCCGTTTGCGCCGCCTGTGTGAAATCGCAGCATCATGAGCTTCTTCTCCTCACATGTTCTTAAGTTTCTTGGCCTCACGCTGCTTCGGGGCCTCCTGGTCTTCAGGGACAGGACTGTGCCCGCTCTTGATGTGATAGACCCGGTGATAGATTTTCTTGGTCACGCCTTTGAAGATCTCAGGATGAAGAGGCACCGGGTAAGACATGAGTTTGAGCGGAACCGGCGTCTCGCCTTCTCTGTAGGGAGGCTGCACGTACTCGTAGTTATTCAGGTGGAAGCCCATTCGCCTGTAGAACCTTATGCGCCTTCGGGTCACCACGTCTTCGGGGGGCTCTACCTCAAGCACGATCCCAGGCGTGAGAGGTGAGACTGGGCTCATGAGTTTTCTCAGAATCCTTGTTCCGTAGCCGTTTCCACGAGCCTTATGGTCAATTGCCAGGTGTTCTACGAAGAGGAATGCCTCGAGATCCCAGAAGATGACAAACCCAATCATGCTGCCATCTTTAATGTGTGGCGTGAATCTGTAGTGGGGATCCCTGCTCAGGTTCTCCAGGTAGTCACGGGGGTCTCTTCGTTCTTCCTGCGGAAAGGAATCTTCGTAAATGCTCCAAAACTGCGCAAACCGGGTCACGTTTTCTCTTCTCCCTTATAGGTAGTTACCAATACCAATGCTATCACATGGGTGCGGGAAGAGGAGTCGATGGAAGGTAGAACGACGTATGAGGGCGAAAAGGCGCACAACGAAGGAGAAATAGGCCCAGAGATTGCAGGGACAGTAAGCAAGCAGGAGGAGATGCCCGTGAGAGCGCAGGGAGAACGGTGGTTCCCGGACACAAGGCCCTTTTCTGCGGTCATGAAGGATAGCTGGTTTGATTGCTACTGCGACTCTGAGATCGGGAAGCTTCGGGCAGTTTTGTTGAGAAGGCCCGGCAGGGAAATAGACCTGATGGACGACCCAGGCAAGGTCAGGTTTCTTGGAAGAATGGACGGAGGCAGAGCCAGGGTGCAGCAAGACACACTGGCAGATATCTACAGGCAACACGGCGTGGATGTCTACTACGTGGAGCAGGCAAGGGAAGACCGGCCCAATTCACTGTACATGCGTGACATGGTGCTCATGACCCCTGAAGGAGCTATCATCGGCCGGGCGGCCATGGAAGCAAGGCGCGGGGAAGAGAGGTTTGCCGCCAAAGCCCTTGCTGACCTGGGAGTCCCTATCATCAAGACCGTCAACGCCGGCGGCATATTTGAGTGCGCCTGCGCGCTCTGGGTAAACAGACGGACAGTGATTATCGGCACGGGAGCCAGAGCTAACAAGGCCGGGGCCGAGCAGGTGAAATCTGAGCTCAGAAACATAGGGGTAGAGAACTTCATCGAGTTCCAGATCCCTTATGGCCACGCCCACGTAGACGGCCTCTTGAACATCGCTGACAGGAGGACTGCTTTTGTGTTTCCCTGGCAGGTCCCGTACGATGTGTGCGCGGCCCTTATGGACCTTGGATTCACCATCGTTGAAGCTCAAGACATAACCGAGGCCAAGGTCAACTTCGGGGTCAACTTTGTGGCCCTGGAGCCGGGGCTGGTTGTCATGCCTCAGGGGAACCCCGGGTGCAAGGCAGCTCTGGAAGACGCCGGGGTGGAAGTCATCGATGCCGACATCTCAGAGATACGCAAAGGCTGGGGAGGTATTCACTGCATGACGGCGTTTATCAAGCGCGACCCAATCGGGGAATGATCCTAAAGGATGCGATCATGCTTGACGCCAAGGACGAGCACTTCTGATATGCTGAGCCGGGATATTGCCACTCAGAATGGGTCGGTCATCTAAGCGAACGTTACCACTTCAAGGATGGGAGGGTTCAGTGGCTACGGCATGGACAGAAGCTGCGTCGCTGGCGAACCATAACGAATGTGTCGGAGAGCTATTGTGCAACGCACAATAGCGTGATAGACTCCTAGTTGCAGGCTACTATGCTATGAACAATAGGAGGCGTCCGACGCAATGAATCAGAGGCAGTTCATGCTGGAGCTCAGAAGGGCCCTGGAGGGGCATTTGCCGGAAGAGGAGATAGAAGAGATACTCTCGGACCACCGGGAGTTTTTCGAGGTGGGCCTAGCAG
>JAPXLN010000017.1:0-27893 GCA_033809515.1 Bacillota bacterium
TCGGAAGGTTCACTGGCAACAGCGTTACCAGTGGGAGTGCCAAAGGCCTCCGGATCACAAGGAGGCGGTCGCTCACTGGCAACAGTGTGACCAGTGGAAGCGCTCAGGCCCACGGGAACAGGGGGCTCGGAAGGTTCACTGGCAACAGCGTTACCAGTGGGAGTGCCAAAGGCCTCCGGATCACAAGGAGGCGGTCGTTCACTGGTAACGGTGTGACCAGTGGAAGGGCTCAAGCTCGCGCAAACCGGGTCCTCGGAAGGTTCACTGGCAACAGCGTTACCAGTGGGAGTGCCAAAGGCCTCCGGATCACAAGGAGGCGGTCGTTCACTGGTAACGGTGTGACCAGTGGAAGCCCCTAAGCCCACGGGAACAGGGTCCTCGGAAGGTTCACTGGTAACAGCGTTACCAGTGGGAGTGCCAAAGGCCTCCGGATCACAAGGAGACGGTCGCTCACTGGCAACAGTGTGACCAGTGGAAGGGCTCAAGCTCGCGCAAACCGGGTCCTCGGAAGGTTCACTGGCAACAGCGTTACCAGTGGGAGTGCCAAAGGCCTCCGGACCACAAGGAGACGGTCGTTCACTGGTAACAGTGTGACCAGTGGAAGCGCTCCAGCTCGCGCAAACCGGGGCCTCGGAAGGTTCACTGGCAACAGCGTTACCAGTGGGAGTGCCAAAGGCCTCCGGATCACAAGGAGGCGGTCGCTCACTGGCAACAGTGTGACCAGTGGAAACCCCTAAGCCCACGGGAACAGGGGACTCGGAAGGTTCACTGGCAACGGTGTGGCCAGTGAAAGGGCTCAAGGGCACCTGCAAGTGGATGGTCGAAGGACCGGGAACAAGCTACCGACGCAGGTCTTCCACTGCTTCCACCAGCCTGGGAAGGACAACTCCCGCCTTATCGTGTATGGCAGCCACAGCGCGACCATCGTAAGGGGTTGACTCCAGGTTGACGATTCCCATGGAAGGAACCATTGCAGGCAAGTAAGCGGCCGGCGCTACCTGCAAACTGGACCCCACCACCAGGGCAAAATCGGCCATTTGAGCCTGGTCCATGGCCCGAGAAAAGTCCTCTGTCATCTGGTCTTCGAAAAAGACCACGCTCGGCCTTACCAGTCCGCCACATTCTGGACACTCAGGAGGAACAACGCCCTGGGCCACCTGCTCTTTAGTGCCCTCAAAGGAGATGGTATGCTTACAACCCATGCAATAACATGTCCGGAGATTGCCGTGGATCTCGATAACCTGCTTTGACCCGGCAGCTTGATGAAGCCCGTCAATGTTCTGGGTTATGACAGCCCTAACCACCCCCATGTCCTCAAGACGGGCGATGGCCATGTGGGCTGGATTCGGCTCCTTCCCCCGGAGAGTCTCCAGGAAAGCAATTCCTCGGGAATAGAACAGCTGAGGATCACCGTATAGGGTGTCCAGGCTGAGGAGCCGGACAGCATCGTCATCCTGCCAGATGCCGCTTCTGCCGCGGAAATCCGGGATGCCGCTCTCGGTGGAAACGCCGGCCCCTGTGAAAACGATTACATGGTTGGCCTGGAGCATAGCTCTTGCCAACAAAAGCAACTGCTCTTGCATCTTCCCACCTTCCGAATCTACTCGTATCTGAGGCTGGAAATCGGGTCCAGCCTGGCAGCCCTTGCAGCAGGATACAGACCGAAGAACACGCCCACTGCAATGGAAAACCCCAGCGCCATAATAACAGAGGACACGGACATGTACGGGTCCCAACCGCCGTACCTAGCAAGAAGGCGAGTTGCCATGCTTCCCAGCATTATGCCTGCAACGCCCCCGATACCGCTCAAAATAGCGGATTCAACGAGAAACTGCAGCATGATGTCGGAACTCTTAGCGCCTACCGCTTTTCTGAGGCCGATCTCCCTGGTTCTTTCTGTTACTGAGACCAGCATTATGTTCATTATACCTATCCCGCCCACGAGGAGGGAAATCCCTGCAATGGACGCCAGGAGGACGGTGAATGCTGCGGTAACCGTGGATACGACCTCGAGGAGCTGTTTCTGGCTGCTCACACTGACGGACTTGGAGCGCCTGAATTTGGCGTCCATGACCGCGGATATGAGGGAAACTGCCCGGTCGGAATCGGCAATGTCTGCAACCTGTACGTGGATGGCGCTGACAGAGGCGACCCCGGCCAGACGCTGCAAAGAGGTGATGGGCACCAGCACCACGTTATCGTTGTCCATGCCAAAGGACTGACCCTTCTCCTCCATGACCCCTACCACCGTAAAGGGCTGTCCGGCCACGGTCAGAACTTGCCCTGCCGGGTCCTCGCCATCAAAGATATCGTCAACAACCGTCTGCCCCACTACAGCTACTTTGCGCCTGTACTCTACGTCGCTTTCCACCAGGAACCTGCCTGCCTCGGGTCGGAATGAGCGCACCTCGGGGAACTCGTGGGTGACTCCCTGCACAGGAACGGTCTTGGAGCTGCCCCGCCAGGAGACTTCTGTGTTGACCTGAATAACTGGCATAGCTCTGGAAATCAGAGGTACTTTGGATTTGAGATAGTCAACGTCGGAGACTGTAAGAGGCTGAAGGGACGATGTTGCGGTCACAAGAATGAGGTTGCTTCCCATAGAGCCTATCTGCTCAGACACGGTCCTGCGCGTGCCCTGACCTGCCGATACCAGGGCTATGACAGCGCCCACGCCGATAATGACGCCAAGCATTGTCAGGGCCGTCCTCAGACGGTTGACTGTCAGCGAGCGTATGGCCACACGAAAGCTTTCACCGAATTTCAAAGACTATCACCTCCGGCCCCTATCGCGGCAGGCGCATTCCGGGAATCTGGGTAGGCAGCCGCAGACCCCGGAAAAGGCTCATGTTGGGCAGGTCGCCTATGAGGACTGCATCGCCTTCCTGCAACCCGGAGACAACTTCGGCGTACATGTCGTTCTGGACTCCTACCTTGATCTTCCTCTGAACCGCCTCGCCCTCTTCAATCCGGTTTACATAAGCTTGCCCTTTATCCCACTTGACAGCCTCAACAGGGATACTGAGGACGTTTTCCTTTCTGGCCACAGCTACTGTTACGGTGGCAGACATGCCAAAGCGGAGCTGGCCAAGGTCCGGGGCGCCGGACTCAGGTGATGACGATGACCTACCCAAAGCAATGGTCACGGCATAGTTGGTAATTCCCTGCTTGACCTGGCCCTCTTGAGCTACTTTTTGCACTTCTCCAATGAACGTCTGCCCGGAAAAGGCGTCAACTTCCACTCTGGCTTCCTGCCCAGGAGCTACGCTGGCAATATCCAGCTCGTCAACGGGTATGCTTACGATGAGAGGGTCAACGGAGCTTACCTCAGCCACAGTTTGATTAGGGCTTACTTCATCGCCCGGACCTACGGAAATGCTGATTACCTTCCCTGGGATGGGGCTTCTGACGTCAAGCTTTGCCAGCATCTCTTCCTTTTCTCTGAGGCTTAGGGCAGCCTGTTCAACTCTGAGCTTTTGCTGCTCTATTTGGCTGTCACAGGAATCCAGGCTCTGCCTGGCGCTTTCCAGCCCATTGACTGCCTGATCATAAGACACAAGAAGAGACGGGTTTGATATGCACATGAGATCTTGACCTGCGGCTACTTCCGTCCCCTTTGAGACGAAGATCTCCTCGACTGTTCCGTCTGCCCCGGCCTTGACCTCGCGCCTTTCCTTGGGCTCTACCGTGCCGCTCCAGGAAAGGAAGGTGCCGTCGGGGGCATTGTACGTAACGGTCACGCTCATTCCCGGAAGCAGACCTTCGTGGGGCTCGTCAACTATGATCTCTGCAGGAAACTCAGTACCCTTGCTGCCCGGTATTCCCTCTTTCTCGACAAACGTCAGGGTTCCTTGCCGGGGCAAAAGCTCTCCTCCCGGGAACACAGACACAGGCTGCTGTACCTTGATCTTGGGCAAATCAGCCTGTTTGATCCTTACGGTAACTCTGAGAGACCTCACATGAAGAACTGTGGCAAGAACCTGACCTGCCTTAACAGAGTCACCTTCAGCCACCCCCAAAGCCCAAAGTTGGCCGTCTATCGGCGATGTCACTGTTAAGGCCGCGATTTTATCTTCAATCCCTGCCAGGGTGGTCTCTGCCTGCCTTACCTCCACTTGTGCTTTGGCCTTGCTGCCCGCAGGACCTGTCAGGGACTTCAGGGCCTGATTGGCTATATCCAGATCAAGGCGGGCCTGGTCGACCTGGTATGTGACAGAATCGCTGCTTAGCATCACAAGCAGGGCGCCGGCCTCAACCAGTTGGCCTTCGTGAGCTGCCACTCGAAGGATCTTTCCGCTCACGCCAGGGGTGACAGTCTTTTTCCGGTCAGGCTGGATATTTCCCTTACCCGACACGATCACCTCAAGATCCCGTCGCTCTGCCACGGCAGTGAAGACGCTGCGATCCAGCTGGCTAAGAACGCTTCTTATGGCAGCTCGCCGCCGGTACCCAACATAGAGAAACCCTACTGCCACAACTACAACCACTGCAACCAGAACCCATGCCAACCGTTTTCTCAATGGGTTACCCCCCTTAGCTTCCTACGGTTCAGTCTCACACATCCGGGGATTTTCGAATCTTTCCCTCTACAATGCTCCAGACTGCATTGTAGTCGTCGTCCAAAACAACAAGGTCTGCATCTTTGCCCGGCGCCAGGGTTCCCTTTCGACCCTCAACGCCGCACACCCTGGCAGGGTTCAAAGTGGCCATAGACAGCGCAATTTCAAAAGGAACTTTGGCAACTTCAACCATTCTTTGCAAACACTTGTTAAGCGGTGTAATACTTCCGGCAAGGGTCCCGTTCGTCAGTATGCAGCGATCTATGCCGTCTGATTGCACCTTATGACCCAGGAACAGATACTCTCCGGCAGGCATCCCCGCAGGAGGAATAAGGTCTGAAATCAGACAGGCCCGGCCCGGACCCTTGGCTGCCACCAAGAGACGGATAGCTGCAGGGTGAACGTGCACGCAATCGCCTAGGATTTCGCATGTTACGCCGGGCTCTGTGAGGACAGCGCCAAGGGCCCCGGGCTTGCGATGGTGAAACCCTTCCATAGCGTTGAAAGTATGAGTGGCCACGGTTACGCCTGCCCTAAACCCCTCCAGCATTGCCTGGTATGTGGCGCAAGTGTGCCCGGCCGAAACGGTAGTTCCGCAAGAGGCCAGGTACCGGGTTACCTCAAGGGCTCCTGAAAGCTCGGGAGCCAGAGTGACCTGCCTCAAGGTGCCCCCGGCGTCCGTGACCCATTTCCGGGCAGTGTCCATGGAAGGATCCATTAAGTGCTCTTCGGGCATAGCTCCCTTCTTGCCGGGGTTGAGAAAGGGACCTTCAAGGTGAAGACCCAGCGCCCGTGCACCTTCGGGACTACTGGTACAAGCATCCTTAACCTGCCCGATGACTCGCTCAAGGACTTCAGGTGGAGCTGACCCTGCCGTTGGCTGAAAAGCTGTTGTGCCATGTTGGGCCAAGAATCCGGCTATGACGGAAAGGGCCCACCTTTCATCAGACAATACGTCAAGACCCAGGGCGCCGTGAACATGAAGATCGATAAGACCCGGGATGATCCGCAAATCCCCCACATCCACGATCTTACCGCCGGGGCAGGGCGCGCCTGCGCCTGTGGCTTCAATAAGGCCACGGTGAATTGATACGAACCCTCTGTAGGGACCGACTCCCGGTTCCCCGTATATGCGCCGGGACACAAACGTGATTCTGTCGTTTCCATCTGTCACGATTGATCTCCCCTGCTATGAAATGCCTTGTTAATCGAAATATCCTGGTCTCTCAGAATGGTTCGCCAACCTGACGTGAGTTCCTGCTGGACGAGGGGGCTGGGCGGGCCGCGGGCGGACGGCTGGGCAGGGGGGCTGGGCAGGGGGGCCGGGCAGGGGAGCTGGGCGGGCCGCGGGCGGACGGGGGCGGGGCGGGCTGCGGACAGGCTGCCACCCACCGAGGGCGGGGGTTATCGCCGGTTTGACCGGCCCCCGCCTTATCTGCAAGATTGGGTGCAAAATGTTTTCTACCATGATTTTCTTTAATTGGAAAACGGCATCCATCATTGCCACTGCGCCTTAACGATCGCCCTATTTTACCAGCATAACAGCGAGTTTAGTGAACATAATAAGTTTCAGAAAACCGAAGGAGGTGACAAAAGAGTGGGAACTGGACAGCGCAGAAACGTCGCAGTCATTCCTCAAGCAAGGCCGGCGTTGGATGCTTTTCGTAACGAGGTGGCAAACGAGCTTGGAATAAAGCCTCCGGCCGGTTACTGGGGCGACATTCCATCTAGAACTTGCGGAGCAGTCGGCGGACACATGGTCAGGCGCATGATTGAGTTCGCTCAGTCTCATATGAGCCAGGGCGGGACGATTCCCGGAGCGGGAATGCAACAGCAGAAGCAGTACTAGCAGGTAGCTAATGGAGAGTTTTCCGGCAAGCAGTTGGATATCAAGTCAGGTTCAGGGAGCATTTGGGAAAAGGGTGCTGCTCCCTGATACCTGTTGTTTTATATGCCAGCAGGTGCTCGCTCATCAGTGCTCGCCTCATCTATGCACGACTCACCTGCGCTCTCCTCACGCAGAAATTATGCATTGTTGCATAAATCAGAAGGTCTTGCATAACGTTTTGTCGAAATATTGGGTGAAGCACGTGATATTGGGTGAAGCACGTGGCAAGAGGAGGATTCTGAGGTGAAGAACACCAGAGAACACATCTATAGACTGCTTCTGGACCTGGTATCGGTGGCAAGTGTCTCCCCAAGCTATGAAGAGGTCACTGTGGCAAAGCTTATGCACCATAGACTTGCATCCATACCTTACTTCGCGGCTGGAAAAGGCGACCTCAGGCTGATTGCGGTAGAAGATGACCCCCTCGACCGGAAAATCGTTTTTGCTATGGTAAAGGCTGAGCCAAAGACTCCGAGGACTATTATTCTTACAGGCCATATGGACGTGGTTGAAGCTGCTGAGTCGGGCTCTCTGGCACATCATGCTTTCAGTCCCGAGGACTTTACCTGGGAGCTTGCAAGTATGAGTTCCTTGAACCTTCCTCCGGAGGCCGAGGAAGACCTTGAATCGGGTAACTATCTGTTTGGCCGAGGCGTAATGGATATGAAATCTGGGCTCGCCATACAGATAGCTCTTCTTTCGGAACTGTCGGAAACTCCAGAGAACTTACCGTGTAATTACATCTTTCTAGCTGTGCCTGATGAGGAAAACAATTCTGCAGGAATGCGAACTGCTGTGAAATACCTGGCCGGATTGCAGAAGACTGAAGGCTTGGATTTCCTGGCATGCGTTAATTCGGAAGGTACAGGGCCGAAATTCCCCGGAGACCGAAACCGCTATGTTGATATAGGCACTATAGGTAAGATTATGCCGTTTTTCTACTGCGTCGGGAGAGAAAGCCACGTTGGGCAGTACTTTTCCGGGCTTAACGCAAATCTCTTAGCGTCAGCGGTAAACCTTATTATGGAAGCGAACTCGGAAATAGCTGACTCTTTCAACTCTGAGGTTTACCCTCCACCGGCAAACCTGAAGCATACAGACTTAAGAGATCTCTATTCTGTAACTCTGCCGGCCCGGGCCATCACTTACTACAATCACCTTACAGTTACGGCCACGCCGGGAACTGTCCTGAGCTACATGAAGCAAACTGCCAGGAAGGCTTTTGAGGATGCTTTGTCTCATTTGAGAGCCAGCGCAGAGCTTTTTGCCAGGAAGTCCGGCCAGCCTCTGGAAATACCCTGGACCCCCCGGGTTATTACTTACGAGGATCTTCTGCACCATGTTCAGAAGGGGTTTTCCGGAGACCTGCGCGAGCATCTGGCTACCTTTGCAGCTGGCCTCCCTGATAGCATGGACCAGCGTGAGAAGTCTGTTGCGGTGGTCAGCGAAGCGCTTCGGCTTTCTCACCATAAGGACCCAGTCATCATACTGGGATTCCTTCCCCCGTTTTACCCCCATCGCAGCAATCTGCGGCAAAACCCCAGGGAACTGGCGCTTCTGGAGGTCATAGACAAAGTGATTGACGAGGCAAAGACAGAATTTGGGGAAACCCTTGTCATCTCGGAGCATTTTGCTGCCATAAGCGACCTAAGCTACCTTGGGTTTCAGGGCACACGGGACGATCTTATGCAGCTTGCGGAAAACACACCTGGTTGGGGCACTGTTTACGACCTGCCTGTAGATGAACTGCTTGCGCTTGATGTGCCTGTGGTTAACCTTGGCCCCCACGGCAAAGACGCCCATAAGTTTACAGAGAGGCTGGAGCTTGACTATTCCCTAGAAGTGGCACCGGCGTTGCTTAAGTCTTTGGTTAGCAGCTTGTCCAAATTGGAATAAATGTATATCGCAGAGGGGGCGGGCAACCGCCCCCCTGTCTTGATGAAAAATCCATAATCTACCATGAGTACATCATCGCCTTCTTCCTGGGGTCAGGACCTCCCAGGAGCCGCAGGTGTTCCACATGGTTTTCCTTTAGAACAACCCATTCCCTCGAGCTTTCAAGAGTCACCACGGAAATTGAGCAATTGGCAGCCGCAGGTGTGCTGGGGTCCACTGCAGCGCCCCGGACATAGGCCAGGATACACCTGACAACTCCGCCATGGGTGACAATGGCCACTGTCCGGTTCCTGAAAGAGGCGCCGGCTATGGAGGCGAAAGCCTGTCTGACCCTGCGGTCCAGGTCTCCGTAAGATTCTCCGCCAGGCCGCGGCTCAGTCAGGGGCCTTTGCTTCAGCCGCTCAAAAGCCTCAGGCCAGGCAGCCCTGGCCTCATCCATGGTCTTACCCTGGAACAAGCCGCAGTGGATTTCCCTCAGCCTTGGATCAAGCACCAGACGGCACCGCTGATGCTTGAGAATAGCCCTGGACGTCTCCACTGCCCTGGACAGATCACTGGAAAACACAGCGTCCAGCGAAACGCCTGCCAGCGCCTGCCCAACACACTCCGCCTGTCGCCTCCCCATCTCCGACAAGGGCGTATCCAGGTGCCCCTGAAGGATGCCAGACTTATTCGCATCAGTCTCACCGTGTCTAATCAAGTAATATGTTTGAGGAAAGACTGTCTCGTCTTGCACTCGCCTGCTTCTCTCCCTTCCCTGCACCTCTTACTACACGTTTCTACAACCATCTTACCTCTTTCCCCTCAACCTTGCCGCCGCGGCGAATAGATCACGCCCGCTCTATGCATCCTTCTATTGAGGTGATTGAACAGTGACCCATCAGCTAACGCAGAAAGAAAGGCTTCTTCTGCAAGATCAGCTCAACCACGAAGAAATGTGCATCAAGAAGTACTCAGGTTACGCAAGACATGCCCAGGACCAGGAAGTAAAGCGCATGTTCAACGAGTTCGCCCAAATGGAGGAATCCCACTATAACACGTTACAAGGCTTTCTGGGCGGACAGGGCGGTCAAACCGGACAGACCGGTCAGGGTGGGCAGGCCGGACAGGGCGGTCAGACCGGACGTCCCGGGCAAGGTGGGCAGTTTAGGCAGGGGGAACAAAATGTTCAGGGCCGGGAGGGCGAACAGCAGGCCCATATGGCCGGCGAAAAAGACCCTCAGCACGGAGGCGATTCCGCAAAAGGAAGCACATTCCGCCCCTTCCTGCAGGAAACAGGCATACTGGGCGGTCTCGGAATCGGACTGGAAAGGCCTGACAGAGCGCATCAGGGGCCAACCTCAGGCACACAGGCCGATGAAGCCATGCTCACCGACATGCTGATGACAGAAAAGTACATTTCCGGGACATACGACACAACCATCTTCGAAACCGTGAACCCTAACATAAGACAGGCGCTCCAGCACATTCAGAAAGAAGAGCAGCATCACGGCGAGAAGATCTTCAAGCACATGCAAGACCACGGCATGTACACGCCACAGTAGAACACAGTTCGGGATAGGTCCACGGAAGGACAAGAAGTAAGGAACTCAAACTCACTCTGCTTGAGAGAGCCTGCACAACAACGCAGGCTCTCTCCTATTCCAGCTTTAGAGGATACCACAAGGCCCACGCAGAATACCTGAGACAGCCTAATCCAG
Organism: Bacillota bacterium; assembly: GCA_033809515.1. Classification (GTDB taxonomy): domain Bacteria; phylum Bacillota; class Sulfobacillia; order Fermentithermobacillales; family Fermentithermobacillaceae; genus JAPXLN01. The sequence continues at coordinate 10,044 of JAPXLN010000017.1, forward strand.
GACATGACGGCCCAACCAAACAAGGAAAAAACAAAAAGGGGCAAGCATACGTGATAAACGGGGCACTTCTGCGGTTGCTCTACGAAGCAGCAAGCATACAGCGATGGAACGACCACATTCGCCCTTCCCAGGGCTTTACTGAACTTGACAAGCAGGCCCACAAGATGGTCTACGCCTATGTCCTGGCCAAATACGAAGAAGAAGAGCGATGCGCCCCGGTTAACTACATTCGTTTGATCGAAGGAGGCCTTGCAGAGTTCCTTCACCGGGTCAAACTTACCGACATCAAGCCGGCCATCTACCACCGTCTCATGAAAGAACGAGGGCCGGACCTAAACAAATGGGTTCTCGAACAGCTATCGGACGCCCTGGAAGACATCGGCCCTGAATTCCCTGACAAGTTCATACGCTACCATCAGGAGCAAAGCATGTGGCCCCTGGAACGGCGAATACTGAGAGCATCCCATTACCTGGCCACCAACTGGGAGTTTCAAATCGTCTACCACCTCAATCAGTCGTTGTACGGACTGGAACAGACTCGAGAGGAAGTGGAAAACGAGCTTGAAAGCCACTCAGGGTTGGCCGGCGTGCAAAAATTGAGCCTCAAGAAAAAAACCAGCCACTTTCTTGACCTGGCCGGACAGCTCCGGTTCCAGCAAAGATGGGCCCACTCGCCCAGAGTCCCTCAAACATCAGTGCTTGGTCACATGCTCATAGTCGCCATGCTGGCCTACATATGCTCTGTCCAAGTAAAGGCGTGCCCCAGGAGAACGTACAACAACTATTTTGGCGGGTTGTTTCACGACCTTCCTGAGCTTTTGACCAGGGACATAGTCTCTCCCGTGAAAAAATCCGTAGAAGGCTTGGAAGAGATAGTTAAGGATATAGAAAGGAAACAGGTGGAGGAAAAGCTCCTTCCCCTCCTCCCGGTATCATGGCACAAAGAGATCCTATACTTTGTCCAGGATGAATTTTCCAACAAGATCCTCAAGGACGACGAAATCATTATGAACGACGACAACGACATCATCATTGGTGATAGAATCACGGTTGACCGCGAAACGAAGACATCAGAGAAGGGCCCCTTGACCCGGCGATACAACGAAGACAAGTACTGGCCCTATGACGGGGACCTGGTCAAGGCCTGCGACGACCTGGCAGCCTACATGGAAGTACTGCTTTCAATCGAACACGGCACCAAATCCCATCACCTGGAAGACGGAAAATCTACCGTGGAAGAGAAATACCGCCATGCGGTCATCCAGGGAATCGACTTCGGCGAGATCATCCGGTCCGCAGGCAACAGCACCCGCCAGGGCCCGGAGCTCGCCGGCCAATAGTTTCCCGAAGATACATAGCCGGCCGTACTTCCTTGAAGAACAGGAATCCTTCTCCCATCTCCGACATTGTGATCCGCCCCCTGGCTACCTTCCGTTCATCGTAGCGCAGCCTACAAAGACTGAAACACACAACAGCTGCGAACAGAGTACCGGCATTGACTGCTATGCACCACCATGCACCTAAGGAGGCATAAGCTAACCCGGCCACCGCAGGGCCGAGAACCAAAGGAGGGACAAGGTTTGCGACCATCCCAAGGGAAAGGGCAGTAGCAGAACCTGTCTTTTCCAGAATTAAGATGGCAATGGCCATGCCCCCGATGGCATCGCCTATCATCGCCACAGTCCGCCCCAAACCCCGGACGTCTACGGACGTACAGTCATCCGGCTACCCCCGACTATTTCCCGGTAATTAGCAGGGTCTGTATCCCCCTCTGTGCTAATGAGAAGTATCCGCGAGTCTTTGTCCAGGCCCAGCTCTTTCCTGAGTCCCGAACAATCCGGATGCTGAGTCAGCACCGAAAGAAGCCCCATGCTCACTGCCCCGGACTCGCCTGAAACAACCACCGGGTCATCTCCGGCAGGACCGGCCAGCATCCTCATGCCCCGGGCAGCAACCTCGTCAGGACAGGCAACGTAGGCATGGGCGTAATCTCGCAGAACCTCCCATGCCAGCAAATTAGGCTCTCCGCATGCCAGCCCGGCCATGATGGTGTTGAGGTCGCCTCTTGCATCTTCCTCAACTGAGTGAGGTTTCCCGTCACCGGCCGCTGCAGATACAAGCATGCAAGCAGCCCGGTCAGGCTCAACCACCGTCGTAAAGGGATACTCGGCAGGATACATGCTTGCGTAACACCCCAGGACTGCCGCAGCCAGTCCACCAACGCCGGCCTGAAGAAACACGTGTGTTGGTAGTCGAATCTCGTCGGATAGCGTTGCCTCTGCAACCAAACATCGAGACTGCTCCTCCAGTTCCGCAACGATAGTGGTATAGCCCTGCATAATCCATCTGGGAACCTCCGTATACCCATCCCAGGCCGTATCCTGTATCACCAGCCATCCGTTAGCTTCAGCATGTCCGACACACAGCCTGACCGTGTCATCGTAACCTACGTCGCTTACAACAACCCTGGCCCCCAGCTCCCTTACAGCGTCGATCCTGCTCTTGGCCGTGCCCTTGGGAACATACACAACGGCCTTGTGTCCAAGCTGCCGGGTGGCCCAGGCCACCCCTTTTCCGTGATTCCCCGCTGTGGCCGTAGCGAAAGTCAGCTGCCCGGTCCTCTCCCTGACCAGGTCAGACCGGACCATCTCATAGGTCACCCCGTCAGAGTCCAAACCCGCCCTCTGGCATATGGCCTGAGCAATGGCATATAGACCTCCCAGCCCCTTAAAAGCATTCAGGCCGAACCGCCTGGATTCGTCCTTAACCATGATATCCGCAAGGCCTAATTGCCCGGCAAGGGCCGAAAGCCTCACCAAAGGAGTAACCTCGTAGCCCGGAACGCTCATGTAAAACCTGCGGACCTTCTGTGCAACCTCGTTGCCCAGGAAAGAGGGTTCAACAGCGCCCAGCCGCTCCCTCCCGGTCCCGCCACGCCTGCCAGGCACAAAAAGCCGAATTCCAGCCAGTTCAGCTAGTGGCCTGCTCGTCGAAAACCGGGTTTCCTGTTCACTCATACCTGTACACCCCTTCAAACAGCAGCCACCACAACTACAGGTCAACCGCCTGCACACCGTCTCCCGCTACGCACGTATAAAAACGAGGCAAAAGACCTGTTTTCCCGGCGTAGCTTTGAGAAACAGCCCGGACAAACTCTTTTTCTTTGTCTTTTCGTACCAAAGCAATGGCTGAACCCCCAAAACCCGCCCCGGTCATGCGGGCCCCAATACACCCATCGAAGGCTAGGGAATCATGAACAATGGTGTCCAACTCAAAACCGGTAACCTCGTAGTCATCCCGCAATGAGTCGTGGGACTGTACCATAAGGCGGCCGAACCCGGCAAGATCCCCCTGTCTGAGGAGTCGGGCAGCTTCAACCGTCCGGAGGTTCTCAGACACAGCGTGCCTAGCCCGCCTCATGGCCGTCTTGTCATCGACAAAAGAAGAAACGTCAGCCAGGGTGGCCCGGCACAGTGAGCTGATCGGCTTGTGCCTGCGTATGGCTTCCAGAGCCTTCTCGCATTCCAGGCGCCTCTGGTTATACTTTGAGGACTCCAGCCCCCTCTTCTTGCCTGTGTCCATGATAGCCAGGACATGCTCGCCCAGGTCAAGCGGAACAAACTCATGTTCAAGAGTGCTGCAGTCTAAAAGCAGCGCCGCATCTTTCCTGCCCATAGCAACTGCGAATTGGTCCATAATGCCGCACTTGACTCCCACAAACTCGTTCTCTGCGGTCTGGCAAAGTTTCGCCAGAGAGACCCTGTCCATGCATTCTCCCTGTGACGGGTACAAAAGAAGGTACCCTGTCAGAACCTCCAGTGCAGCTGAGGACGAAAGGCCTGCCTTAGAAGGCAAATCTGCGGCGAACAGGATCTTGCATCCCGGCACCTCAAACCCTTGAGACTGCAAGCGCCGGATGACGCCTTTCGGGTAGTTGGCCCAGCCGTCTGAAACCTCAAACCTGATATCTTCATCCAGGGAGACAACTGTTTTGCCCGGGAAGTCCATTGACCTGAGATGAACTGTCCTCTCGCCCGTAAAGCGTACAGCTGCCCATATCCCCAGGGAAAGTGCAGCAGGCATGACGAATCCGCCGTTGTAATCAGTATGCTCTCCAATCAAGTTGACCCTGCCGGGCGCAAAGAACAACCCTATTTCGCCGGGCCTTTCGCGTAAGGCGCCTCCCGGACGGCTTGCGGTGCCTGTGGGTCTGTCTCCGCAGTCATCCCCGTACTCCCTAACGAAAGCCTCCTTCAGGCCTGCAATCAAGCTGGCCCTACCAGCGCTGTCAGTCAAACTAAGCAACCCTTCGCCCTCCCAATCCGTCATACTCTTTCGCCATTCGTCTCCCCGACTTTTTCGCCTCATGCTTGAGCTTTACCTGCCGTGGCAGATGCTCAGAAATGATGAAGGAATTGACCACGTCCCTGTCTAAGTTAGTACCCAAGTTGGTGGCATTCAGACCGGCAGGGGCGGTCAGGCAATTGGCGGGCAATGGCAGACGATTGCAGACTATCGGTTGAAATATCCGTACCTTCTGACGATAATCATTACAGAGGTTTTTTCTTCGCCTTTTTCGTCTTCTATAGGAGCAGCACAGGTAAGATATCTTCTCGGAACGTTTGTTTCGGAATGTCTGAATTTATGCTATAGTCTGCAGGGCGTTGAAGGTCGAAGTATGATTTCGTAAGGAGTGTCGATCAAGACGTGAGCCGCCGGGTCCACGAACTCAGCTCAGACAAGAGCGCGGGCGATCTGAAGGAAGCTCAGAACGACAAGCAATCTGAACAAGCTAACCGGCTGATCAAGACCACACTTGAGAGTTCTGAGCAAGTCCCTCTCGCTGTCTACTTTGTGGCCGTTGCCGCAGTAGGCATTCCAGTAGCTGTTCACCTTCTGGTAACCAGGCCGCTGCCTGAACCAGGAACAGCTTTCCTCTTAGGAGCCCTTGGGCTTGTCTCGTATCACCTCCCTGTTGTCCTTCCGTCGAACGTTCACATGAACCCGGGGTTTCCTCTGCTTATGAGCGCCCTTTTCTGTCACGGAGCTTCAGCGGCGATTATGGTGATAGTGCCCTCCAGCTTGCTTCACTTCTTCACAAGAAAACACGGGCTCGCCAACTGCCTTTTTAATGCCGGGCAATTCAGCATCTGCACTCTGGCTGCAGAAGCGGTAGGTCGCTGGGCAGGCTGGGTGCAGGGCACGCCTGCTAGAAACGCATCTCTCTTCCCAATCGCTCTAATGCTCCTGGCCTATGACACAGCAAACACCCTGTTCATGAGCATATGCATGTGGATAGAACTGAAGAAACCGCTTAAGGAGTGCTTCGTTGACATGCTCTATAGGCACAGAAAAGCGATACTTCCTTTGCGGACGTTCCTGACCCTGTCGGCAATACTGCTTTCATCCCACATGGGTAACATGGCCCTTGTGCTAGTGTTCTTCGGCGTGTTAACCCTGAGAGGGCAAAACACATTTCAGCGGGAACTGGTGATAAGGACCGAACAAGCTGAAACAGACACTCTAACCAAAGCCCACAATCTGCGCTACCTTGACAAATGGATAGACACCGAGTTTCCCCGGCTTACAAAGAGGAAGAGCTCTTGTTCTTTTGTTTTCCTCGACGTTGACAATCTCAAAACTATAAATGACACCTATGGCCACAATGCAGGAGATAACCTCCTTATCCATCTGGCCGGCATCCTGTCTGCCAACATACGGAGCGAGGACCATGTTACCAGATACGGCGGAGACGAGTTCATCGTTGCCTGCCCGGGCACAAGCCTTAAGCATGCTGAAGCTATTGCCAGACGCATCCTTGGCGCCTTTCGCATGAACCCTTTCTGCTATGCCGGAGTTGAAGTGGAACTTGGCCTAAGCGTTGGCGTAGCTTGCTGGCCTGATCACGGGGAAACGGCCACAGACGTCATCCGCATGGCCGACAAGGCCATGTATCTCGCAAAGAAAAGCGGCGGCAACGCCGTACGTACAGCTGAGGATCTGTAAAGGCGGCAGCAACGCTGCAAGGTCTGCTCAAGGCGTGTGACGTTATGCTACCTGGCTTGCTCCGGGTCTGTTCGAACAGGCCCAGAAGAAAGGAGATGGCGCTGTGAATGCAGACGGCTCTCTTGAGCCTGTACCTCCCTCTAACCCCATCGAAGACGAGAAGGTCACTGGGCTTTCGGCAATCCCTGAGCCCGCAGCTCTCGACCCGTTTGACGCGGGAAAGGCATGGATCTTTGGCACTCTGGCCGCTCTAGTCCTCGGTGTTCCCGCCGCTTACTCGTTTGTCCCCAAACTGCTGGTGGCAGCAGGTCTATCCTTGCGAAAACGCGTTTCGCTCAAGGATACTTGGCTTCTCAACCCCGTCACGTGGAAAGACCTGGTGTTTCCCGCTTGCCTGGGCTTATCCTTGTTTACAGTTGAAGTATCGTTCTGGTACCTCTTAGATATCGTCTTCGGAGGCAGACTCCAGGGGTGGGCCGAGCTTTTCTCTGCGCCTGCAGCGGGCTCTCCCGCATATTGGTTTGTTGCCGCAGTTCTGGTGATCCCAGCTGTCGAGGAGTTCTTCTTCCGGGGGTTCTTCATGAACTCATTGCGGGAAATGGGGCCGGGCTGGGCAGCGTTTGTGCCCTCGTTAGTGTTTGCCGCTTTCCACCACCCGGCAGGCATTCCCGGCGCCCTTGTCCTGGCGGTTTCAGCAAGCATCCTGACTCTATGGTCCGGGTCTGTCTATCCGGCATTGTCTTTGCACATATCGCTGAATTCTGCCGTAGCTGCCATTAAGGCAATCGGCGATGCCGATACCGGCCACGGGGCAAGCATCACTGCACACTTATGCTTGCTTCTGTGCACAGTTGCCGGCATGAGGCTGTTCCGGAATGAGTACAAGAGACTGTGGCAGGAAACGCGTAAGCTATGGCACGACATGGTCTCTGAACCGAACGCTCGTGCCAAGCTGAAAAAGCTGCTCCTGCACTGGACGTATATCATAATCCTGGCAGAGATCCTACTGACCGTAGTTCTGGTGGTGTACTGCACTGTCACCGGGCGCCAGATAGAACTGTAGCTCAGCTCCCGGAGGAGCGGGCACCTGGCGACTGGCCGGGCCTGTCCCTGCTATTTGCTGTATAACCGCATTGTGTCCGGTCGTCACAGGCGATCCTCGTGACCAGCCGCGGGCAGAGTCGCATCACTGGAAGTCCAGAATACCGCTCATGACCTGTCCGCTTTCCTTGTGCAGCACATGGGTTCCGCATGCAAGACACGGATCAAAGGAACGGATTATCCTTCCCAGCACGGTGAGAACCTGACTTCCGTCGCCTACTCTGGTTCCCACCAGAGCGCTTTCCACAGGACCCATCTCTCCCATGCTGTTCTTGGGCGAGAAGTTCCATACGGTCGGGGTGATGATGTTATACTCCAAGACCTTCTCCTGGCTGGTCTCCACCGAATGAAGCAAAGGGCCGCGCATGGCGTCTGTCACGGCGATGACCCGGGTCTTAACCGGAACCTGTTTCTGATCTATAGGCGGCGGTCCCGGCACCAGTCGCTCAAGCCAGTCCTTGACCAGTGCGGCCACGCGGGACGTTTCAATGGACCGGGCACATATGCGGTCCATGGTTGACGTTTTCCCGCTGTAAAATCCGTTGATGATCATGCGCGCCAGAGGTCCGCCCTCAAAGGGCTTCCCGTCGTAGGTCGCCGACTTGACCCAGGAGTAAGCTCCGGGTTTCAGGGGGTTTGGCTCCAGGGCCTCCTGACCTGGCTCAGGCCCGGGAACTTCGTCAAACCAGGACCTGGCCACGCTTTCTTCGATTTTCTGTACGTCAGGCAAACTTAACTTGCCATGCAGTAACACACCTGGTCTCCACAGAAATTCCTCGTTTTTCCTGCCGAACCGGAACAGTCCGAAGCTCAACAGCCTGCCGGGCGTTAGGCCGATTTGGAAGTAGTCCGCATATACACGGGACAGCAGCTCAGTATCAGGGATAAGACGGGTATCGATGAACTCCCTAATCCGGCCTATAAGGGCAAGAGCTTGCCCAATCTTGTCGGCAGACGGAGACACTGATACTCCGCCATGCAAGAAGCTGTGCTGGTGGGGAGCTTTTCCCCCAAAAAGCGCGAGGATCTGGTGGCTTTCCTGAGCTGCCTTCATGGCTTCGAAATAATGTTCTGCCAGGCGCTGGTTTTGTCGCAGGGACAATCTGGCATCTTGCAGATTCTGGTTCTGGAACATAGGAAGGTCAGGCATTTGCACGAAATCCGGCAGACTAAAAAGATAGAAGTGACGTACGTGGTTTTGAAGAAACTCAGCCCCGTACATTATGTTTCGGAGATATTGGGCGTTGTCGTTTATCTCGTTGTCATAGAGCTCGTCCAGAAGATACGAGGCGCAAGCTCCGTGAGCCATGGAGCAGATACCGCATACCCGCTGAGTAAGGTAGACTGCGTCAGTGACATGCCTGTCTTGCATTATCCATTCGAACCCGCGAAAAAGCGTCCCTGAAGCATTGGCCTCTATAACACGGTTTCTCTCGACGACTACGTTCACCGAGAGGAGACCGCTCAAACGAGTAACCGGGCTAAACATGATGACTTTACGGTCTATGAGCAATCGCTCCCTTCTACCTGTTTTTGGGGAAGCGGTGTGAAAAAGGGCGTCGAGCCGTCAGGAAAGTCCGGGTTTGTACAACCTATGCAGGGGGTATTGGCCTTTACCGGCCAGCTGACGTGGTTTACCCACAGCCTGTACGGACAGTCTGCTCCGGTCTTTGGACCCACGCATCCCAGCGAAAACATACATTCGATATCGCCCAGTTCCCCGGCAAATTCCCTTCTGTCGAAGTAAGAACGCCTCTGACAGTGGCGATGCACTGTAAACCCATAGAATAAAGCCGGCCGGCCCAGACTGTCGAGCTCAGGCATGCCATAAAGCATCAGGTGGACCAGGGTTCCAATGAACCAATCGGGGTTGACAGGACATCCGCTCACATTGATGACTTCCCTGCCCACAACGTCCTTAACGCTGAGGCTCCTGCTGACATTAGGCCTGGCCGCAGAAGGTCCTCCGAAGCTGGCGCATGTGCCTACTGCGACTACGTACTTGGCCAGATGGCCCAACCACTCTACGGCATTCAAGGCCGTAAGAGGACCCTCAGGCGTCTGGGCAATCACACTGTATAGTCCGTTATCGCGTACGGGTATTGCCCCTTCCACCACCAGGGTGAATCTACCTTTATGTGCGTTTGCGGCCTGGTAAAGGATTTCCAACGCATCCGGGCCTTGCGCGGCCATGAAAGTGTTGCTGTACAGGAGGTCTACCGCATCTCTGAACACCTGGTCAAGGTAGGGATATGTAGTGTTCATGGTCGATATGTTGTTATCGCCGCTGTCGTTAGTCTCAATCCATATTACCGGAAGCTTCTCCACCCCGGGCTGCCTCAGCTGAAGCTCGCGGCCGGCATATGTCAGAAGGTCCCTTGACGCTGGCATCTTCCCCCTCCTGTCGCGGTTTCTATCACAGTGCCCACCCCATGCCTGCCTCAGTACCTGCACCAGTACCAGTACCTGTACCTGCACCAGTACCTGTACCTGTACCTGTACCTATACCTGTACCAATGCCTACTACAGTACCTGTTACAGCATATGAATGTGACAAAGGAGGAGGTTCGTGGGTGCAGCTGTCCTTGTAGCGGGGATCGGCAACGAACTCATGGGAGACGACGGGCTGGGAGTTGAGGTGGCGCGCATCCTGCAGAAGAGTATGTTACCTTCTGGCGTCACCGTTCTTGCCCTGGGAAACTCTATCTTGTCTTGTCTGGATGATCTTGCGCAAGCTCACACGGTCGTAGTGGTAGACGCCATGAAGGGCGGCCAGGTTCCGGGGACAGTATACAGCGCAGTCCTTCAATACCCCTTCCCCGCCTCTTTCTCCTTTTCCGGAACATGGCGAGACTCCCACGGAATGACCGTCCTTGATGTCATTATGCTTTCCAGGGCCATGACCGGAAGGCCCGCCCGCGTCTTGGTCTACGGCATGGAACCTGCCAGTCTGGAGCCTCATGTAGGGCTAACCCAGACCATTGCCGAGTCATGTGAGGTCCTTGCCCGCCACATCCTGAAGAACCTGAAGGAAATGACTCTGACCCCCTAACGCCGGGCGCGCTACGCTAAAGGAGAAAAGCCCCTCTCAGCAGAAATGGTCCTGGCATGGTGGCATGGTACTCCGGCATGGTAGTGTGGCATGGCGCAATCCAGTCAGTTCATGCAGATAGATCTCAACGAAATCAGGTGAGTCCAACGCTCAGCCGGTTGCTGTACAGAATAGGAACAGGGTCGTGGGGAGGGTTTGAGTTTCGGCAGGGGCCGGGACCGGGGATCCCCGGGAAGGGAATGGATAGAGGGCCGGCTGAAAGTCAACCGGATACGCGTGGCGAGGCAGGCCCCGTTTCACGGAACTGCCCGGGAATGTACGTGCATATTCCCTTTTGCCGTAATATATGCCCCTTTTGCCCTTACAACAAGGTGCTGTATCGGGCTGAACTTGCAGATCGCTACCACCATGCGCTTCTTGCAGAGATAGCTTTTGCTGCAGAGCAAGTGCCTGACGGGTCGGTGTCGTCCCTTTACTTTGGCGGAGGCACGCCTGCCTTGACGCCGGCCACTGTTGCGTCGGCCATGGAACTGCTTCGGCCCAAACTGCGCGGGGATGCAGCTGTGGGAATTGAACTTCATCCTTCTGACGTTACCACGCAGATGCTTGCATCCCTCAAAGAGGCCAGGGTTACTATGGTGAGCCTGGGCGTTCAATCTCTCAGGGATGACCTCCTTGGTCTTCTGGGGCGTGACCACAATGCAAAGCAGGGGCTTGCTGCAGTGGAACGGGCCCTGGACGCGGACTTTTGCGCGGTAAACGCGGACCTTCTGACAGGGGTCCCGGGGCAAAGGCATGAGCAGGTGATTGAGGACTTTGGCAAGCTTCTTTCGCTTGGAGTGGGTCAGGTATCTGCATACCCTTTGATGGATTTTTCGTTTACCCGCAGGAAAAGCAAGCTGTCGCTCGTGGGGCAGTGGCGAGGGCTGACCGGTCTGGAGGAAACCGCCTCGAAGTACGGATACCGGAGGAGTTCTGTGTGGACCTGGACGTACCCGGGCTATCCTCATTACACGTCGGTCACCCGTGAGAGTTTCATAGGCATTGGGGCGGGGGCGGCCACTTACCTGGACGGATATTTCGCTGTGAACACTTTCGACGTTGAGGCATACATCCATGCTATCGAGGCCAAAGGGTCACCGGTGGCTCTGCATGCTGCTCTGACAGGAGCGGAGTCTGCCCTGTACTGGCTGTTCTGGCGGTGTTACGAAGGGGAAATCGACCTGAAGGACCCCGCGTTTGCCCGGATCACGAATATCAACGGGCTTTTGAGGATTGCCCGCTCCCTGGGCTTAGTCAGCATGTCCGGGGGCAGAGCTCGCCTTACCCACGCAGGCTATCTGGCCTTCCACGTGCTGGAGGGGTACTATACGCGAACTTACATTGAGACCCTCTGGCGAACGTGCCATGACAAGCCGTTTCCGCAGGGACTGAGGCTCTAGCATGGACTGAGGCTCCAGCGCATGGACTGAGGCTCCAGCGCATGGACTGAGGCTCTAGCGCAGGGACTGAGGCTCCCGTGTTTCCAGTGCTGCAATCTCACGACAGCAATTCCATCCTGTACCTTACGAATGGCTCAATGACCTGTACCCGGACCATAGGGTGTGCCTTCAGCTCATCCTTATGGGTTTCAAACCAATAGCCCAGGCCTTTGCATATGTAACTCCCTGCCAGAGGATCTCCCACAGGGGTGCCCTGCGGAGCGGACGTAACGTGGGTAGTGATGATCCCAAGGTCCGTCTCCATCTGGAAACTCACCTTGTAGCCAGGGAAAATGGACCTTACGTCAGCCTTCAACGGAATCAGCCTGTATCTGATGGCCCTGGAACCGGAACCTCCCAGGTCGATGTCTACGAATCCCCGGTCCAACCTTCCTGTGGGCATGTTAACCGGAAGCAACCGCTGCGAAGACAACGAGAGGTCATCTATGTCGATGCCTTCTCTTACGAGGTAATGGAGGATTCGTTTGATGACATCGTCGGCTGTATCAACCAAAGGCCTTCCGTACCGCTGGAGAAGCTCAAAGGTTTCCGCTGCAACCTCAACCTGTATCTTTCCGCCTCTTCGGCCCCCCATCCGGTTCACCTCAACATCAGAATTCGTCAATCTTCCTGAGTATCCTGCCATCTCTTTTCTCTTTCTCGAGCTTATACGGCAATTCGCTCTGTTCATGCCTATTATCCTCGCTATGCTGGTCAACCTCAAGCAATGAGGCTCCTGGATGAGGCCCACGTGAAGCGCTTTGGGGCTCCGGACTTCTGGACCTTTACGAACTGCTGAAGCAGACAGAAGGCAAAATACGGTTACGGGCTTTCATCACGCCTAATGTACTCAAAGTGCTGCAGGACAACTACAACATCCAGCCCATTACTACGCCGGAGCAGGATATTAAAGCTATTCTGGGCTGACGGCTAAGCAGCAAAAGGCCTGGACCCCGCCGAAAAGATGGGGTCCAGGCCCTATGGAAAGGTCACTTGGACTTGAAACTACGTTCTACCTGGTCAACCAGCTCGCCAACATAGGCGACTGCGTCTCGTATGGGCTCCGGTTTGCTCATGTCCACTCCCGCCATTTTGGCAAGCTCAATAGGGGGCGTTGTGCCGCCGGCCTTGAGCACCCTCAGCCACCTGTCTACAGCAAGTTTGCCCTCGGCTCGAATGTCCTTTGCCACCTTGGTGCCTATGGTCAGACCCGCCGAGTAGCTGTATGGATACAGGCCGGAATAGTAGTGAGGCTGCCTCATCCATGTAAGGCGGGCGCCTTCATCTATCTCCACCTCGTCTCCCCAGAACTCAGAGAGAATTTCACCCTGAATCCGGCTAAGAAGAGATGCTGTAACAGGCATTCCCTTTTCGGCCATGGCATAAATGCGCCGCTGCAGCTCGCCCTCTATAAGGTGGCGCACGAAATTGTGATGATACGTGGTAAGTAACTGCATGGCTACCCACCGGCGCATTCGTTCGTCTTTGCTTTGTGAAAGGATGTAGTCGGCCACCAGAAGCTCATTGATGGTAGACGGGGCTTCCACGAAGAACATTGAAGTCCGGCAATTGGACAGTGTCTGGTTGCGTTGGGACAAGACGCCGTGACCTGCATGACCCAGTTCGTGGGACAGAACCAGTGCATCACGCATGCTATTTGTCCACGTGATCAGAATATACGGGTGAACCCCATAAATGGAACTGCAAAAAGCCCCGGTAGACTTGCCAATGTTGTCTGCAAGGTCAATCCATCGGTTCTTCAAGCCTTCTGAAATCACATCTGCATACTCAGGACCGAGAGTGGATAGGCCGCCCAGGATGATCTCAGACGCCTCATGGAACGTGGTTTCAGGGCTGTAGTCAGGATCCAGAGGAGCTTCAATATCGCAGTATAGGATCTTATCCAGTCCCAGCGCTTCCCGCCGCAAGCGTGCATATTTGCGCATATGGGGCGCCAATTCCTTCAGGATAATATCGTGAAGGTTATTATAAACGTCTATAGATACCTCTTGACGCTGCAAAAGCATGTGAGTGGCAGACTCATACCCTCTGAGTTTTGCCATAACCACGTTCTTCTTGACCTCAGTGCCCCAGGTTGCCCCGTAGGTGTTCTGGTAAGCTCTCAGCCCCTTGGTGAAGGATGCATAGGCATTCCTCCGAAGCGTCTTATCAGGTGAACGCTCATAGTGATTCTCGTAGACGGCAAAAGCCATAGGCAAAGTGTTACCCTTCCCGTCGACGACCGGATCGAACGCCATGTCGGCAGTCTTGGACCGGGAGTAGATCATAGAAGGAGCACTGAGCACCTCTCCCAGTGCGGCCAGAACCATCTCTGTCTGAGGCTCCAGCATATGCGGCTTCTCCTCGATCATCAGCTCCAGGCTCCGCCGGAAGAGTTCCAGACCCGGCTCTTCATCCAGGAATCGCTGCAGAACTCCGTCGGGCAGGTTCAAAGCTTCAGTGCGAACAAAGGATGTTGCTGCAAAAGCTTGAGAAGCTATGGAAGATACACGCATTGCCGCAGCCTGGTTGGCAGGATCTGTCCCGTCAGCTGAAAGCCTCAGTGAAGCATAGGAAGCGATTCGCATGAAGCGTTCCTGGAGCTTCTCAGAAGCTTCAAGACACTCCAGCAAGACCCGGCCGCTTTCACCCAGCCTGCCCTTGTATTTGGTAACATTGCCAACGGAGCCGGCAACATCTGCCAGTTCCTTCTCCCACGCCTCTTGATCCGGAAAGAGGTCATCAAGGTTCCAGGTAAGATCCACAGGGACTTCTGATCGCGAAAGACGTCTTCTCATCTGAATCCCCCCTCGGTTTCTTTGTGCCCATAAGTCTGTACCTTGCGATTTGTCGCTACAGTCTGAAATGAGTTTCTATGCCGGATTCCATGGTTCCTTCTGATGGTTCCGTCTGATGGTTCCTTCTGATGGTTCCCTCTGCATCTTCTATGCTGATGCTCCTGAGTACCTTCTTAGGGCAACCTTCCAGATTCCGTTGCCTGCAAGGTACCAGACCAAAGCGTGAAGCACAGCAGGCAGAACCAGACCCGGCCCGGGAGATTGGATAAGAGCTATTACCGGAAAGTTGGCCACAAGAGTCACCGGTATCACATAGGAAAACAAGACTCTCCAGAAACCCCTAAACACCGTGATGGGGTACCTGGCAAGGTCAAACACCTGATCAAAGAGACCGTACAGGCCGTAAGTCTCGATAATCCAAAACGAAGAGCAGTTTAGGATGAAAACCAGGCAGTACTTGATCCAGGCTCCCAGGAGAACCAGAAGGACAAAGGCCGCCCAGTTTCCCGGTCCTGCTTGCCGGCCAGGTACGCTGTTCATACCCCTTAGAACAAGAACCAAACCAAACATCATCTCTATGAGCCTGGTTGTCCTGATACGCCCCACCGAGGCCAGAAGGCGGGCACCTACAGGCTTCAGCAAGTCATAGTCTAGCGTGCCTTCTTCAACCTTAGTGCATATTCTGTTTGTTGCGGAAAAGACCGTGTCACTCAGAGTTCTCATGCACTGGTATGTACCCAAAAGAACCAGCATGTCCTCCCAGGGAACCCCGCCAATGGCGGGCCTCCCGGCGTACAAGAGGTCGAAAAAGAGCACTGTGACAGCAAACTGTACGAGCCGGCCAAGGAGATCCAGAAACCAACTTGCTCGAAAAGTAAGGTCCAGCCTTAAGGATGCCCGGAGCAATGCGCGTAACCAGCGCAGCCTGTCAAATGCCATGGAACAATCCCTCCATACTTCCCTCCAACTTCCCTCCATACTTCCCTCCATAATCCGGCTACCCGCCACGGGCGTCGTAACGGCGAAGCCCGGCCGTCCAAACCAACTTGATCCCAACCCCTGTTAGCACAAGCCATCCTGCTGTAATCCCGATCCCCTGCAAAACCTGGTCGAAGGGAAGTCCCATGTATACTTTCAAGGGAAAGAAGAACCAGTACGGAAAAGGCAGGAGCGACGCAACCTTTGACGCCCAGGGAGGGAGGAAATCAAGGGGAAACAGCTGCCCGCAGGCGACAGTCTGTACAAGATACGTAACCGACAGAAGCCCGGAGACATCCTCAATCCAGAATGCACTAAGGTATATGAGATAACCTGTTTGGTAGGCCAGTTGGAAAGCCATAAGGGCGGTAAGGGCAAACATGGCCCCGTGAAAGAGACTCGCCGGCATCTGCAAGCTCCCCGGGAAGACGAACGCCAGGGCGCCTGCAAACACCAGGGACATGGACGTGTACCATACGTTCACTGCAAACTGGCACGTCCAAAAGTACCAGAAGTAGCTTTTTGGACGGAGAAGGTAAGAGTTAAGCGCCCCCGAACGGATGTTCTCCCCTACCTCCCACCACACAGTAGGAATCCATGCGGTAAGCACCAGGCCTGCCACATAGTACGTGAGCATGTCTGCCCGGGTATACCCGTAAAGCACTTCATGGGCAGGAAAGACTCCGCCTAGATACAGAAGAAGGCCCAGCAAGGGTATGGCCTCAGCTGCAAGGCTGAACCACAGATTGGCCCGGTATGTGGCGACGCTCCTGACTTGCTGAACGAAGGATTCAGTGAAAAACCCCATTGGACACCTCACCTCCCTGATAGATGAGGGCGATAACGTCCTCAAGAGGCGGATCCTCCACGGTGAGGTTCACATCTCCCAGTTCTCCGGCAATCCTGAACAAAGAGCCAAGGGATTCCGGATCCACTGTCCCCTGCCACTCGCTTCGCCCGCTTGCCCACTCTAATCCCAGGCGCCGGAACTCCTGAACGTCCTGTCTGCCTGCTATACGAACCTTCTTTCTGGCTGATACATGCCTGAGGTCTTGAAGGTTGCCATCGTACGTCAGAAGACCTTCGCGGATTATGAGGGTCCTCGGACATATCGTTTCCACATCAGCTAGGTAATGACTGGTCAACAGAACAGTAGTGCCGAACTCCCGGTTGCAGTCGATAACGAACTGGCGAAGGTTTCTCTGGGATACCAGGTCTAACCCGAGAGTGGGCTCATCTAGAAAGAGCACGCTGGGTCCGTGTACCAAAGACGCAACTAGCTCAAACTTCATGCGCTCACCCAAAGACAGGTTCCGGACAGGCTGGTCGGCTAGATGCGAAACCCCCAGAAGAGAAACCATCAGGTCGAATCTTCTGCGAAATCGGTTTTCGGGAATCCCATAGGCAGTGGCCACAAGGTGGACAGCGTTATAGGCGTCAAGTTCCCACCACAGCTGGCTCCTTTTTCCCATTACTGCGCCTATGGACTTGAGGAACTCTTTTTTGCGCTGGCCGGGGACGAATTCCCCTACCCAGGCTGAGCCTGATGTGGGCATGAGAAGACCCGACAGGATCTTGAGGGTCGTAGTCTTCCCTGCCCCATTGGGACCGATAAACCCTACGACTTCCCCGGGGTCGATGGTGAAGGTGATCCCCCGCAAGGCTTCTTTGGCCACGTATTGCCTGGATACGAAGTCTTTAACGATGCCTTTCCAGCCGGGACTGTGTTTCATCACTCGGTAGGTCCTGTGAAGATCCTCAACAACGATCTTGAGGCCTGGTTTTGCTTGCACCACTAAAGGCACCTCCTTTTGCGGGAGAGGCCTGGACAAGAGAGCCTTCGCAGCTGCTGTAGCTCGCTTTGGGGTCCGGGGTTTGCCCCTGTAAGAGTCTTAAGGCTTGTCTTATGGCTTGTCTTATGGCTTGTCTTATGGCTTATCTTAAGACTTATCTTGAGGCGCTAACCGCGGAAAACCGCCGCGGTTTGGTGATTCTCTATGGATATTGCCTTACACCGGGTGCGCCCGGCCCAGAACCTCTCCAGCGTATTGCACAAACCATTGTTTACTTGGTCACGCTCGAGATGGTCACCTGGGCACCCCCTGACACCCTGCTCGTAAGCAAGTTCGATTGTGGTTACAGGGAAACTCTACCACAGGAGTGCTTCGCAGGCAATATGCAGACGACCGTTTCCTCATGATCCGGAGGCTCCTCGGGTTTCCACTGGTAACGGCGTTGCCAGTCAACCCCCCGGGACCCGGTTTGCGCAAGACTGAGGCACCCCACTGGCAATACTGTTGCCAGTTAGCGACCGTTTCCTTATGATCCGGAGGCTCCTCGGGTTCCCACTGGCAACGGCGTTGCCAGTCAACTCCCCGGAAACCCGGTTTACGCAAGACCGAGGCACCCCACTGGCAATACTGTTGCCAGTAAG
>JAPXLN010000018.1:0-27784 GCA_033809515.1 Bacillota bacterium
CACATCTATGAGCTTCCCGCCTGCAAGGGCCAGGCTCCCTTCTACGGCATGCTCAAGTTCCCGTACGTTGCCCGGCCAATCGTAGACCAAAAAGGCCGACATTACCTGGCCCGACAACGATGCGGTCCTGCTTCTCGAGGAATGTTTCTTCATAAAATGCTCACACAAAAGGGGAATGTCTTCCTTGCGCTGTCGCAGGGGAGGCAATCCTATTTCCACTACCGAAAGCCTGTAGTACAGGTCAGGCCTCAGGACCCCAATGCTCACCGCTTGCCTGGGGGGAAGGCTGGTAGATGCCACAATCCTTACGTCAACAGGTATTTCCTTTGCATGGCCCAGCCTGCGGACTCTTTTGTCCTGTATGACCCGGAGAAGCTTGGCCTGAAGGGCCGGAGGCATGGAGTCAACTTCGTCCAGGTAAAGAGTGCCCCCTGAGGCCAGCT
Organism: Bacillota bacterium; assembly: GCA_033809515.1. GTDB lineage: Bacteria > Bacillota > Sulfobacillia > Fermentithermobacillales > Fermentithermobacillaceae > JAPXLN01. The sequence continues at coordinate 444 of JAPXLN010000018.1, forward strand.
CCAAGAGGCCCGGGCGGTCCACAGACCCGGTAAAACCGCCTTTGGCCGTGCCAAAGACTAACCCTTCCAGCAAGCTCTCAGGAAGAGCTGCGCAATTCTGAGGAACAAAGGGTCCCGCGCATCTGCGAGAAGCTGAGTGTATGGACTGCACCGCCAGTTCCTTCCCGGTTCCCGTTTCGCCCCATACCATGACGTTTGACTCAGTGCCGCCAACTTGAAGGATTCTGTCCTTTATGTCTTTCATAAGGATTGATTCGCCTACTATGTCGTCTACGGTATAAAGCCGCCTTGTTCCGGTCTTCTTGATTTCACGCCTCAGGTCTACCCTCAGGTCTACCATGTTTTCTGCCATCTCTTTGATCCTGGTGATGTCGGTGGACACTTCGCAGGCCCCGGTCACCTTCCCATTGACGACTATGGGGTATGTAGAGTTAAGAGTGGTGATACTCTTGCCTTTGTAGTTGGTGAAGGTCTGCTGCTTTACAAGCTCTCCGCGGCCGGTCTTGAGTACCCTCAAGAGCGTGCTCGAATCCTCATCCAACGAGGGAAAAACCTCAAGGAGCGGGCGGCCTATTACTTCCTCAGGCGCAAGGCCGTCAATAGCTGACGCCGCCTTGTTGTAAATAACAGTGATACCATGTTTGTCTACTGCGTGAACCCCTTGATCAACAGCATCCAGTATGGCAACGAGGGTTCTTAAGCTTTCCATAGAAAAATCCGCCTTTCAGAAAACTGCTGCCGAACATCCGGCACTGCTGCAGAATATTCGGCAGAGCTTCCAGCTTATCCTTCAGCGGATTACATGATCTCCGGGGCCGATACCCCTGCCAGTTTGAGTCCGTTGGCCAGGACTATCTGGGTTAGGCGCGACAGGTATAACCGTGCGCCGCACAGCTTATTGTCGTCAGACAGCACCCGGCACCTTGTGTAGAAAGCGTGAAACGCAGACGCAACGTCCATCATGTACTTTATGAGCCGGTTTGGCTCACGGGCTGCGGCAATCTCATAGACCTGATCGGGAAACGATGCAAGGAGCTTCATGAGAGCCAGTTCAGACTGGTCTTTCAACAGGCTGAACTTTATCTCATTAGGGCCGACGGGGCCTGCATAACCCTCCTCACGAGCTTGTCTGAATATACTGGCTATCCTGGCATGGGCATACTGCACGTAGAACACAGGGTTCTCGCTTGACTGGAGACGTGCCAGGTCCATGTCAAAATCAAGATGGCTTTCGGGCGAACGCATGAGGAAAAAGAACCTGGCTGCATCCTTGCCTACTTCCTCCAGAAGCTCGTCCATGGAGATAAACTCCCCGCCTCGCTTGGACATCTTGACCAATTCCTTGCCTCTGCAAAGACGCACAGTCTGAACAATTAGAACCTCAAGGCAATCCCGGGGAAAGCCTAACCCCTGAAGGCCTGCGGCCAGTCTGTCCACATAGCCGTGATGGTCAGGTCCCAATATGTCTATCATGAGGTCAAACCCGCGTTCCATTTTGTGCTTGTGGTAAGCAAGGTCCGGCACTATATATGTAGTGCTTGAGCCCGGGTCTGACTTAACGAGCACCCGATCTTTGTCGTCTCCGAATTCGGTGGACTTGAACCAGACAGCTCCGTCTCTTTCGTAGGTAAGCCCCTTTTCCCTCAGAATCTCAATGACCTGGGTATGAGCTCCTGCCTCGCGCAAAGATTTCTCGGAGAACCAGATATCGTACTCTAAGCCGTAATCGGAAAGGGTTCTTTTCTGCCAGGCTACCATCTTGCTTACTGCCCAATCTCTCAAGAAGGCATGCCTTTCTTCAGCCCCCATGTCCAGGAGCGATCTGCCCTTGTCTTCCACCAGGGAGCGGGCAAGGTCCTTCAGGTATTCCCCCCGGTACCCATTCTCGGGAAAATGAAATTCCTGCCCAAGAGTTTCCCGGTACCTGGCCTCCAGAGAGTCAGCCAGGACCGATACCTGGCGTCCGGCGTCGTTAACATAGAACTCCCTGGACACCTGGCAACCTGCCATCTCGAGCATGGAGGCAAGACAATCGCCTACCGCAGCAGCCCTGGCATTGACCACATTCAGCGGGCCCGTAGGGTTGGCGCTGACGAATTCCAGAAGAACCCTCTTGCCGTTGTAATGGGAAGTCCTGCCATAAACCGGACCATCTGTCCATATCCTTGCCATGGCCTTTTCAAGCCACGACGTATCAAGGAAAAAGTTAAGGAAACCAGGGCCTGCTATGTCAATCCTGACTATGTGGGAATCGTCTATGCGAAGATGCTTAACAATGATCCCTGCCACGCTCCGGCCGTCAGACTTGATCTCGCTGGCTATAGACATGGCAACCCCTGTAGCGAAGTCACCTTGCTCCGGCCTGGGCGGAATATCCAGTCTGATATCGGGATCTACATACGCAGGAAGATCCCCCTTCTCCTTGGCCTTCTCAACCGCCTGCAGCAACCGTGCAATAATGTCATTTTTTACTTCGCCTACAACGCTAAAGGCGACGTCCACAAGGATGCATCTCCTTTCAAGAATGTCCCCTCAAGTTAGGTTGCCTCCACCTGCATGAGTAGCTTCATCCGGCGACAAAAGAAGCAAGCACTCTCTGACAATGGCAGCTGCAAGCAATCCCGTTTGGCCCGTGGAGTCGTAGGCAGGAGCTACTTCAACCAGATCTGCGCCTACCACGTTCCGTCCTCTGAGAAAACTCACAGCATCCAGAATTTCCTGAGAGGTGATGCCGCCGGGTTCGGGTACGCCTGTACCAGGCGCAAAGGCAGGATCCACTACGTCAATGTCAATGGAGAGGTAGATGGGACGGTCTTCTATCTCTGACATTACCGACCGCAGGGGTTCAAGCACTCTGTAAAAGTGAATCTCTGTCTTACCCTGAGCTTCTTCCAGTTCGATCCTGTCTGCGGATCGAATTCCAAACTGATATATGCGACCGGGACCCAGAATCTCTGCGACTCTCCTCATGACTGAAGCGTGGGACCATTTTGTTCCCGTGTATTCAGTTCGGAGGTCAGCGTGAGCATCCATTTGGATGACCACAAGTTCAGGATAGGCCTCAGCCATTGATTGCACCAGGGCATACGTTAGGAGGTGTTCGCCTCCAAGGGCCATGAACTTCCGTCCATCGGCCAGGAAACTCTTTGAAGCTTCACGGATCACGGAAAGGGCATCTTCAACATTGCCCATTGGAAGGACAAGGTCCCCGGCGTCATAGTACTTCTCAGGTACGAGACTTCTCTGTTGTCTCAGGGAGTAGTCTTCCAACGCATGTGAAGCTTCTCTGATAGAAGACGGTCCAAACCGGGTTCCCGGACGAAAGGAAGTAGTCTCATCCAGGGGAACGCCAAACACGACAATGGGACCATCCTCGCCTGCACCCGCCCAGAGCAGATTGCCCATTCGAGCCCAGTCTGACCGGCGAAGCAGAGACAAATCAGTTTCCTCCGGACTCTTGCGTGCAGAGGCTGGATGAGACCGAAATCTTCTTCTCCATTTCGGGTCCCAGGTCAAAAGCGCGTGCATGAATGGCAGGCGTGTAATATCGAAGCCCCCACGAAGGATCTGGCTTCCTTACAGGCACCTTTGGATCAGGGCCCAGGGAACCGCACGTGAATCCCCACCATCCGCCAGGGTAGCTGGGAACAGGCGCAGTGTACACTCCCACCACCGGGAATACCCTGGCTATGCGGCCTGCTATCTTTCGTACTATGGGAGCTTCTGTGACGGGGCTTTCGGTTTGAGCTGCTATAATGCCGCCTTCCCGTAGAGCGCTCCGGACGTTCCGGTAAAAGTCTTCTTCAAACAGAACCTCGCCGGGGCCAACCGGGTCAGTTGAATCGATTATAATGGCATCGTACTCGGCCCTGGTCTTGGCCACATGGTCCATGCCATCTCCGATTATCAGATTTGTCCTGGGATCGCTGAACCCCGAACTCCAGGCGGGCAGGTACTTCCTTGCAGCTTCCACAACTTCGCCGTCTATGTCCACCATGGTCGCCTGTTTGACGCATGGATGGCGCAGAACCTCCCGGAGAGACCCACCGTCGCCGCCGCCTATGATCAACACCTTCTCAGGATTAGGATGGCTGAAAAGAGGAACGTGAACTATGCTTTCGTGGTATAGGTACTCGTCCTTCTCGGTGGTCTGTATGGCGTTGTCCAGAACCATCATCCTGCCATACTGAAGGGTATCGTAAATGGCAAGAGTCTGGTATTTTGTTTTCGTGTCGTAGACCACAGCCTCAACTCGCACGGAGATCCTCAAACCGGGCAACCATTCTTCGGTGAACCAAAGTTCCATTGTACTGCCTCCGAAAGACATATTTTCCAGTTCAACGTACACCGAATTATATCAGATATGGGTATTGGACAAAACATAGACGACAAAGTGGTAGACTTGGATGTTAGAGATCCGGTCGACACCGAGGGAGCAAAGCTTAGGACCAGATGAAGAGCATTCAGCCAAGGCACACTGTGCGCCGAAAGGATGTATTGGTTACGGCCGCCAAATGGACCGTCCTGGCAGGTCTGGCCGCCGTCATCCTGTTCTTCGGGCTTGTACTCTTCCTTCCGTTGCCCCAGAACACCGTGCCCCAGGCCACCCAAGTGTTTGACATAAAGGGAAGACCTGTTTCGTCTTTGTTTGTGGAAAACCGCATTGTGGTACCTTCCGGTGACATTCCCCATGCACTGAAAGATGCTACTGTAGCTATAGAGGACAAGCGTTTCTACAGTCACCACGGGGTAGACTTCGGTTCTCTGGCAAGAGCTCTGGTCAAGAACATTAAGGCTCGCAGGGTGGTGGAAGGCGGAAGCACAATTACCCAGCAGCTTGCTAAGAACCTGTTCCTGTCACATGAAAGGACCATCCAGCGCAAGCTCATGGAACTGGTGTACACGCTCAAACTCGAGATGAGATACGACAAGGACGAGATACTGTCCATGTACCTGAATCAGATATATCTTGGACACGGAAGCTACGGGTGTGAGGTTGCGTCCAGAACGTATTTCGGGAAAGGCGTCAAGGACCTGTCGTTGCCTGAGTCTGCTCTTCTTGCCGGCGTCATACGCCTTCCTGAGTATTACTCTCCCTACTATGACGAGCAGCGCAGCATTGATCGACGCAATCTGGTGCTTCAGTTTATGGTCGAACAGGGACATATTTCAGAAGAGCAAAGAGAGACCGCCCGGGCTCAACAGGTGGAACTTGCGGGCCTTACTGAAAGCGAGGCCCCTTACTTCATCTCATATGTCATCTCTCAGATACGGTCCAGACACCCCGAAGTCGGCTCCGACATCTATCGCGGCGGCTTTACCATATATACTACCCTTGACCTGGATGTTCAGCGTGCAGCAGAAGAAGCGTTCGACGCCTACATGCTCAAAGGAACCAGGGATGCCTCCGGAGTGACCCAGCCTCAGGGCGCCCTTGTGGCCATAGAACCTGATACGGGCTTCGTAAAGGCAATGGTAGGAGGACGGGACTGGAACGAGACTCAGCTAAACCGCGCAGTCCAAGTGGCCAGGCAACCTGGGTCCGCCTTTAAGATATTCCTGTATGCAGCGGTAATAGATGGGGGACATCCGGTTACGCAGACCATGATGTGCGAACCTGTCTCATTTCCGGGAGCTACCAGAGACAGCCCTTACATACCCGTGGATTTCGGAAGGCATTCCTACCACTACGCACCTTTGGACATACGCCAGGCCGTAGCTATTTCCGACAATGTGGTAGCTGCAAAATGGGCCGCAGAAATCGGACCTGATACCATCATCGAGTATGCCCGAAAGCTGGGAATACAGACGCCCCTTGAAAGCAGCATTCCCCTGGCTTTGGGAACCTCGGAGGTGATCCCTCTGGAGATGGCCGTGGCCGCAGCCACGCTGTCAGCAGGCGGCCTTCGTCCTGAGCCCCTGTCTATACTCAAACTGGTAGACGCCAAAGGCCGCGTCATAGAGGAAAACAAGGTGGTCAGAACACAAGTTCTTAACCCTGGAACAGCTTACGTGCTGACCAGCGTGCTCAGATCCGTCCTTGCCCCTTACGGCACAGGCGACGGCCTTCAGGGGTTTCTCGGGGGCAGGCCTGCCGCAGGAAAAACGGGGACCACCGACAACCAGTTAGAGGGTTGGTTCGTCGGGTACACACGGGAACTGGCCTGCGCAGTGTACGTTGGACATGACAATCGTGACAAATCCCTTCCGGCAACAGGAGCTGCGGTCGCGGGGCCTATCTGGGCATCTTTCATGGGAAAGGCCCTTCGAAACGTACCCTTCCGGGAATGGGAAGCTCCTGCCGACGTAGGATGGGCTGAGGTATGCGACGATACAGGTAAGCTGGCCGGCATTTTCTGTCCCAGCACACATTACGAAGTGTTCCTGAAATGGGCCATGCCTGAAAGGGAAACCCGGAATCACCTGCTTGAGAGCTTGTTTCCCCATCTACGTCCGGGAAACCAGGAGCCTGCTGACGTACCCGTGGAGGCACGGCCGGTGCCTGTAATACGCGCTCAAGAAGCGCCCCATGCCGGCCGGAGGGCCTTTGAGATGCCGGTCGAAGAGCCCGGCGAACCCTCCGGCGAACATGACAGCCCATCCCAAAAACCGGGCTGAAGCTCGCCCATCTGAATCAATCGGGAGCTTCTGTCAGGACTATCTTGACAGTCATCTCCTTGCTGCCTCGCAGCACTTTGAGCATGACTTCCTCGCCTGGCGACTTCTCGCGCAGCAAAGCCTGAAAAGTCCCGACCTGACTAACCTGTGTTCCGTTGAACTCCAGTATGATGTCACCTTTCTGCATCCCCGCCTTAGCTGCGGGTCCTCCCTGGACAGTGCGGGATACGTAAAGTCCCTGGTCAATCTTAATGTCATAGCCCCACGCCGTGGCAATTCTCTTGTCAATCAGTTCTACACCTACGAATGCCCTTCGCACCCTGCCGGTTGCTATTATCTCCTGGGCAATGCGCTTAACCTGATTCGAAGGAATGGCAAACCCCATGCCTTCCACAGCATCAACGTTTATCTTGGCCGAGTTCAGTCCGATGACTTCCCCTTTGGCGTTCACAAGCGGACCGCCGCTGTTACCCGGGTTTATCCCTGCATCAGTCTGAATAAGTCTCAGGTAGAAATCGCCTACTACCAAGAATCTGTCCAAACCGGAGACCACACCCTGGGTTACGGTTCTCTCAAAATCCAGGCCCAATGGGTTGCCGATAGCAACGGCCAGCTGGCCCAGACGCAAAGCATCCGAGTCCCCGAAAGTCCCTACAGGAAGCGCGGTTGCATCAACCTTGATGACAGCCAGGTCAGTTGACGGATCAGTACCTATAGTCTTGGCGTCCATGGTCCTTCCGTCAGACAGCAAAACCGCCAAACCCTTGGAGTTTTGCACCACATGGTTGTTGGTCACTATATATCCGTCGGATGTTATTACCAGCCCTGACCCTGAAGTTTCGCGCTGCAACTGTCTGCCGAAGATGTCATAGGCAACCGTCTTATTGACAATTCCAACTACTGCCGGCCTTACCTTGTCAGCGACATAAACTACGCTGTCCCATGGATCCCCTGAAGGAACCCATGCATCTGCTTGCGGAGCCGGGGAACTTCCCCCCGTTGGGGTCTTTCCGGGTTCCCCGACGGTTGCCAGCGGCAGAGAACCCATCCTATTGATCAGCACTTGTGGAGCAATTCCGATCACCAGAAACCCGCCGATGATGGCACCCACGAGGCCGACCAGCAGATAAGACCAGAGGCTCGAACGTCGCTGTTCTGTGTGCGGCATCATGTTTTCCACCTTCTGTGCCTCCCAAAGCATTTATCCTTGCGGCCGCCAATACATATGCATACCGCAAAACTCTGTCCAGGATATTATACACATCGAACAATCGCCCAGAAATGGGTCCCTGCGCTATGGAGGATTACTCGGGAAGGACGCTGACATCAGCGCCAAGAGATCGGAGTTTCTTGTCCATTGATTCGTATCCTCTGGTAATGACATCGAAACCGTAGATCTCAGTCTTGCCTGCTGCCGAAAGACCCGCAACCACCAGACTGGCGCCTGCCCTGAGGTCGTTAGCTTTGACCGGAGCCCCTACAAGCTTTGGCACTCCTTCAACGATCGCTGTTCTTCCCTCAACCTTGATTTTGGCGCCCATCTTCACCAGCTCACTGACATAACCAAGCCTGTTATCGTACATGGATTCCTGGATAACGCTGACTCCGTCGGCCCGGCACAGAACCGCCACCAGAGGCTGTTGTGCATCGGTAGGGAAACCGGGGTACGGCAGGGTCTTGACGTTGACCGGCCTGGGTTGTTCGGGGCCTACCACCCTGATATAGTCTCCGTTCTCTTCCATGATGGCCCCTGCTTCCCTGAGCTTGGCCGTGACAGGCTCAAGGTGCTTTGTAATGACGTTCCTAACCATGACGTCGCCGCCTGTTGCCGCAGCTGCCATCATGTACGTAGCCGCTTCCATGTCGTCAGGTATGACAGAATGCTGTGCACCATGGAGCTTCTTGACGCCCCTGACCCTCACCACGTCGGTGCCTGCGCCCTGAATCCGGCCTCCCATAGCGTTAACGAAGTTGGCCAGGTCGACTACGTGAGGTTCTTTTGCAGCGTTCTCGATAACCGTCAAACCCTCAGCCCTTGAGGCTGCCAGCATTATGTTTATGGTAGCGCCTACGCTGGGAATATCGAGATACACGGGAGCTCCGGTCAGCTTCTTTGCGTACAGCTTCACCACTCCGCCTTCTACGGTCGCATCAGCTCCCAGAGCTCGAAAACCTTTCAGATGCTGGTCAACAGGGCGTGGACCAATATCGCAGCCACCGGGCAATCCTACTTCCGCCCGGCCGAACTTGGCAAGCAAGACTCCCATCAGATAGTAAGACGCTCTCAATTTCTTGACCAGGTCGTAAGGGGCAACATAGGCAGAGAAACCGTTAGGAGCGATTGTCATGCTCTTTTCGTTCACAGACACGATTGCCCCAAGGTCGGCCATAATCTGGGCAAACACCTTAACATCTCTGATGAGGGGCACGTTCTCCAGAACACATTCCTCATCAGCTAACAGCGCAGCAGGTACCAGCGCCACCGAGGAGTTCTTGGAACCTCCGACGGATACCTCTCCTTGAAGCCTTGTTCTGTGCCTTATCACTAGTTTGGACATTGGAAGCGTTCTCCTCGAATTCCTCTATGACTGCCTTCCGGCAGAACCTCAGTTTCGCTATGCTAGATTAGTTAAGGACAGGCCCTATTCCTTCCCCTGAAGGCAAAGCCGGGCAAACACTTTCTGGCAGCACTCCGAACGCCCTTTGGTTCGAGGCCCGCTCAAGGTTCCTCGCCTGCAATCACTTGTAGAACGAAAGAGGATTCTTGTGCTTCCCGTCAACCCATACTTCAAAGTGAAGGTGGGGTCCTGTGGATATGCCTGTCGAGCCTACATAACCTATGACGTCACCCTTATTGACCTTATCACCTGTCTTAACGGCCATCCTGGACAGATGACCGTAACAGGTTTCCTTACCGCCACCGTGGTTTATCTTGACGAAATTCCCGTACCCACCGTTCCATCCGGCAGAACTTACCATCCCCGAATCGGCCGCTACTACGGAAGTTCCCGAAGGGGCACCGATGTCCACTCCCTTATGGAATTTGCCCCAGCGCCATCCATAGTTGGACGTAATCTGACCCTGAACAGGCCAGGCCATTTCATCGGAACCCATAGGAGGCACCTGTTTTGAGCCGCGCACCAGCTTTCTTGTTACAGGTTCTGAGAGAATCCTTTCGGACACGGTTATGCGACCGACTTCCTTGCCGTTTTCCCTGATGATGGTCTGCGTGACTTCCTTCTGACCGCTGCGCCCTGCCTGAATCACAGTCTCTTGCCAGGGCCACAGACTGTCGTCAGAAGTAACCTGCACATTGTAGGGAATGCTCACTGTGAATACCAAAGTCTCACGGGAACTCATGGTCACGTAGGGCTCAGGCACCACAAGCGATAAGCTGTCTCCCTCGCGAATCAGATCGCCTGACACCTTGGGGTTAGCTTTTCTGAGGTCGTCTACAGTGAGGTGGTTGGCCGCGGCGATGGCCCAAAGACTGTCACCTCTTTTTACCGTGTAGTTGAGGATTTTATCAGTTCCCCTTGCCAGGACTTTTGAGGCATCTTCTCTGCCCCTGAAAATGGAGGTGGGAACCTCCTTGGCTTCAATGTCGACTTTCTCTTTTATCAAGACCTCATCGACTCGCGCCTGACGGGAAGTGATGGCGTTTATATACTCACCCCGGAGGTCGGACAGGACTCCCTCTGCATCTTCCCTGGATGACAGAGCCACAACATCCCTTCCGTTGACAGATATGACGAATCCTTTAGCTAACAGGCTGACACAAGCCCGGAGAGCTTCCCGTAATGCGCCGTCAGTCAATATCTCAGAGTCTGAGTCCGGTTTAGCCTTCTGCACTGTTACGGCGCTGCCGAGCCTTATCTCGCCGCCTACCCTCACTGACTCGTCTTCCATAAGGCTTCTTATGACCTCTTCGTGCAGTGATTTATCCTTCACGAAACCTATATCGCTGCCGTCCACGCTGACGAGGTATGCTGCACCCTGTTGAGCGGTTCCGGCCAAAACCACCCCGGCCAAGAACAAAAGGCCGCAGGCAAGCAGGGCGGCCTTGGTCAGACCGCGCTTATCTGAGGCCCTGCGAGGTCTCAATCTCCTTCTTGGACGATCCTTTTGCACCGGCTCTAAGATTGCTTCTTTGTCCGTTTCGATCATGGCCACCGGAACCTCCGCGCGAAAAGAATATCTCCGTTGTCATTTTTCTTAGTTTTTCCACAAAATGAAGCGGGAAACCAAGACAAGATATTCTATCCTGCTGCGGAGATTTCCTCCTCAAGAAAGGCGGAAAGTTTCAGCCCAGAGAGCATATTCAAGCCGGGTTTTCATTACAAGGCAGCCCAAGGGGTCAGGATCTCCGGCGGTTCCTTTGGTCTCTATAGCTCTGGCATGGCAGCCACCTCCACAAAGATACCTGGCCCAACATACTCTGCACAGATCCTTGTTGGGTACGCGGGCCTGTGCAAATGACCTTTGAAGACCGGGCCGGTGTACTCCCGAGGCTACATGGCCCAACAGGTATGTGGGATTGCCGACCAGCTGGTGACACGGGTAGATCTCGCCTTGAGGAGTCACAGCCATGTATTCATGTCCTGCGCCGCAGCCTGTTGTGCGTCTCTCCCTGCAGAGTCCGCGTTCCATACCCAGGTTAAAGTGGTAAAACTCAAACCCGTCTCCCTTGTCCATGCAATGAGCCCAAAAAGAAGCCAGTTCCGAGTAGGATTCTCTCAGGGCCGGAATGTCAGATGACGTGATAGCCCAGTCTCCCTGGCCTACTGCAGGCTCAAGGGAAATGCGCCTGAACCCTGCCTTGTACAGGTACTTGACGTCTTCATGAAAATCCAGGTTGCTGCGGGTGAAAGTGCCCCTGACAAAATAGTCAAGATCCGGCCTGGACCTGATTGCTGCAAGGGCTCCTGCTATGACCCGGGCATGGCTGGGACTTTTGTCCCTGAAGGTCCTCATAGCATCGTGAACTTCGGGACGTCCGTCCAAACTCAAGATCAAACTTACGTTTTGATCATTTAGGAACGAGATAATCTCGTCGCTGAGGAGGACGCAATTGGTGGTAAGAGTAAAGCGGAATGACTTGCCCGTATGCTTTTCTTTCTGTCTGGCATAAAGAATGGCGTCTTTCACGACTTCGAAAGCTAACAGGGGCTCTCCGCCGAAGAAGTCCACATCCAGGTAACGGCGGGAGCCGGACGCCTCTATGAGAAAATCCAGGGCTCTTCGTGCCGTGCCGGCGCTCATGAGGCAGGGGCGACCTCCAAAACGTCCGACTCCGGCAAAGCAATACTTGCAGGCCAGGTTACAGTCGTGAGCTATGTTGAGGCAGAGAGCTTTCGCGCCCTGGCCGGGGACCTGGTCTGTCTGCACAATCTCAAGGTCCGGATCCTCTGTGAAAAGGGTTCTACCGGAAAGATCACACAGCTCTTCCCAGGCCCGGCGGATATCCTCCCGTGAGAACTCCGGAGACAGATGATGATGCAAAAGGGCAAGGCCCTCGGAAATCTCAATGCCTTCCCGGACTATGCAGTCCAGTACGGCGTACCCTGTTTTATCAAGCCGGTGGAGCGCCCCCGACGCTCCATCGTAGGCAAACCGACTGCCTTTTACAGTAAAAATGTGTACATTGCCTGTGCCTTCTACTTTTCGGGACATGGCAAGTTGGATACTGTACATGACGTCTTGCACGCTGATTGGCAAGAGGCCTGGCATGACTCACAGTCTGCCCTTTCCCTCTTCCAGTTGGGGATTATGACCGGCACGATGTGAAGATTTCCCTTGTGTGTGGTCTTGAGGGTTCTTTCTTTCATAGTGACTCTCCTCTCTGTTTCATTCTCAATTATAAGGGAGTCCTCTCCATGGTCAACTTAGGTCTCCATGGAATCCCCCTCGCATATTGCACATTTGGCCAGGATTTGCACATGCAGGGAGCATGGGGGTATACTTCCTGTATAACTCCGCGCAACCGTAAATATGATTGACTGAGGAGAGTGGCCTGATTGCGCCCGAGACCCATAAAGATACTTACTTTCGTCGCGCGCAGGGGCGGCCCCGGTCCCATCAAGGTAGGGCTTGTGTGTCTGGCCCTGGTTTGTGCAGGGGTCTTTATCGCGTGGGGGCGTATGCCTCAGACATCAGATGGGAATCCAGCGGATTCTGCAGGAGTCTCTCTTCAGCCCGGTGAACCTGAAGCGCCGCCTGAACCTCAATCACCGACTGAACCCGAGGTAAAACTGATCGCATATACTGTCAGATCAGGCGATACGTTGAGTTCGATTTCCCAGGAGTATCACACTACCGTTGAATCAATCATCTGTATCAACAGCATCTCCTCTCCCGACCGGCTCAGCGTAGGCATGGAGCTCTCGGTTATCTGCAACGCATCGGGTCTTGTCAAACGCGTAGCATCAGGGGATACTCTGTGGGATATTTCCCGGAAATTCGAGGTTTCGGTAGATGACATTGTTCGCGTTAACAAGCTTGAGGACGCCTCCAGCCTTACATTGGGACAGCTCCTCATCCTTCCCGGTGCGAAGCTCGCCCTTGCGGCGGAAGCCAGAACAGCTTCAGTGTCCCGAGGCACCGCGTTTCTGTGGCCCCTATCGGGCAGCATAACCAGTGCATATGGCTGGCGAACCCATCCGCTTTCGGGGAAACGACAGTTCCACGAAGGACTGGACATAGCAGCGGATTCCGGCACCAGGATTCGGGCAGCCGCATCGGGCAAGGTCACATTTGCAGGGTGGCTCGGAGCTTACGGGAGGCTGGTTACCATCGATCACGGCAACGGCTATGAAACAAGGTACGGGCACCTGTCCGGTTTTGCAGTGTCTTCCGGAACCTGGGTTTCAGCAGGCGATGTCGTAGGTTATGTTGGCACGTCAGGCGGGACAACAGGACCTCATTGTCACTTTGAAATTCGGCTTAAGGGTAAGACTCAGAACCCCAGAAGTCTCCTGCCATAGCCTCGAGGCCCGGTCAGAGCAGATACTTGAGGGCCAGGAGCAATCCTGCGCCGGGAATCCCTAACACGCCGACCGTAACAGCTGAAAGAGGGTTCAGCCCCATGTGGAAACCTGCAAACCCTCCAATTACGTTAACCACCCAGATTAGGAAAAAGCATATGGCTGAACGCAGGAGCACCTTGCCCAGCTTGGAGAGAGGCTTGGCCATGGCCTTCAGGAGAAAGTAAAGAACCAGCACAGCTATTCCGGCACCCAGCACAAGGTTGAAATCCACTGTTACCGCCCCCTGACAATCCCTATGAAGACGGAAACGACGATATTACCTGGCAACAGAAGCCGGCTCAGGACAGTCTCGGACTTTCTTAAGCAGGTATGAGTACTTGCGCCTGGCCGCCGCCATGAGGAATATTGCCTCGTCAATGAGCTCCGGTTCAACTGCTTCGGCAAACGCAGACGAGGCCATATCGTATTCCCTTTGTGCCTGCTGGAGAGCACAGAGGTACTGCGCCCGTTCAGAGCCCGCCGGGCTTGTATTCTTCAGAAGCCAAAACTGCATACTCCAGTCGCCTCCAAAAAACATATGCTTGCGGCCACTTATAAATGTATGCTGCATGTTGGAGTATGGACACCTGGAGGCAGCTTTATACACTTCCGGTAATTTACGGCACCTCGCGTCTGGCTTCCAGGGAACGTGCGAGAGTAACCTCATCGGCATAGTCCAGATCAGCTCCAAAGGGCAGTCCCCTGGCCAGGCGCGTCACCCTAACCCCTTCAGGTTTGACTATCCTTGACAGATACAGGGCGGTAGTCTCACCGTCCACATCAGGGTTTGTGGCAAGGATCACCTCTTGGACAGAGCTTTCTTTGTCCTGAATGCGCCTGAGGAGCTCCTTGGACCGGATATCTTCGGGTCCTATCCCCTTGAGTGGCTCAATATACCCGTGAAGGACATGGTACAAACCCCTGTAGCCGCCTGCCCTTTCAATGGCAAGAACGTCTTTAGGGTAGGCCACGACGCAAATGAGGCTCTTGTCGCGCCTGGGGTCCCGGCAAATGCCGCATGGGTCAAGGTCGGTCAGGTTGCCGCACAAGGAGCAGTACCCGATCCGGTCCCTGGTTTCCCCCAGGCTGTGTATGAGGCGGTTAATGAACTCTTTCCCCTGGGAAGCAAGAAAAAAGGCAAGGCGCTGGGCAGACTTGGGGCCTATTCCAGGAAGCTTTCTCAGTTCCTCAACTAGATTTTCTATGGACTCTGGAAGAGTTGACATACTCTACCACTTCATAGGCATGCCGGCCGCACCGGTCACCCTGGCCATCTCTGTCCTGGACGTTTCTTGAGCTTCTCTGATAGCTGCGTTAACGGCAGCCACAATCAGATCCTGAAGCATCTCTACGTCGTCAGGGTCAACGACTTCCTTCTGGATCTCTACGGACTTGAGCTCACAGGAACAGGTCACAACCGCCTTTACCATTCCTCCGCCTGACGTGCCTTCCACGGTCTTTTGGGCCAGTTCCTCTTCTACGCGAGCCATCTCACTTTGAAGCTTCTGGGCTTCCTTCATAAGGCGCTGTATATCAACGCCGCCTGGACCTGGGTATCTGGGCATCGACAATGCCTCCTAATCTACGACTTTTCCGTTCACCATACTTATTGCAGCTTTGACCAGAGGATGCAAGTCTCCTCCATCGCCGCCGTCATTTCCGTCTACCTCACCGTTAGACCCTAGCTCAGCGGTTTCTGCTGCAACATCAAATGATATGCCTGTAAGCTCTTTTAGGAAACGTTCTACAACCTCTTTATTCTGCTTGGACGACACCTGTTCGGCCAGGGTCGTGTAGCCAGGAGGAAACGCCAGTACCAAACGGTTGTCCCCCTCGATCCTTGTGGGACTGGCATGGACAAGGTAAGCTCGAACCAGAACCTCACGCCTTCTTTGCATGTGGTCCAAGAGCTCCGGCCAGATAGCTTTGACCTGCTTCAGAGGGTCGTCAGATGAGGGTACCCTGACAGGGACCGCCACAGGCGGGTCCGCTGGCTTCTCCGGAGGCGCTTTCTCCGGAGGCGCTTTGTGCGAAGGTGCGCCTTCTGCGATCACCTTCTGAAGAGCTGCGCCCTCTGCTATGGCTTTCTGCGGAACCGTGGCTTCCGCAGATGATATCTCTGGGCCCTCTCCAAGGAACAAACCCAGGAGAGAGACTTCAAGAACCAGGCGAGGGTCATCGCTCCCCCGCATGTCCCCTGCGGACCTGGCCAGGGCGTCCAGTGAGCTAACCAGCATTCTGGAGGAAAGGGCCCGGGCAAGCACGAGCATCTGGTCGGTCTCGTCTTTGGGCCTGCCCAGATCCGCGGGTTTTCCCCCTGAACGAAGAAGCAGAAGATCCCGGGCAAAAACGCCCATCTCATCTGCCAGTTCACCCATATCCTTGCCTCTGTCTGAAAGCTCCCGCGTGATCTCAAGTATTTCCCGGAAATCCCTTTGAGAGATGGCCCGGAACATGCGCATCATGACCTCAGGACCGGTCTCGCCCAATACGTCGCGAACATCCTTTTCTGTGATACAGTTCTCCCCATAGGTCAAACAAAGATCAAGGATTGACAGTGCGTCCCGCATTGAGCCCTGTGCAGCCCGGGCAATTAGCCGAAGGGCGTTTGGCTCCCAGGCAATGCCTGCTTCCTCTGCCTCTGCGCTTGCGTTTGGGTCGCCGGCAGATGAGACTATCTTCTCCAGCTGGCCTTCAATGTCTGCCACAGACAGCCGTCTGAAATCCAGACGTTGGCATCTGGATGTTATGGTGACAGGAATCTTGTGAGGAGCGGTGGTAGCCATTATGAAAATCACATGGCCGGGAGGTTCTTCAATGGTCTTCAGAAGGGCATTGAACGCCTCAGGAGTCAGCATGTGGACCTCATCAATTATGTAGACCTTATACTTGCCCATGACAGGCACGTAGCGAACACTCTCTCGAAGGCTTCTTACATCGTCAATGCCGCGGTTAGACGCCGCATCGATCTCCATGACATCCACAGAGGAACCTCCGGCAATAGTCTCGCACGAAGGACACCGATTACAGGGCTCTCCCCCTTCGGGAGCCTGGCAATTGACAGACTTTGCAAGAAGCCGCGCTACTGTGGTCTTCCCTGTACCCCGGGGACCCGAAAATATGTATGCGTGGGATACTTTGCCTTCAGTAAGTGCGTTCTGCAGAATTTTGACCACGGGCTTCTGATTTACGACATCCTGCCACCGTGCAGGGCGCCAGACGCGGTAAAGTGCAGTATACGACAACCTGCCGTGCCTCCCCTCCAGTTGATCTTCGTCGCAGGGGGTTGTCGCTAACGAAACAATAGATTGGCCGTGCACCTGTCCTTGACCGCTCTTCCCAGGCGATACCGACGTAGCCTGCTCCAACCAGGATCCCCTGCGGCACATGAGAGGATTTGCTTACCGCTGCTTCCTTCCGGACCTGACGGAGTTCACAAGCTGCCATTGCGCAGGCCCCAGCTCTCAACGCCACTTTCGCCGGCCGGACCCTAAAAAAAGCCGGCCGCAGAGAGGCTTCGACCCCGCTATAGCGGATTGCGGGTTACAGGGCACCGCTATCTCCCCATCTAGCACGGCCAAACCTTCCAAGCTGCCTTGCGGCAGACATTTTCTTGCTGGCGGAGGGAGTGGGATTTGAACCCACGAGACAGGGAACCCGTCTACACGCTCTCCAGGCGTGCTCCTTCGGCCGCTCGGACATCCCTCCGCGCCTGGTATACATATCTCACAAGGCTGTTTGCTTTGCGCAGACCCCTGGAGACTCCGGGTTTTGCACAGTCCGTGGCGGAGGGGGTGGGATTCGAACCCACGAGGCGCCCGTGACGCCTACCCGCTTTCGAGGCGGGCTCGTTCAACCGCTCCGACACCCCTCCGGGCCTACGACTTTTCTCTCAAAGACCTAAAAAACTCTTCAAGCAGGGCAGAACATTCGTTTTCCCTTACTCCGAAGACAACCCGGACTCTATGGTTCAATCGCTCGCCCCGCAGGAGATCCATTACGGAGCCTGCAGCGCCTGTCTTGGGATCCCTGGCTCCAATAATGAGTTCCGGAATCCGTGCCAGCACTATGGCACCGGCGCACATTGGACAGGGCTCAAGGGTTACGTACATGGTTGCATCAAGCAACCGCCAGTTTCCCAAAACTGAAGCAGCCTGTCGTATGGCCATGATCTCAGCATGAGCCGTAGGGTCACCCAGAGTCTCCCTCAAGTTCCGGCCTCTTCCGAGGACCTGATCGCCCTTGAGAATCACCGCTCCCACCGGCACTTCGCCCAGGGCCCCCGCCCTACGCGCTTCTGACAGTGCCATGCTCATCCCCAAATCATGTTCCTGTGGTTGCATGCGCTTTCTTCCAGTCGAAAAACCTGGTGCGCCCGAGAGGACTCGAACCTCTGGCAGACGGGGATTAGGAATCCCCCGCTCTATCCGACTGAGCTACGGGCGCACACTATCTCCAATTACTCACCTGGTGGTGCGCCCGGCGGGATTCGAACCCACAACCTACAGATCCGTAGTCTGTTGCTCTATCCAATTGAGCCACGGGCGCACGTGAACTTGTCAAAGATGGCGGAGAGGGAGGGATTCGAACCCTCGAAGGGGTTGCCCCCTTAACGGTTTAGCAAACCGTCGCCCTCGGCCGACTAGGCGACCTCTCCGCATGTGCCCTCAAGGCACCGTCGGTCTATCTTACCACGTATTAAACGCTCTTACCAGTGGCGGAGGGGGTGGGATTCGAACCCACGGAGGGCTTGCACCCTCAACAGTTTTCAAGACTGCCGCATTCAACCGCTCTGCCACCCCTCCGCGCCAATGGAAAAGCCGGATACCTATGTGGGTAGTAGTCCGGCCGTTTCTGGCATTCACTTTGGCATATTCTAGTTCGTATGCTGGTTCATGTGCTGGTTCATTCCCTGCACCATATGAATCCGGCTTTCCAAAAACACATCATAGCACAAGGACTGCCGTCCATCAACAGATATTTTCCCGTCCGGGGGACCTTTAGAGGCTCAACTGCGACAATACAGCCCGGGCAGCTTGCACGCCCGAAGCCGAAGCTTGTGCAAGGCTGCGGGTAATGCCTGCACCGTCCCCTGCAGCATAGAGTCTTTTGATCTCGGTTTCCATCGAAGGCAGAACCTTCACTCTACTCGAGTAGAACTTCACCTCGACGCCGTAGAGGAGAGTGCTCTTGGACCAGATGCCTGGCATGAGTTTGTCAAGAGCCTCCAGCATTTCCAGTATGTTCACAATATACCTGTGCGGAAGAACCAGCGTCAAGTCCCCTGGCGTAGCAGCTTTCAGCGTAGGCTCAACCATGCTTTTGGCAAGTCGTTTCTCGGTGGAACGGCGGCCCTCCCAGAGGTCACCCAGCCGCTGTACGATAACTCCGCCTCCAAGCATGTTGGCCAGACTCGCAATATACTTGCCGTACTCAATGGGCTCCCGGAAAGGTTCAGTGAAAGTCTTGGAGACAAGCAGGGCAAAATTGGTGTTCTCTGTGGTAAGCCCGCTCCACGAGTGCCCGTTGACGGTCACTACGCCTCCCGAGTTCTCTGTAACGACCTCGCCTCTCGGGCACACGCAGAAGGTCCTGACCAGATCATCAAAGGCCTTCGAGTAATAGTGAATCTTGGGTTCCCATACTTTCTCAGTAATCCCGTCGGTTATAACAGCAGGTACCTCTACACGAACTCCGATGTCCACAGGGTTGTTCTCCGTACAGAGTCCAAGTCTCCGGGCCTCTCCTGAAAACCAACCGGACCCTTCTCTTCCGGGCGCAGCTATTACGAACCTTCCGTGCTCTTCGCCACCGTCCTCAAGAACCACGCCGCTGATTTCGTTGCCCGAGACGATAAACCGGTCCACTTCAACAGACGTACGTATAGTGACCCGGGACTTGAGGAAATCGTACATATTCTGCAGAATGACCGAGCACCTGTCGCTTCCGAGGTGGCGAATGGGAGCCGGTATCAGATCCAATCCGGCCTGAGCAGCCCCGGTCACCAGCTTTGTGATAGCGTCCCGGTCAGTCCCGAAGACCTGACCCGTAGCGCCGAACTCCCGCCAGGTACCGTCGATATACTCTATAAGAGAAGACAGCTCAGGAAGGGAAAGATATTCGTGAAGAAACCCTCCGAACTTGGTCGTCAGAGTCAGCTTCCCATCGCTGAAAGCACCGGCCCCACCCCAGCCCGAAGTCACAGAGCACGGAGAACAGTTGGCACAACCGCCCAGGGCGCCTTCTCTGGGGCAGACCCGCTTTTCCAGCCCTCGCCCTTTCTCCAGCATAAGTACAGAAAGGCCGGGATGCTCCTTGGTCAGTTCCAGGGCCGCAAAGATCCCTGCCGGACCTGCACCGACAATGATTACATCCCAGTTTGCCAAAAACCCGCACCTCCAGAACTTGTGTCCCTTAGGGAGTATGAACCACATCCAGATCCTCAAACCTGCAGATTTCCCTTGAAAAGAAAAGCTTGATGGAGCCCGTTGGACCGTTTCGCTGCTTGGCGACTATAAGCTGGATTGTGTTCTGCTGCTCCAGCTCAGGATCAGCATAGAGGAACATGACCACATCTGCATCCTGTTCGATGGCCCCGGACTCTCGAAGGTCAGATAATTGGGGTATTTGCTTTTGCCTTTGCTCAACTGCCCTGGAAAGCTGTGACATGGCAACCAGAGGCACCTCCATCTCCCTGGCTATCCCTTTCAGAGAACGGGAGATCTCAGAGATCTCTTGCTGCCTGTTTTCCTGTCTTCGAGAAGGTCGCATCAGCTGAAGGTAATCCACGACAATCAGCCCGAGACCGTGCTCTGCCTTGAGCCTCCGGCATTTGGTCCTGAGCTCCATTACAGACAAGGAAGGTGTGTCGTCAATGAATATTTTGGCCTCCCCCAGCCGCCCGAGGGCGCTTGAAAGCCTGCGCCACTCTTCTTCGGTAAGAAAACCGCTTCGCAGCTTCTGGCCCGCTATGGCCGCCTCTGAAGACAGAAGTCTTTGGGCGACCTGCTCTCTGGACATTTCCAGGCTAAATACGGCCACAGGAACATCGCCCTTGAGGGCTACATTCCTCGCCATATTAAGCCCCAGGGAGGTCTTGCCAACAGACGGCCTGGCCGCCAGTATTATGAGGTCCGAAGGTTGAAAGCCCGAGGTAAGACGATCAAGGTCCTGAAGTCCGCTTGAGACGCCCACTGTCTCACCGCTGTGAGAAGCCAGGTACTCAAGGCGCTCCAGGGTTTCGACCAATACTTCCTTCAGAGGGGCAAATCCCTGGTACGACCTTTTGCGCGAAACCTGGAATATGCGTTCTTCGGCCTTGTCAAGGAGCTCGTCAACGCCTGCAGCGCCTTTGTAGCAATCTGCCACAACTTGCGTAGTGGCTGCAATAAGACGCCGGACCACGGCCTTCTCCCAGACGATCCTTGCGTAGTACTCGATGTTAGCTGCCGTGGGCACGAAGTTTGCCAGTCTGGCCAGCTCAGCCATACCGCCTACCTTCTCGAGCTCCCCATGCTCTTTTAGCTTTTCTGTCAGGGTGACAACGTCAACTGCCTGTGGAATGTTTGCCATTTCCGCCATTCGGGCAAACACTATCCTGTGGGTTTCCTTGTAGAAATCCTCAGGTGAAAGCAGCTCAAGGGCGGTGAGCACTGCTTCTTTCTCAATGAGCATAGAGCCCAAAACCGACTCTTCCGCTTCAATATTCTGGGGAGGTATACGTTCGGCCCCGTTCATGACTGTGAATACCCTCGTTTCCTCAGGCAGAATACTCTCTTTGTCTCCAGCCGGGACAGACGTGGTCCAGAGCTTCCTGCACATCAGCCACAAAGACAACCTGGATCCCGCGGACTTCCTTGACTCCTCTGGCGTTTTCTTTGGGGATAAGTATGGTTTTCATCCCTGCCTGTTTGGCTCCGTACATCTTTTCGTAGACTCCTCCAATAGCCTTAACCTGTCCCTGTAAAGAAACCTCGCCGGTAACCGCTACATCCTGCCTCAAGGGCGATGAAGTGACCGTCGAGAATATGGCCAGCGTAATGGCAAGCCCTGCAGAAGGCCCCTCCACGCTACCTCCGCCCACAATGTTCACATGAACATCCAGAGATGAAAGATCGATACCGAAAAGCTTTCGAAGACACGCAGACGCGTTAAACAGTGAGTCCTTAACCATAGACCCTGCTGTCTCATTCATGCGCATGGTCCCTTTGCCTGCCTCTCGGGCCGGAAAACTTACAGCTTCGATCTCCAGCACGGACCCTAAATAGCTAAGGACGCCCAGCCCAAAAGCCCTGCCAACCTCAAGACCTTCCTTCCCCCTGGCAGTGACGTTTGGAAGCAACCGGGCTCCTCCAATAGCTTCCCTGACATCGGAAGGTGCGATGGGCAAAAAGCGCCGCTCAGGCAAAGCCCCCGCCTTCTGCAGCGCCAGAGCATAGGCATCGGCCAGGAGGCCTACAGCTTTTCTTCCCTCAATGGTGTGATCAGCAATCAGGTCATAGACCTCTGCAGAGACCTTAGCTCTAAGCCGCCGGGCGGCCCCCTTTACTATGGCCCCGATTTCCGTAGGGGTAAGAGCATCGAAGAAAACCTCTGCGCACCTTGAACGCAATGCGGCGCTTATCTCATGAGGCTCCCTTGTTGTGGCGCCTACCAAAATGAAGTCGGCGGGAGCTCCGTTTTCGAACAAACGCCTGACATACTCGGGCACCCGGGGGTCTGCAGGATCATAGTATGACGAATCGAAGGTCACCCGCTTATCCTCTAATACTTTCAACAGCTTGTTCTGAAGAAGCGGATCCATCTCTCCTATTTCGTCGATGAAAAGAATGCCGCCTGTTGCCAGCGTAACCAACCCGAGCTTAGGTTCCGGGATTCCGCCTTCGGCAAGGTCACGCCTTGCCCCCTGGTAAATGGGATCATGGACAGAACCCAGAAGGGGGTTGGTGATCTCACGAGGATCCCACCTCAAAGTTGCACCGTCGGTTTCTACGAAAGGAGCATCCTTGGCAAAGGCCGAGAATGGCAGCTTTCTGGCTTCCTCCAGTACCAATCTGGCTACAGAAGTCTTCCCGACGCCAGGAGGCCCGTACAGTATGACGTGCTGTGGGTACGGGCTGGCTATCTTGGCAAGAAGCGTCTGGATGGCATTATCTTGCCCCACAATGTCAGAAAGACGACGCGGCTTCAGATGGCTCAGGGCCGACCGGGCCAAATTCCTGCGTTCCAGACCGATAAGTTCTTTCAGCCGCTTGCGGGTCATTTCGTTCTCAGGCCCGGTTTCCTCGGTAAGGATCTCCCGCTTAATGTCTTGAACGTATTCCTCATGCCGCTCCTGCATTTTGCGGGTGACCCTTTCTTCGATATCCTGTGCCACCGACTGCCGGGCAATGCGATCTGCTATCTCATCCTGACACTCCTTAAGGATGTCAGGGATATCTTCAAGGGAAGGAGAATTCCTGATAGTAGGATCCTCATATATGACCTTCTGCAGAGCTAATACCTGCTGGCGAAGGTCGCCTGATTTCATGCCGGACAGAGCACCAAACTTCCCCGCTTTAAGAACGAGCTTTTCCGGTCCATAGATAGACGCCAGAAACCCGAACAAAGCTCCGACCTGTCTTCTGAACATCTCTTCCGGCTCAACGTTGGATGCTTGCCCGCCTTTGTGCTCCAAGCTAGTTGTCCACCTCCGGTCTTATGTCTACGCTAAGACTGGCTTTGACCTTAGGATGCAGTTGCACCTGCACTTCGTGAATTCCCAGGGATTTCAGATTTTCATCAAGCAGTACTTTTCGCTTATTCACTGCAACTCCATACTTCGCTTCGAGTCTGGACGCAATTTCCTGCGGAGTGACCGAACCAAAGATCCTGCCCTGGCCGGCCTTGGCCTTAATGACCAGGACCTGGCCGGAGAGCTTCCGGGCGTTCTCCTCGGCTTCGGCCAGAACCCTGTCTGACTTCTGCTTCTGAGTTTTGCGAAGCAGTTCCTGCTCCCTGAGCACGCCCTTTGTAGCTTCAACGACCAGCCCCTTAGGGATAAGGTAGTTACGCGCATATCCGGCTTTGACAGACACAACGTCTCCTTTTTTGCCAAGCCCGGAGACATCCCGGCAGAGAACGACTTCCACAGCTCCACCTTCTTTCAGAGATACAAACAAATACGGATAGACTTCCGTCAACGCAGCCACAGGGAAATCCGGTAAATCAAAGCTCTTCGAAAAGCTCGAACCTCAGATGACGAAAGTCCATGAGCATATCCATCATACCAAAAATGACGAACAGTTGCGTTAGACCCGAGGGTAAGAGGATGTACTGAGTAACTACGAAAAGACAGATAAAGCCAATGAAAAACCGCGGGAGTCCAAACCGCATAAGGTAGAACACCATGACCGAGACTGCCTCGAGCATGCCGAAGAAGCTGGCAAGGACAAAGACCTGCTGGCCTGCCTGAGACAGCAGCAGGATTCTATGGTAATCCACGGTGACTGCAGCGATAAAGCTCAAAATCGCAGCAAAGGCCACATAGTCGGGGAATATCCACCGGGAAAAGGGTGGCAAGGGCTCAAG
The DNA here is from genome assembly GCA_033809515.1 of Bacillota bacterium. Classification (GTDB taxonomy): domain Bacteria; phylum Bacillota; class Sulfobacillia; order Fermentithermobacillales; family Fermentithermobacillaceae; genus JAPXLN01. Next base: position 24,656 of record JAPXLN010000018.1, read on the forward strand.
GCTATGCCCCAACCGCGGCAAAACACGTCTCATAACCTCAAAGTTCAGATATGCCTGAAACACCGAAGCCATGAGTATAGCCGATGGCAACACCTGGAGGGCAAGCTCCTTGGACAACATGACCTTTGTCAGTTCCTCCATTTGGGGGTTTGACCCAAGTAATTTCTCACTGATTTCCAAGGACTTGGCAAAGGCGTCCATCATTTGCTCGACAAACTTGGCAGGCGTTATGCCGGAAATGAAATACAGGGACAAGAACGCAGCGACTATTCCAAGGAGAAAAGCAACGGCGGTGAACAGAACTGTACGCGAAGGAGTGAATTCGCTGATGATAGCGTAACCGAAAGCCACTCCTGTCAGGCCCGAGACTACCCAAAGAGCTACAACTGTCAGAATGTCCAGGAACAGCAGAAGCGACAGCGCAGTGACAACCGATGACAGAAGCCCCCATCTGACTCCGTGGCGCATAACCACCAGTGCGAATGGAACAGGACACACCAGGCCGGCCACCATCCCTATTACAGGGACATAGAAACTGAGCAGGATCAAAACCGCCCCAATGGCTGCCATCAGTGCCGATTCCACCAGAGGCCTTGCAGCTGTCTCCTTCAAAGTATCTCTCCTCGCAGGACCGGCGACACAGGCACTTCAGAAAGATGCGCTGAAGCGGGACAACCCCTGAAGGCGCCCCGCTTCACTGCCATCATCGTCCGAAAGCCTGTCTTCACTCTATGGTGTAGGGCATGAGAGCCATAACTCTGGCTCGCTTGATGGCCCTTGTGACAAGACGCTGGTGTCTTGCGCAGTTACCCGTTATCCTTCTGGGAAGGATTTTCCCCCGCTCAGTTATATACCTGCGCAGCCGGGGAACGTCCTTGTAGTCTACGTCAACGACGCCGTCTACACAGAAAGCGCACACCCTTTTTCTGGCCCTTCGGCCTCCTTCTCGTCTCAAGCGGTAGACCTCCTTAGTCCGCAGGCAAACCTAATTCTCAGGCCCTGGTTCCTCTTCTTCCACCTGGGGTTCTGTGTCAGATCGCCCGCGGGAATCCAAAAACTGAACGCTCTCGGCAATCACTTCAGCGGCTCTTCTTCTCTGGCCGTCCTTTGTCTCGTAGGACCTTACTTGCAGCCGCCCGTCAACTGCGACCAGGCGACCTTTGTCCATGTATTTGCACGTTACTTCAGCGGTTCTGCCGAAAGCTACTATGTCGATAAAATCGGCCTCTCTTTGACCGCTCTGGGTCGGTCTTCTGTTGACTGCAAGCGTAAAGTTGGTAACCGATACTCCGCTTGGAGTCATACGAAGTTCAGGCCTTTGCGTAAGCCGTCCAATAAGGACTATCCGGTTGAGCAATATCTTCCCTCCGTATCTTGTTTGCTTGTGTTACGGTTTACCTTTGCTTGGGCTCAGGTTGCCCCTGGCCTTCGCCTGTCTCAGGGGGCACAGGAACTTCCGCTACTACCTTCACGGCTTCCTTTTGCTCCGCAGGTTCAACCCTTGCTTCTTCGGCCTTAGGACGCTTGCCCGGTCGCAGCTTCTCACCGGGCTCAGGCAAACGGTCAAGGCGCGAGATCATGTGCCTTACAATGTCCTGGTCTATCTTCATAAGGCGGTCGATTTCGGAACAAGCTGCCTGATCAGCGGTGAACGTCATCAGGATGTAAAGCCCTTCCCTCATCTCATTGATCTCGTAGGCCAGGCGACGCTTTCCCCACCTGTCAGTTGTCGCCACTGTTCCACTTGAAGATGTGATGATCTCTGTGTACCTGGAGATTATGGCGGATATTTTCTCGTCGTCATAATCGGGGTAAGTGATGAACAAAAGTTCGTAAGCTCTCAATGCTGATATCCTCCTCCCTCGGACGTGTGGCCCCTTGCATACGGGGCGGGAGTCAAAGAGGGCCGCCGCCCTCATTCGCTCAACCGGCGCACCGCCAATTATAGACGGTGAGAAAGCAAAACTCAAGACCGGATCCGCATATCGCCTCCATTAATTGCCATTCAGCCCCAAAGAAAGCCTCTTCTTGAACCTGGACCGGAACTTCACTCTGTCCAGAAGTATTACCCTGCTGCACGAGAGGCATTTGAGCCGGATATCGGCACCGGCGAACAGCACCAGCCACCGGTCGCATCCGCAGGCGTGACTTTTCTTCAATTGCACAACGTCACCAGGACGAAGAGGCGGAGTCATAATCAACTTCTGCCGGTCGCCCCCTATGGTTACACAGTGATGGTTGATACTATGGCCGGCCACAGCACCCGGTACAGTTCCAATGATACAGCGGCAACCCACGACAAAGCGGCCTGGTCGGCCAGGGCCGGGAAGTAACCGGCGCTGAGAACCGGATATACAGTTCCCATAACGATGGCCATCCAGACCAGACTAATGCCGGTCTGTATTATCCCTCCGGCGACACGTATACCCAAAGACGCCGGACTTTCAAAGGGAAGCCATCTCAAAGCAAAACGGGACGCAATCTTGAAGGCTGACAGGAGAATGAGAAACACAATGCCCGAGACCATAAGATGGGCAAGGAGAATTGCCAGAACCGTTCCCCAACTTGCTTCGGCGCCGGAAAGACTTTCGACGGCAGCCAGATTCTTCTGTAAAACGGAGTTGACTATCCCGGCCCATCCTGACTGCGCAGAAGAGCCTGCAAGGTCCTGGAAAAGGGACCCGTCGTAGGGCTTCGCCGCTGCGGGCAGAGTCACAAAAGCTCCTTCCAGCCAGACAGCTATAGTGCGAACAGTCCCCCACTGCGACTCAACAAAGGCAACGGCAGGCCCGGTACAGAAGACCGCCCCTACAAACGAAAGGGCGGTGGCAATAAGTGAGAAAAGGGACTTCCACATTCCCGCCGCAAACCCCCGGATGAAGCCCAGAGCCAGAACAACGCCCAGTGCCACGTCAATCCAGTTCATCCCTGTCACCCCCGTTTCCCCTTGAGTGAAGGCGGACGCCAAGCCTTGTCCAGGATAACCAGTACCAATGCAGGCACAGCCGCCCCTGCCCGTTTCCCTGTGTACTCGAAAAGCCCCCGATCGATCCATGCAGCCAGCAAACCCAGGCTTACATATACAATCAGAGCCCTGACAACGTCCTCAAGGTACAAAGAACGCTCTCT
>JAPXLN010000019.1:0-19505 GCA_033809515.1 Bacillota bacterium
GCCGTTCCACTGGCAATGCCGTTGCCAGTGAGCGACCGCTTCCATGCAATCCGGAGGCCCGGAGCCGTTCCACTGGTCATGCCGTTGCCAGTGAACTAACCGATCAACGGGTTTCCGCAAGCTCTGGGGCTTCCACTGGCAATGCCGTTGCCAGTGAGCGACCGTTTCCATGCAATCCGGAGGCCCGGAGCCGTTCCACTGGCAATGCCGTTGCCAGTGAACTAACCGATCAGCCGGCTTCCGCAAGCTCTGGGACTTCCACTGGCTATGCCGTTGCCAGTGAGCGACCGCTTCCATGCAATCCGAAGGCCCTGAGCCTTTCCACCGGCAATGCTGTTGCCAGTGAACTCACCCATCAACGGGTCTCCGCAAGCCCTCGGCCTCCCACTGGTCATGCCGTTGCCAGTGAGCGACCGTCTCCTTAGATTCCAAAGGCCTGTGACATTTTCACTGTCCATGCCGTGGGCAGTGATGCTCCCGCAAACCCGTTTTCCGGGTACGCCTGAACTAGACTGGAACCAAAAGGACTAACTTTACATAATACAGTACTGGGAAAAAACCCTATTATGAACACCCGAGCAGGAAAGGAGGGATTACCGTGAGCACTATGCCTCCCAAGGGTCCTTGGGGCGACTGGACTGATGACGGACGAATGAGAGACCCTGCCATGATTCTTGAACGTCTGATACGAACCGAGGAAATGGAGGTGGCCCTCTACCGCGAACTGGCGGCAGGGGCGCCGACAGAGGAGCTGAGAATGACCATCTACGGGATGGCTCAGGAAGAAGAAGAGCAGGTCGAGAGACTAAGAGAACTCTGCAGGCACTTTACGCCTCGTACCCGAGCCACGGCCGAAGACGAAACTGAAAGCACGTCCTATTCGCAAAACTGGCTTGAAGGAGTGAGGCGGGCCAGGGATACGGAGGAGCACCAAGCTATGGGACTGCTTCATCTTGCCCGGCTTGCACCACGGATGCATGTCCGCAATATGATTCTCAACATGGCTGAAGAAGAAGTTCAAGAGGCTATATTTTGGAACACTATCCTGATGGCGTACTGGGGCATGTATTCCAGCTACTATCCGCAATAGCGGTAAAGAGGATTGCCCTACCGTACGCGGACCGGCCTAACCGCCACGCGGACCGGCCTAACCGCCACGCGGACCGGCCTAACCACCACGCGAACCGGCCTAACCGCACGCGAACTAGCCTGACCGCCATGCAAACCGACGACCCGGCCCCATTCTCCGCCTGAACGGCCCCTCACAGGCGGCCGGGTCACCCTAAATTGTTTGGCAATTTGCCATGTTGTCAAACTCCTTATTGCAGAACCGGAATCGGCATGATAGATTGAGACCGAAGGAAGGAGGTGATTGTAGGCACCGGAACCAAGCCACCGAAATGCCATGGACAAGCATACATATGAGTTCTTGCGCTCGGGGCATAATCAACAATGGTACACAGGTAAAGAACCAGGTTTTGGTTAGCATTCACGACAGTTCAGGCTATATTTTCAAAGTCTTCTCTAGGAGGTAGAACGACTTGTTGGAGAGGCTTTTCAAACTCAAGGAAAACAACACTACCGTTCAAACCGAAATTGTCGCCGGTATCACCACCTTCATGACGATGGCCTACATTATTTTCGTCAACCCCGATATTCTGAGCGTGACAGGAATGCCTTTTGGGGCAGTCATGACCGCTACAGCCCTGGCGGCGGGTCTTACCACGATTTTGGGCGGATTTGTGGCAAACTATCCCTACGCCCTGGCAAGCGGTATGGGGCTCAACGCTTTCTTCGCCTTTACCGTTGCAGCCAAGGCAGGTTGGCAAGCTGCCCTTGGAGTCGTGTTTCTCTCGGGCATAGTCTTTTTGATCCTATCAGTTACAGGTGCAATAAACACTATCGATGCAGCTATTCCACAGACCCTTAAGCGCGCAGTCGGCGTAGGCATTGGGCTTTTTATAGCTTTCATCGGAGTGAAGAATGCAGGCATTATCCAGGCTGACCCGGCTACGCTCATAACCCGGGGCGACTTCTCAGCCAAGGGGCCGGCTCTGGCCTTGATAGGCCTGATAGTAACGGGGGTCTTAATGGCCCGAGGGGTCCGCGGAGCCATTTTGCTCGGAATTCTAGCTACTACGGTCATAGGAATTCCTATGGGGATCACTCAGGCGTCAGGCAGCATCATTGGTAAGCCCGACTCATTGGCGCCCATCTTCATGAAGATGGACCTTAGAGGCGCTCTGGGGCTTGGGTTTATGACCATCTTCAGCTTCTGGTTTGTAGACGTTTTCGACACTGTAGGCACGCTTATGGGAACGGCATCCAGGGCAAACATGCTTGATGAGAATGGCCAGCTTCCTCGAATCAGAGAGGCCATGACCGTTGACGCCATCGGAACATGCCTGGGCGCAGCTCTCGGGACCAGCACCGTTACTACTTACGTTGAGTCCAGCGCAGGCATTGCCGAAGGAGGCCGCACAGGTCTTACTGCGGTAGTCACGGGCATTTTGTTCCTTCTTTCACTGGTGTTTTCGCCCCTTGCCGGGATAATCCCGACCGAGGCCACCGCTCCTGCCCTTATCATAGTAGGGGTTCTAATGATGCTCCCGGTCAAGGACATAGACTGGGGCGATTTTTCCGAGGCATTTCCTGCCTTCATGACCATTGCCATGATGCCCTTTGCTTTCTCTATCTCCGACGGAATCTCAGCCGGGTTCATAACCTATGCCATCATCAAGGCGGTCTCAGGGAAATCCAAGGAAGTTCACTGGTTAGTGTACGTTTTGTCGGTTCTCTCGCTGATTCACCTTGCTCCAGGGCTATTTGCCTGGATGGGACTGTAAGCATACCAGGTAAACGAACCAGGCTGGCGACCAGAAAGAACCGCCTATGTAGTGTTGAAAGGCCCGGCGAAGCCCGGGCCTTTTCCTATTGGTGTGCTTGCAGCAGATCCTCTACTTGGTTGTCTTGGCCGGTTCCTCAGACGTCTTCTCGTAGGTGACTTTGATCATAGTGTCTTCAACCTCGAGCTTGTTGACTACGTCCATCCCCTCCACCACTCGACCGAACACTGCGTAATGGTCATCCAGAGACGAAGCGTCCCGGCGCAGGATGTAGAACTGCGAAGTCGCAGAGTCCGGATCGGATGTACGGGCCATACCCACTGCGCCCTTTCGATTGCGGAGTTTTGAGTTGATTTCCAGCGAAATGGTCTTTTCGGAACCGCCCATGCCTGTTCCTGTGGGATCCCCCGTCTGGACTACCCAGTCTTCCACACGGTGCCATTGGAGGCCGTCGTAGAAGCTAGATTCGGCGAGTTCCCGGAAATTCTGCACCGTTTCCGGAACCAAAGTAGGATAGACTTTCATGACAAAAGTACCTTTGCTGGTCTCAATCGTGACAGTGTCTGCAGGAATGCCAACCAGGTTGTTCACACAGTACCGGTACACCATCCAACCCCCCAATACAAGCAGTACGACTGCTATTATCGCCCGGTTACGCGTTCTTTGCTGCGGCAAAGTCTCGTCCACCAACCGGGCATGGGGGACCCCTCCGCCTCTTTTCTTCTTGGCCAATTCCGACCCTCCGAATCCTTTTCATGCAACTATATAGCCATTCTAACCGCACCGGCTCAACTGCTCAACAGTTCAACGGCCTAACGGTTCAACAACATGGTCTGCCGGAATAGTGAGGTGATCTCAGTGCGGTTTGCGCAACCGGTCTTCTTCAGGATATTCTTCACATGGAATTTCACAGTGCTCTCAGATATGTAGAGTGCCGCAGAAATCTCACTGGTTGAAAGGCCTGTGATAATCTGACGAAGGACTTCGCTTTCCCTCTTGGTTAGTGCATATTGTTCTTCAAACCTTTGGAACAGCACTTCTGTGTCATGGGGTTTCGAGACATCCTCTTCATGCGTTCTTTGAAAGAAGAGGAAAAACAAAAACGTTAAGGGCACGAAAAGCGCTAGGACAAGAATAGTACCGTACAATTGGTCCCCGAGAAGCCTCTCAGGAAAAAGGGTACTCAAGGCTTCGCCAATACGTCCTGCACAAAGCCCCAGCCCTGCTAAAGGAAGCAAACACCATCTTTGACCGGCAAGGTCTACAAAACATATGGCCCTGTACACTGCGTAGAAGCCCTTTATGAAGTAGCTTAGTCCCCAAGCGAAAGACAAAAGTGACGGTTGGCCCCGGAGGACCACCTGTGCAAAGGGAAACGCAAGGCTGACGAAGCAAAGGAACACCCCTAGCTTTCGATTACTGTCAGCTGCAATACCGGCGGCGATTAAGCTAACAGCGTAGAAAGCTCTGGATAGCTCCAGGCTGACATTTTGATCAACTACCGCCTGAAACTGATAGTGGCTTCCGACCGAGTTGAGGATAGCCATAAGAACCAATGCTGGAAAGAGAAGGCACATCTCATTTCGGGTTGAATCCCGCAAGGCATCTTTCCCTTGCCTTTCTACCGGTAGGTCTTCGGCAAGCTGCACTGCGAGGATGTTTGCTCCGACAAGCAGAAAATACGCGACCGGTGCATAGTTCGACCTGATCAGTTGCCCATCTGCTATTAGAGAAAGGAGATACGTGCCGAGACTTCCGGCTGCATAGGCAAACCCAAACGCACGCCCGCGTTTGTCTTGTGGAACATGCCCTCCGAGCATGGTAAGGTAAGCACCGGCAACGGAACCATGCAACACGTTCATGACTAGGCCCGCCCACAGAACAATTCCCTGGTTGGCAGCGGTGAGAGTGAGAACCATAAAGGCGGCATCGAACAACATGATCCAGATGAAGGCTGAGCGTTTTGAGATTGCCCTAGGCTTGCGCCACAGAAAGAGAGCATAGATGGAGATGCCTCCTGCTTGCGCCAGGTAATTCCATCGAAGCGCAATGATATCGACCTGTGCCGGAGGGAAAAACGACTGCAAGCGATACATCTGTGATATGTAGGAAGAGCCTGTCCACAGAAACCCTAGCGCGATTATAGCCGAGTAAAGAGTAAATCTATTACGGTTCATGACGCAAGCCCCCCGCTACCGCTAAGCATTGCTTCGGCTTAGAGTTCAACCTATACCAAACCTATCCCTTCTTTCGCCAAAACCTATCCTAATCCTCACCTCGCAAACGGCAGGATGCCATCGAAACTAGTACAAAGAAGTGGATTGATATTGAAGAGCCAGTTCAACCCAGTTCAACATGGAGGTGTGGACTATGAGAAGCAGTAGAATGTTGCCCTTTTTTGTGTGTCTCATGCTGATTTTGGGCATTGTTCCGTGCCCGGCATACGCGGAGGATCCACCACCAGAACCGCTAGAAAGGAGAATTGTGTTTAAGGTCTGGGATAAAAAGACCGGCAGCTCGATTCTTGAAAGCGTGTACAACTCCGGCAAATACGAGCTGTATAACAGCAATGACAGCCGGCGGAGCGACCCCATGTCGGTCGCAGTCACCTCAAATTCCGCTTCAGCCCATTTGCAGATTGGAGAAAGTTATGATTTGAAGGTGACGCTTCCTGACTACTACCCGTTGAACAAGCGTTTTGACGTTACGCCAGAGGGCCACGACTGGCTCGATATTCACATGTACCGAACAGACCAGGTTAAGCATCTGGGTTTTGACTCGGTTTCGGTTGATGTGCATACAGGTGATGCTTCGGGGCTCGAAGTCAGAGTGGTGACTGACAAAGTAAGTGAAGAGTTAGGGGAACTCATTGAGGGTAGGTTCACTGCTGCGCTGATCCTGGAAACCGGGTGGGATGTTGAGACGGATGGATTGCCTGTCGAAACGGAGGCTTTTCCGGAAGACATCAATGACTCCCGGTATATACAGACCCCCTCCGGTGAATACCTTTTGTTTGTCGGGCTTTTCGACGGTGAAATGCTGGCCGGCTACACTACAGGCGTTGTTGACATACCGGAAGAGCAACCAGGCCCTGGGGAGCAGCCAGGTGAAGACGAACAACCCGGCGAAGGCGAGATCAGGGTCACCTTCGAGGCGCGCAATGAGATCGAATCTCGTCCGGTGGAAAACGCTGTCTTTCGCCTGAGCGATGGAAACAACGACTTCACAGGAACCACTGACGCTCACGGCCGGGCCACGTTCATTTTGGTGGCAGATTGCAGCTATGACGTGAATGCCGAGATAGACGGCTACTACAGGGCCAACGCACGGTTTAAGCCTGAAGACCATAGCCCAGACCACGGCCCGGCCTGGATTCTCATTCCCCTGTACAAAATCGATGCCATCACAGAGGTAGAGGAGTCTGCCATCCATGTGAGCGTTCATGAGACCGGGAGTCCGGGAGTGGATGTAAGCGTCAAGATTGATGAATTGCAGACTTCGTACACAGGTAAGTTACCGGAGGAGTTCCCGGATGAGTTCGCAGTTGCGCTAATCCGGGACAGTTCATGGGACGTTCCATGGGACATAGAAGCCCACGGATTGCCCGTGGAATTAATGGAAGCGCCTCCCGAGCCTTTGGATCGTACCAGACAAGAAAGCATTCACTTAGACGGGGACAGTGAAGAAGTCGTCATTTTCGTAGCTTTCTTCCGTGAGATAGTGGAGCATGACCATGAAGACAATCTATGCCACCGACGGGTACTGTCAGGATACGCATTTACCCGGGTACTCATAACCCAAGTTCAAGAAGGTGACGACCCCCATGGACCGCCCCCCGGAGAGACCGGGTCACTGGTGTTTGTGCACACATCAGGTGATGCGGAAAGCGAAGAAATAGAGATCGAGTTCGATACACGCTTAGAGTCGCTTGTGGTACCCATACCCGCAAGCGAGGCAGGCAGCATCGGTTTCCCCCGGGAGTTTAACGGGAGAACGCTAACCCTGAGCTGGATAGACGACCATCCCTGGGGGGCCATCTATCCGGACAGTTTCGACGGGACCGTAGATGAAAACGGCCTCACCTACGAAAAGCCTTTCAAACGGGTCAGGCTGCTGGCACAACTGGAAGGTGAATGGCGCCCATACGAGTTCATCCTCTGCCAGCCCGGATACGAGCAGTTTGAACTCAGGTTCTCACTCAATGACGGAGACTCTCAGTATGTCATGGAACATGATGGAACGTGGGAAAGACGCCATGTATCGTTTGAACTCCCTAAGGGTCTTGAGTCTGGCACAATAGCAGTGACGGTACACTGGCCTGACGGGATTGATAACAGGCCGCCTGAGGAAGACATTGGCCCCATAGGCGGCGCAATATGGGAGTACCTGGTAGACCGTTCCGAATATGTGGTAAACGCCTCTGATGTCCTAACCTTCAACAGAGGCTTCGGAAAGGTGACTTTGCATTACGGATTCCTGGCAGGTTACAGCTGGGAAGACGCCATGGTAACCTTCTACGAGTCAGATTTTGCCGGCATCGATGTGATCCCTGAAGTAGGCGCAGGCGATTGGCATACCGGCATTGTCAACGTATCAGAAGCTTCCCTGGAAGCGCTGACTCCCAGTGCCTTTGTTTACTTTCTCAATGAAAGAGTCTTCATACGGCCCTCTGACGTTGGAAGACCTTTTGAGATCATGGCAGCAACCTCGGCCGAAGAAGGGGTGGAATCCACTCAGGGAGAGCTCTGGTTCGATCCTGAGGCCTGGGCCGTGACCTTACCGGACATAACCAAGCCGGTTACCCGGCTCAATCTGAGGCTGCGATTCCTGGATAATGACGATGACAATGGCGACGATAATAGCCACATCCGCGAAGTCCCTCTGGACATCAAGCGGGTGCTCCTGGACGCGTTCACCCTGGAATTCAGAGAGTCAGGCGAGGCCGGCCCGCAATTCACGCCTAGAATGACTGAATTCGAATACTGCGGCTACGAGGAGTTCATCACCTTCGTGAGCGTATTTTCCTTCACAGAAACTGACGAGGAAGACCCCAACTACTTCGAGATAGACCATACCCTGCTGGTCAACTACTACGAAGACGATACCTTGCTTGGCGCCAGGCAGTTCCGGGTCTATACCGGCCCGGATGACCCCAGACATGAAATCCCTGTGTTCAGGCAAGGCTCGCCCGAATATGCCGGCGTAGCGTCAGCAAACCGCATTACAGCTTTCTTAATATCCAAAGAGGGCATTTCTGCAGACGACAATACCTTTGGCGGAGCAGTCTTCGGCATAGGAGCCGGGTGGGGACATCTCATGCCAAACCATGCCGAATATGGCTCAGGAAAGGACGGTATGGATTATGAATAGGCGACTTGTGAGGTTTCTGGCCACTGCCCTGGTACTAGTAACCTGTCTCTCTGTTGTCTCCATTGTCTCTATTGGCGGAAGGATTGCCCTGGCACAATCAAGCGGCGGAACAGTCACTCAGCTGTCGAGTGCCTACAGCTCTTCAGCCGGCAAGGTCCAGGTATCCGGAAGCGCCGTCCATCTTGCAAAGGGCATCGTTGTTGTAGAAATACACACACCATCAGGCAAACTGCTCTACTTTGGAACAGCTGCGGTAGACACAAACGGCAGTTTCACCGCTTCGGTAGCCGTTGGGACGCTTCCGGCCGGGACTTACAAAGTGCGGAGCGCAGATTACACAGGCGGTACCTACACGATGACAACATTCACCGTACCTGAGTCCGGTACCGTCTCACCCCCGCCGGATGAACCTAGCCTGGATGAACCAAGCAGTCCTCCGCCGGCCCCAACCTCGATGATAGAGGTAGCAGGATCTACGAACATTGTTACTTCAACAATAACTGTACCCGGCTCCGTAGATAGCGTCGGTGACGCAACAATCAGCGTTGCACCTGCCCAGATCAACAATGCTCTAACGGCAGCTTTGGAGAGGGCCGCCAAAGACGGCACAGATGCGATTGCATTGAGCATTACAGCCGGGGCAAGTATGGATATCCAGTCCTCTACTATCAGATCCTCTGCAACGATCATTCCCAAGGAGTCAGTGGATCTGATGGCTGCGAGCCCTGTAAGAGCTCTGACAGTATCAACACCGGTTGCCTCAATATCCTTTGACAAAAAGACCCTCGACGGTATCTCGTCATCAGCCAGCCAGGAGGTAGCTATCCTTGCGGCACTGGTTGGCAACGAGGCTGTTTCCGAGGAAGCAAGAAAGGTTGTAGGCGACAGGCCGGTATTCAGCTTTTCGGTTATCAGCGGCAGTACAACCATTTCCCAGTTCGACGGCACGATCACCGTATCGGTCCCATACACCCTGAGGCCAGGTGAAGACCCGGATGCCATCGTCATCTACTTCATCAACTCCGAAGGCAAACCGGAGCCTGTAACCAACTGCGTGTATGATCCGGCAACGAAAACGGCTACGTTCAAGACCACTCATTTTTCCGTCTATGCCGTAGGGTACAACAAAGTCGTCTTTGGGGATGTTTCGGACAGTGCCTGGTACAGCAGGGCAGTCGGGTTTATTGCTGCCCGGCGCATTACAACCGGAATAGGAAGTATGAACTATGGACCTTTAGGGCAGGTGACCAGAGGCCAGTTCATAGTCATGACTATGCGGGCATACGGAATAGCCCCTGACGAGAACGCGAAAGAGAACTTCGCAGACGCAGGGAACACCTACTATACCCCCTACCTGGCTGCTGCAAAGAGGCTGGGCATATCAGACGGGGTGGGCAATAACATGTTTGCTCCCGACAAGGACATAACACGTCAGGAGATGCTCGTCCTCCTATATCGCACCCTCGCGATCATCGGAAAGCTGCCGTCCGAAGACAGCGGAATGGAATTCTCGTCTTTCGACGACGCATGGCTCTTTGCCCCCTGGGCCCAAACAGCCGCTGAAGCCATGGTGAGAGGCGGGATAATCCGGGGCCACGGAAACAAGCTAAACCCTGCACAGACCGGAACTCGTGCCGAAATGGCCCAGATGCTCTTTGCGCTTCTCAGCAAGTAGTTGCATAGAGTATACGATGTCTGTATAATGTCGCGTAATACTGAAGTGCGGGTGGCCGCCTTCAGACACAGGAAGGGTATCTAAGGGTTCCGCGTTGCCACGGCGTTTTCCGCCCCGGTTGATGCCAGAGCGATGGCCAGGTCCGAGCGATACCGGCTTTGTGAATTACAAAGTACACCGTGGGTCCAAAATACCCGTGCGGCAAGTTCCTTGTGTCCCGTCCGGCACATGGCCTTGCCCCACGGGGTTTCTACTCCGAGGGGATTCCGATGAAATGGGACTCCCGCGAGACCTCCAGGGCCTCCGGCCGGACAAGAGATGAGCCGCTTAGCTGCACTTTCAATCACAGAACTATCACAAAACGGAATCGCATAGGAGGAACCGGATCCCAATGGCAACGCTGGATACAGCAAAAGGAATGCCCAGGACGCAGGCGCGCGATACGTTCACCACTCGCATTGGCGTAATCGCGGCCACCCTGGGGTCCGCAGTAGGGTTAGGCAACATATGGAAGTTCCCCTTCTTGACAGGGGTCAATGGCGGCGCGGCCTTCGTCGCAACGTACATTGTGTGCACCCTGCTAGTGGGTCTCCCTGTTATGATCACTGAACATACTCTCGGACGGGCAGCAAGAGCCGATGCCGTTCAGACGCTGAGGAAACTTGCCCCCAATCAACTCTGGTGGCTGGTAGGCGCATCAGGCATCCTTGCCGCCTTCCTCATCATGGCCTTTTACTCTGAAGTGGCAGGCTGGGTATTCGCCTACATCGCCAAGTCAGCCGGCGGAGCTATTCTCTCCACCAGTCCTGAAGTTACCAAGAGCGCCTTTGCCGCCCTGGTATCAAGCCCCTGGGCGTCGCTTGTCTGGCAATGGATCGTACTGGGTTTCATCGCCGCCATCATAATGGCAGGGGTCTCCAAAGGCATCGAGAGGATGACCAAGAGACTTATGCCGGCCCTCTTCACCATTCTGCTTATTGTCTGCATCAGAAGCATTACTCTACCCGGGGCAACCGAGGGTCTGAGGTTTCTCTTCAAACCTGACTTTTCCAAGGTGACAGGCGCCACAGTGCTCACTGCCCTGGGCCTGTCCTTCTTCAAGCTGTCAGTGGGCATGGGCACCATGACTACGTACGGAAGCTACTTCGTCGAAGACCAGAACATTCCGGGAACAGCTTCGAGGGTCATGCTGTCAGACCTGCTGGTGTCCATCCTGGCAGGCACTGCCATCTTCCCGGCAGTGTTCGCATTTGGTTTCGAGCCTGATGCAGGACCTAACCTTCTTTTCATCACCATACCGGCTGTCTTCAGCTCCATGCCTTTTGGGCGCCTGTTCATGACGTTGTTCTTCGTTCTCGCAGGGATAGCCGCCACCGGAGCTATGCTGTCACTGTTCGAGGTGCCCGTTGCATACTTTGAAGGTACTCTGGGCTGGTCACGTAAGAAGGCAACTATGCTGACCCTGGCAGGCCTGGTGCTCTTCGGTTCAGCTGCAGCCCTGTCAGGGAGCACACTGGCTGACTTCAAGCTGTTCGGCATGACCATGTTTGACCTTTTCGACTACGTTACCTCATGCATACTGCTGCCTGTGGGCGGGCTGTTTCTATGCCTTTTCATAGGCTGGAAGTGCAAATGGGAAGACATCCGGGATCAGCTGTCCAATCATGGCACCCTGAAAAACGAGACGACAGTGAAAGCTTTCTACTTGGTGGTTAAGTTTGTCACGCCTTTGCTGGTGCTGGCAATCCTTTTGCAGGGGCTCAACTTGATCTAGATGCGGCTTTGCCGCCGGGGTGCGTGAGAGCCCGAGCTTGCTCGAACTTGCGGGGGGCCGGGCGCGCAGGCCGTCGTGCAATGCCGTGGCACAATGCCACATAACCGGGGGTTTCAGCCGGAATCCGCTCTGGGTTCCGGCTGAAGCGATCTTCGCACGATCAACAAACAGCCAATCACCGGCCAACAGCCAGTCAACCCTCTCCCGGCCCTCCCCCGCCGGAGGGAGAAACGCGCCTAAATGCCCGCAAAACATATGCAAAGTTCGGCGCCGGATCATCCCACTGAAACACACCGTCAGAAACACGAAAGTCTAAAAGATCCTTCAAAAAGCCCCAGGCAAAGGCCGCCTTGCCGGCCTCGCGTCTCATATATCCACGGACCGAAAGAAGGTCCTGAAACAGATACCTCATTCTGACCCCCGTAGAGTAGGCAGGCGACCTGAGGTCTGCAAGGGGAAGGTCCTGGCCCGCAGCAACCTTGTACAAAAGCACGGGAAAGTCCACCCCTGCCAGGATGGCCAACGGCAGACTCCCCCAAAAGCGCGGGTTAATCTCCATAAGCTTGTATTCGCCAGACCTGATGTCCCCCTTGAACTCCACCATGGCAACTCCGCGCCAGCGCAGTTCCTTCAGCAGACCGACTCCGTAGTCCACCATCCTGGGATCCCAAACAGACTCGGCAAAGCAGCTTGGCCCACCTGTCACCGGATACTCCCTAATGCGCCTGTGACAGAACACAGCCACCGGCTCAGAATCCCTGTTGAACAAGGCCGACATTCCATAGCCCTCACCGGGAACGTATTCTTGCACCAGCGGACACGCCTGGTTAGCCCTCATCTTCTCATACACGCGCACAAACGACGCAGCGTCGCGCACAATAGCATACCTTTCCTCAGGCGGCAGCTGCAGAGCCTCCCCTTTGCGGTACTTAATGACAATGGGTGAACTACTGTGTTCGAGAGCCCCATATTCAGGCCCCTTATCGCCTCCAACTGCGTACGCCCCCGGCACCGGCACCCCGATCCTCTCTGCAATATCCAGGAGCTGCCCTGTATCGTCAGCTGTAGTGAGGGAATCCAGTGAAGGGAGCACCACCTTCAGCCTGGGAGTAACCTGCGACAGATTGGCTGCTATAGCCATGATGGAGCTTAAGGAGATGGGAATAACTACATCCCCCTGAACTGAGACTCGCAAGAGGTCGTCAATGAACGCTTGAGGTTCGCGGCGGGAAGAAGCTACGAAGTCTTGCTTGCTTGCGTAGCGAGAACGAAAAGATAGCACATCCCCCTGGGCTGTGCTATGGTCTTCCAGACAATGCACCGGAATCCCCGCCCGGCCCAGAGACCGGACTACAGCCAGAGACATCCTGTATCTTGAATCAGTGACAATGGCATTCAATGCTTGCTACCGCCTCCGTCCTGGGTCAGGTCTGCCGGAAACCGCTGAGGCTCGCCCGCCTTCTTCTTCGATGGCCTGGACCACCTCATCAAGGGCTCCTTATCCTGTCAGTTTTTCGAGACAGACCCCGGTTTTCCCTTTTCAGACTCCAACCACATCCAGGTTACACTGCCGGCACGGCCAGGCGCGCCTGGTCCCAAATCGACCAGACCTCCGCCCAAAGTGGTACGGAATCGACTGCCTTCAGCCGCAATTCCGGTCTATAATGAGCGTTCGTCATGTGGGTTCATCATGAGCGTTCACGATGAGCATTGCCGTAATGCCGTTCATGCGGTATCTTAGATGACACAAAGTTCGCACGGCCGTCCTGCAGAAGAAACAGTGAAGGGGCGGCTTGCAGGGAATTGCAGGGAATTGCAGGAACTTGCAGAAAACGACTATCTGAATGTCTTCACAAAATACCGGGCGAGGGGCATGCCGTGTGGTCATTATTGTGGTCGGAGCAGGTAAGGCGGGTTTTCGAATAGCGAAGCAACTGGTTCAGGAGTCTCATGATGTAGTGCTTGTGGACGTAGACGCCGAGCAACTCGTACCTGCCCAGGAGATTCTTGATGTCATGACCATACAGGGAAATGGGGCCAGCCCGAAAATCCTCCAGCAAGCAGGCGTGGAAGATGCCGGCATGGTCATTGCCGTAACAGGGCGCGACGAGGTCAACATACTGGCGTGCTTGACTGCCAAGCACTACGGTGTCGAGACTACGGTGGCAAGAGTCCGCGACCCTGAGTACACCGTGGTCCCTGATGCGCTGGTGAAAAACCAGTTGGGCATCGACATTATGATCCACCCGGAGCGGTTGGCAGCGCGGGAGATCGTCAATCTTCTGCGGGCGCCGGCAGCCACGGAAGTCCGCCACTTCGCAGGCGGAAGCGTCGAGCTTCTTGGTACCAGGATAAACTCAGAAGCGTCACCGTGGACCGGAAAGACGCTGGAGGAACTCAAGCTCACAGACTGCCTGATAGTGGCCATTGACCGTGACGACAGCCTCTTGATACCGCGAGGCAAGACGCGAATAGAATCCGGAGACAAAATATACCTGCTCGGGAAAACCGGACGTTTTGACAGAAGCGCACTGCTTGCCGGACGCTTTAGGAATCAGCTGAAGACAATAACGGTAGTGGGCGGCGGGGAAACGGGCTTTCATGCTTGTCAGATACTGCAGGGCCTTCGGGGACAGGGCCTGTCGCTGAAACTCATTGAAAAGGACGCCGAAAGAGCAAGGTATCTGGCGGAGAATCTGCCTCATACTTTGGTAATCCATGGAGACGGCACCAACGTAGACCTTTTGAACAGCGAGAGCATTGCAGGTACCGATGCCTTTGTGGCGGCGACCAGTCACGACGAGACAAACATAGTGGCGGCGCTGCTTGCCAACAGCCTGGGCGTCAGGGAGACTGTTATCCGGCTGGAAAGAGAGGAGTACGCCTCAGTGGCCGAAGCTACCGGCATTTACGCCACTGTGGTTCCCCGTCTCATAATGACAAGCACCATTCTCAAACTGCTGCAAGAAGACAGGCTCCTTGATGTGACTTTCATAAAGCAGGGCAGAGCTACGGTGCTTGACGCTATGGTGTCGGAAGGCGCTCCGGTCACGCAAAAGCCTCTGAAGACGGCTAACTTCCCTCATAACGCCCTCATAGGGATGCTCATCCGGCATGGTACGGCAGCAATTCCCCGGGGCGACACCCAGGTCATGCCCGGCGACAGGGTTGTGGTGTTTTCCCTCGAAGAGGCCATTCCCAGCGTGCGAAAGGTTTTGGGCCTATGAGTTTTGGGGCCTTAACCGAGATCAACCACAAGGCAATCCTGCGAGCAATGGGGCTGCTCTTGTGTCTCCTTGCGGTGACCATGACCATTCCCCTTGGCTGGTCGCTTTGGTACCGGGCGCCGGACGGAAAAGCATTTTTCATATCCATGCTCCTTACAGGCCTTCCGGGTCTGGCCCTTACCAGAATATCTGTGGCAGGCGACATACGCATGCGCGAGTCTTTCCTCATAGTGTCTGGAGGATGGATTTTGTGCGCCCTGGCCGGGGCAATCCCTTTCCTCCTGGCCGGAACATGCGCATCCCTGCCTGATGCCTTTTTCGAGGCCATGTCCGGCTTCACCACCACAGGAGCTACCATACTGACCAACGTTGAGGCACAGCCCGAGGGTGTTCTTTTCTGGAGAAGCTTTCTTCACTGGTTAGGAGGCATGGGGATCATTGTAATCTCCCTGGCCCTAATCCCCCGCCTTGAGTTGGGCGGATCCCAGCTGTTCCGGGCTGAAGTTCCGGGAATCCAGGTGCAGAAGATCAAGCCCAGAGTCCGGGAGACCGCCAAGATCCTCTTGATCATCTATTCAACCATGACCCTTGCCCAAACGATACTCTTGTGCCTCACAGGCATGAGTCTTTTCGAATCTCTCATTCACGCTTTTGGCTCCCTGGCTACAGGAGGGTTTTCAAGCAGAGCTGAAAGCCTCAAAGCCTTCAACTCCCTTCCTGCGGAGATCATCACGACGCTCTTCATGTTTGCCGCAGGAGTCAACTTCACCTTATATTACAGGCTTTTTTCACTGGGCGAAGGCAAGGCTCTGCTCAAAGACCAGGAGTTTAGAGCATACACAGGGCTCACACTCGTGTTCACCCTCCTTTTGTCTGCCACACTGCTAGGTACCTACTCCCCTGCTGAAGCTCTGAGGCACGGGTCTTTTCAGGTGGTATCTATAACAACAACCACAGGCTACGCCACTGCCGATTTCAACGCCTGGCCAGAGGTCTCAAAAGCGCTTTTGGTCCTGCTCATGTTTGCGGGTGCGTGCACAGGCTCAACAGGGGGTTCCGTCAAGATAGCCCGGTGGGTAATCATTGTTAAGCATGCTTACAGGGAAGTCTACAGGTTCCTTCATCCAAAGGCCATTCTTCCCATACGCCAGGACGACCAGGTGATCCCAGAAAGCATAATCAACCAGGTGCTTGCGTTCACCACAATCTACCTGGCAGCGTTTGCCGGGGCAACGTTGGTTATGCTGGCTATGGGGCTTGACATGATAAGCGCCATATCCGCCGTAGCGGCAACCCTGGGCAACGTTGGCCCGGGCCTGGGTTCAGTCGGGCCCATGGCCAGCTATGCCCACTTGCCCGGAGCCGGCAAGCTGGTTCTCTCGTTCATGATGCTCATAGGCAGGCTTGAGATATTCAGCGTGCTCGTGATCCTTACTCCGGGATTCTGGCGGAGATAGGCTCACGTTTCCGCGCCCTTTGCATCAAGACCGCAATTACCAACAAAACCACTGCAAGCAGAACTCCTCCTGCGATGTAAAGGGGCGTCCTGGGTTCTGCAACAGGCCACTCAACAGACGCTTGATAGGCATTCTTATCCATACCTATGAACGTATACGTATACGTACCCGGTTCACTAGACGTGCTCACCCAGAGAAGATCCGCGTCCTCACCGGAACCCCTGGTCGTCACAGGAGTTGTCTTCTTGCCTTCAAGAGACACAACAATGCTGCGGATATTAGCGTTGCTAACGTCAATGGTTTCGTCTCCGACCTGCAGTCTGAACTTGCGATAGCCTTCTTTGGACCTTCCGACAGGGATAAGCTCCCCTGCAACCGGCTTGGGGGCCATTACCCTAGCCGCATCCATCTCCTCAGGATCCTGACGCACAATGTACGCCACCTTCTTAACCCATGCGTTAGCGAACTCATCTGCCCGGTATTCTCTGCGGACATTGTCATTATGAGAAGCGGCGGGATCGTTCACAATCACATACTCCACACCGTCTTTCCAGGTAAAACCCCTGACCAGAACCAGATGACCCTCGGTCTTGTTGATGGGGACTCCCTCCACAGGAGGCAAAGTGCCCGGGTAAGACGGTTTTCTGTACCGCACGCTGACCACCGCAGGCCTGCCGGCGGCAATCTCCAGTTTCACCCCGTACCAGGGGTCGGCACCTTCCTGAGACACCACATAGTCTACGTACGAGGCAAAACCGTACCCGGCCGCGCTGGCTGTGTTAAAAGACCAGTTACCGAATATGCCGGCTTCGTAATCCCGGGCGTTCCACGCAGACTCTTCCGGGGAAATGTCCACTCCGTAGTAGCTCAGAACCATTGCCATGCAGGTAGGACTGCAGATGATACTTGCTATCCTGGCATCGCGGACGCTCTGGGAATAGGTTGGCACATCAAGATCCTTGTCCAGCCGGCTGAGATCAGGCGCGTCATCAGGGTACTTCTTGGGAATGGCCTGGCCAGGCAGTGTGTTACGGATGGTGCATGCCACAAGGCGCACAAGAGGCACATGCCCGGAACCTGAGCGTCCGTCCCCTGAAGAATTAGGGATCAGACGGTACCGAAAGGCATCAGCAGTTTCGCCCTCTTGTCCCTTGACCACCAGCTCGTCAATGGATATCCGGGCCAAAGGGTCGTCAATGTCCTCTCCCGAAGCAGATCCGGGCAAAACCGTGCGGCCCTTTACGGAAAAAGCGTGGGTGCTCCACTTTCCCCATGACAGCCACTGTGACCATTGACCCTTGACGCGAACCTTACCCTGGACTTCCACGTACGTGGATTCAGGCGTGTCTGCGTTCCACGACAAAATCATATACTCAAAAGGTTCCGTTTCGGTGACGTCAGAAGTGTAGGTTCCCTGGGATACCCCTTCCTTAAGGCCTACGGCCCCGTTACCGCTATCGATGACCTCAGTGCCGTCAGTTTCGCCTTTCTCAAAATCCTCGACGGTCGTAAAGATGAAAAGGCTCTTTTGGGAAAACCGGAAATCGCCGCTTCCTTCAGACTGGGCTGACTGCGCCATGGCAACAGGGTACCGGGGCTCTCCCGGAACCAGGGCCAGGATCATCATAACCACACAACTCAAGCCCAGGACTGTTCGAAGGGTCCTCCTCACAGCTATTCTCCCCTCTCATGGCTGATTGGAGCGAACGCTCCATCGCTCTATCTGCTTTATCAGCTTTATCCGTCTTTCACCCTATGCAGGCAGATTCTACCTGAGCTACCAAGTCTCCTTCAGAACTCGCACCGGCCAAGCTTTACGTCATATGCCCCATAAACTGCCTGACCGTATCCCCCACAGCCTTGCGGGCAATATCATCGAAGGCAGTGCCTACCACAATGATCTTGACCCCGGTACCTCTAAACGCCCTGAAATTCTCAAGGTTGATCCCGCCCTCAGCCAGGGTCGGCACGTTGACGGAACCAATGAGCGCAGCCAACCTATCTCTGATAATGTCCGGAATCTGACCTGCCGCAACCCCTTCGTAACTCATGCCCGTCATGAGCCCTATCATGTCCACCCCAATGGCCTCCATTTTCCTGGCCACGTCCGAGACTTCCCGGGGAGACTCGGCCGGAATCCCGAACAAGTGCAAATCCTGAGGATGAGCAATATAGGCATCTACAAGCAGCCCGTTAGCATGGGCCAGCTCCACCACGTCTCCCAAGTCTGAAAGGTCAGCCTTGTGAACATGGAGTCCGTCAGCGCCTGCTTCAGCCATAAGCCTGACACCATGCTCTGTCAAGGGCATAGGAAGAACCTCGGCAAGCCCTCCCGGAACGCCTACAGTAATAAACACATCCGGTCCAACCACATTTCGAGTGCCCCGGGTCACCTCGGCCATCTGCTCAATTGATATTTCATGTCTGACAGCCTCAGCAGCATGCATACTTGTCACGCCCTTGTATCCCCGGGCAAGGGCCACCGCAGGATGATTAGGTTCAAGCATCCTGGCCCCTGCCTCAACTGCCGCCTTTGCCATCCTGGCGTCGTCGCCGGTTATGCCCGTAGCCAGCAGCGTAGTTCCTCCATGGGCCTCAATCGCACCCTGGACCTTCCCCATGGCCTTTTCCCGCTTACGACGCATGTCTCCCCTGATCATCTATAGCGCCTCCCATCTTGCTTTTTTAGGCAGAAAACCCGTGCGCGACCTCCAGGCGCTTCTAACGGGGCTCCTCCACCTGCCTCGTCTTCGCCCTCCTGTTAGCTGCCAAAGTAATCAAGAACGCCGCCCCCATAGCAACAAGCATCGCAATGGCAAATCCCCAGGGATTGGTAGAAAGCATAGGCGCCACCACCGACGGAACATAGGCAGTGCCCCTTACGTCGAAAAGGCCTACCACGGCGCCTGACAACCCCCCGGCAATAAGGGCGCCGGCAAACACCATCTTGTCGGAAAACATAAACGGGTACGCTGCCTCAACGAAGGTTCCAAAACCCATGTTCACTATGAAGCCGGGCGCTGCCACAGTAGCTTCGCCCTTGGTCCGCGGATACACGATGTTGGCCAGAGTGATCCCGGCGGAAACCATGACAAGTGCGGTCATATCGATAGAACCAAGGAAACTGTTTCCGGTCTTCTCCATCTCCAAAAGAAC
>JAPXLN010000020.1:0-19220 GCA_033809515.1 Bacillota bacterium
GAAGATCGGTGACGGTTATGATCAGTTCGTCGCCTGCCTCCAAATCTATTCTGGGTGCGGGCACGCATGGCGCTGAGACATCATGCGAATGAGCAGGAAGTTCGGGGTCTGCAGCGCCCCGGCCCCTCGGAATTCCCATGCGGCCTATGGGCTGTCGCTTAGCCAGACCTCCTGAAAGCCCCAGGACCTCGATTCTCCGCCTGGGCTGGGTCCATGCTGGGTCTGCAGGGAGGTCCAGGTGTCCGCCGGTCAAGAAGAGATCATAGAGCAATCGTTCAGGCACCTACCCACCTCCTTCGCCACCACATTATGTGTATGGGTATGCAGGTGTTACGGACTCACGTCTGTTAGTTTTCAGTCAACAGATGCAACCGGTAAACATAAGATGTTACCGGAAACCCAAGGAGGTGAACAAGGTGATCGACAAGGAGCTTGTAGAAGGGATCGTCAAGACGGTTACGGCGCCTGAGTCTAGGCCCACGGGAAGATGCGTATCCAGTTCTCCCTGTGCCTCTCCGAATACGGTCGTGTACCTCATTTTCACCGACTGCCTGACCATCAATAACGGTGCTTGTGAAGATTGGGAGTTCTGCGAGGTTGAAAACTGCCGGGGGCGCAGGTCCGGCCTCAAGGGATAAGCTGTCCGGTTTGGCTATCATGCCGGCCCCGGTGAGATCATTGATGACGCGGACAAGGAAGCGGTTCCCAAAGGCCACGGGTGTGGGGGTAGGCGGCACTTGTGCCTGCATACCCCCACTTCGTGCATGGTCAACGTGAACCCGGGAGGTAGGTATACAGGAAAGTCTGCATGTGAGGTGGAAGTTTCTTTCTTTGAGGCATGGCGGCATTCTGAGGCACTGTTGGGGGGTGGCGGAAATGATGATCCGGGTCATAGAGAGTCCTGTGGGGCCCCTGAGAATCACCGTAGAGGAAGGCTGTGTTACAGGTCTTGAGTTTGCGGAATTTCATACGCCGGATGCCAAACGCGCCGGAGCCGGCGATATAGGTGACAGGGACCTTTGCGTTCTTGAACAGGCCGCATCTGAACTGGAACGATACTTCGCAGGCCAACTGCGGGAATTTGCAGTTCCGGTCAAGCTTTCGGGAACTCCTTTTCAGGATAGGGTATGGAACGCTATGAGGCGTATCGGCTATGGTGAAACCGTGACTTACCAGGAGCTTGCCCGGGCGGCCGGTTCGCCCAGGGCAGCCAGGGCTGTAGGGAATGCGTGCGCCGCCAACCCTGTGGCCATTGTGGTGCCATGCCACAGGGTTGTGGCCGGAAGCGGCCTTGGGGGTTTCGGAGGGGGAATAGATGCAAAGGTATGGCTTCTGAGTCTAGAGGGAGGGCTGCCGCAATGAAGCAATCAAATGTGGAAGAAGAGCAGGTAACGGGGACGGTAACGGCCATAGACCGGCTTCAACTGCTGGACAAGCTTGTTGCAGGAGAGGTGGTTGCGGGGTGCCAGGCCTACGAGAACCTGGAGTTTTTCTGTGACGAAGGAGGCGGAAGGTTCGCCGGGAGTCCGGGGGAACTGAAGGTCAGGGATTACCTGCTGTCCAAGCTCAAGGAATACGGCCTTGAGAATGTTCATGCTCAGGAATACCGCTACAAAGGATGGGTACGTGGGCCTGCATGGGTTTCCATGGTTCTGCCGGGGGAGAAGGAGTTTCCCTGTTTCAGCCTTCCCCATAGCCCGGCGGGAGAGGTCGAGTTAGAGGTGGTCTTTCTCGGCCCCGGAGGTCCCGAGGAGTTTCTCCGTGCAGGTGATTCTCTCAGAGGCAAGATTGCTCTTGTGACAAATGAGACGCCTCAAGGACTTGGACGCGGAGTTCACCGTTCGGAGAAGTACGGAAGAGCGGTCCGAGCCGGGGCAGCTGCCTTTCTGTACATGCGGGCCAGTGGAATGCTGCCGGAAACGGGAACCATAAGGCATAACGCGACGGGTCTCATACCCGCCCTTAGCATCTCAAGGGAGTCAGGGACTTATATACTCCGCAGAATGCAGCAGGGCAAGGTCGTCTTGAAGCTGGCAACTTGCTCAAAGAGTCCCACCCTTGCGGGCTGGAACATCATTGGCGAGATCCCCGGATGCCAGGAGCCTGACAAGGTGATAGTTGCCGGGGCGCACATTGACGGCCACGACATTTCCCAGGCGGCATCAGACAACGGGGGCGGCTCCGCAGTCATACTGGAGGCTGCAAGAGCTCTGGCCAAGCACAGGGAATTGCTTCCCAAGACCATCCGGTTTATCTGGTTTACCACCGAGGAGATTGGGATGACCGGCTCCAACTACTACGCCGGCACATGTGAGGACCTGGATTCAGTGGAGTTCATGTTTAACGTGGACGTGGCCGGAGGCGGAGGCGTACCGGGCATTACTACCATGGGGTTTCAGGAAACCAAAAAGATGTTTCTGGAATTTGCTCAGGTCTTGAATCAGCCTATGCGGGTGGGAACCGGGGTTCTGGCTTACTCTGACATGTACGCGTTTCACCTGTGCGGGATCCCGAGCGTATATTTTGGCTCGTCAGCTCCTGACGGCAGCTGGAACTTCGGCCATACGTCAGCGGATACCTTTGACAAAATGGAGCCCAGGGGCCTCATGCTTGACTCCCTTGCTGTATCCAGACTGTTGGCGCATATTTCCTTCAGGAAGGCCGTGGCCCGAAAATCGCCTTCTGAGGTTTCGGGGTCTATAGACCACCTTCGAGAAGCTTTTGAGTTGGAGGGGAGGAACCCTGACGGTTCAACCAGACTATTTTAGTTGACTTGTTAACTATAGTGGGCTATGATCCGGCATGGAGGGCGGAAAACACATTGAAGGACTTTCAGCTTTTGGTAAGCCTGGCCGGAAGAATCATCCAGGGCTGTCAGATTTGCCTCAACAGCGCCCTTCGTCCCATCGGGATCGGGAGTGCCGAGGCTAACGTCCTTATGTTTCTTTTTACCAGTGGCGACGGTGTGAACCAGGAAGACATTGTGGCGGCCATTGAGGTAAGCAAGCCTGCTATCTCGCGGACAATAGCTTCGCTGGTTACCAAGGGGTTTGTGACAAGGCAGCTGAACGAGTCTGACAGAAGGTCTTATATCATATACCTGACGGACAAAGCCCGCGAGAAGGAACCGTTTATTCAGGAGCAGTACGCTACGCTGGTTGAGGCGGCTTCCGGAGGAGTAGCTCCTGACAAGGTTGCCGGATTCATTGAGGTGTTCCGGCAGGTAGCCGACAACGTAGATTCCTATCGCAAAGAGAATCTAACCGTCTGACAAGGGGAGGGGTTTTGCAGGTGATAGCAGTGACCGGGGCCACGGGACACCTGGGGAACAACCTGGTAAGGCTCCTTAAGAGCAGAGGGCACAGAGTAAGATGCTTGGTCTTGCCAGGGGAAAGCCTTCTTCCTTTAGAGGGGCTGGACGTGGAGATGGTCCAGGGTGATGTACGGGATCCCCAGTCTCTCGACTGTGCGTTTGAGGGCGCTGACACGGTGTACCATCTTGCTTCCATCATATCCCTTTTTCCTGGGCGTTCCAGGCTATTGGAGGAAGTCAACGTCAAAGGGGCTCGAAACGTGGCAGACTCGTGTCTGAGGTGCGGCGTACGCCGGTTAGTTCATACCAGTTCTGTTCATGCGTTCACAGAGCCGCCTGCCGGCACTGCTGTAGACGAATCCATGCCGTGCGATCCTGCGCCTATGCGAATGGAATACAG
Organism: Bacillota bacterium; assembly: GCA_033809515.1. Taxonomy (GTDB): domain Bacteria; phylum Bacillota; class Sulfobacillia; order Fermentithermobacillales; family Fermentithermobacillaceae; genus JAPXLN01. The sequence continues at coordinate 3,714 of JAPXLN010000020.1, forward strand.
CAAAACGAAAGCCCGGGGAACCCTTGAAGTTATGGAAGCAATTGAACGAAGAGGACTAGACGGTGTTCTCGTATTTCCTACCGGCGTTCTCGGGCCGTTTGACTTCAAACCGTCGGAAATGGGTCAGATGATCCAGGATTTTGTACGCGGACGGATCCCTGTAGTGGTCGACGGAGGGTATAACTTCGTGGATGTTCGGGATGTGGCCGAGGGGTTGATCCTTGCGGCTGAAAAAGGAAAGACCGGAGACAAGTATATTTTGGCGGGTGAGTGGATTTCCGTAAGGGATCTACTCAAAGAGGTCTCTCAGGCAACCGGGCGCCCTGCACCTCGTTTTCGTATTCCGGTGGCCCTGGCTCAGGCAGTGGGGTCAGTCATGACCTTCTATGGTATGGTCACGAAGAAAATGCCGGTTATCAACAAAAACTCTCTGGATACCCTGCGGGGAAATTCCCTCATATGCGGCGATAAGGCAAGACGGGAACTGGGTTTCAACCCCAGGCCAATAAGGCAGAGCATACGCGAAACAGTGGATTGGTTCAAGGATTCCGGGCGTCTGCCATGGCTCTTCCCCGGGCCCGCGCCCAACGCGTGATTGCTTCATAGTACACTGCCAATGTTTCTTCAACCATTCTGGACAAGGTAAACTCCCGCAGGAACTTCCTGCGGGATTCCTGTCCCATACGGTCTCGCAGTACGGGGTCTTGTATGAGCTGCCTCAACCTTGTAGACAGAAGGCACTTATCGCCCCGTGGTATCAGAAAGCCGTTTACGCCTTCTTCTACTGCTTCCCGAACGCCGCCCACATCAGATGCGATAACCGGCAGTCCTGCACGCATGGCTTCGAGGATGCTCAGGGGAAGCCCCTCCGAGTCTGAGATCAACACAAACCCCCAGGCACCTTTCAGTATCTCTTCAATGTCCCGTCTCTCGCCCAGCAGTGAGACTATGGAGCCAAGGTCTAGCCTTTGAACCCATCCTTCCACTTCGCCTCTGAGGGGCCCGTCCCCGGCGAGTTCCAGTTGCCACTGAAGATCCTTCAGGGTTTCTGCTGATTGAAGGAGTAAGGCGTGGTTCTTGGGCTTTTCCAGGCGTGAGACCATGACCAGTCGCGGCGGAAAGCTGCATACGGTTTTCTCTTGCCATCCTGGTCTATCATTAACACCGTTGCGGACAGTGACGATTCTCTCAGGAGGAGCCAGCCGGTACTGCAAACAGAGGTCCCGGTCGCTTTCGGAAACAGCAATGATAATTGATGAAAACAATGATGCAAGGCGTTCCAGGGCAAGGTACAGCCACCTTTTCCATGGCGAAGTGTCTCCTGCAAAGGCCCACCCGTGGGGGTTGTATACACAGGGAAGCCCCAGAGACCATGCGGCGACTCTTCCAAGCCATCCTGCTTTTGAAGTGTGGGCAGCAACAAGATCAGGCCCGATTGACGCAAGGGCTCTGCGGATCTCTAGAAAAGCGAGGAAGTCGTATACCGGCCGGATGGAGCGCACCAGGTGAGGAATGCGGGTTACTTTCAGCCTTAGATGAGCAAGTTCCTGGATGTACGGCCCGTTTCCGCCTACCAGGATACAAACGTCAAAACCACTGTCTACCAGCTCCAGTGCCAAATCTCGCGTATGGACTTGCGCTCCGCCTACACTATCGGAACGTGTGATTATATGGCATATTCTCACTGCGGTGACCTCCCTTGTCTATCCAGGGAAAGGCTAGAATGATCCAGAAATGTCTCCAATGGAGAGTGTCAACAACGATGCTGTTCAGAAGAAGGCCCAGGAGTGAGGCGGCTACTGCTTTCACGTAGGGCCGGGGGTCCTCACACCTATCAAACGCGTTTTTCAATGCTCTCACCACAGTGACGCCAAGAAAGAGGAGCCAAGAAGCTATGCCCAGGAGGCCGTTTTCCGCCATGACCCTTATGAAGAGGCTGTGAGCTGCATACTGGAACACGATTTCAGACTGCCCAGGCCCCAGACCAAGGGGTTGTCTTGACGCTTCGAGTATGGCCTCGGCGTGAATAGCGAACCGGGTATGATCGTAATCTTGTAACCCGACACGAAACTGGAGAAGGCTTTTTACCTGGGGCGTGCTTATCATTAGGACTATTGCCGGCAATCCCACCGCAAGCATTAGGGCGGCAGTGGCTTTGCGCGAACGCGGCCTCCTGTGGGGCAAGGCAAAGTACACCAGAAGCGCCGTCAGCAGATTGGCCCATGCAGCTCTTGAGAAACTAAGGAGAACCCCTGAGGTAATCAGAACGAACATGCCAAGCCACGCCGTTTTCTGAGCTGCGCTGTGTCGGGATTCCAGTTTCTCAAGGGCCAGAAGTGCCGGCGGGACTAGAAAGGGGCCATAGACGTTAGGGTCTTTGAACAAGCCTGCTACTCTGCTGCATTTTATGAAAAGATCAGCAAAAGGAATAAGTCTGAAATAGGCCCCTATGCCGGTCAGAGCGGCAGCTGCCCCGGAAACCAGGTAGCTTGAAACAACAAGGTCTGCGGCCTTGTTTCCGTAACGGTTTAGCAGCCCGCAGAAAAAGGCCCATGTAACCATGAGATATAAGGTAATGCCGAAAAACCTGATGGATTCCGGTGCACTGGATTCAGAAAACAGCAGTGAGATGAGATTGGCGCCCAGAAAGACTTCGAGAAACAGAATGGGGAAAAGAACCTTTTCTGGCAGACGGAGATGAGAAAAAAGAAGCCCTATGGCCAAAACGACCAAAAACAACGCGTCATACGGCGCAGGCTCTACCAGAACTGCCATGCCGCTGAACACGAAGATCCAGACAAGGCCCGCATACGTCCCCAGGGTTTCACCCCCTAACTTCGTTAAGACCGGTAGTAGCCATAACCGTACCCCTCGCGGGTCACCTTGGCGTTAAGAGCTGCACCTGCTACATGCGCTCCTGCCCGGTCCAAGATGATCCTGGTTCTTGCAAGGGCATGGCGGGGAGTGGTACCGGCTCTGGCCACCAACAGCACAGCATCGCATAGACCGGAGATTATTTGGGTGTCAGTTACAGGCAGAACCGGTGGACTATCTATGAGGATCAAGTAGAAGAAATCCCTGAACGCGGCAAGGATTTCCTTAAGAAGGCCGGAGGCGAGCAGCTCTGCAGGATTGCCCAGAATGGGTCCCGCCGGCATGATGTAAAGATTGTCTTGCTCGGTGGTAGTTATGAGGTTCCCTGCCACTTGGCTTCCAGATACTCCTGTCATAAGGTCCGAAACCCCTGCATTGCCAGGGACGCTGAAAACCTGGTGAACGGAAGGCCGGCGCAAATCGCAATCCATGAGCAGGATCTTTCTTCCCTCTTGGGCTAGAGATACGGCCAGGTTTGCGCATACGCTGGTCTTTCCCTCGAGAGGCATAGGGCTGGTAACAAGCAGTGATTTGATTCCGTGTACAGCTATAAACTGGTTAAGGCCTGTACGCAAGATCCTGAAGGATTCTGCTACGTGAGAGTCCGGCCGGTCCAAAGCTGGAATCTCACGTCTCAACCATGTCCCGTCAGGCCGGAGCACCGGTTTCCAGCCGGTGTAGTTGTGTTTGGGAATCCATGCCAGTACGGGGCATCTACCGATTTCTTCGGCGATTTCCTCGGTGTCCACCACCTTAACAAGAACCTCAAGGAGAGCTGCCGCCCCTGTGCCTGCTGTTAGGCCCAAAAAGAAAGAAACTCCCACGAAAAACCATACCTTTGGGCTTACGGGTTTTCCCTTGTTATCAAGAACCGCGTCATCCAGAACGGTCACATTCTCAATGTACATGAGATCCGGAAGGTTAGTCACAAACGAAGAAGCAAAGGCACCGGCAATCTTGAGAGCTCGCTCAGGATCTGTATCGGCCACGGAAATCATGGTTACCAGGGAATCTCGCAAGTTGGCGGCCGTCACCTTCTTTAGCAAGTCCGTCTCGGATATGTCAAGGTTGAGCCTCTTGATTACATCCCCGGCTGTTCTGCGGCTCTTTATGACCTGGCTGTAAGTCGATACAAGCCGTTCAGTGGTTATGACATCTTCGTATCTGATGTAATTGTCACTGCGTTTTGGCTGCACAAGCAGTGTGACCGATGCCTGGTATTTGGGCTTGATCACAAAAAGACAGATGAATGCGGAGATGAGTACGGCTGCTATGGTCAGGCCGTAGATGAGGCGCCGCCGTTTTGCCAATATTGCTATCAGGTTCAGACTGTCTGCTTCCATTCGGACTCACTTCCCTGTGGTGTGCGTGTCTGCGATATTCCGGATACCAGCAGTTTTTCTGGCCAGCTGACTTACTTCCAGCATATTCAGAGATAGCATAGAGTGTTGCTCCCGGAGGCGGCTAAAACACTTTAGGACCTCCTCAAGCCCCTCAAGGCTGTGGCGGGGGCCGAACTCAAAGTCATGTGTGTGCCACCAAAGGTGAAATACTTTACGCTCCCTGGCAGCTGTGAGCATTGATTTACACACCCGGCGCACCTGAAAAGGGCTGAGCAAATTCAGTACGCCGCCGCAATGCCTGAAATATCGACTTGCCGGGACATTGCATAGGCCGGAATCTTCCACGATCCGGTCCCATGACGTCAAGCCCGGGCCACTCAGATTCAGAAAGGAGTCAAACAGCCTGAAGAGGCGCCTTTGGAGCAGTGTCTCCTTGCCATCCACCACGTGGGCTGGGTGAAGTTGGTTTCCCCTGTAAGCTAGGATACCCTTTTCAACCAGGATCCGGTCGTATTCGGGATTATGCTGATTTCTCGGAAAGACTATGGATCTTGGGGTTACTCCGTATTCCCCAGCTATCTTGACGGCACTGTCCAAATCTGAGGAAAAAGTCTCCCCGGTCTGGCCTTCAGCCAGACAGTAGTAATGAGAGAAGGTATGGGTGGCAATTTCCTGGCGTTGGTGCTGCAAGATTTTGCTGATAAGGTCAGAACCGAAATGGAGGGGGTCTTCTGTTTCGGTTTCGCCGATTACTTGGGTGTACGGGTCCAGAGAGACTTCCCGGTACTGAGGCCTTAACCTGGGACTGTGACGCTGAAGTTGGCTCCTGGTCTCTGCAAACAGGAAACCAACCACGGCCCAGGTCGCTGCTATTTCGTAGGCCGAAAAGAGCTCCAGAACCCTTGGGACCATCTGCCTGGAGAAAGCAAACCGTTTAGGGTAATGGGACAGGGCATTTGGCAGATCCCTTACACCCCACATAAGCTCAAAGTCCAGAGAGATGACCAAAGCTCCGGGCATGTCTACCGTTTGTTCACAGGATTGCCGGTTGGTGATTGTAGTGGAATCAGTGGTTGTCTTCATGCCATAGCCCCTTACATAAGGTTAGAAACAGTATTGTTATGTCAAACCACAGTGTCCAGTTCTCTATGTAATAGAGATCACATTCCAGCCTCTTTTCTATGGAAGTATCGCCTCGCCACCCGCAGACCTGGGCCCAGCCTGTTATTCCCGGCTTTACGCGAAGCCGGTCTATGTATCCGTGGATCTTATCTGCAAACTCCCGGACAAAAAACGGTCTTTCCGGTCTGGGCCCTATAATGCTCATTTCGCCCTTGAGCACGTTCAAAAGCTGAGGCAGCTCATCTATGCCGCATTTTCTGATAAAGGAGCCGAAGCAAGTTTTTCTCATGTCGTCTTTCACAGTCCATTCTGTGGCAGATAGCTCGTCGCTGACTGTATGCATGGACCTGAACTTGTACATGGTAAAAACCTTGCCGTTGTATCCGACTCTTTTCTGCTTGAAGATGACCGGTCCCGGAGAAGTGATCTTCACCACAATTGCCGTCAATATCATGAGCAAAGCTGCGACAGGTAGGACGACCACTGACAGACCAATGTCAGCGGATCTTTTGAGAAGCCTGTTAAGCGGCCTATCCAGAGGGGGCATAAGAACCCTCCCGAACCAGGACGTACTTTCCGTCCTAAGATATGGCAGGAGCTTCATAGTTATGAATCATGAGAGGTGCAGCGGTGGATGTTCGGGTAATCAATGACATAGACGGTCTGACGGCGGCAGGTGCTATGTGGCGCGCTTGTCTTGAAAAGAGCGGTAACGACAATCCGTTCCTGGAGCTGGAATGGGTCATGCCGTGGTGGGAGTGCTACGGGGAAGGCCGGACTCTTTTGGTGTTGGAGGTGAGCGAAAAAGGGCAGGTGATTGGGTATGGTCCTTTCATGATGACGCCCGGGTTGGTCTTTACGGAAGTAAACTTTATCGGGTGTCCCCTGGCCAATTGCATGGGCCTAATTGCTCTGCCAGGCAAAATGCACAAGACGGCAGAAGCTCTCCTGGACTGTCTCTTGCGCCTAAAACACGACGTGGTTTTCTCATTGCACGGTCTTGACCGAAGCTCAGAAAGTTACTCATGCCTGGTGGGCATCCTGCAGGAAAAGGAAATCCCCTTTTCGGCATCAAGCGTCATATCACCGTTTATCAGGATCGGACAGCAGTTCCAGGATTACATGAAGGTGAAGGCAAAGCACAACTCAATACGAAACATTAGGGCTAAGGAGAAGAAATTGAGTCAACTGGGGCTTCTTGCTTACGTGGAACTTGAAGCAAAAGACATGGAGAAAGCTTTTGCTCTGCATGTCAAGCGGTGGGCGACCAGGTGGGATGCAAGCGGGTTCACTTCTGAGAAAGGTCGCAGGTTCTTTACGAAGGTCATGTCTGGCGGCAACCATGTGAGGGTCGTGGTTCCTGCTATGACAGTTGACGGGGAACCGGTAGCTTTTGGGTATGCGCTTCTGTGTAATGGCAGGTATCTTCTTTATAGAATCGCTCACGATAACGACTTTGCCATTTTCTCCCCCGGAAAGATTCTGACCAAGTACATGATTGAGCAATGCTTCCGAAAAGGACTTAGTCTATTTGATTTCAGTGTTGGTTACGAACGCTTTAAGTTAGAGTGGTCTAGCGATCATACATATGTTGACCGGATTACCTTCTGCGGGCCCGCTCCTTTGAGCAGAGCAGTGTTTCGGGCCCGCAGTCTGAGGGAAAAAGCTGTGAGCCGGCTCAAGGCGAGCCAGGCCCTGGTACGCTTCAGGCGCAATGTCCTGGGAAAATTAAGGTATGAGGCATCCTGGATGCACCTTTCCCAACTCCTAGAAGGGGCCGGAAAAGCTATTCATGAGGTTTTTGCAGAGGGCATGTCCGGTTCGGGCAGATGGCTCTTTTCAGAAGCAAAGAGGCGCCTTTACAGCCGTGGCCGGTATACATTGCTTGAAATGGAATTCAAAGACGGTAAAGAGAAGGAGATTGCACAAGTCTTTGGTGCCGATCTATCAGGAGGTTCTATCCCCCTTACTGTAAGGCCCTTCAGAGCAAAAGACCTTGACCCTATGGCTCAGACTGTGAAAGCCAGGCCTGCTCAGATTCTCAAGAGAATCCACGACGGAAGTAAATGTTTCACTGCAGACTCTGACCAAAGCTCGCCAGGGCTGTTTTGCTTTGTGGATTTTGAGACTATAGAGATCCCGCAAGCAGGGTACAAGGTAGGGCTGGACAAAAACTCAGCGTTCATTTGCCCTGTCTTCGCAGGGTTTCGGGACCTTCCAGAGGCAAAGTTTGTTTCCTTTTTCGCCGGGGTCACAGGCAGACTGCGCTCTATAGGCCTTGAGCGGTGCTTCTTGGCCTTGGAAGATGATAACCCGGTGACAGCTGTATGCAGATTGGGCTTCAGACCGTGGCGAACGGTCAAGTGGGTCAAGGTTCTTGGAATGGGCAAGGTCCAATCGGGCTCAATCTAGGTGCTGCCTTCATGTTTGCCTTCAACCTTTTTCAGCCAAGCCCCCTTCCAGTACCAGTAGCAGTTGCGCGGGCACCCCCGGAAGGTTCTCCCGTCGCATGTTACATTCTCCAACAGGTATGTATCACGCAGTTTACGGAAAGCTCCCGAGTCTTCCACAAACACACGCTCTACGGCCCTCAAGACCCGAAACTGCTTCTTGCAGCAAATCCACATGGGATCGGCAAACAAGATTCCCTGGAGTTTGGCATCCTTGTTAAGGGTTGCCTGGATCTCCCTTGCGGACCGAACTTCCACAGTATCGCCGGGCATAAGCGGCAAGGTCTGCACTGCCTGGCTTTGACCTGCTTTCCGGGCCCAGATACTCCTCCATGCCCTCCGGAGCTTCCAGGCAAGCCGATCTGTTAGCATCTTGACGAGCATAAGGAGTACCCCGAAAAACGAGTAGTTTCCGTGTCTTACGTCCATAAGATACTGGCCCATATCTAGTGCAGACAGGGGCTCTGTGGCACCTATGAGCGTCTTTGCCAGGCCCTGACATTGCAGGGAAAGGTGGCAAGGCGCGCCGGAAGGCACCTGTGAAAGGGGCGACTGTGCTGCCCGGTTGACCTGTTCTATTGTTAACCAGCCTTTCTTCCAGAGCACAGAGCAGCTTCGTTGACAGCCGTTATGGGAAGCTCCATCACAGCGAACCCCTTCTAGTATAAAAGAGTCGCGCAGCCGGCGTATTCCATGTCCTTCGACCAGTACTCGGTTGACGCATCTTGAGACAGTGAATGTTTTCCCGCAGTACAGCTGCATCTCAGGCATGAAAGGGAGGTTCTCTGTGCAGGAGGCATTGTCCAGGGTCTGGACAATATCCTCCAGGTTGCGAACTTGAACTGTGTCACCTACCCGGATGGTAGGGCTTGCCCAAGTAGCCTTGCGGGGATTCCCTGTATCCATGGTTCTGTACCTCCCTCTTAAGGTGAGAAGCGGTGGCAAACAGCCCGCGGCGCAAGTCGAATTCAGGATGCCAGTTCAGAACCGAACCTGCCAAAGAGTTGCCAAAGGCGCAATTCCATGGTTCTTCTGCTTCATCCGGAAGGTAAGAAAAGGAAACGACCTCTCCCAGGGCTTCCTGTACCGCCTTGAGAAGATCCTCAACGCTTGTGGATTTTCCTGAGCTTACGTTTACGGTCTGGTTGTTCCCCGCAAAGAGGGCGAGAGCGTTTGCCCTTGCCACGTCACCGACAAACACGAAGTCCCTGGTTTGACGGCCGGAACCGTGGATCTTCGGAGAGTGCCCGCTAAGGCTGTCAACGAGAAAGCGCGAAACCACGCCTGCATTGGGTGAAAGCTCTTGCCGGGGGCCGTATACGTTTGAGTATCTGAGGATCATGTAGTTCAAGCGGTTCCTTAGGGCAAAGAGCTTGACATATTGCTCCGATGTCAGTTTGGAGAGACCGTAGAAGGAACTGGGCTGGAGGGTTTGGCTTTCATCTATGACAGGGACTTGTGAAGGCATGTAAACTGCCACGGACGACGCTGCAACAACCTTCTGAACACCGAACCGCACGCAGTTTTGGAGGACGTTGATGGTCCCCAGGACGTTCGTTGCCGCGTCTTTCATTGGGTCAGCCTGGGATTCCCTGACGCCAATCCTGGCTGCAAGGTGGATGACCCGGTCAGGTTTCTCAGCGCCAAACACTGCGGTCATCTCGCGGCTGCAAATGTCTACAGCGTATGAAGCTGCAGATTGGTTTGTGGTTCTTCCGGCAGACAGGTCATCAACTATGGTGACCCGGCAGCCTTGCCTTATAAGCAAATCTACAGTATGGGAGCCTATGAACCCTGCTCCTCCTGTGACAAGAACCCGGCTTTCGCGCAGCCCTTCTGTCACTTGAGATTCTCCTCGGGCAACGGCGGCTCGCCGTATCTGGGTGGCCTGCCAGGTTGCCATAACTGTAACTAATGCTATTCACGCCAGGTGAGATCGTTGACTTAAGATCACAGATTTTTGCAGGCCCCTTGCATATATTGAACCATGCCCGGGGATATGGAATCGGCCTTACGGTAAAGAGGGGGACGCACGGGGTGACCCGAAGAGGTAAAGGGGCAATAGCTGCAGGTTTTGTTTTGGTCATGGTGTTTTCAGCAACATTGGTTCTGTGGAACCTGGATCCTGCACGTCACTTTGCAGGCCCGGTTGTGTCCGGTTCTTCCGAAGACTTGGGACACGGTGGTTTCAACCTGCTCTTTCTTGGAATTGACGCAAGAGACCATGAACCCTCAAGAACGGATGCGATCATGGTTGCCCGTGTGCAACCAAAGACCGGCAGGATCGTGCTGATCTCTGTGCCCAGGGATACAAGGGTGGAGCTTTCGGAGACCGGGTTTACAAAGATTAACCACGCTCACTGGCTGGGCGAGACAGAAGGCGGCAACCACGGAGGGACCATGGCGTCGGTGGATGCGGTCAGCAGTCTTCTCGGGTGCGAGATCAAGTACTACGTTAAAGTTGACTTTGAGGGAGTCAGGGGCTTTATCACTGCTGTGGGAGGTCTGGATATTGAGCTGCCTTGTCCGGTGACGCTTACTTTTCTGAAGAAAACCCTTCCGGCGGGCAGACACAGTCTGGACGGCGATACCGTCCTCGCCCTGGTACGGGAACGGTTCTCGCTTGCTGACGGCGATTTTGGCAGGCAGCGCCTTCAGTACCAGGTCATTGAGGCATTGGGGCAGAAACTGCTTAACCCTGAGTCCCTTCCGAAACTGGCCTTCCTCGCGGTTCAGGCCAAAGACTATATTCTGGATACCAATCTCCAGGCAGACGATTTTCTGAGCCTGGCGCTGATGGTCAGGGAACTCCCCGGAAGCGGCATTGAGTATGTACAGATCCCGGGACACGGGGAGTATAGGTGCGATCCGCTGGTGGGATCCGAACTGTATTACTGGATTCCCGATGAAGAGGGACTTCAGGAAATCTCTCAGTTGTTGTCTGGTTCCGGTGGCCCGTCCGGCGCCGCTTCTGCCGGCCCATGAATATCTTTTCTCATTTTGTAGCGCTGGTCTCGGGCAAGGGTGGCCTTGCGAAGGCGAATGCTCTTTGGCGTAACCTCTATGAGCTCGTCGCCGGCTATCCATTGGAGGGCGCTTTCCAGGGTCATCTTTCTCCAAGGTTTGAGGCGGACAGTCTGGTCTGTCTGGGAAGCTCGCATGTTTGAGAGGTGCTTCTTTTTGCAGACGTTAATGTCCAGGTCCATTGGTCTGGAATACTCCCCTACGATCTGTCCTGCATAGACCTGTTCTCCCGGACCTACGAACAAGGTGCCGCGTTCCTCGGCGTTATGGAGGCCGTAAGCTGTTGTGACGCCGGTTTCCCAGGAGATCATGGCTCCTTCCAGGCGGCTGACTATGTCTCCACGGTATTCGTCGTAGTGGTCCAGCCGGTGGTTCATGATTCCTGTTCCCTTGGTCATGGTAAGAAACTCAGACCTAAAACCTAACAGGCCTCTTGTAGGCACGTTGAACCTGAGGTTCATACGCCCGGAATCATCCGGATGCATGTCGAAAAGCTCAGCTTTTCTGGGACCCAGCTCCTCCATTACCCTGCCTGTGAACTCCTCCGGAAGGTCCAGTACCAGCTCCTCAATGGGCTCACATTTCTTGCCTGAGACCGTCCGAAAGATCACCTCGGGACGGGATACTGACATTTCGTACCCTTCCCGCCGCATTGTCTCAATTAGGATAGACAGGTGAAGGTCACCGCGGCCGCTGACCCGGAACGAATCGGGGCTTGCCGTGTCCTCCACTTTGAGGCTTACGTCTTTCTGTGTTTCTTTGTACAGTCTGTCGCGCAGGTGCCTTGAGGTAACGTACACCCCTTCGTCGCCGCTGAAAGGGCTGTCGTTAACGGAGATGGTCACCATCACAGTGGGCTTTTCCACTTCAATTACGGGCAGGGCTTTTGGCGATGCCGGATCTGCCAGCGTTTCGCCGATGCTTGCGCCCGGAATCCCTGATATGGCGGAAATGTCTCCGGATTCCACCTTTTCTACCTCGCACCTTTTCAGGCCGGCGAACACGTATAGCCCGGAGATCTCGAAGTGGAGGATTGTGCCGTCTGTACGGCACAGGGCCACTGTTTGCCCTCGTTCGGCAGTTCCCGCCTCAACACGGCCTATGACTATTCTGCCTACGTACTCGTCGTAGGACAGAGCGCTTATCATTATCTGAAGCCCTTCGCCGGGGTGGGCCGAGGGAGGAGGCACGTGCTTTACGATGGCCTCCAGGAGAGGGAAAATGCTGCCTTCTTCTTGGCCGGAATACTTAGCAGCTTCTTCAGGGCTAACGGTAGCGAATCCACGCCGGGCATCACAGTAGACCACAGGGAAATTGACGTCGTCATCGCTTGCGCCCAGGTTTACCAGAAGGTCAAATACCTCCTCGTAAACCTGGTTGAGTCGGGCATCGGGCCGGTCAATTTTGTTTATGACCAGAATCAGCTTTATGTGATGCTCAAGAGCTTTTTGGACGACAAACCTGGTTTGAGGCATAGGGCCGTCACACGCATCTACAAGGAGCAGGGCCCCATCAACCATACCAAGGGTTCTTTCAACTTCACCGCCGAAATCTGCGTGACCGGGGGTATCGACGATGTTGATTTTGATGTCTTTATATTGAATGGCGGTGTTCTTGGCCAGGATGGTTATGCCGCGTTCCTTTTCAAGGTCAGAGGAGTCGAGGACGCGGTCATCAACAGCTTCGTTTTTGCGGAAAGCTCCCGTCTGCTTCAGCAAGGCATCTACAAGAGTGGTCTTTCCGTGGTCTACATGGGCAATGACCGCCACGTTGCGTATGGACCGGTTCACGAGCTCATCTGAGCTTGACAGGCTGGTTTTAGCCTCCGGCACGAGATGTCACCTCTTTTTTAGTTTCTGTCTTCTTCAGCCCACTTATTTGCTTTGGCAAATTCGCCCGGCTCATGACTGAGCCCAACGATGAATTATACACCTGAAAGCGGTAGGCAGGTAAGTATGCAGACCATGGGGAAATCACATGCGAGGTTTTGCCTCAACAAACTGCCGGAGGTTTTAGCATGAAGAAAAACCCAAGAGCTTTTCCGTACATACCCAATGCACTGCCTGAGGTGAAGGAGGCTATGCTTAGGGAATGCGGCGTAGAAAGCGTAGATGAGTTCTACGGTGACATTCCTAAGGAACTCAGGCTCAAGCACGACCTGGACATCCCGGGACCGTTGGCCTCAGAGTATGAGCTGAAGCGGCATATAGACTCTCTCTTGGCCAGGAACGCTTCTTGCAGCGAGTACTTGAATTTCCTGGGGGCAGGATGCTGGCAGCACTATGTTCCTGCTATCTGCGACGAAATCAGCGGCCGAGCTGAGTTTCTGACAGCTTATGCAGGTGATCCTTACGAGGATCATGGGCGCTGGCAGGCTATGTTTGAGTACCAGAGCATGATGGGCGCTCTATTGAACATGGATGTAGTCAATGTGCCTACGTATGACGGCTCTCAGGCTGCTGCAACTTCTCTCAGAATGGCCTGCAGGATCACAGGACGCAGGCAGGTGCTGGTAAGCGACATCACAAGCCGCCCACGCCTTGCCATAATCCGAAACTACTGCAAGCCGGATATTGATGTTGTGACGGTGGCTCATGTGAAAGAAACAGGACAGATGGACCTAAGCGACTTGAAGGAAAAGCTTTCGCCGGATACTGCAGGGGTGTACTTTGAGAACCCTGGATTCCTGGGCGTCATTGAGGTCCAGGGTGATGAGATCTCGGAGATGGCCCATGACAGGGGCGCTTTATGCGTAACCGGGGTTGATCCTATTTCGTTGGGCGTTCTGGCGCCGCCAGCCGATTACGGCGCCGACATTGTGTGCGGCGATATTCAGCCGCTGGGTATGCACATGCATTTCGGAGGGGGTTTGTCAGGGTTTATTGCTACCAGAGATGAAGAGCGGTTTGTGCTTGAGTATCCTTCACGGCTCTTCGGGATCACCACCACCTCTGTCTCGGGGGAATGGGGTTTCGGCGACGTTGCCTTTGATAGAACCTCCTTCATGGGGCGTGAGGAAGGGAAGGAGTACGTAGGTACCGGGACTGCATTGTGCGGAATAACGGCCGGCGTGTATCTTGCTCTCATGGGTCCTTCGGGTATGAAGGAACTTGGTGAAGGGATAATGCAGAGGTCTGTATATGCAATGAAAACTCTTTCGTCTGTTGCCGGCGTGAAGGCGCCTGCGTTCCAGTCTGCGCACTTCAAGGAATTTGTGGTAAACCTGGACGGCGCGTCACAGACTGTGGCCGAGATCAACCGGAAGCTGCTCAGCAAGGGCATTTTCGGAGGGAAGGACCTTTCCGGGGATTTCCCGTGGCTGGGCAACAGCGCTCTATACTGCATAACCGAGGTTCACACCAAGGCGGACATTGACAAGCTGGCCAGTGCTTTGCAGGAGGTTGTGGCATAATGGGTGAAAATAGGAGTCAATTTCATCAAGCTCGCTGGAACGAGCCGATTATCATGGAAATAGGCGTGCCCGGAGCAAGGGCGATTATACCTCCTCAAGCTGAGCAGGAGATAAGGGATGTTTCCGGCCATGCGCTGACGGCGATTCCTGAAAAGATGCGAAGAACTGCACCTCCGGAACTGCCTGAGCTGTCACAGGCCCAGGTGCTCCGCCATTATCTCCGACTGTCTCAGGGCGTGCTCGGGGCGGACCTAATCGTAGACATTGGCCAGGGGACTTGTACCATGAAGTACAGCCCCAAGATCAACGAGTCCTTTGTAAGAAATCCCAAAGCGGCAGAGCTTCACCCTTACCAGCATGAGTCTACGGTACAAGGGATGCTGCAGATAATGTGGGAGTTCGAGCAGATGCTCAAAGAGATCTCAGGCATGGATAGGTTTACCTTTCAGCCCGGCGGCGGTTCTCAGGCTATATATACTAACGCCTGTATAATCAGGGCCTACCATGAATCCAGGGGAGAAAAAGAGCGGGACGAGATAATAACCACCATTTTTTCACATCCTGTCAATGCAGCTTGCCCTAGGACTGCAGGGTTCAAAGTCATCACTCTGTATCCCGGCGAAAAAGGATATCCTGAACCGGACGCCCTCAAAAAGGTCGTATCCGAGTGTACAGCGGGCCTCATGATCACTAACCCTGAGGATACGGGGATATACAACCCTCACATAGAAGAGCTTGTGAGAATAGTCCACGATGCAGGGGGCCTTTGCGCTTACGACCAGGCTAATGCCAACGGTATCATGGGCATTACAAGGGCCAGAGACGCAGGCTTTGATATGTGCCATTTTAACCTTCACAAGACCTTTTCCTCGCCTCATGGTTGCGGGGGGCCGGGATCAGGCGCTGTAGGCGTGACCGGAGAGCTTGCCCGGTTTCTGCCTGTCCCTTGCGTAGGGTTTGACGGCAGCAGGTATTACCTTGACTACAATGTGCCCGAAAGCATAGGCAAAGTCAGGGGGTTTTACGGCGTTATCCAGGCGGTTCTGCGTTCCTATGCCTGGGTTTTGAGCCTGGGGCCCCAGGGGCTCAGAGAGGTCGCAGAGGCGGCAGTGCTCAACAGCAATTACCTTCTCAAGAAGATGCTTGAGATACCCGGCGTAAGCATACCCTATCCCGGGCAGCGGCGGCTGGAGCAGGTCCGCTACAGCCTGGAGAAGCTTACTGAGGAGACCGGGGTTACCTCTGAGGAGATCGAGACAAGGGTCGCCGATTTTGGAAATCA
>JAPXLN010000021.1:0-17295 GCA_033809515.1 Bacillota bacterium
GTCCAGGCAGGAGGGGGCGGGCAGGTCGCCGAGGATGGGGCCGGTTACGGGGGCGGGCAGGTCGCCGAGGATGGGGCCGGTTACGGGGGCGGGCAGGTCGCCGAGGATGGGGCCGGTTACGGGGGCGGGCAGGTCGCCGAGGATGGGGCCGGTTACGGGGGCGGGCAAGCCGCTGAGCACGGGGCTGAGCGGGGCTCGGAGCGGGGCTCGGAGCCGGGCGCAGAGCCGGACGCAGAGCAGGGGGCGGATTTCCGGTTAGGTATGAGGACGGCGTTATCTTTTATGGTCAGAGAAAGGGTTAGGATGGTCTGTGTGGCGGTCATTGCCCTGGCTGCTACGTGCCTATGGCAAGTTTATCGGTTGGAGCGCTACCGTTCTGTGCCTTTTAGGACAATTGGCGTTGCCTGGCTTTCGGCGGTGCTTGGAGGGACGCTGTTTGTGTCAGCCTGGAGATACGTCTCCGACAGGCGCAGAGCAGGCCGGCTGCATGGTGGGGACAGCAGCGGGAATGGCAGGCCACGGACTAGCCGGTACAACGGCCCTCAGTTCTTCATGGATGTGATCCTCGTCATAATCTTTCTTGTGGCGGCATTGGCCCTCAATCCCTTTGTGGGACTTGTCCTTATGGCTATACCCCTGCTGGTGGTAAACAGACTGAATCCGGTCACACGCTCCCGAAAGGTGTTGCTCCTGACGGTGCTTGGTTTGTGGACAATAGTGCATGCAATCTTGTCGGCAGGCCTCCTTATTCCATATCCCTTTTCTCCGGGGTCGGCCAAGGTGTTTTTGCTGATGCTCCTCAGTACGGCATCGTGGATGTACATGATCGCTTACAGTTTCTAGCCTTTCGGGTTTCTAAGGAACCGGGCAGGGATAAGACTGCCGGCTGGCGAATCCTGGACTAGCGCATGGTGGAGCGGCTTGCCATCAGGTGGAAAGCCTGCACCAGGAGGAGGTGGTTCCTGCGTCAGTACAGTCGGTGAAGAAAGCTATCAGCATTGTCATGGAGATTGCTGGAGAGGACAGGCCACTGAGCCTTACGGAGGTGGCTACTCGAACCGGGTTGCCTATCGCAACTGCCAGCAGGCTTCTCTCCACGCTCACATCAGAGCATGTTCTTCACAAAGAAGGCAGAGAGTATGGCCTGGGTTTGCGTGCCTTTGAGATTGGCAAGAGGGCTGAGGGCCGCATCGACCTGATCGGGGTGGCTCGGCCTCATCTAACGAGATTGGCTTCTGAGGCAAACGAGAGCGCTAACCTTGCAGTACTGAGCGATACCGAGGTTGTATATCTTTCGTGCATAGAATCAGAGAGAATGATGCGTACCTTCACTGTTCCAGGCGCCCGGGTCCCGGCCCATGCTACCGGGGTCGGCAAGGCGCTGCTATCGGGCCTTAAGGACAGTCAGATAAGGGAGCTGTACCAGGGCAAGTCACTCGACAAGTTTACACCCAAAACCCTTGCAAACGTAGACGACCTGTTAGAGGAAGTGGAAAAGAGTCGCCAGACTGGTTACTCCCTTGATGAGGGAGAGAAGGAAGAGGGGGTCCTGTGCATAGCTGCTGCCGTACGCGACTACTCCGGGAAGATCGTCGCTGCAGTCAGTGTTTCTGGCCCAGCTTCCAGGATGGGCGGGCACATACCGAAGCTGGGCAGACTGGTTTTGTCGTGTGCCGGCAGTGTCTCGAAGGATCTCGGATGGAAAAACGCTTCAGACTGAGGCGTTGAAAGGAGTGGTTGATTAGATGACATCGCCAAACCCCAAGCATGGAGACCCCAAGCATGGAGACCCCAAGCATGGAGACCCCAAGCATGGAGACCTCCAGCACAGAAACCCCAAACATAAGCTGCTGCTCGGCGCGGGTCCAAGCAATGCCGATCCCCGGGCTCTGCGTGCCATGATTGAGCCAACTCTGGGCCACCTTGATCCTGATTTTCTTGCAATCATGGACGAGACAGCTGACCTCCTCAGGTACGTGTTCAACACGAAAAACCACCTGACTTTGGCGCTGCCGGCTACAGGTACCGGCGGCATGGAAGCAGCCGTGGTCAACTCGGTTGAGCGCGGAGACAAGATGCTCGTCTGTGTTGCCGGCGCCTTTGGTGACCGCATGGCTCAGGTGGCTGAAAGGGCCGGGGCCGTAGTTGTCCGGCTAGACTCTAAGTGGGGACGGCCTGTTGACCCTGACGACGTCAGGAAACTGGTTAAGAGCAATCCCGATGCCAGGGTGTTAGGGATTGTGCATGCAGAGACTTCAACAGGAGTCTTGCAGCCTCTAGACGAAATAGCTGAGATCGCACATGAGAATGGGCTGAGGATGGTGGTTGATGCGGTTACGTCTCTGGGCGGTATGGACGTTCCCGTTGACAGGCTGAATCTGGATTTTGTGTACTCCGGAAGCCAGAAGTGCCTTAGCTCTGTTCCGGGTATAGCTCCTGTTACGGTCAACGAGACAGCTGCGTCTTTCATGGCCAACCGCAGAAGCGCGTGTCAGAGCTGGTATCTTGACCTCGGCCTGATACGGAAGTACTGGGGCAGCGAGCGCTTCTACCACCATACGGCCCCAAGCAACCTGATTTACAGTCTTAATGAGTCGTTACGGATCATCAAGGAAGAGGGCCTGCAAGCGCGCTATGCAAGACACCTGGAAAGCCAGAAGGTACTTATAGAGGGTCTGGAGACCATGGGCCTCAGACTCGTAGTGGATCCGGAGCACCGGCTGCCTGCGCTGACTACTGTCTACATACCAGAAGGCGTGGAAGATGCAGCGGTTAGACGCCAGCTCCTCCATGAGTTCAACATCGAGATAAGCGGCGGTCTTGGCGAGCTTAAGGGGAAGGTCTGGCGCATAGGTCTCATGGGAACTAACTCAACAAGAGCCAATGTCATGTACTTGCTCTCAGCCCTTGGCGACATTCTGGGGAAAGGGTAGACCCCGGGCAGGCACATCAGTTTGTCTGCTTCGGGCGTTGTAGGACTGGCAATCGGGTCGAGTCGAGAAAAAAGAGAATCGATTGGAGGAACAGAAGTGACCATTAGGAAGAGCGCTCTCGAGGCCATAGGAAACACGCCTCTTGTTGACCTTCAAAGGATACCCGCAGGATTGGGTTCCAGGATTCTGGTCAAACTGGAGATGCTCAACCCAGGGGGGAGCATCAAAACCAAGACCGCCTACGGGATAATCAGTGATGCTGAGAAACGCGGTCTTCTCAATCGAGACTCCATAATCGTTGAGGCTACCAGCGGCAACCAGGGCATATCTCTGAGCATGGTTGGAGCTATCCTTGGCTACAAGGTAAGGATTCTTATGCCCGACAGCATGAGTCAGGAACGCATGGCGCTCATCAAAGCATACGGCGCCGATATTATCCTCACCCCAACACTGGATGACATCGGTCAGACGCTAGAGCTTGCCATCCAAAAAGCCCGTGACATGGCCGCTGAGGATAAGCGGGTGTTTTTGGCCAATCAGTTCAACAACCCAGCCAACTCACAGGCCCAGGAGGATACCACAGGCCGCGAGATTGTCGAGCAGATGGGTGACGGGGTTGTTGACTGTTTCATATCAGGAATTGGCACCGGAGGAACCCTGACCGGTGTTGGCCGCGCACTCAAAAAGGCATATCCCGGCGTGAAGATCGTTGCGGCAGAGCCTGAGAACGCTGCCGTGCTCAAAGGGTGCCCAATTGGCATCCACAAGCAGCAGGGCATAGGCGACGGGTTTGTCCCTGAGATCCTCGACACCTCCCTCATTGACGATATCGTGCTGGTAACAGATAACGACGCCATCAACACAGCAAGACGGCTGGCCCGAGAAGAAGGGCTCCTGGCCGGAGTTTCATCAGGAACCAACGTGTGGGCGGCAACCCACATGGCCCAAAAGCTGGGTCCCGGAAAGGTCATTGTGACCGTGTGTCCCGATACAGGCGAGCGGTATCTGAGCACAGGCCTGTACGATTGCTAGTCATGATCATGGGGCAGGGCCGAGGGCTTCCTTGGCCCTGCTTAGCCGCGCTTAGTGTCTGCCTGGGCACCTCCGGGCCTGCTCAGGCACGAGGGTTTTTCGGCAAAATCCCTTGTCGCTCAAAGAACGCCTTGAGGGCCTCCTCAGAATTCATGGACGGATCCCTCATAACAAGATCCGTCATCTTATCCAGCATACGTCCTATTTCAGGGCCTGGCTTCATGCCCCACTCAATCAGGTCAGAGCCTCCGATGGCCAGATCCTTCACCGTACGAGGCTGCTTGTCGCAAAGAACCGTATCTACGGCGTCCTTCAGCCGCTCAAGCATGGAAAAATCGTAAGGAGGCCTAGACGCCCTGATGTCCGCTTCCTGCAGTTCAAACAGGCCGGCAAGGCTATCTACGCCGACCCGGTTTATCAACCTCTTCACTCCTACCAAACCTTTGCCCGGCCTGGCAAACCTGCTCATATGTTCCCTGATAAGGACCGTGACCGTGGCTACAGTTTTCCCGTCCAGACGAAGCCGGGTCAGTACATCACCGGCGATTTCTGCGCTTTTTTTGTCATGGCCGTAAAAATGGCTTTCACCTTCCTGGCTGCCTTTGATATAGGTAAGGGGTTTGGCGATGTCATGCATTAGGGCGGCAAGCCTGACGGTGGTCATAGCGGGAACCTGGTCCGCAGTTGCCAGGGCGTGCTCAAACACGTCCTTATCGTGGTACTTGCTGTCCTGCTCGAACCCTGCGCATCTTTGGAGTTCGGGCATGATGTACGCAAGGAGCCCTGTTTCGTGCAGCAAGCGCATGCCTTTGCTTGGCCGGTCGCTGAGTAAGATTTTCAGCAGCTCGTCGCGAACACGTTCGATTGCCACATATTGAATCAAACTTGCATTGGCCGCAATGCCGGCCAAAGTCTGAGGTTCAACGGAAAAGTCGAGCTGGCAGGCAAGCCGCGCTGCTCTCATCAGTCTGAGAGCGTCCTCGCGGAATCTTTCGTGAGGGTCGCCGATTGCCCTGATGGTTCGCGAATGCAGGTCCTTGAGCCCTTCCACGAAGTCGTGTACCTTGCCGGTGGCATCCATGGCAAGGCCGTTTACTGTGAAGTCCCGCCTTGCCACGTCGTCCTGAAGGGATTTTGAGAAGGTTACGTTTTCGGGACGCCTTCTGTCCAGGTAGGGACCTTCCTGACGGAAGGTTGTGACCTCGATGCCGGTCTGGCCTGGGACGGTTACGGTTCCGTACTTGAGCCCGGTGGGCACGGCCTGGGGAAATATGCTCATAACCTGGGACGGAAGGGCGTCAGTGGTCACGTCCCAGTCAGAAGGAGGGCGGCCCAGAAGCAGGTCTCTTACGCATCCGCCGACAAGGTATGCCTGGAATCCGTGGTCTGACAGACCTTTCATGGTTTTGAGCGCATCTTGTGGTATCACTGGTATTGCCCCCGGTCTTTCATGCTCTCTTGCCTTGCGCGCCGCCTTGGCCTTGCACGTTGTCTTGTTGAGTATTATGGACTTAATCGATATAACATAATCTTAGCGTAATCTTAGCGTGTATTGACGACCGGTGCATCTTTGGATTTCAGGGAGCACAGGGTTTATGAGCGGAAAGGAATAAGGGGTTTTTGATGTGGCCAGGACACGATACAGAGCTTACAAGAGGGACGCTGACTATTCTTACGCGTTTGGGGTTTTCCCTACGCTGGAGCTCCTTCATGCCCGTCCAGGCGTTGTAAGGGAGGTTCTTCTTTCGCCTGAAGGGGCTGAGAATCAGGGTGTCAGCAAGATTATGGAATTGTGCGTGCGGCTGGGGATCCCGGCCTCAGTTGACGGCAAGCAGGTAACCAGGCTAAGTCCTAAGGAGAACTGCTACGCCGTAGGTGTGTTCGGGAAGTACAGTACGGCGCTGAATCCTTCAGGCAATCACCTGGTTTTGGTTAACCCGGGTGACATGGGCAATCTGGGAACTATAATGCGGACAATGGTCGGTTTCGGCGTAAAAGACCTGGCGATTGTCAGGCCTGCAGCTGATGTTTTTGATCCTAAGGCAGTGCGTTCGTCAATGGGAGCCCTGTTCCGCTTGTCTTGCCGGTATTTCGACTCGTTTGACGAGTATCTTGGCACCGGCCCCGGCACCGACCGCCGCGCTGTTTTCACCTTCATGCTAGACGGGAAAGAGCAGCTGCCTGCGGTCAAGCCGGACCCAGGGCGGCCCTTTGCGCTGGTCTTCGGAAACGAAAGCAGCGGCCTTGACGACCGATTCCAGGATGCCGGAACCAGCGTCACCATACCTCAGAGCAGCGAGATTGACTCGCTGAACCTTTCAGTGGCTGTGGGCATTGCCCTTTATCATTTCAACCAGTTCTCATAATTCTCGTTTTCACGGTTCTCACAAGCGAAGGAGCAGACCGCCCAAGAGGGCTGAACGCTGCGGCATGGTCGGAAGCAGCACCCACTCATCCAGTGAGTGAGCGTTGTCACCGACTCCCCCCAAGCCGTCCAGGGTGGGGATGCCCAGGGCTGACGTGAAGTTGCCATCGCTGCCTCCTCCAGTGCCCGATTCCTCAAGCGCAATGCCGATTTCTGCGGCCACTGACTTGGCTAACTGGAAAAGAGCCAGGGTATCATGGTTTCTCTCCATTGGAGGCCTGCTTATGCCCCCAGTCGCAGAGACGGACACTCGCGGGTCAACAGGCTTGAGGTTAGCGATCTTGGGGACAACCCTTGCACCTGCTTCCAGAGTTTTCACCCGGAGGTCTACGCTCAGTAGGGCCTGCTCAGCTACGACATTAGAGCGGCTTCCTGCTTGCACAACGCCGACGTTTACGGTGGTGCCTTCTTCCAGGTCCGTAAGGCCGCTAAGGTAAAGGATTTGGTGGGCAGCCTCGACTATGGCCGAGACCCCTTTTTCGTAGTCGGCCCCTGCGTGGGCTGCTTTGCCCCGTATGGTGACCCGGAATCCCCCTACACCTTTTCGCCATGTCTTGAGGGCGCCGCCTGTCGAGGGCTCAAGGACAAGGACTGTACGAGACTTTTTCGCTTCCTCTTCGATGATAGCTCGTGAGGAAGGAGAGCCGATCTCTTCATCTGAATTATGCAAGATGACCAGCCGGTGTTTGGGGGTTAGCCCCAGCTCGGCGAGGGCTTGTACAGCAAAGAGCCCTTGTACTATGCCTGCTTTCATGTCGAAGGCGCCGGGGCCAAAGCCCTTAGACCCTTCGATTCGGAATGGACGCCGGGCAGCTTCGCCTGGCTCCCACACTGTGTCCATGTGGCACAGGAGCAGGATCTGGTCCTCGCCCTGGCCCCATTCAGCCCTAACATGATTGCCCCGGACTTCCTGGGGCAGAATCGTGACGTCGGCACCCAGATATCGCCACTCTTCAGCCACAGCATGTGCGAATCTATCTACGTGTTCTTTGCTGGTGCTGGGAGAGTCCATGTTAGTGAACTGCTCAAGCAGAGATACCATCTCAGGTTCTTTTGACGTAAGGAAACCCAGAAGATCTTTGGCGCTTCCCACTGCGCCTCCCATTGAGGACGTAGCCAAGGATTGTACCCCCCGATTGGATTTTGATGCTCGCAGTCTACCTTTGCTGTTCTGTTTAAGATCGGTTGATCGCACTGCGTCTGTTTGCTTCGACAGATAGGCCTTGACGTCCTTCTGGTGTTTTGGTATTTGCCTCCTGTGACAGACCGGAACCCGGACGGTTGACCGTCGACGCAGTGTATGCTATCCTTCACCATAACTGAATAGCACGACACCTCATCGTTCCTCGTGGAAGGTGAGGTAGAGGCGCGGCGGCCATGAGTAGCTTCCCGAGAACGGCATCCATGAAGGAGCGCGAAAGGGACCGTCGCCGAAGCTGGATAGGATGCCAGTCCTAGCCCGCTGGGGGTGCAGCGAACAGCTGCACCACTGTCACTGCAGAACTGCCCTGGGGTCTGCAGTGAAGCGCTATCTCACAACCGGGGAAAGTGCAGGTCGTCGGCGGTTTGAATGGCCGTGCGAATGCACGGCTGTATTTATTGGAGGGAGAGGGATTCATTGCAGGAAGCGTTACACGGAACGTTGCAGGGGACGTTGCAGGGAACGTTACAAGGAACGGTGCAAGGAACGTTGCAGGGAGCAAGACTCACAGAAGAGGGCGGGTTTCGAGCAAATCCCCAGGGGCGCCTTGAGTTCGGAGGCTGTGACACTGTAAGCCTGGCACGCCAGTACGGCACGCCCCTCTACGTCATGAACGAGGACATAATCCGGTCAAAAGCCCGGAGGTACGTTAGCGCCCTGGCGTCATGCTACCCTGATTCGAGAGTGGTCTACGCCGGCAAGGCGTTCTTGCCCATGTGGATGTGCGACATTGCCCACGAAGAAGGGCTCTGTCTGGATGTGGTCTCAGGCGGCGAGCTCTACACTGCGCTCAAAGCAGGGTTCCCTCCGGGCCGGATCTTCTTCCACGGGAACAACAAGTCCCATCAGGAAATCAGAATGGGCCTGGAAGCAGGCGTAGGCCGCTTCATCGTAGACAACTCCACGGAAGTAAGCGTTCTGTCGTCGCTTGCGCGCCAGATGGGCAGAAAGCCTGACATCCTGCTCAGAGTAGCTCCGGGAGTGGAGGCCCATACCCACACCTACATCGAGACCGGGCAGCTTGACTCCAAGTTCGGCTTTGGACTCTGCAACGGTCAGGCCTACCAGGCCATCAAGGCCATTTTGCAGGAAGGCGCGTTGAACCTCCGGGGCCTTCACTGCCACATAGGCTCTCAGATTACGGCAATGGACGGCCCAATCCTGGCAGCAAGACGCATGGTTGAGTTCATGGCCCGGCTCAAGAGGGAACTGAACTATGAGGCCGGCGAGCTTAACCTGGGAGGAGGTCTGGGCATTGCGTACACCTCCGACGACAACCCGCCTTCTATTGAGTCGTACGTCAAGAGCCTCACCGGGGCTGTCATTGACGCAGTAAGCGAGGCCAATCTCAGACTCCCCCGGCTGTACTTGGAGCCCGGCAGGTCCATCGTAGGCGAGGCCGGCATCACCCTGTACACAGCAGGGGCAGTCAAAGAGATCCCAGGCGTGCGCACCTACATATCCCTTGACGGCGGCATGGCCGATAACCCTCGCCCGGCCCTGTACGCCGCGACTTATAGGGCAATCGTGGCCAACCGGCCGTCAGACGCTCTCTCAGACACAGTGTGTCTTGCAGGCAAATGCTGCGAGTCCGGCGACATTCTCATCAAAGAAGCGCATGTTCCGGCCATCCGCTCAGGAGACACTGTGGCGGTCTTGTGCACAGGAGCGTACAACTACTCCATGGCATCTGGTTACAACAAACTTCCTCGGCCTGCGGTTGTTGCAGTTTCAGGGGGAAGAGCCAAGCTCATAGTCCTTCGGCAATCCTACGAGGACTTGCTGGCACGCGAAATCCCGCCTGCCAGGCTGCGTCGCAGTGCGGCGGCCTTCGAGCTTCCGGCAGCCACCGGCGGAGGCAGCTGACCTGGCGGGCGGTCCGGGGCTGTGCCGGCCCCGCCGGTACCTTGGTCTGCGGGAGCCTTTGAGCATGTTGCTTCCAGCCAGAAGGTTGCATAAGGGGTAACGGACGGAACCGGGGGCCATGTTTGGGAGTCTAACTAATGATGGGATTGCAGTGCCGAGTAGCATGTGCTGTGCAGGTTTTCGCCGGTATGCAGGAGGTATTTTGCCATGCAGCGCTCTAACGGGTGGACTGTTTTGTTCCTTATGATTTTGCTGGGTGTTCTTGGCCTTGACATGGTTCAGGTGGGTCGCCTCGGAAGAGAGGTCCAGTCGCTCAAGGACCAGGTGGCGGTACAGGCGCAGAACATTAGCGACCTGATTTCTGTGCGAAGTCAGGTGACGTCTGTGCAGAAGGAAATGAGGGAACTGGCCGAAGCGCAGAGCTGGGCGTCTGGGCTGGAGGTTTCTTCCATTGGGTATAATGAGCGTTCGCTCGGGATCAGATTATCGTGGCGTCTGAAGGAGTACACTGAAGGGTCGACGGTGACGTTGTATTGGCAGGAACCCGGGGCGTCTGAGTTCAGGCCGATAGAGGCAGACCTGGTCGGGGACACGGGTTTTGAGGTCCGGACTGAGGTTCCTCTTGTAGTCGCTCCGGCCATGACCGTTGTCTGGCAGAAGACGTCGGTGACAGGGTCTAAGCAGGCTCAGATAAAGGATCACGCAACTGCTATGGTCATGGAGCCGGAGATTGCCGGGGGTCAGATATACCGGTATTACATATGTATGAAAGCAGGAAACCAGGTTAGGAGCACCGATGTTAAGGCCCTTGATCTAGGCAGGCTGCGGGCCTCGGTCACTGCGGACTTGCAGGTCAAACTTTGCGACGAGGGAAGCAAGGGTCTGACGGTGACTGTGAACGAGGAGCTGGGAAACGTGTTCTTTGCCCGGTACCGGCTTGAGCATGTGAAACTGGAAGGCGTGCGTGACGGTGCTGCGGTTTTCGCCAAGGAACTTCCTGTTGTAGCTACGCTGGAAGTCGGCGGCGGGGAAGGGGGCGCCGGTGCAGGCGGGACCGGTGGAGGCGGTGCTGGAACCGGCACTGGAACCGGTACGGGGACTGGTACGGGGACTGGTACGGGGACTGGTACGGGGACTGGCACGGGGACTGGCGTCGGAACCGGGACGGGTGAGCCTGGATCCGGCGTTCCGGGCGGCAAGGGCGTTCCGGTCTTTGAGGTTGTCCTTGGCCCTGAGGAGGCAAAGGTGGATTCTGTGTGGTTGGTGGCTGAATTTGAGGGAGGAAGGTCTGTGCGCAGGGCAATAAGCATGGAGTTTTAGCCTGGCCTGCGTGGGCCGGCGATCACAACGTGGGAGGGAGCTAAGTGATGGCTGCTCAGTCAATGGTATGGCACAGCTCGCGAAGGCGCATAGTTCTCGGATTTTCCGCTGCTTTGATCGTAGTTGCCGGGGCGTTTTTTCTTGGATTGGCCCAATCGCCTAATCTGCGCGTGCAGGTGTTCGGCGAGTGGGGGTACAGGCACCTTGTGGACCTGGACACGAAAGTCAAATGGATAAACGACCATTGGGGCGATTGGGGTGTCGGCCTGGGCCTTGGCGGAGGTTCTACGCTCTTTAAGTACTCTCGGGATGTGGTTAGCCTTATGGGGGTTGACCCTGTATGCCTTGGTGTCTTTGACCTAGATAAGGGTTCCTTCTCGGGCGCGACCCCCCTAAGACAGCTCGACGACGGCACCTTCGTGCTGGACTCCTCGCAGTACCCCATAAGGATTTATCTGAATGTCGTTGAACAGTGGGATGAAGGCAACGGTCCTCATATCAGAGCTCTGGTTCGGGCCGAGAAGGCGCCGTGAGCAACCGGCTTGGGACCGGAAGCAACGGGACGTAGTATACAGCTCAGACGGTGAAACCTCGTAATAGAGATGGACCATGCGGTTTCGGTAACCGGCCATCTTGATGAGGGTGAAGACGAAATCCGGAGGGACGACTTCCAAGGCACCCAGGCCCTGGGCGATAGTCTTGTACTCCCTTGCCAGGTCGCTGTGACCCGATTTGGCCAGTAGATGGCGACCGATGTCAAACACTGCTTCCAGAGACCTTCTAAGGAAGCTTTCGGCAGCGCCAACGTTCCTCGGATCTGCAAGGAACTCGGTTTCTGAATATGCGGCAAGCGAGTCAAGTTGGTGTATGAGTTCAATTATCAGGCTTAGCCTCGATTCAACGAGTGTACGGTTTATCATATGTTTCCTCCAGCCTTTCCCTATGGAAGAGATCCAGAAAGGGTTTGAAATCTGCAGCGCGAGCCAGGATGCGTTCTTCGTATGTCTCGCGGAGTTTTTCGTTCTCGGAAAGTATACAGTGGCCGCAGATAGCTTCTGCCTGAAGGACTGAATGGCTTTCTTCGAGCAAGACCAGGTCTACAGAGAATGGCTGAAACAAGTCCTGAAGTTCAATAGACAGGGTGCTGTAAAGATCCACCCGCTCAAGGGGGGGCATCTCTCGGCGCAGCAAGACAACTCCGATGTCCAGATCGGCGAGGGGGTCCGACAGTTCCGGGTGTATACTTTCGTGTAGGCCTTCGTGTAAGCGCTCGTATGAGCCTTCGTATGAGCCTTCGCCTTCAAAGTATTGCTTACCCAGGTCAGACTGGGATCCGAAAAGGTATACAAGTTTGAGTCCGTAGCGCTGAGATATGCTGGCAAGCTGCCGGTGCCGGGCCTCCCGTGCGTTCTCTGGCAATAGGCTCACCTCTTCGAACTAAGTCTTCCAGTCCGTTCCTCACATCAGTCACTTGTCTGAGAGCAAAAGAGACGAGTATATGCTTATTGTACCATGCCTTGGGGAATTCTGCCATTATGCATTTCTGCAGGTGTCTGAACACGTCCCATCCCTGCTTGAACCGAATGGGGCGAAGAAAGCCTCCGCCCCGCCGGTTTGCTTCCTGCTTGCTGCCGGTTCGCCGCCTATTTGCTGTCTGCTTGTTGTCTGCTTATCGCTGGTTGGTCGTCTGCTTGCCCAGTTCCTTCACGGGTCTTGCCTCGATATACCCTCTCTCTCCCATTGGGGCCAGCTGGAATCGTGGAGCATCTTCATCAGCCCATTGCCATCCGTAGAGAACCGGGTCAAACTCCTCGATAGCCCTCCATACAGCCCTGATAGCTTCACCCATCTTCTCTTCAGGATAGGGCGGACCCTGAAAAACCATCATGTGGCAGGGCCCGAGCTTGATGATGTCCATCCCTTCCGGGATAGGCCCCGCGTAGTCCAAGGGGACCTCTATACCCTGAACGTAGCGGGAGGTTCCCGGCGCACGCAGCTTCTCTGGAAGCCATGCGCCGATGGGCTCGTACAACGCACCTTTGACGCTCTCCAACACGCCCCAGACGTCGCAACCCACTTCTTCGCAATACTCCATGTAGTGTGTGGCCGCTTTTCCGCGTTGGAGGATGAACTTGCGCTCCGGCCGGCTGATAACCTGAGTAAAAATCGTCTGGATGTTCACGTTTTCCATGGTGGCATCTCCTTTCTCCGCGTGCAGATAGAATAGGTAGGCACTGCGCGGCTGAAACAGCCGGATGGGAGGGGCCGTCTGACGGTAGCGGCGGGGTGACATCCCGAATCTGCTTGAGAAGGCACGGGTGAACCCTTCGTGGGACCCGAATACATACTCGAGGGCTACGTCCAGAACCCGCTTCCTCGTGTCACGCAGCTCCAGGGCTGCCCGGGACAGCCTGCGAGCGCGCACGTACTCGAAGGGGCCTATGCCCACATACTTCGTAAAGAGCCTGCTGGCGTGTTCTGGAGCATATCCGGCCACGTTGGCCAGAGCGCTCAACGTAATAGCGTCTTGCAGGTGAGACTCGATGTAGTCCTGCATTCGCTGAACCGCTCGGACCTGTTCCTTCACAGTGTCACCTCCTGCGGTCTGTCCGCCGTTCGCACGTCATCTATCCGCTGTCTGTCCGCCGCCAGCCTGTCATCTGCCCTCCGTCTGTTCTCCCACTGCCATCTGTCACAGAGTATAATGCGGATACAGGCCCGGATTCTTGACCCTCCTTGATGATCTGCGGCAGACTATCCGACTGCCGCGGTAACAGACGCACATACGGTCGCGTAATCGATGGAAAAACCAGGAGCTCACCTCTCAATATTCCCGGCTGAGGCGACCGGGTAGGTCAAGTCCCAGATTAGCAGTAAAAGCGTGTTGGGCCTCATATGGCTACGATGACCGACCCCGGGTGTCGCGCTGATTATATAAAGCACTACTGCTGTGAGCAACCGCAAAACCGGCACCCCAAGTTATTAGGAGCTCTCGCCTGTTTCCTGGGTAGGCCATGCCGCGGGGTGTTCAAGACCCCAGCGTTTGGGTGGTTCTCCAGGGGATCTGAGGTCTTCTGGAAAAGCTGCGCAGCGCACTACGACCCAATAGCCCATTTACACAAAAGCCTCCGCGCTCCTACTGGAGGTCAAGTTGCTCGTTTTCCGGACAACTTCTCCAGAAACCTGCTTGACAGACGAGCAAGCTAGAAGGAAAGCTGCTCGTTTTACGAGCAACTTAGGGTCGGGAAACATAGGCAAGTTTCGGAAGTGTGGGGGAAGAAGGATTCGGAAAGCGAGTGTAGAAATCTCTTAGAGTCAGCCCAGAGACGGTAGACATGAGGGGGCCCACGTGGCCCCTTTTTGCTTTCTGCGCTGAGCGTGGGCGCCGACACAGAAGGAAAGTGGGAATTCTATTGGCTGAGGAGAGTGAGATGACATGGCTGAACGGACAGATAAACGGATAGATAAGCGGACAGATAATCGGATAGGCAAACTGACAGCTGAACCGGCAGTTGAGCTTACAGGCACGACTCTAAGGCTGGAGGATGTAGTCAGCGTTGCTTGCGACGGCGTCAAGGTGACGGTTGGCCCTGACGCCCTGGACCGGGTACGACACGGACGCGATGAGGTAGAGAGTTACCTCAAGAGCGGACGTCCTGCGTACGGCATAAACACCGGGTTTGGCTCTCTGTGCGACACGTCGATTCCGGCCAACGCCCTGGCCGAACTCCAGCAGAACCTGGTTAGGAGCCACGCCAGCGGCGTAGGCGGTCTCTTCCCCAAAGAAGTCGTGAGAGCTGCCATGCTGTTGCGCGCTAACAGCCTTTGCCGGGGGAATTCCGGCGTACGCCCCCAGGTTGTCGAAACGCTTGTGGAGATGCTGAACAGGGGTGTTATTCCCCTTGTGCATCAAAAAGGGTCCCTGGGAGCAAGCGGTGATCTTGCTCCGCTGGCGGATTTGGCGCTGGTACTCACGGGAGAAGGGAAGGCCTGGTTCGTGGGGGAGTGCGGCGCCGGGCACAGTGCAGGGCATGGTGCAGGGCATGGTGGGGAGTGCTGCGCCGGGCATGGTGCGGCCCATGGGAGTGGGCATGGCGCAGGGCATGGTGGGGAGTGCTGCGTCCTTGACGGGGCTGAGGCCATGAAGCAGGCCGGCATTGAACCCCTGAAACTCCAGGCCAAGGAAGGGCTTGCGCTCTTGAACGGGACCGCATTCATGACTGCCGTAGCGGTGCTGACCTGGGCCAGGGCAATGCGGCTCATGGAGGCTCAGAATGCGGCGGCAGCCCTGTCATTGGAGGCCTTCCGGGGGACCACGTCAGCCTATTCGCCGCTCCTCCTGGAGCTCAGACCCCATCGTGGGGCCATGCTGGCTGGGGCGCATCTTCGCGGCCTTGTCCAGGGCAGTAAGGCAGTAGACTCGGCCAACCGGCCCAGGATTCAGGACCCGTATTCCTTCCGGTGCGTACCTCAGGTCCACGGGACGGCCATTACGGCCCTGATGCACGTGGCCGACGTCCTCAGCGTCGAAATCAACTCTGCCACCGACAACCCGCTGGTAGTGGGCGGCAAGGTCATCAACGGAGGCAATTTCCACGGACAGCCTGTGGGCGCGGTCATGGACTACCTGTGCATCGCCATGACGTCTATGGCAGCCATGTCCGAGCGGAGGACAAACCAGCTGATGAATCCGGGTCAAAGCGGCCTGCCCGCCTTCCTTATTGCGGACCCGGGGCTCAACTCAGGCTACATGATACCCCAGTATTCGGCGGCCTCCCTGGTCAACGAGGCCAGAGTGCTGTCCAACCCGGCGTCGGTGCAGTCAATCCCTGTCTGCAACGACCAGGAGGACCACATTAGCATGGCCACGGCGGCGGCGTCCAAGGCTGCTGAGGTGGTGAACCATGCGATTACGGTTGCCGCCGTTGAACTCCTTGCGGCCGCTCAGGCGCTGGACCTCCGGGCTAACCAGGCAAGTCCGGGCTCGGGCGACGCCACGGCGTCGGACATCGCACCGGGCGTGCCGGGTGCGCCGGCCATGCCAGGCAGTGCGCCGGATAACACGCCGGACAACGCGCCGGATAACGGGCCGGATGATGCGCCGGATAACGGGCCGGATAGCAGACCGTCAGGCGCGGCAGTTTTGCTCGGCGGCGGCACCAAAGTGGTCTTTGAAGCCGTCCGCAAGGTCGCGCCCTATGTGGCACAGGACTCTGTCATGTCAGGCCTAATCGAAAACGTCGCCCGCTCCATCAGAGAAGGCCATTTGGCGGAGGATTTGCACAACCACGGCTATAGCCTTATTCTTGAGGAGAAGTAGCTCACAGACTGAGCAGATTCCAGGCAGGGGGGCCCGCTACGTCCCGCCCCCCTGGTCTGTGCTACGAAACGGGGCTCCGGCGGCTTGCGTACACCTGCTGTTTGGCGGAATGCTGCCCGGCGGAGCGTTGCTCAGCGGAGGCTATCCATGCACGGGGGAGTGCAGTGGGACGGCGCAGTGCGGCAAGCCCTGCATGCCGTGAGTTTGGGGGAAAGCGGCATGGCTGACAACGGGAATGGGAACATGAATAGGAATGTGAATCAGAATGGTAATCAGAACGTGAGGACTATCGGCAAGGTTGCCGTCCACATGGCCCTTGGGGACATGTCGGAAGAAGACATAGCTGCAGCCAGTGACCAGGGCTACCGGTTGGTCGCCGGCAGCGTAGGCTCGATGGACCTCAAGAAAGTCATTGCAGCCATCGAGACCGCTGCCCGCCGCGAGGGTGTAGTCAGCACCGAATACCCTGAAGATCATGCCCTGTACCATGCCATCATTGAGGCACTGCACGGCGTCGGACGCGGGCAGCTGGCACTCGGCAGCATTCTGCGCACAGCCGGGTTGCGGTTTTGCGTTGTCCGCGGACCGCAGATCGCCGGAGACACAGGGCGCGGCTTGTGGGTGGCAGTGGCCTTATACGGAAGCATCGGCGGCCCTATCAGGGGAAACGAGCACGAATGCCTGGGACTGGGTATATCGCACCTGGGCCATCCGGGTTAGCCGGGCCAGAGGTTTCGCCCAGGGTGCGGCCTCCTGCGCTTTCACTGTCCACGCTGTAGCCAGTGAACTCACCGATCAGCCGGTCTCCGCAAGCTCAGGGGCTTCCACTGGCTATGCCGTTGCCAGTGAACTCACCGATCAGCCGGTCTCCGCAAGCTCAGGGACTTCCACTGGCAATGCCGTTGCCAGTGAACTCACCGATCAGCCGGTCTCCGCAAGCTCAGGGACTTCCACTGGCAATGCCGTTGCCAGTGAACCTACCGATCTGCCGGTCTCCGCAAGCTCTGGGACTTCCACTGGCAATGCCGTTGCCAGTGAGCGACCGTTTCCACCCAATCCGGAGGCCCGGGACCGGCCCACTGGCAATGCCGTTGCCACTGAACTAACCGATCAACGGGTTTCCGCAAGCTCTGGGCTTCCACTGGTCATGCCGTTGCCAGTGAACTCACCGATCAACGGGTTTCCGCAAGCTTTCGGC
>JAPXLN010000022.1:0-16290 GCA_033809515.1 Bacillota bacterium
TAGCTTCGCCCTTGGTCCGCGGATACACGATGTTGGCCAGAGTGATCCCGGCGGAAACCATGACAAGTGCGGTCATATCGATAGAACCAAGGAAACTGTTTCCGGTCTTCTCCATCTCCAAAAGAACAATGGGCAAAATGGCCGCATGGTAAACACCGCCGATGATAGCAGGCCACATAAGAAACCCGGCCACAGCGCCGGCAACAATGGGGTTGAAGCCGACCAGCGTATCGATGAGAGTCCTAATGCCGTTTCCGGCCCAAAGGGCAACAGGAGCAATGAGGAAGTACACTGCAAGCCCTGCAATGAGCCCCGACAGGCCGCCGGCCACAATGTTAGCTGTGGTGGCAGGAAATCGCCAGTTAAAGCACGCTACGATCAGATAGGAAACCAGAACGCCTGCAAGAACGCCGCCTACAATTCCGCCCAGTATCCCGCCGCTGACCGACAGGGTCCCTGCCACAACGCCCGCTACAATGGCCACTTCATCAAGTTCTGAGACCTGCTTAGCGGCCACCACCGCTACGATCACAGGAAGAGCGCCGATCATGGTGTCAAATATCCCGGTAAAAACTCCCAGACCCGGGATCTTCCCTATTGCCAGTGTCAATGCCATGGCGATGAAACCAGGCAGGGCAGCCATCATGATCCCACGGAAGTTCACCCTTGACCACGGTGAGCCCTCCCGGTCCGCGGCCTTTGTACCGCCTCTGCCAATCATAGGACGGTACTTGAGGTCCCAATGCTTGGCAAGGGCTGACATTCCGGCGATGGCTCTTGTACGGTTGGTGGTTCCGGTAGTCCCGGAAACCGCTATTACCGAAAGGCCCATTGACTGTGCCTTGGCCATGGAAGTTCCACCGGTTCCTACGGCCACCAGGTTTCTGGCGGCTGCAGCCGAAATGCTGGCCTGGTTGACACCGTCAGGATCGGCGCTGACAAGGAACAGGCCGTCTATGAGGCCTTTTTCAATGTCCGCCGCGACCTCCCGGTCAGACTCCTTTGCCTTCTCATTCACCTCCTCTAGCGAACCACTGAAAATGACTTCCGGTGAGCCATTCGCCAGAACATACAATTCAGCAGGTGTATCAGGACCTGCCTGGTCCATAGATGCCTTGGCCGCTACAAACAGCACCTTCGACACAACCACTCCGGCGGCGTCTGCCTGGCGGATCACTTCCTCAATAAGGTTAACCGGATTCTTCCCGCCAAGGTTAAAGAGGTTTCCGCCGCTCGAACCGATCAAAGCGATTCTCTTGGGCACCTGTAGTCCCTCCCACTTCGTCTTGCCGTCCAGGATCGCTGTACAGCCGTGTTTGGGCCCGGTGTCGGTACGCGGCAGCGCAAATCCTCGACGATTCTGCCTGTCTCTGTCACCATGTAGTTTGCCCTGACCCGGAACAAAATCTCACCCCGGACGTCAGAGAACCCGGGAGTTCGACATAATGCCAGCCGCAAAATTGATGAAAAACGCAAGGAGACAAAACATGCGCAGAAAACCTGAATCTATGCAAGCATCTATGGTCGCACCTTCACGTGCGTCTTTTCGTGCATCTTCGTGTGCAACTTCGCTTGCATTTCTACTTACACTTAGCGTCATTGCATCCGTCCTCTTTCTTCCTCACACGAGGCCTGTTCAAGCAGCAAACTTCATTGAGTTCAAACTAGGTAACGAGGTGCTGTACAGCCGTTACCGTCACCTCATTGAAGGCAAGAAGGTAGGTCTCATCACAAATCAAAGCGGCGTCAACCGCCGGGGACAAAGCACCATAGACGTGCTGGCCAACGACCCATCGCTCACCCTGAAAGCTCTCTACGGACCGGAACACGGCATTGACGGTCAAGCCAAAGCCGGGGAATGGGTTGAATCATATACTCACCCAACCCTGAATATTCCCGTTTACAGCTTGTACGGGCCCACCCGGGAACCCACAGAGGCAATGCTCAAAGACATCGACGTTCTCCTCTACGATGTTCAAGACGTAGGATCCCGCACCTATACTTACATTTCCACTCTCCGAAACGCTATAACAGCGGCCGAAAAATACGGCAAACCGGTAATCGTCCTTGACCGCCCCAACCCTGTTGGATGCGAGATCGTTGAGGCCCCGGTACTGGAAGACAAGTTCCAGTCATTTGTCGGAATTGACAACTTGCCCATGGCTCACGGAATGACCGTCGGAGAGCTGGCCCTCTTTTTCAACCGGAAGATCGGCGCCGACCTGACAGTCGTACCCATGGAAGGCTACACCCGGGACATGATCTACCAGGATACGGGCCTGGAATGGGTTGCGACCTCGCCTAACATACCCGACATTGACTCGGTTTTTGGCTACATGGCTACCGGGCTTGGAGAAGGAACCGGCATCTATCAAGCAGACAAGTTCAAATGGATAGGCGGCGCAGGCATTGACGCCGAGAGGTTCGCAGACATGCTCAACTCTGCAAATCTTCCCGGCGTAGAGTTCATTCCCGAAGCGATCGGGTCCCATGGCGGCGTCAGACTAAGCATCACTGACTACCATACGTTCAACCCTGCCAAAACGGGCTTCCATGCCCTGGCCTATGCCAGACAGCTCACCGGTTTCAAGGTGCCCAAGAGCGGACCCACGAACATTATAATGTTCGATAAGGTAATGGGCACAGACAGGGTCGGCCAATGGCTGGAGCAAAAGCTTTCCCCTCAAGAGATAGAACGCCGGTACAAGCAGGAACTTGAGAAGTTCAAGCGAGAGCGCCGCCACTATCTTATATACGGGTACCTGGGTGAATACACAGAAAGCGGACAAGTCGGGGTTATAGTCAACAACGTCCCCATATTCTTTGACTCAACCCCCTACATAGACACTAACAACCGCACCATGGTCCCGGTCCGGGCCATCTGCGAAGCTCTTGGGGCGCAAGTGGGCTGGGACGCTGCTCTGCGCAAAGTGACAATCGCGAAAGGCGAAACCAAAGTAGAACTGCGCATTGGCAGCCCGGTCATAAAGATCAACGGTACAGAGCAAGAGATGGACACTGTGCCGGTGCTGCAAAACAACCGGACCATGGTTCCCCTTCGCTATCTGGGAGAAGCTCTTGGAGCTGATGTAAACTGGGATGGGGCCAGACGCCTTGTGACCGTTGACCGGCAGCCCTGACCTTAGACCTTAGGGCAATAGCCGAAAACCCGGGCAAGCGGCACCGGCAGTGAAGGCCCCATGGGTCTAATGACCCGCATAGCCGGCCTGCTCGGTTATTCGGCAACCAGCCCCACCATCATCGGCCGCCTCTTGGTACCAACCGGTCTGCCTGCAGGTCTACTCCAGCTTTGGAGACTTGCGGGCTTGCGTCACCTGCTCAAAGGCGTAGGCCAGCCTGATCAATACCGGCTCAGAGTACGCACCTGCAGCCAGGGTGACCCCAACAGGCCTGCCTTGTTGTGTGTATCCTACGGGCACGGTTATGGAAGGGTACCCTGCTCTTGCCGAAATGGCAGCATTCATAATCAGCGGGAACAAAATAGCGTCCAGCCTGTGCTCATTGAGAACCGAGTCAATGCTTTCCCTGGAAGTCCGGTCCTCCTCAGCCCTGCCTGCAATGTAGTCCGGCTCGGTCAGAGTCCCGCTGGTGGCCTCGGACTTCACCAGAACCGTCTGACCGTACTTCAGCATCACGTCAGGCCGGCTGTCATTGAACTCCACTAGTTCCTTCAAAGAGTGAACTGCCACGTTAGCCGGTAAACGCGACAGGTACCTGTTTATAGCTGGCTTGAACTCATGGATCAGGCTGCTCGACTGCCACCTCCGGGGACGGGTCACAATGACTTCAACGATCTCAGCTCCTGCATCCTTGAAAGCTTCCTCTGCGGCTGAGATAAGCGCAACTCGTTCCTCATCCAACCGCTCCAAAAACGACCGAGCAAAGCCTATACGGGCCCCCTTCAGCCCATCCCTGTCAAGAAACCGGGTATAGTCGCTGTAAAACCTGCCTTCGCTTGCCCAGGTGGCCACGTCCTCCTCATCGACTCCGGTCAAAACGCCCAGAAGAACAGCCGCGTCCTCAACAGTCCTAGCCATAGGACCAGGGGTATCCTGAACGTGAGAAATGGGGACCACTCCTGAGCGGCTCAGAAGGCCCACTGTAGGCTTGATCCCGACCAGCGAGTTATTACACGCAGGGTTCAAAATAGACCCGGACGTCTCCGTTCCTATAGAGACAGCTGCCAGGTTTGCGGCCACCGCAGCCCCCGACCCCGAACTTGAGCCTCCCACATCATGAACGCCGGGCCCGTAAGGGTTCAGCACCTGGCCGCCCCGGGAACTGTATCCGTTGGGCATTTTATCTGTCATAAAGTTGGCCCACTCAGTCATGTTGGCCTTACCCAGGATAATGGCTCCTGCCTCCCGCAGTTTGCGCGCTACAAAGGAGTCCCTCGGCGCATACGAATCAGCAAGCGCCAACGACCCGGCACTGGTGTGCATCATGTCAGCAGTATCTACATTGTCCTTTACCAAAACAGGTATGCCATGGAGAGGCCCCCTTGGCCCCTTCCGAGCACGCTCCGCATCCAGCGCCTCTGCAATCAGAAGCGCCTCAGGGTTCAACTCCAGAACCGAGTTCAGCCCCGGACCCTG
The DNA here is from genome assembly GCA_033809515.1 of Bacillota bacterium. Taxonomy (GTDB): domain Bacteria; phylum Bacillota; class Sulfobacillia; order Fermentithermobacillales; family Fermentithermobacillaceae; genus JAPXLN01. Next base: position 4,617 of record JAPXLN010000022.1, read on the forward strand.
CCTGTCATAAAGAGCAATACGGTCCATGTAGGCCCTGACAATATCCCTTGAGGTCAGCCTCCCGGACGACATTCCCTCCTGGAGCTTCCTGATGGTCGCTTCCTCCACATACTTGCGGGCACAATCATCCCGGCTGCAATCGCAATCCCGACTGCAATCGTGATCTCGGCTGCAGGACTCCAGCTTTGATCCGGCCATACATAACGCCCCCATTTCGTTTCTAGAAGGATGGAACCTCTTTCTGGATGGAATCACCATGCTCGCTTTCTCTGCGACTTCCCGGATCCCCTGCAACCTGCCCCGCCCACACTATGCCAAAGTCACTTGCTTTCCATTGAGACCCAGCTTATAGGAAGTGGCCCAGACTGAGCCCGGCTCGTAGCCCGGGGGCAGTGCTCCGAAGACTGTTGGGCCGCTCTCAGACTGAATCCATACCCCTGGGATCTGAAGACCGAGCCTCAGGGGATCAGGCACCGCAACCACAGTCCCGGTAGGCATGTCTCCGGTATCGACATAACGAGTTTCCCCCCACCAGGAGTAGACCCTCACACTGGATAGCTCCAGGGGAAAAGACAAAGCGCCATGGAGATACCTGTTCCAACCACCCACCCGGTTTTCCCGGCGCTGCACCGTGGTCTTAGCTCGCACATGCAGACCGGGCATAAGGCGCACCACATCGAACCCGAGCAGTCCCAGGTTATCCAACAGAGGCCCGGTGCCCGGCGCACTGAGGGCAATGATGAGGTGAGGCTGGATGGCACAGGCCTTGGCACACTTAAGTTGCACGCCAACACGGGGGCTCACCAGGCCTGACGTGTCCACAAGGATTATGTCTGCCCCTGCCTTCTCTGCGTACCGGACACAAGCTTCAGCGCCGGTCACAACGGGAAGATGCCTCCCGTACGGAGATGTACTCCCGACTAAGTATGACCCTTGCCGCATAGCGCCTCTCAACGAGGCCGGCTGCCGCGACAGGCCTTCCTGCCCCTCACACTGTCCCACAAAACCGTAGGAAATAAACCCGGGAGGCCCTACGTCAGCCTGACCCACGTCAGTATCAACCACAGCGACTCGCCTTGAGATCCTCTGGAAGTGCCGGGCAAGTAAGGCGACAAGTGTGCTTTTTCCCGTATCGGGTTGGCCGACCACCATAATCCTGGACCGTTCAGGAAGCTTTGAAAGCGCCCTGCTGAGTCCATCGCCATAGAATGCATCGCCATATTCCGTCAAGAGATAGCCCGCCCCTAAGCATTTTCACGCATCCCTCACGACATGGCCTCCGTCGTAAGCATCACGCAACTCCAGGCTTGCGGACGCCCCGGCGCAGTTGCCCCGAACGCAGCAAGCGCCTTTATTATCCGACCCCTGCAATACTCATGACCTGGGCGTCCCATCTGCATGGAAGCGTTTCCTGAGAGCCCTTTCAGTTGGGATAATCGACAAAAGCAGTGCTAGAACCTGAGCAAGCATAACAGCCATCACACAGCGTTCAAACTCACCTGAAGTCTGACATGTGAGCCGCGCTGCAACCAGAACAACCAGCGACACGAGGCCCAGAACGAGACCGGCGAGGAGCCACACCCTTGAGTGATATCTGTGAGCGAAATCCCAGGTCTCCTTGTTTTTCATAGACATAGCAGTCCTGTAGCCATATACCCAGTTCATGCTTTGGGGCGGGTGATTCCGCCACAATGCTCCAATACCTATCATGGTCACTGGAATCAACATGGTCATAACAGACAAGAAGACTTTCATCGCTAACTCACCTTCCCCGTGTGGAGAAAACACAACGGCTGCTACTTGCATTATACCACCAGGCACCCAACTGTTTCCTGCAGCCCGGGCACTTCCGCTGTCCATGGCATAGGCACTGAACGACCGTTTCCGCGGAATCCGAAGGCCCGGGACCGTCCCACTGGCTATGCCGTTGCCAGTGAACTCACCGATCACCCGGTCTCCGCAAGCTCTCGGGCTCCCACTGGCTATGCCGTTACCAGTGAACTCACCGATCAGCCGCTCTCCGCAAGCTCTCGGGCTCCCACTGGCTATGCCGTTACCAGTGAACTCACCGATCACCCGGTTTCCGTTAGCTCTGGGACTTCCACTGGCTATGCCGTTACCAGTGAGCGACCGTCTCCGTGCAATCCGAAGGCCCGGGACCGTCCCACTGGCTATGCCGTTGCCAGTGAACTCACCGATCAGCCGCTCTCCGCAAGCTCTCGGGCTCCCACTGGCTATGCCGTTGCCAGTGAGCGACCGTTTCCATACAATCCGAAGGCCCGGGACCGTCCCACTAGCTATGCCGTTGCCAGTGAACTCACCGATCACCCGCTCTCCGCAAGCTCTCGGGCTCCCACTGGCTATGCCGTTACCAGTGAGCGACCGTTTTCACCCAATCCGAAGGCCCGGGACCGTCCCACTGGCTATGCCGTTGCCAGTGAACTCATCGATCAGCCGGCTTCCGCAAGCTCAGGGACTTCCACTGGCAATGCCGTTGCCAGTGAACTCACCGATCAGCCGGTCTCCGCAAGCTCTGGGACTTCCACTGGCAATGCCGTTGCCAGTGAACTCACCGATCAGCCGCTCTCCGCAAGCTCTCGGGCTCCCACTGGCTATGCCGTTGCCAGTGAACTCATCGATCAGCCGGTTTCCGCAAGCTCAGGGACTTCCACTGGCTATGCTGTTGCCAGTGAGCGACCGTTTCCTTGGATTTCAAAGGTCTGAGACATTTTCACTGTCCACATCGTAAGCAGTGAACCTGCGCCATGGAGTGTTCCAGAGAATCGAGGGAATAATAGGCTCCGGACCAGCACCCGGCAAATAGCACTGTACAACGCTTTGTAGTTTCGGCGGGGTTACAGTAAAATGGCAGCGGGGCTGTGCCGAAAGTCACCTGGCCACTGATTCAACCAGGTCACCGGCCTCTGGAAAGGACGTGAGCTCATGAAGCGGCTTGGCATGAAAGATCCCATCAGCACTCTCACCCACCTGGCTACCCTGATTGCATCTGCAGTTGGCCTTGTGGTCTTGCTTTGGGCGGCGCGCGGCAGTAGTTCCCAACTCCTGATAGCCGCAGTGTACGGTGCCAGCATGCTGGTCCTCTATACAGCCAGCACGCTGTACCACTGGTTGAAAACGACTGCACGCAAAGAAGCTATACTGCGGAGAATAGACCATCTGGCCATCAACATCCTTATTGCCGGAAGTGCAACGCCGGTGCTTTACTATGGGCTTAAGGGTCTGTGGCGAAGCTCCATGCTGGCCGCTATGTGGATTCTGACCGTCGCAGCATGCTGCGTTCAGTTGTTTCTGATTAAGGGGCCCCGGTGGCTCTACACCATGCTTTACGTGTTGCTCAGCTGCCTTGTCTTCATACCTGTGGTGCAATTAGTACGCAATCTGCCCTGGCAGGCGCTTACCTGCATCGGGGCCGGAGGAGCAATGTACCTGGCCGGCGCAACTATATACGCAGTCAAGAAGCCAAACTTTCTGCCTGGCCTTTTCGGGTTCCACGAGGTATTTCACATATTGGTCTCGCTGGGAAGTCTCATCCACTTCATCGGCATAGCCAGGTATGTGATGCCATGAGTTTGCCCCTGGAGCACGAACCATGGCACGACGCTCGCCGTGGCTGTACGCCCTGGGGCAAATGACTGAACTTGTCTCGGATCGTATCCCGTTGCGGACCAGATGCCGGTCTCACCCTGTCTGACAAGCCATTCCCGGAACTTGGATCCTGACTGAAATCGCTGCATCGCCTCAAAGGAGGAACACCCTGGCAAACCATACTCGGCCAGGGAACTGTCTAGGAGTTCCTTGTGCAAGGCATTGTGCAAGGCATCGTGCAAGGCATCGTCTCCTCGAGTCCAAGACGTTCACATACGGGGGCTACTTGGGACCGTAAGCCGCCTCCTTAACCCACTTAGCTATGTCGTTCACCACTTCCTCAGAAACGCTAGACGGCACAGAATACTCGTCTGGAGTGCTCTTGCCCGACCCGGTCATAAACAGGTGGTTCAGGCCCGGGTACGTCTTGAAAACCACATTGGACTTGTCAGACAAAGCAGTTTTCCATCCCTGAAGATCAGTCATGGTAACCTGGTAGTCCCGTTCTCCCTGTAGAATGAGAATTGGCAGGGTCAAACGCTTGGCTGTCTCAACCTGATTGTGAGAAGCAAGGTCGTCCCAGTAGGACCTGGGGGCCCCGAGAACCATCTCTCCCTCTGCCATGGTCCCTGACTTAATCCTCTCAACCGCGGTCTTTACTTCCTGGATCTGCTTCAACTCGCCCTCGTCTACGGTTCCATCCAGGTTAGCCAAATACTCAATTTGCTCCGGGATCAGGTCAACCAGGTTTCTGCTTGCAGCTGCCATCATCACAAGACCAGCTATGGGCGCACTACTGCATGCCTCAGCTATTCTTGGCCCTACAGTGGCGCCAAGGCTGTGGCCAAGCACGAACACTCTGTCCGGGTCTATCCCGTCGGTCTTCTTAAGGAGATTCACGGCCAGCACAGCATCATCTACGGTTTCTTCTTTGACGGTGATACTCTTGCCCTCTGCAGAGTTTGCTAACTCAGCTGCATGCTCCTTGGTTCGCTTTTCATAGCGAAGCACAGCGATGCCTCTTGAGGCCAATCCCCATGCCAGATCCTTGAACGGTTTGTTTGGTCCAAGGGTCTCGTCTCTGTCGTTTGGCCCTGAGCCATGAACCAAAACCACTGCCGGGACTCTAGCTTCTTTTTGGGTAATACGAGGTATGGTCAAAGTGCCCGGGAGAGCCCATTTCCCCTGGCCTACGATAACCTCCCTTTCAGTGAACAGGTCCTGGTCGGCGTAGCCCGGGGCCTTATACTGACTAGACTCCAGAGCTCCCAGCCACATGCCGGATATCTTCCCTTCAGCGTTGAATACCACCTTAATATCAAGAGAACCCTTCTCGAACACACCCGTCACGTAGACAACCCGGTATCCGGCTTCCTCTGCGAATCTGGTTCCGGCAATCTTCTGCCAGGCACCCGCTTGGGACACCATGCCTGCCCAGAGCTCTTTAAGGTCAGACGCAGGCACTGCCTGCGTCAGCTTCTTGTCAAATCCCTTGCGTGCTTCCTCATACTTTCCTTCAGCGAGAGCGAGAATGAACTCCCTGGCCATAACCTCCAACTCCTCCTGAGTCTTCTGTGGCCTAACCGGTCCTTTCGGCGTACATGCCGACAAAAACAGGCCAAGAAGCAAAACTCCCAGCAAAACCAAAGTTACCGTACGCTTGAACCAGCCCCCGACCATCACCGGTGTCACTGTGAGTCCCCCCTGGCCTCTTGAGTTCGCCGTTCAGCTTAACCGTCTCTTTCTTAGCTTTCTCCGCAAGGCTATGGTCAATATCGCCCTGCTTTACCATAAGATCAAGAACCACAATCTTCCTTTGCTCTGCCAGATCCGGGTTGTAATATGGCGAGTAGATCTCCGGACCCTTTATTATCCCTGCCATCATGGCTGATTCAGCCAGAGTAAGCTCCTGCACCGGCTTGCCGAAATACAGCTCCGAAGCTGTTTCGCAGCCATAGGATCCGTGACCAAAGTAAATGACGTTCAGATACATCCCCAGGATCTCTTCCTTAGAATAGCTCATTTCCAGCTTGATGGCATAGACTGCCTCAATGAGCTTTCGTTTTAGCGTCCTGTCCTGCGTCAGAAACAGATTCTTGGCCAGTTGCTGGGTAATAGTGCTCCCGCCTTCTACTACCTCACCGGCTTTGAGGTTTATGAGAAATGCTCTCCCGATAGAACTGATCTCAATGCCTTTGTGCCTGAAGAATCTCTTGTCTTCAACCGCTACTACAGCTTTCTTCAGACTGTCAGGTATCTGGTCATATGGCACTGCCACTACTTTTCCAACCAAACCAGCGGAACCGTTGTTTTCGTCAGTGGCGGCAAAACCAAAGGCCCAGGGAAGGTTCGGTTCAGGCAAGGGCATGGCTGCCAAGAGAAAGCCACAGACAGCTGCAATAACGGCCAAAACCAGGACAATCCTGCGAATCTCCGGCATCTTCTATCGCTCCTTCCTGAACATCCAAACCGCCGTGGCATGGGGCCTCTGACGATCAATGTTACCTTACCTGTCACCAGACACAATAGCACTCATGTATGCCTTCCTGGAAATCAGGAAGTGCACCGCCTGAAGCGTCAGGAATATGCCAATGGGTGCCATGACGTACTGTGCAGTCGTGGATGTAAGCACCGACGGCATGTTCTTCAGGCTTGACGGGTCAGACAAAAGTGTTTGCACCAACGCCTTGAAAGCAAACACACTGTGTACAATTCCCACGGCGAAGGGGGCAAAGAACAGCACAGCCACCTGTCTTGTGACTATGGATTTGATCTCGCGCCACGACAGCCCCAGGCGTCTCATGGACATAAACCTTGCCCGGTCTTCTTCAAGGTCCGTAAAGAGCCTAAAGTGCAGCATACTGCCTGCACCCAGGGAGAACAAGGCCGTAACGAACAAGGCAAGAAACATTATCAGACTTCTGGTTTGCCTGGTCTCCTGGTACGGCGCAACCCGGGACGAAAAGTCGAGTATCCTGCAGCCAAATCCCTCTGTTTGTTCGGTCAGTGAGGCCCTGATCCTTTTTACGGCGTCATAAGACTGCGTCCAGTTGCTGATCTCGTAGCTCACAAGCACCAGATTATCTTCGGACGCTGCCCCGCTAAGAAGCCTTTGCATCTCACCGGAATCAATCACAAGAACACGGTTGTACGGTCCGTTCAGGATGGACATCAGTATTCCCTCATCAACTACGAATTTCACCTTGTCCTTATCAGGGTCTTCCACTCCAAACGGAGGCCGTGACCCAAGATACCCCCAAAATGCAGTGGGATGCTCAGTGTGCCATGGGTACTCACTGACCATCACTGCATGACCCGGCATGACACTCACAGAAGGAGCGCCGCTTTGAACTGCCCATAGGTTGTAGTCTTCCTCACATACCAAAGGAAAAGGAAAAGTCGCATTTGGCCCAAAAATACGCTCAAACATAATCCCTGGAATAACTACGCCGGACTTGATCTTCAGTCCGTCAGCTTCAAACTCCCGGCGGATTTGACGGTCCAGTTCGCCCAGCTGCGAAGGCGGGACAGCACCCTGAATCGCTATGCTGAGGGCTTGCGCATACTGAAACTCCCTCGCTTCCACCAGCATCTGAGTGCCAATGTTAAGAGAGCCCACGGTTGTTACGACAAATGCGCTGAGAATTGCCGTAACACAAAGCACTCTAGCATTATCCTGTATCTTGAAACCCAACTCGGCCGCGGTGAGAAGGTTGATGTTCCGGAAGTATGCGCTCTTATTTCGCCGGAAACTCTCAAGCAAACCCGTGCTGACCTGAGTAAACAGGAAGTAAGTGCCTACAGAGACTATACCTATGACAGGAAGCATCCGAAAAAGCACCGTATATCCGTCCGTAGTCCATGCAAGATAGTAGCCGACCCCGAGACACAACACTGCAATAAGGCCAAGGGCCGGCGAGAAGGCCGGAGGTTTCTTGGCTTTTTGCGATTCCCTGACCAGCTGAACTATCTGGCCGGTCTTCAAGGTTCGGACATTGATCCACGCTACCAGGGCAAACAGAATGGAATACCCGGCCAAAGTAAGCACAATGGCTTTGGGTACCAGCGCAAACTGGATTGGGGAATCCACCTGCAGCATTAGGCTCATAGCCGAAAGAAACAGCCTCAGGAGCAAAGTGCCCAGCAAGATTCCCGCCCCCACGGCAGCTTCGCCGATTGCCATGCTCTCCCAAAAGATCATCTTGCCCAGTTGGTTGCGCGAGGCGCCGAGCATGGTTACGAGGCCAAACTCCCTCGAACGGGACCTGATGAACGCAGAGCTGGAGTACCAGACAAAGAAGAAGGAGAAGATGACAACAATGACCTCGCAGGCCACAAGGCCCTTCTTGACCCTGGCTGCGTGCAGATCATAACCGTATTCAACACCAGGATGCATCACGAAAGAAGCAAAGAGATAGAAAATCACAACCGAAAGGATACTGCTCAAAAGAAGCGTGACATACTTGTACCGCAAGCCTTTCATGTTCTTAGAGACGAGATTGGTGAGCGTCATCAAAGGTCCCTCCCATCACGCCAAGAGCGTCAATAATCTGCTGGAAGAATCCTTTCCTTCCGTCTCCGCGCCTGAGTTCTGAGAAAGTCCGGCCGTCTTTCAGAAACAGAATCCGCCTGCAAAAGCTGGCGGCAAAGGGATCGTGGGTTACCATCAAGAACGTGATTCCTTGATCGCGGTTGAGGCTGTCGAAGGTCTCCATGACATCGTTGGCAGCTTTGGAGTCAAGGTTGCCCGTAGGTTCGTCTGCCAGAACCACACCGGGTTTGCTGACAATCGCCCTGGCGATTGCTGTGCGCTGCTGCTCACCCTGGGAGATCTCAAACGTTCGCTTGTCAAGAATCCGGGTTATCCCAAGCTGGGTCGCCACTTCCTCTACCCGCCTCTCTATCTCGCCTGGCGAAATATTGTCAAGGGCCAGCGGCAAAGCAATGTTCTCCTTGACCGAAAGGGTATACAAAAGGTTAAAGTCCTGGAAAACGAAGCCTATATTCCTTCTCCGGAAAAGGGCCATCTCCTCGTCTGCAAGCAACGCCGGGTTGATGCCGTTTACCTCAATCTCCCCTGAGGTAGGGGCATCCAGAGATGCCAGGAGATTCAGCAATGTGGTTTTGCCGCTGCCCGACGGCCCCATTACTCCGAGAAACTCTCCTTCTTGGACCTGGAAACTCACATCGCTAAGCGCCCAGATAGCTGCGCTGCTCTTCTCCGAGCCGTAAACTTTGGTCAACCCCTGTACCTTGACAACTTCCATAGTCGCTTCCTCCCTGCAGTCTTGAACAAGCGTACTTCAGAGTAAGCGTATTTCAGAGAAGGGGGCTCTTCCATCGATTAACCTTTCAATTCGAAGGGCAGACCTTACAATCCCGTAAGGCTAGCTTTGTCGCCGACCTGAATCCAGGGCTCGCCACTTCATTCAGGAGTTCGTAGGATGCGCCTTACCCACAGGCCAAGGCCCCTCAGACCTTTCGATTGCACCCTCAATGACGGAACCGGAAAGGAACGTCACTGTAACGGCAGTTCCCTCTCCTACCCTGGATTCTATGGAGATCCTGTGCCCCAGACTGCTGATTACCCTGCGGGCAAGGTACAATCCCATACCTGTGGACTCAGGAACCAGGCGACCGTTATAGCCGGTGAAGAACGGATCGAAAACCCGCGGAATGTCCTCAGGAGGAATGCCTACTCCGTGGTCCTCGATCCTAAGCATGCACGAGTTGCCCTCAACCTGAGCGTGTACTTCCAGGCTTCTCCCGCCCCTGTCAGGAATCTTTATCCTGGTGTACTTGATGGCGTTGGACACAATTTGCTCAATGACAAACTTCAGCCATTTTCGATCAGTAGGGACCCACAATTCCCGGGTCTGGCACTGGATTTTGGGGAAAATGGAATAGCGTATGAGTTCTTTCTTGTGAGAGTTCAGAACGTCCCTGCACAATTGCAGAACATCCACTGACTCAATGCGAAGATCCTTTTCGAACCTGTCCATTCTCACAGAGTTAAGAAACAGTCCCAGCCTCTCGGTCAGCCGGCGGTTCTCCTGGCCGATGCTGCTCAAAAGGCCCTTTGCCGTCTCCAAAGCAGCAGCATCTTCGCCTTGCTGAACCAGAAGTTCGATTACCGAGACAGGGGTCTTCATATGATGCACCCAGCGATCGGCAAGATGCTGCCTGAATTCCTCATTGCGGCGAAAGTGCGCCAGCTCATCCAGGTGCCTGCGACCAAGATCCTGCAAAATCCGGGTAAACACCTTATCCTGCCGTGAAACAGGATCTCTGATGGACACTATGTCCTCAACCGAACAGCCGGAATCGAGAGCTCGCTCTATCTGACGCAGAAACTCAAAGCTGCGCCGGTAGTCAAAAACCAGAGCTGAAGCCCCGAGAACCACAGACAGAACCATGGCATAGACCAGAGCGCTCCTCTGAACCTCAAGACCACCTGCAGCGAACTCTAGCCAGACAGTGAGAAGGGCCAAAAATACGCCGCAGCAGTATACGATCATGAATAAGGCCCGGTCAGCCAGGTAGTCTCGAAACCTCAACTGGCTACACCTCTTTGGTGTTTTTTCTCCACGATGGGCTCAAACGGTAGCCGTGGCCCCTGACAGTAGAAAGGGCACCTGCTATTCCAACTTCCTCGAGTTTCTTTCTTACTCTGGCAACGTTCACAGACAGCGTGTTGTCGTCGACAAATTCAACATCGTCCCATAGAGCTTCAAGAAGCTCCTCTCTGGAAACCGCCTGCTCCGCTTTGGATACCATGAGTTCAAGGAGTCTCATTTCCTTGGGCGTCAGAACAGCCGTCTGACCTGCATGTTCTATTGTGCATTTGCTACGGTGCAGATAGAGGCCGGAAAACTCCAAAACATCAGGGAACATACTCTGTTGAACCGAATACTCGCCGTAGGACCTTCGCAGTGCGCTCCTGACCTTCGCTATCATTACCTCGACGTTAAAGGGTTTCATGATGTAGTCGTCTCCGCCGTTTTCAATGGCACGTATCTGATCAGGGTCAGCGGTTCTGGCCGAGATGAAGATTATAGGCACGTTGGACACAGTTCGGATCTGTCTGCACCAGTAGAAGCCGTCCATGTAGGGGAGGTTAATGTCCAGAAGCACAATGTGAGGTGACAAGAGAAGAAACTCCGACTTAAGATCGTCAAAGCGCTCAGCCCTGGAGGAGCTGTACCCGTACTTCTCCAGGTACTCACAAATGAGACCCGCCATTTTCAGATCGTCTTCGACCACAAAAACCCGGTAAAGGTGCCGGAAACCGTTCTCCGGCATAGGGCAATCTGTCATCGGTATTCGCTCCCAGGTTGTAGGACTCTGCCGTGCTCCACGCAGTTCCCGCCACGTTGAGCCGTGGATAGATCATAGCATCCAGCCTGCATGCACACAATCTCACATCCTCCCACCAACCTTGACGGCAGTTTCGATATTTGCAGATGGCGAATGCACCGACAGCCACAATCATGGCCACTGGAGCTCCACCCTAAAGAAGCGCCGGCCCCCAAACTGCCAGACCAACGCAGGCACCCAAAGCTCCCGCCGAGCGCTACAACCTAGCATGCTTTCTGGCACAGCAATCGGCCGAGAAAGGACTGAAAGCTTTTCTGTTTTCACAAGGGGCCGAAGCAGTATGGGGCCATTCTCTGACTGAGTTATGCCAGGATGCACTCGAGCTCAATCCTGATTTCGGAGCCTTATGACGTAGAAATCATGGACGCATAAACTGTCGATTACCCTTCACTGCCGCCCAGAGTCACTGTGCTCACGTCTCGCTCCACCAGGTCACAGCATTCAGGGACCCTGCGGACAAGGGAAAAGCACAGTCCCGCTTCAACCAGCGGACCCAGGGTAATAGCAGCAGCGCCTGCCGCCCCTCCGATGCCGGGGAACAAGGTGGCCAGACCCACAGCGATAGTGCAGGTAGATAGCATGTTTGCGAGCTTTGCGAACATGACCAGGGATGCCCGCTGGCGCATCATAAGCACTCCGCTGTAGAACTCCATTAGGGCCGAAGTCAACGGCATCAGAGTCAATACCCGCA
>JAPXLN010000023.1:0-15924 GCA_033809515.1 Bacillota bacterium
AACATCGTGGCTACTCAATGCTATCCCCCTCCACAGCATCCAAAACTTCCCGCACTAGCTTTCTTATTCTGGATAGGTATACGGGTTTCCGGATAGCCCCTCTATCTACTACGATCGTTAGGATGGGGGTATCCGGCAAACCTGGATAGAGTATAGCCCAATGAGTTGGCTTTCCAGCAGACTGCTCGACCGCAAAGCCGATCCGGCGGAGTTCAGCCGCCAGCGGTTTCCAAGGAAGGTCGCTGGCTCCTGAAAAAAGCCGCTTCAGTCCACTGGGGATCCTATCCAACTATCGACACCCGTATTGTGCCCGGTTTTGTAATCGTCATTCCCCATACCACCATATGTAGTGTCACCGCTAGTGTAACCTCACAGAAACTAATCGGTCAAGGTATGATGACGCTTGTTTTGCGGGAGTGCTTGAAGCTTCGGCCGGCCCTGGACCCGAGTAGACTTCTGCTGGGAGCAATCGGCGAGTATGTCCCGCCGGTGCTAGGGCTTTCGTTGGCACGGGAATGGAGTCTCATATTGGCGTTTCCAGAGATAGAATAAAATGGTCCCCGGAAGCCATTTGCATCTTCAGCCAAGCGAGGAAGAGGAATAGTCCTGGAGGGTAACCTCTCAGTGGACTCCTTTTTGGGTGAAAGATTGTGTTCGCGGGTCTATGATCGTCCGGTAGTTGCGGGGCCTGCTATGCATTTTGCGAAGCAAGGTAGTTCCGCGGTTTGGAGGGGATCCGCAACTTGGTGGGCGCTGCACATGCCGAGCTTGTTGGACAGAAAAGATTGGATTGTACATAATAATGACAACAGAGCTCACCACGCCTCTTAACAATGCGGACCGGGGTGAGCCGTTTTGCTTACGCTCAAGACAGACGACAGATTCCACGAGGGGGTTTCCTTTCAGCATGTTTACAACCTCTACCAGTTTGACAAGAAACTCCGCAATCTAATACTGCCGGTATTGGAAAGCATAGAGATTCTACTCCGCACCCATATAGCCTATTTGATTGCCCATAAGTATGGGGCAGAAGGTTACAACGATTACCGTAACTTCAGGAACGAAAGCTACCACGAAGAAATATTGGAGAAGCTGAAAGATGAAATCGACAAGAGCCGAGAGGTTTTCGTTGGGCACCACAGGAAGTATGGTGGTAGGTTCCCTGTTTGGGTCGTTATCGAGTTGACCTCGTTCGGACTGCTCTCGAAAATCTACAACAATCTTAGAGATCGGAATAGAGATGAGATCGCACAAAAATACTACAACACAAGAGATATGTTTGCTGGCTCATGGTTGAAGCCCAATTTTCCAGTGCCATTAAGACAGGCAGGATATTGGCCACTGTTTTCGGAATAAACCACTGCTTGGTGTGGGTATCGGTCAACGCAGTATGACTGACCACTTTCGTTGTCGGTCGCCCAAATGACGCAACGCGCTCCCACCTCTACAGGTCATAGCCAGCTACACTGAGCACCACCAGGGCCGGGGATTGGACCCCTGGCCGGACTGGGCCTCATGCTTGGGTGACCTTGACTCCCGGATGTGTCTTGCTTATTCGAGCAATGCTGATGCTTTCGTAGTATCCACATTAACTCTTGCCCGGCTGACAGCCGGGTTCGGGCGTTATGGCTTCTACTGTCCGGGCTCTGTGCGGTCACAGAGCCCGGCAGGCTGCGTGACAAGGAGTGTTGCGACCGTTACCGGGATGACGGCCACCTTGATCAGGACGAGTTGATGTGATCGTAATCAGGATGGAGGTCTGAGAGCAGGGGGGCTTGCATTGCCCGTAGCGAAGCATGGGCTGCGCTAGAGCCGGGCTGAGGCCGCTTGTCAATGACGTCCATCGTGACCTTTCGACTTCTGCCTTTGATCACTTCACAGGTAGGTAAGGGCTCCCTTTATCCACACTCCCTAAAAGAGAGAGTCGGAATCCAGCCATGAAATCCGTATTATCGGGGAAAGCGATTTCTGCGAAGCATCCACTAGTGTCATTTTGGAGTTCTAGACTTGCCAGTATCTGACCTTTTGGCCCGCCATCTTCCGTCAGTATTACGCGACCTGTTCTAACCAGCTGTGGGGCCAGTTTTCACTACAGGCCCCCCCGTCTCTCTAGGGGACTTCCTTGGATCCTTTTTCTCGCTCACAAGATCACCTCCTTACGTCTGACAGAGTCTAGGTGGTATTGGACCCATTTTCTGCCGTGAGATTACCATTACAGTCACTTGATCTGCAAGTCATTTTCGCCAGAGGCCCAACGGTTTCTTGGGTTATTTCGGAAAGTCTCTTTTCTTGCTCATAAAACTGGTTCCCGGTAAATGTGCGAAGGCATTCAGTTATGTACAAAGCCAGGCAGGATATTTGCCATTGTTTTCAGAATAACCACACGGCAGTTGCTTGCGAAAGATCAGTGGTTATAGCCTTGTTTTCATCCTATACACGTAATCTCCTCACAAAAAGCGAGCAGCATCAACCAGAATACTTCTGCTGGAGGGTCTTGCAATGCTGCTGTCGGAGCCTATGGGTTTGGATGCTTGTGAAGACACACTCAGGCAGGCTGTCGCGGGAACTCGGATAGTGGCTGAAACAGCGCTCAGTGAAAAGGATCTGAATCTGCTGACCGAGCGCATAAGGCTACTGTTCGAAGCTAATCCGCGTCATGCGGTTTCGCTGCTTGAACGTGATTATCCTTCGGCTTTCTTGTGCTTCATGGCATGGAAAGCCAAAACCTCCTACAGCGAAGGGGTTTTCTGGCCCCCCATACTGGAATCTCTAGGCCTATCAGGCGCTCGTTGGGAAAAGGAGCTGGGCCTGGCTTTTCAAAGATGCCTGGCTAAAACGGGTCTTCCTCAATACGAAGTGCCCGGGGCGCTTCCCTACGTTACTCCGGTCCTTCTTCACGGAGGCATCCCTGATTCGTGCCTCGATTCGTTCTTCCGCCAAGTTGTGGACCCTTTGGTGAGGGATGGCATGGTTGACTTCGGGGCCATAGAGCATGAGGTCAAAACCCTGAGAAAAGAAGATGAGTCCTACAGGAAATATGAGGCACAGGAAAAGGCCCTGAGGTCGGAGCTGAGCATAGCCGAGAAGGTAGCTGTGCTTTGCGAGAAGCTGGAAAGCCTGAAAACCCGGTGTCACGACCGGAAGGTTTTGCTTGGGAACACACATGCTCGGTTGTCTGGCACTGCGAAGTCGATTTGGGGCGTGCCATGGAATCCGGAACTGAGTGAGCAGGTCAAAGCTGCAGGGCGTGGGAGGCTGGATGTTCTCCGAGAGGCCGTTGCAGAAAGAGACCGCGTGCTTGGTGAACTGCAGACGAGCGGTTGGCTTGACAAGGATGTACAGGGTGCGGGAGAAAGTGTCTGGGAACAGGTTGGGCCTTACCGGCTTAGACCTCCATATTCCCCAAAAGCGCTGCCGGTTGCCAGGGCTGCCATGGCCATCTCGGCTTTTGGGGCCGCGACGGGAGTCGTGGCCTTGCGCCTTTGGCAAACTGCGGGACTGCGCTTGCCCTTTATCTCGTCTCGTGCCGGGTTGTTAGCCGCCGTAGGAGTGCTTGCAGCAATGGCTTTTGCTTCAGGTGCCTGGGCGTCTCAAATTCGCGGAAAAACCAACCGGTTTGAAAAATCGGCACAATCCCTTCGGGAAGCTCTAAATGCCATCCAGGCGGTTTGTACACGGCCGGTCCTGACGTTGAGCGCTGCGGATGCAGACAGCTTGGCAGAAGCTTGTAGGTTGATTGAGACGGCGGACGAACTTGAAGGAGGGGTTTTGCTCACTGAACGAGAGATTGACGAGGTCTCCAATGAGATATCCAGGATTATTGACGAAAACCCCTTGTTTGCCGGCGGAGACTTGCAGGAAGGATTGGGGAAACTGGAGACGGCCATATCTGCCCGCGCCCGGGTACCCAAGCTCCTTGATGAACTGGAAAAGGCCGAAGTCCGGCTGGCAGAACAGCTGCATTTGCCCGCTTTTGGGCCGACGGTGGATGAGCCCATCGCCAGGTACATTCTCCTGGGCAAAGACTCAGCCCTTGAGTTCCTGCAAGAGTGCGTTAGCCTTCGGTGTTTCAGCAGGAAGGACAGCCCTTCTGAGTCACCCGTTTCTGTTTCGCCCGTGTCTGCTGCTGCGGTCAATCATGCACGCAGGAGCTATGATTTGTGGGCTCAGATGACAGACCGTAAAGTCGAGAAAGAGCCCCGCAAAGATTTGACTGGTCAAAAGGAAGGACGGTCGGCGGGCCTTCGAATAGACACCGTCGATCGAGTCGGACGTCGTCGAGAGCCCCGTGAGAGAACCGTCTTGCCTCAGCTTCCTGAGAAAAGGGCAGAGGATCCAGGCTATGAGAGGGCCGAAAAGACGCGGCTTGATCTTGTAACCTGGGCTCATCGCGGGCAACAGCACGTTGGCCTGCTAATATCAGGTGCAGAGGCGTCCAGTGGATGTACATCAGTGTGCTATTCGGATACCCGGGACTGAATATGCCCCGGAAAGCAAAGTGATTGCTGACAAACATGAGTGGTGTTCCGCAGGCCTCAAAGCTATTGCCGGCCTCCAATGGCCTGTCCGCAAATACCGGACCGGTAATCTGAATTTCTTTGAGATTTGGGATAAGGCGGAAGATGAACCCGTAGACGACTATCAGGGCCACGGAAATTTGGATGTAAGAACATATGTGGTGCCACAATTCGGTTTTGTTACCGGGCGGCAAGCCCCCAGACAACCAAGCCGGCGACCTGCCAGGCAGTATACCACCCGGCCCTATTTTGCGGGCGCTGCAGGCCCTGACCACGGCACTCTCATGATGCCTTCAGACAAGAACGGCCTGATCTCAATGAAGCGAGCTTTTCCAGGAAAAATGGTTGAACTCTGTGAGGGGCGGTCTAAGAATCAGTTTTGGGTTTGTTCTGCCTGTGGCGCAGGGTTTTCGGGAGAGAAGTCCTATCCTGGAGAACACAACAGCCCCTGGGGCGAAAGGTGTAGCGGAGTTTGCGAGAAAGCTTCTTTAGCTCACGAGTTCATTACAGACGTGGTGGAGCTTCGTTTACGGTTCCCGCTGTCGACCGAAACCCTGCCGGAGATGCCCCCGATGGTAACCGGACCAGCTCCCCTGTCCAACACTTCAACCCTTGACAGACTATGGTTTTCATACTCACTGGCATATGCTCTTCTTGGCGGCATTACTGAAAGGCTGGGAGTTCCGGCCACTGATCTAAACGTTACCGTCGGATACAGCACAGGCAGCCCACTGAGCATTCACCCTTTACTCGTCTACGACAATGTGCCGGCCGGCGCGGGCCTTGTCGCGCGGTTGGAGGATTGCGCATTCCTGGAATCATGCTTGAAAGCTGCGTTGTGCCGGGTGTCCGGTGGTTGCGGTTGTGGGCCCGACACAAGCTGCTATGGCTGCCTCAGGGCTTATAGAAACCAGTTCGCCCACGATAAGCTGGCACGGGGGCCGGTTAAGAAGTACCTCGAGGGTCTGTTGAAGCGGTGGAAAAGATAAGGTGGTATGCTGTCGGAGCGGCGACCGGACATTTCGCCCGGCAGTTGCTCTTCAGACCGGGAAAAAACGGGATGCCACCCCCATACTACCGGACTAAACTGGATGTTGCAGGCAGCGACGCAGGCAAGCGGCCTCGGGTGGGACGGTGCTGCCATTGGTAAAACCCACACCTATACCGGTAACAACGCTAAACCTTCTTGAGCGGCCATTTGTCTATGCTTGGACTTTCCGAAAAGAGACCAAACTTCATAGCAGTGCGTCAAGGCCCTTGGTTTGCTTGCACGCGGGATACGATGAGCACGACAGAAATACGCCTCTGCGTCCACTGCGGGCGACCATAGGGGAGTCACAGGCGGGGCATGTGGTTAGGGGGCTGTTTACCGTTAAGGCGTCTATGTGCCCCTGAACCCAGTGGACTTCTATTTGTCTTTTCCCACTGCAGAGCGGGTACCTGGCGCAACCCAGAAAGTAGCTGTACGGACCAGGTACTACCCTCATACGGTTGTTACACTCAGGACACCTGAAGCGCCCCAGTATTTCAGCGAGTCCGCCTACTGATCTGGCAGGGTTTGTGCGGAGCAGTGAATTGATGAATGGCACTGTATTAGGAAGGTCAACCCGGATTGCTGTGTGGGAAGCGGGGCCGGTGGAGGAGCTTTCTGGTTGGGCCAGGTCTATGAACATGGTGGTTTCATCAATAATGACGACATTGACTCCGGGGAGGCTTGAACGGACTACTCTGGATTGGAGGGGCCGATCCTGTAGTCTGCGTTTGACCCGGTCAGGGGATATAACCTCGGATGGAGCATTCTTGTAGATGCCCACTTCTACCTTTAGGTTGCTCAAAGGAGTCTCGTGTTGAGAACCAGCGCCGTCTGTATGGCCTTGGACCCAAGGCTCCCATATGCTTTTGCGGGAGGCTTCGAATACGGCGTGCAAGATGGCGGGTATGATTCCCTTGCCGTCGGTGAGGATGCGGATGGAGTCGCGGGCTCCCTGTATAGCCTGGATCAGGCTTGGGAACAAGGCATCGCCTTGAAGGGGAACTACCTGATAGGGAGGGGTCCCCTGGGCGGAAGGAATCGCCTGAGGGGGGAGCGCGTGACCGGAGAAGGTCATCTGCAGGGAGGCAGGGGCCGCTGCACCGCGGATGAGTTCAGCGGCATCAATTACAGGGAGAGTGTCGAAGGCTTCGCACAGGATATTGTCTCCGGCAAGCCTTGGGCTCAGCCACTTTATGTTTGCCACGATGATGAGTTTCTCCCGGGCCCTGGTGATGGCCACGTTGAGGAGGCGCATGGCAATAGAGTCATGTCCGCCTTGAATGAGCTGCCCGGCATAACGAGCACCGGTTGAATCTACGGTGTCCAGAATGATGACCTGGCGCTCGGAACCCTGAAAGCGGTGGACTGTAGAGCATGCGACTTTGTCTTCCATGCCAAGTTCAAGCACCATGCGGTTTGCCAGCCTGCCTTGAAGGACGTAAGGAGTGATTATGCCTGCTGCGGTGCTTCCGGTCAGCTGTACCAGCAGGATACCCAACAGGGCGTTGAGTATGTTGAACCGGGACTGGCTCTTGCCCGACGGGTCTTTGAGGCAAAAAGGGTTGAAACTTGATGTATCTACGATAAGGGCAGGGTGGTCAAGGCCTGGCAGGTATCTGCCTGGCTTGCGTTCCTTGACCAGGCGGGCGTCCTGAAGGAGGCCGTTGTATACAGAGGCGCTCACTAGCCGGGAGATAGCCGGATCCATCCTGAATTGTCGGTGCAGAATATGAAGCCTGGGGTCCCATCGCCCGCTGTCGACGGTTTGGGGTATGCTCAGATACTCGAAGATGTCTCTGTGCAGGTATTTTTTGGCCCTTTGCGAAGAAGA
The DNA here is from genome assembly GCA_033809515.1 of Bacillota bacterium. GTDB lineage: Bacteria > Bacillota > Sulfobacillia > Fermentithermobacillales > Fermentithermobacillaceae > JAPXLN01. The sequence goes on from JAPXLN010000023.1 coordinate 7,382, forward strand.
CCGGACTACAGGCGGAAGCTGCCTGAAGTCGCCTACGATGATTATGCGCTTTTTGGCCAAACTTGAGCTCCACAGGATGTACGGGAGGCCTATGATGCTAGCTTCGTCCAGGATAACCACGTCGTAAGGCAGTGCGTCCGGGATGTTTCCAGGCGGCTGGACAAAGCCGGCGAGGCTTGCCTTGGCCAGGGTGGTCAGTAGAACGTCCGCGGACTCTGCGATAGTCCTTTCCTCTTCGGCCAGGAGGTCGTCTATGGTGGCGATTTCCGCGGTCAGCCGGTGGAATTCCCTGGCGGCACCTTCGGAGGAACTTTTACCCGTTGCCATCAGTTCTTTGCGCTTTCTTACCAGGGCTTGTCTTTCCTCCAGAAGGTCGGGGTGTCGTTCCCCGGCCATTAGGTGAGCTACCAGGGTAGGGTCGTCTCTGAGGTCCGGGTGTATGGGGTGGCCGTACCTGACGATAGGGGAATTTTTGCCCGGAGACGCCGGTTGGTTGCTTGCGGTTACTTGCCCGCTTAGCCTGATGGTTGCGTTGTCTACGGCTATGTTGCTTATGGACATGATGAGAACTCTTTCGCCTTGCTGTAGAAGCCTGTGGGCATACTCGGCAACGAACTGGGTTTTTCCGGTTCCGGGCGGTCCCCACACGAAGAGGACTCTTTCGTCATTGGAGGGGGTTGCCATGGCATGGGCTAATGTGGGCGCGGTGTAAGTCTTGGCCTTGCGGGTGGGCCGCAGCTTCCCGAAGAAAAGGTCGCCTGCTATAGGGGAGCAGGGTGTTAGTTGAAGTCTTTCGCTCAGTCGTTCCAATAGGAAGTAGGGGTTTGCAGCAACTGCCCATTCGAGCATGAGGTCAATAGGTTCCTCAAGGCCCAGCCAGACTGTGAATCCTTCGGTTCCCAGCAGATGACCGCTTACTTCAGTTAAGGCAGAAGGGGAGGGTGACGTTGAGACCAGGGTGCTCTCAAATTCGGGGTCTGAGAGCCCGGCCGATCCGGCGCCGGAGTCAGCGCTTGCATTTGAGATCAAATTGGAGTCTGCATGGGGGACCCCACCGGAATTGGATTGCAGGACGATGGCGGTGCCGTCGGGGATCCTCAGTTCTTCATCTACGGAGAACATGTAGATGTGGCGGCCGCTGTAACGCCCCAGGTGTCTGCCACCAAAAAGGGCGTGTCTGGTACCGCCTTCCCTGGCTGACGCGAGTATCTCTTCTGCCAGGGCCCGGATCATTTCTTCTCTCAGGCTTTCAAACAGGACCTTATAGTTGAAACTCTTCAAGGAGCCGGCCAACAAACACACCTCGGTGGGATGTTTTGTAAGGAACCATGCTAACCTAAAGGTCTGTCCTTTCAGGTGGTCGCCTGTGGAACGTTTTCCGCCCTTTTTTGACAACCCTTGATCGGTAATTCTACAGAAGTGTCGGGGGCTCCTGCCGCCTGGGGCTGCCCGGGATGCGGGTGCAGCACGCGGGTACTGAAATAGAGTCTAGAAAGACAACCCGGAACAGGCGACGTGCCAGGCACGTCACAGGAAGAGGTCGATCTGCGCAATGAGCCCCTTTGACTACGAAGCCGGCACTATCCTTTCGAAACCTTGCTTGATGACCCGGGCCATGTGCTTACGCCTTTCTTCAAGAAAGTCAGGGTAGGCCATGACCTCCCAACCTTCAGGCAAGCTGTGCCAGAAATACATTTGCTCAATCTCGTCGCACCTCCGGTCTTTCACGAGACTAGGCATGTACTCTGACGGCGGCTTATCCCCGATTTTGATGTTATCAGCCCAATCAGCAACGACAAGGTTTGCAGCCTGGTCAACGTCCCTGCGTTCTGTAATGCCCAGTTTGGCTAGATATGCCCTGGGAAACAGGTGATGTAGATCAGAGGCTGCCTTCCTGGGAGTGATGTTGGGGTCCAGCAAGTCGGACATTTTGAACTGGGAGAAGAAGGCTCTGGCATCCAGGAGTACCAGACTGGCCTGGTAAGCAAGGAAAGCTGTATTGCGCCTTGAAGCTGTGGCCAGGTTAGCGGGCAAATTGATGCTCCAGAAGTCTTGAGTAAACTCATTGTGGATTTTACGCTGCAGAAGCGAGATGAATTCTTCGGCTGTTGACAGGCCGCGGAAATCAGCAAGATCCTGCTCCATGCGGGATTCAGGTGAATCTGTATATCTGCCGGTAAGGTTGACCATGAATAACCACCGGGCGGTTATGTTCCTTAAATGCACAAGAGGTACGTGGAAGTCGCGCCTCCCAATGAGAAACAGGGTGTACGTATATAGCAGTGCATATTCGGAAGAAATAAGACGTGAGCTTCTGTAACCTGCCTGGCGGATCACTTTGACAAACTCATGCCAGTTGGTAAGGTCAAGAGCAAAGCTTTGGGCTTGCTCAAGGAGCCTGAAGTTCTGATCCCGTTTTTCTGGCGAGAATTCACGGGTTTCCAGGTCTCTTCCCCGAAGAACGGCATATGCATCTGCCAGTCTGGCCCGTCTAAAGCCCAGGCCTATGCTTACGCGGAGCAATCGATCGGGAATAGGTTGGAACAAGGGATTGAACGGTGATGGTTTGCCGGCCGGTTGTATCTTTCGGGCTTGTTCGCAGAAATCTTCCAGCCCTTTACGGCCATCCTCCCAGAACACAGACATCAGAGTCAGAATGAAATTGGCCTGATTGAGGGGAGTACCCTTGCTGTTAATGCGGACAAAAATGTCGGCCACGCTTTCTTCGTCTAAAGCAGAGGAAAGCTCAAGGGCCACCAGGGGGAAGTAGACCAGGTTCTTAAGGCGATCAATGGCTGCATCCAGCCGATTCTCTTCCGTTTCCGGCAGCGGTTCTTCTTTGTTAAGGCGGTCAAAGAACTCCTTGACAACACGTTTGTTGTCCTTGGCCCAAAGGAGGCTGATGTTCGGGATCCATTCCGGGTCTCGCTCTATGGCAGCGTTGGTTACTTCAAACTTGCTGTCTTTCGGGCGGAACGCAATTCTTATTCGGACGGGTTCTTTGTTTCTGTCCAGGACGTCTTGTCCCTTTATCACGGCGTAAAGAGAAGTGATACGCTGTTGGCCATCAACAACCAGAAGCTTGGGAGAGTGCCCATCCTGTTTGTGAGCTATAGAATGGCCGTGATCCTGCAAACCGTTTTCCCAAAAAAGGAAGTAGCCTATGGGGTAACCGCGGTAGAGGGAGTCGAACAAATCGCGCACTTTTACGACAGGCCATATAAAGGGCCTTTGAAGCTCCGGCAGGCCGATGTCGCCTTGTTCTACGTAGGCAACCAGATTTCCAAGTGTATAGTCAACTTTCTTAAAAACCATATCACTCATACGGCAATTCCCCTTGAATTTGCACTTTGATACATTCATTCTGCGGTGCCTCCCTGGAGTCCTTTGTCAGGGTATCTAGCCCCACCCTTCTCACCCCCTCCGGTACTCCTTCAAGGGGATTGCACAGATTCCTTTTTGGATGGAAGTTGGTGTTCGACAGCTTGCGGCTTCCCCCGGGTATGGGGCCCGCCTCGCCCCTTCCCGGAAGTCCCTGCGCGCGAAGCTGACCGGACATTCTGCCCGGCAGTTGCTCTTCGGACCGGAACAAACGGGATGCTGGCCCCTCGACTACCGGGCAAAATCGGATGCTGTCGGAGCGGCGACCGGACATTTCGCCCGGCAGTTGCTCTTCGGACCGGAAAGAACGGGATGCCACCCCCTCGACTACCGGACAAAATCGGATGTCGCAGGCCAGCGACCTCGGAATGAACGCCCCCAAATCCGCTTCCTTCACGAGCACAGGTCTATTGAGGGCTTCCAAATAATACTAAACAGTAATACCAAAGAGTAATACCGAAGAGCAATACCGGGAAAGTAATACCAGAGCGGAGGTCCCACATGCTCTGTCAGGGTGTTCTGTGGTTCTACTTGGCCGGTAAGCTCGCAAGCATAAGTCATGACAGGTAGTGATGACATGGCGTATGTAGTGTTTGGTCTTGCGCCCCCGGGTCTGTTCCTGATGAGACAGCTGGGAAAGACCGGCGCGAAGGTTTATGCCGTCGGACAAAGCAATGATGTAGGTTTTCGTTCAAAACACGGTGTAAAGTTTCAGGCAGACTCGTTACAAGACTTACAGAGAGCGGTCTACGAAATCGCTAACGAGTGCCAACCTGCAACTGCAAATGGCATCAAAGCTTTCATAGCCAGTTCCTTATACCTTAGCCTGATCTTGCAGGAATGGCCCGAACTGTTCGCGAGGCTGGACGTCGTAGGTCCCAACCTGGCTTTGATGAAAAAGTTAAACCGGAAAACCGCTGCAATCCGACTCTTCAGTCAGTTTGGCATGAAGGCTCCCAAAACCTACCTGTTTCACGAGCATGAGTCCATTGAAGATTTCCCAGTAATACTAAAGTGGAATTCCCAACTGTTTGGGGACACGGACATAGTGGAAAAGACAAGAATCATTGACACGAAAAGGGAGCTTACGGAAGCAGCAGCTGAGATTTCTAAGTGTAAGCCCGGCATAAAAGGGAACCTCATCTTTCAAGAGTATCTGTGCCACAACGTGCGGGAGTTGGGGTACGGTGCGTTTTTCTACAGTGGGCTGGAGAAAATGAGTATCATGGTAGAGCAAGCCAGGCAACACCCTAAGGGGGTAAGCAGTTACGCTGTTGAATGCCAGAGTGAATCGGCCTCGGAAATCAAGACGAAGCTCTCAGGCATATTGCAGTCTCTGGACTATACGGGTTTCATGGAAATTGACCTCCTACAAGACACTCTGTCTGGCGAAGGGTATGTGCTGGACGTGAACCCCCGTCCCTGGGGATTCATGCCGATTCTCAGCAAGAAATACGGCAATTTTCATGAATGCATTACTGTACCGGCAGTGATGGGTGAGGTTGTTGAGGAGAAAGTCCAGTTTGTGGATATACACCGGGACATCGTGGCGATGCTGAAAAAACAGGCGAAAGGTTTCTCCCTGAGGCAGTTAGTTAATGATGTAAGGGCTGCTTACAGGAAGAACACCGTAATCAACACTTTTGACTCTAACGACATGATGCCTTTTCTGTGGGGGGTTCCCAAAAAAGCAATCGTGAATCTCAGGCGCACGAAACCGCCTCCTTGTGTCTGACAGGGCAGCTGCATTATGCACACCTTCTTTTTGGATGAAAGACTGTGTCCGCATGCCAGTGACTTTTCGGGGATATGGGGCCTGCCCTGTTTTCCGGGTACGGGGAAAACGGCCGCTCGCGTTAGTGGTCTTTCGGCGCCGGTGGCTATGGTTTTCCTGCGGAGTCAGGTGAACCGAGCGACAGAGTGGAAGTGGCGGGTTCTAGTACAGGTCTAGGCGGGGTTCTGCCGGGCTTTGGGACCGGGTCAGAGCCGCATGTAGCGGGCCTAACTACCGGGTTTCACGGAAGCAAGAACCGGCTACGGATCTTCGTTGCCGCTGTTCAGGTCACCGTTGGTGTCTGTTAACAGCCGCTTCAACATGACGATTCTATGTCGGATGTTCTTTTGGATGAAGCCCAGAACCTGAGACATGAGCAGGTCATCTATGGCATCTCTGATATCGGCCTCAAGAGATTCCTTGTTGGTTCCCTTGAGCAGTTTTCCGTAGATGATGGCGTCCTTCGCAAGACCCCTACATGCAAAGATCGCCCCAGTATCAACAGATTCCTGATCGCTGGCGTTGCCGATAATCGCTCTGGTAGCAGTCTCAACAGCAAGCGAAAACTCGCCGGTACCAAGATAGTGATCCGCCAGCTCCATGGCACATTGTGGAGCCATCCTCAAGCTCATAGCGGCCTTAAGTGCCTGTAAGGCTTCCGGATGACGACCGTACTTGGTCAAGGTCTTGTACTCAGCCGCATAGGCTCCCTCATCGTCAGGCAGAATCTCATGGTACTGTGCGACAAGGTTGAGAGCAGAACACTGGTTCTCTTGGCTTGCAGGCAAGGAGTTGTAATAGTCTATAACAAATCTAAAGGCTCTCCAATTCCAGTACTGGAGAGGGATCTTGTTCAGTGTGTCAACGGCATCCTTGGCTTTCTTGGTTTGACCTATCTTGCAGTTGAAGTGTACTACATCACTTAGCAAGTCCACGTCTGCGGGGAATCTCTCTTCAACAGCCTTTTCTGCCACAAGAGCTGCTTTGTCGAAATAGTCGTGCCTACCCAAAACCGAGGCAAGATTGTGGTAGTCAGCGGCATCTCCTGTTATGTGCTCACTTCGCACAACGGCTTCCACGATGTTCATTGTCGCTCGAACGTCAGGCTTTGCCGATCCAAGCTGTTCTTCGACGAACTCTGCGGCCATCGCCACATTGGTCTCCTTCAACTCGTCGAGGTAATCCCTATGCTCTTGAAGCCAGCCGTAGTCTCTGATGAAACCATCTATGTCCTCCCTAAGGCTGACTGTCATTCGGGAAATGTCACTACGAACCTCCTCAGCGTGCTCATCCACCGCTTCTCTGATTTTGCGGGCAGTGCCCTCCTTAGCCTGGTCGGTAGCAGTCCTGATGGTCTCCTCAATCTTGCTTTCGAGACTGGCCCTCATGTCCTCGAAAGACTTGTCAATATTCTCGAATCTCTTTAGGCCTACTACGGAAACAAAGATGCCCACCAGAACACCTAGAACAGGGAGGAAGAGGGAGATCCAATCGTAGGAAGTCTGGGAGACAATGAGATCAACGTCTTGGTTAATCAGTGTCGTTATCGAGTTAATGAAAAACACCATAGCTGTAGCAAACACGCAGATCACTGCAGCACACAAAACGCAGAAACCAAAAAGCAGTGGATCGAACGAGCGTTTTTTCGTTGAAGGTACAAGGGGAGTGTTCGACAATCTTCATTCTCCTCTCGCTAACATTCGTCCAGAGGCTTGCCCAGATTATACCTCATATAGGAAAAGTACGGCAATCCGTTGGCGCTAGTCGGGGGCGATCGGCTCTTTAGGTAAGCGTCAATTAGTTGCAAGCGGCCATAGCAAATCCCCATAAGGGCATGCGGACAAGATTCTGGACTCTGAAAAAGACAGGGGGATGTCAGTATGCATTTGAGAGAGAAACGCACGAAAGCCATCGAGTTGTACATCAAATACAATAAGTGTGCCGCAGACGTGATTAATGAACTTGGCTAAGAGAAGGCAGTTCTGTCGACGCCCTGAGAAATGAGCACCCGTTAAGAGAGTTGCTAGACTGCCTGGGAATGGCACGCAGCTGTTTCTATCACCGCGAATTGGCCTTACTTCCGGACATACGAGAAACTATGACAGCGCATCAAGGAGCTATTTGAGGAAAACAACAAGACGTACGGCTACCGGAGAGTTCATGCCCTGCTTGCACAAGAATACCACATGTCTCCGAAAAGGTAGTACGACGCATCATGTTTCAGTCCGATTTAGTGGTTATTAGGAAGAAAAGGCGCAGGTACACTTTCATGCTGACGCACCCAATGTGAAATGGCCCACCGACATCACAGAATTTGCGATACCTGGCCGGGAAGACATGCCTTTCCCCTACCATCGATTGCTTTGACGGTCTACTCGTAAGCTGGACTATTGGGACAAGGCCCCAATGCCAAAATGGTTGGTAGTATGCTTGACCAGGCAACAAAGATTCCAAAGGGTGTAGAACATCCACTGGTGCATTCAGACCGCGGTACTCATTACCGGTGGCCAGGGTGGATATCGCGTATGCTTGAAGCCGGTCTTACCCAATCGATGTCCAAAAAAGGCTGCCCACCTGACAATGCGGCTTGTGAGGGGTTCTTAGGTCGAGTAAAGAACGAGATGTATTACAATAGGTCTTGGGCAGGGGTCAGCATAGACAGATTCATTGATGTTCTTCACAAATACCTGGTTTGGTACAATGAGACAAGGATTAAGATGTCGTTGGGTGCAAAGAGTCCACTGCAGTACAGGAGAAGTCTTGGGTTGGCGGCCTAGAGTGTCCAAGAAAACGTCCGCACTTCCGTCCTGCAAACCGTTCTCCCGAAAAAGGAAGTAACCGATGGGTAACCGCGGTAGAGGGAGTCGAACGAATCGCGCACTTCCACGACAGGCCAGTAGAGTGAGCGCCCATCGCCCGGGGCTGCTTGGGCTTTGCACAGATTTCTTTTTGGGTAAGCGTCAAACTGCACCCACCTTCTAGGCCGCCCGTCTTTGGAGGATGATCTCTCCGAAGATCCACCGGGAAGGTGTTTGGCATGACTGCGAAACAGCAGGAGCGACGTCATCAGTGGGAAGAGCGTACCGCCTCGTACAAGTCCAGCGGGCAGAGCGTAAGGGAATGGTGCGCCGCCAACGACGTGAAGCCACAAAGAATGTGGTATTGGCTTCGCCGGTTGGAGGACGGAAACAAAGAAGAGCAGCCAAGCAAGTGGCTGCAGGCGGTCGTGGGTTCTGATTTGGTTCCCGGAGAGCATTCCGGGCTAGGAGCCTGTGCGCCTATCTCCCCCCGGTTGAGTTAAAGGAAGGTTGTCTCATGGGTTTGGTCACCTGGTTGGACAAGAACATGAGGGTTTGGTCGGTTCGGTCTGTAGCGATAGTGTTACCTG
>JAPXLN010000024.1:0-15293 GCA_033809515.1 Bacillota bacterium
GCCCTTCCACTGTCCATGGCGTAGCCAGTGAGCGACCGTTTCCTTATGATCCGAGGGCTCCTTGCCCCTCCACTGGTCACGGCGTAGCCAGTGAACCCACCGCCAATCCGGTTTCCGGGAGCCACAGCACTTCCACTGGTCACAGCGTAGCCAATGAGCGACCATTTCCCCATGATCCGAGGGCTCTTGCCCTTCCACTGGCCATGGCGTAGCCAGTGAACCCACCGCCAATCCAGTTTCCGGGAGCCGGAGCCCCTCCACTGGTCACGGCGTAGCCAGTGAACCCACCGCCAATCCAGTTTCCGGGAGCCGGAGCCCCTCCACTGGCCATGGCGTAGCCAGTGAACCCACGGCCGGGCCGGTTTCCGGGAGCCGGAGCCCCTCCACTGGTCACGGCGTAGCCAGTGAACCCACCGCCGGCCCGGTTTTCGGGAGCCACAGCCCTTCCACTGTCCATGGCGTAGCCAGTGAACTCACCGCCAGACCGGTTTCCGGGAGCCACAGCACTTCCACTGGCCACAGCGTAGCCAGTGAGCGACCGTTCCCCTATGATCCGAGGGCTCCTTGCCCTCTCACTGGTCACGGCGTAGCCAGTGAACTCACCGCCGGCCCCGTTTTCGGGAGCCACTGCCCTCCCACTGGTCACGGCGTAGCCAGTGAACCCACCGCCAATCCAGTTTCCGGGAGCCGGAGCCCCTCCACTGGTCACGGCGTAGCCAGTGAACCCCCCGCCAGACCGGTTTCCGGGAGCCACAGCACTTCCACTGGTCACGGCGTAGCCAGTGACGCCCCGCCAGACCGGTTTCCGGGAGCCACAGCACTTCCACTGGTCACAGCGTAGCCAGTGAGCGACCATTTCCCCATGATCCGAGGGCTCCTTGCCCTTTCACTGGTCACGGCGTAGTCAGTGAACCCACCGCCAGACCGGTTTCCGGGAGCCACAGGCCTTCCACTGGCCATGGCGTAGCCAGTGAGCGACCGTCTCCTCATGATGAAGGCTTCCATGCTCCAGTACACCATCACTTTGACTCCCAGACCCTCACCTGATGCACAGCACACATATAGGTGCATCTTTGGGTTCGAGAATATGTTCGATGCTTCCCTGCATACACGCCGGCAGAGTGACGTGCGGCCCCGCCCCAATCGGGGTTTGAGGGGCCAGTGCAGGAAAGAGCAGAAGACCTGCCATAGGAAGCTAACAACCGGAAAGTGAGCACCAAACAGTCCACACCTGGCGTACGATGCTGGCTACCTGAACGGGATGAGTCTTTTTTGGCCGGCCCGGGCAATGGTTTTCTTGAGATAGCCTGGAGCATTGTGGTTTCCATCTATATCCCTTGCAGTTACCCAATATACGGCAGCAACCTCGTCTTTATCTACGCACCTGGCCTCCCCGCTTTTATGCTTGCACAGAAAGACGATATCTACGATAGTCCGGCCATGGCCGGCGATAAACGCCTTGCTCTCGAGGTAGTCCACGATGTCTACCTGAATCCCGACCTCCTCCATGACCTCTCTTTTCAGTGTCTCTTCCAGCACATGGTGCCGGACGTCATCCCTGTCGCAGGCAACTTCCACTTTCCCGCCTACCAGTGCCAGCGTACCGGGGGCGTGCTCTTCCTTCTCGCTTCTCTTGACGACCAGCCACTTGTCGCCGCTGTAAATGGCAGCCTCAACGTTGACTATGTAGCGTTGGTCTGATTCGGGCTGCATTGCCATCAGCAGTCCCTCCCTTTATGCGTAATCCGGTCGAATCAACCTTCACCTGTGCATTCTGCCGCTTCCACAGCCTATACGTTCAGGCACCGCACTCGGCGCAGAGCATGGGAATCTCGCCGATTGTGCCATCTTGCTCGTAGAAGAACTCGGTGGCGGCGCACTTGCTGCCTTCCTGCTTTTCTACCGGCGCCAGGGGGAAGGCGAGTATTCTGAAGACGAACATTCGGTGTCAATAGCAAAACGTGAGGTGTGTCACCGGGCAAGGACCGATGCTTGCCATGGGTCAGCTCAGATGGCGAACTGCAACGTCTGCCCAATTCGCACAGAGTGTGTCCGCTACCAGGTGCCGATGACAATGATCTGGCTCTGCCTCACTGCAGAGCAAACAAGCATTCTCAAAGAGCGTCTTATCCAAGATCCCGGGAATGCCCCGTTCAGCCATCAGAGCAGTGAACTCTGATACGTATCTATCCCAATCCTTGTTCTCACGATATGACTTAAGGATTTCATCCGTGGGAGCTAGCTGCGGTAGGTGTACATAGTCGCAGTCAATCAGCTCTTTCAGAAAGAACCCTAGATCATTCTTCTTGGCAAAACCGGCCAGCTGTCCCTGCGGCCTGAGGCGAACATCAATTACCCTCTCAACGCCACTGCCTTTGAGAAGAGTGAAGAATCTCTCGGCTGACTTGCCCGAAGACCCAATGGTGTAAACATTCATATATATGGCTCCTCCACCGGAAACAGGGACAGCTGCTCACGTTTAGCTTTGTTGGTCAATCCCGGCTCATGGCTTTGGTGACTATCCGTATTGTTCTCTACACAATTGTTCCCAAAACCGGAGTCTTCCACATTCCCGTTTGCGCGAACATGCTTGACTGTAACACCTCTCGCACTCAGTTCTCTGCCTATAAGACAGTGACGGTGACACCTGTGCGGGTCTTCTTCACTACACATGAGGACAACCCTCTTACGTTGCCCTAGCTCGACGGCAGTCGTCAGCCCCTGTTTGAACCATTTTTTTGTGGCTATCACGTTGTAGTCAGGTATCCTGGCCTTCCCTCCCTCATCATGAACATAGCAATCCGGATCTCTGGGATATCCACCAAGGCAGTCACCCAGAAAAACATACTCCATACCCTTTTTGGTAAGGGTTTGCTCTAGGTTCGATGCGTTGAAGTGTGGCACGTAAGAGCTAAAGGGCTTTGACCTTATGTCTACTAGGGTTTCGATGCCACTAGACTTCAGAAGGCAAATCAAGTGCTCCATTGAAAGATTACTGTGCCCGATTGTGTAGAGTACAACCTCGTCTTCTTGAGTCATGTCCTGTAAGTGCCTGGTTTCATAAACCGATGCCATTCTGTTCACTCACCTAGATCGAGTAATCGTATCATATGATTGACCGGGCCCGGTAGCGGGCCTTGCATGGATTAGCCTATCACACAAAATCGCAAAAACATTTTCCATTAAGATAGTCAGGAAAAGTATACATTCCTGTAATCTGAAGATAACACCTATCCGGGTACTTACGCCAGTGCCTTGCAAGACCAATTCTCAAGAAAACATGCTCGGCGTCTCTAAGATGCCTGAGTACCTCTCTAGATACTTGCTCTGAAGTCTTCGTTTCCTTCCGCCAATTGATGTAGTACAGAAACGTGAGGTCAGTCACTTTCAACTTATACACAGAACGCCCATCGCTGAACTTGATGCGATTTCCATTGGACTCTTCGCATGAAACCTCATAAACCCAGCTGGGCTTTACTGTTCCTAGAGACCGATACCCTTCTCCTGATGTAACATAGTACCCGGGCCCGCGACGAATCGGAGTCCCAAAAACGTTTTCCACAAACCGGTCATCCAGTGCCTTCAGCCACGCCAGTTTCTGCCGGTTTGAGAACACCCTTGTTCTTGAAGGCGGAACAGCACTGTCGATTATGTAGTCTTCAGTGTGGGGCGGAATGACGGATGGCTTCCTAGTGAACTCAAGTTCAACCTCGGCAAAGGGGCGAATCACAGGTACACCATAGACGTACAGCCAGTCTTCCCGTAACGATCCGGAAGGGAACGTGGGCCTTACGCATCTTACCGGTGAGGGATACTTGTCGTAACCGGCTATACATACCTTGTCGCCGGACATCCTGGTGATATCAGTTATGACGATTTTCTTGCGCAACGACTACAAGACCTCCCTTGAATTTGAACGCCAAAACTCCAACTCAAGATAAGCTCCTCAATACCTCCTCCAGCGCTTTTGGCAACCTGGGAGAAAGGCCTGCTTCAGTGGCAAACATAACTATGCCGTCGCGTGGGACTCGTACTTTTGGGGCCGCTCATGTGCCCGTAGATTGCTCTCCAACCTATAGACTACATCGTGTGTGAGTGTACGCTCCAATGTGTCCAAACCGCCCTCATTCAGGCACGCAAGAAGGACTGCTTTGGGTTCTCGCCAAGCAATTGACGTCTGGCGTGGAATCCAGACTGCTAGGGCATCTAGTTTCTTCGCCGACTCCATCCAAAGTCATCTAAAGAGAAGGTTTGAACGACCGCCGAGACATGATCGAATGTTGATAAGCTTAGTGGAAGACGACTTACTTGTCGGAATGCTTTTTTGGGACTATGCATCCCGCCTGACCAGAGGCCAATTCCGCCCTGTGAGAAGAAAACGTAAACATTTTATTCTGCTATTGCAGCAATGTCAATAGGAAAGCCGGGAATTGTGATCGGACAGTGATATCGGCGTAGCCAGTGACAGACCGTTTCCACCCAGATCGAGGTCCCACGGGCTTTCACTGGCCATGGCGTAGCCAGTGAGCGACCGCTTCCTCATGTTCCAAAGACCTTTCGCACTTCCAGTACACCATCACATTGACTCCCAGCCCCTCACATGGTACACAGCATATAGCATCTCCGAAAGGCGCAGGCTGTGAGGCACCGGTTCATGCAATCCCGGTAAATCGCAGTCGCCATCTGCAATCACCATTGACGGCCATTCTGCACTCGCGTTAAGGAGGGAACCGGCATGCACATAGAAACAGACAGGCTAATCATCAGGGACTTTGTCCACACAGACCACGAAGCGCTCTGGGCCATCTTCGGAGACGCCGAAACCATGCGCCACGTTCAGCCATACACAGAAGACGAAACAAGGGAATTCCTGAAGTCATTCTGCATCGAGCGAGAGCCAAGAGGGGCATATGCCGCAGTACTGAAAGACACCGATCAACTAATAGGATATCTGCTGTTTGCCAACAAGCAGGAGCCCGAAATCCACGAGATAGGCTGGATTTTTAACCGCCAACACTGGGGTAAAGGCCTTGCCTACGAGGCCTCCAAAGCCCTGATTGACTACGGTTTTCAGGCCCTGAAGCTGCACCGAATCTTCGCCCAGACTGACGAGCCCATCAAGTCTCTGGGGCTAATGCGCAAGCTGGGAATGAAACTTGACGGCGTAATGCGCAAGGAATCCAAACAAACAGACGGGACATGGAAAGACCTCTATGTCTGTGCGATCCTCGAAGAGGACTACTTCCAAAAGGACTGCTTCCAGGAAGACTGCTCCGAAGAAGACTGCCTCTAGGACAACCGCCCAGGTAGACAAGATAGCCGGTCTCAGTGCCATCGCAACATGATACACTAGACTCCGGCTGAACCAGGGGATAATCACGAGTACAACGGAGGCTGACATGAGGGAAATAACCTACTTCTACCTCGCTGGATGCCCGTACTGCCGCAAGGCGGACAGGATCATCGCGCAGCTTATCGAGAAAAACCCGGAGTTCGCGGCCGTCCCCATAACCAAGGTTGAAGAGAGCGAGAACCCCGAGATTGCCAACGCCTACGACTACTACTACGTCCCCTGCCTGTGGATGGGCAAGGACAAACTTCACGAAGGAGTACCAACCGAGGAAAAGATTCGAAAGGTATTGGAGGCGGCCATTGCAGTACCTTAACCTTCCTTAACCACGCTCACTCAAAAGCCGTCAGCTTGGGGCTCATACCGTTGACTGTGCCGGAAAGTTAGTGGAGCACCTGCTCTGCCAATGCAGCTCCAGATGCTCCACATCGGGCACTGCCCATAACAACTTGCGTCTAGCTAACCGGGTTGACGCACATTGGCTTACAACAACGAAAGCACCAAGGCCTGCACACCCACAAGAGATACAGTCAGCAGACAATACCGAATGGTTCTCCGCAGGACTTCAGCTTCCCTTCCGACAAGACCTGCGGTGCTGGCACCAAGGAATATCTTGGCAGGAGCTATGGAAGAACCCAACGAACCTCCAATCGACTGCGAAGCAGCAACCACACTCGGACTGATAGACAGTATTCGGGCAGTCTGCATCTGGAAGGCGCCGAAGAGCACGTTAGAGTTGGTGTTGCTTCCGGTCATGAAGCATCCCAGGACGCCGATAAACGGTGAAAACAGAGGGAACAAGCAGCCTGTAACATCCGCAACCCCCCGCGCCACCTCTGCCGTCATCCCCGTATCCATCATGACTAGAGCCATCATCACCATCATCAGTATTCCTAGGCTGGTCGGAAGGCACTGGTGCACTGTTCCTTGGAGAGCCTTCTGAAACCGTTGCCTGTTGAGTAGGCCCGATCTGAACAAGACCGGAAGGCATATGACAGTAGCAAGCAATATCAGTGGGGCCGGGTGTGTAAGGAGATCAATGGCTGCGTAGCCCTTGACTGCAGGTACCTGAAACCCCTGGGAGGTGATTGTAGCAGGAAAGTCAAATCCAAACCTCAAATGTTTGATGTGACGCTTGGCTACCTGACCAATCCCAGCAACGACAAGAAGAGTGAAGTAAGGGCTCAGAACCTTGAAGAGCGTTTTCCTCTGCTGCTTGTCAAGGGCAACAGATATCCTATCTTCACCGGGCAACGGTATTTCGGATATCTCCTGTTCCGTGTTTGTCTCCAAAGACGTGTGGCCTGCGTCCCCAGGGACGATGCCAGGCTTAGTGTGCCCTGCAAAAGCAATGGCTGCTACTCCAGTGATTGAAGCCATAAGTGAGGCAACCTGACCCAAACCATTCCTGGCTGTAATCCACTGAACTACGCCCATCAGCACCCCAATGCCAGCTATTCGCGGCCAGTTTCCCTTAAGCGCCTTGCTGCCCCCAATGATGTGCGCTACACAAAAACCGGTGACCACGGTTGGCAGGATAAATGCCAATCCGGTTGCGTTACCTAAGTCCTCCGCACGAAGCCCCGTTGACATGGCCAAGGCGTGGAATGAAGAACCCATTGAGCCGAAGGTTACTGACCATGAGTGCCCTACCAGTACTGCGGCAGTCGCTTCCAGCGGCGGAAACCCTGCAGCGATCATGAGGGGGGCACAGACCGCTACCGGTACCCCATAGCCAGCGATGCCCTGGATGACTCCGGAACAACACCATGCTATGAGGAGTCCCAGCATCAATCTGTCACTGGTAAGACCAGCCATGTACTGTGAGACCAGGTTAAACTGGCCAGTCTCAAAAACCATCTTAAACATCAGGGTTGACGCCCAGATTATCGTAGCTACATACAGGGTCAGGCTAGTCCCCTTCAGTGAAGCGAAAACCAGCACTTCGAGGTGGCCGCCAAACGCCAATCCAGCGACCAAAAGTGCCGATACCCAGGCAACAAAACCCGATTTCCTTGCACCGAGTTTGAACTTCATAAGAGCAAGCAAAAGCACGATCAGTGGAAGAGAAGCCAGGAGCCATCGGAACACTGTGCCATACCTCCAGTTATGCGTCGTGATATGCGTACATACTACGGCCAATGCTGCGCGAACTATCAGAGGTGGCTGCAGGCAGGGGGGGGTTCCGCATGAGCCACCTCTGTCGATGTGATCCTATGTCTGCATCAGACCCGCCTTCATGACTCCCTTCACTTTGCAGAGAGCTTCGGTTTCCTCAAGGGGATTCCCATCCAAAGCTACAAGGTCTGCTATGAAGCCCGGGTGAATCTGACCCTTTTCCGGCATATTGCATATGACGGCCCCGTTGACAGTCAAAGCTGCCAGTGCTTCTTCGTGGGTGAAACCGTTCGCAATAAGCGCATTCGCTTCCGCAGCCGGCTCGAAACCATGAGAATCGCCTCCGACCCCTATGACGATCCCGGCCTTCTTGATCTTCGGCAAGGTGACCGCGTAGCTCTCAATCATTGACCGCGCTTTGTCCCTCAAATGCGCCGGAGCAGAGCCGGACACAGCCGTAGCGTTGACAGCGTCGTACGTCATCACATAGAAGACGCCTCGTTCTGCCATCATCTCAATGTCCTCGTCGCTAAGTGAAGCCCCGTGCTCAACGGAATCGACTCCTGCCGATAGTGCGCGACTGGCTCCAATTCCACCGTAGGCATGGACTGCCACCTTGAGACCCAGATCATGTGCTGTTTCGACTGCGGCGTGAACCTCTTCGTAGGTATACTGCGGGTCGTAAGGGGAGCCTCCTCCTGAAACAACCCCGGATGCCATAAGTTTGATGAACTCGGCACCCTTCTTGTGCTCATCCCTCACCACGTTCCGGATGCTGTCAGGTCCGTCCGCCTCCCGGCAGACTTTCCACTTGGTGAATCCTGTTCGCGATATGCGGTGGCCGCAGACAACAAGGTCGGGCCCGGCAAGAAGACCGTCCTTAAGAGCTCTCTTTATTATGATGTTGATAGCGCCCTTGGAGCCGGCGTCTCGGACTGTGGTGACACCCTTGTCCAAAAACTCTCGACATGCCCGAACAGCCCGTAGTGCAAACACTGGGCCCACATCGCTCTCAGGCAGTTCTCGCCCCACTGAATCGAGAGTCACATGCTCATGACAGCTAACCATACCCGGGATCACTGCGTAGTTATTCCAGGGCAGAACCTGTCCGGCCTCTCCCTCCTCAACATACCCGGGGACTACCTCCAGGATCTTGCTCCCTTCCACAACTACCGTCGCTTGATGCTGTGGTGCGCTACCCGGACTTATGACCATGCCGCAATGAATAAGCAGCCTCAACTTGCTCAGCTCCAGTCATCTGATTGTTAGTCTCGTACCTGTCTCACATTGGATAAGCGAGGAACCAAAGGCTTGAAACATGAGATGGCTTTGACGCGCTCCGAGACAATGACATAGCGCCAATTGCTGCACCCCAAAATCCTTCAGCGCAGAGGCCACTCGCATGACGCTGCTATCGCCGGCCCGTAAGAGATGGGGCCCTCCCAGTACTGTGTGCACCTTCTCTATTCCAGTGAATTCACATATGTAGGTCAGGGTATTTATCACGCCTGCATGGGCGCACCCCAGTACAACGGTCAACCCCGAACCGGTGACAATGCCCAGGGACTGGTCGTCTGCCACGGGATCTGCCACGTACTGCCCGCCAGGCCCTTTCCGGAAGAGGGTTGGTTCCTGGAGCTCGAAATCGTTGGTTCTCGGGACAGGACCAGAAGCCCAGACCCCCTCCCCTATCTTTGTTGGTTCGTTGATGTAGGTGAACCTCGCTCCGAGTTTCAAGTAAGCCTCTTCACTCAGAGGAGCCCCGATATACTGAGGAGGCTTCCCACCGGCAATCCGGTACTTCTCGTCGAATATGCCCGGGCACGCTATGATGTCAGTTCCCCCTGTTTCCCTAAGGAGGACTTCCAGACCGCCGGTGTGGTCATCATGCCCGTGGCTCAGCACCGTCTTATCTGCCAAGCTGAGGTCAATACCCATCTTACCGGCGTTGTACATCAAGGCGTTTCCAGCGCCGGTGTCAAACAAAAATGCACCTCCAGACGTTTCCAGCCAGACAGAAAAGCCGTGCTCTCCCAGAAGCCCCCTTCTTGTACAAGTGTCTTCCACCAGCACTGTTATCTCTACTGTCATTTCCTCAACTCCACTTATCCAACTTGCTCAGGCCCGAACCCTGGTTTCGAACGCAACTGCAGCAGAAGAACACCTGTGGCTATGCCAAAGCCGAGGACGCTTGTCAGCAAGGCTGGCTCTATGAGAAGACCGGCAGCGATCAGCAGAGCCACTATCTCCAGAACCCTTAGTTTCCTGAACATGAACCCTTCGAGAGCACTAGCCAAGCAGACAAGGGCAACGCAACATGAACCGAATGTCAGGACCGCATCCAGGGCCGTTCCGTTGAGAAACAATATCTGGGGTCTGTAGACAAAGAACAGGGGCAGCAGGAATCCAGGAATCGCCAGTCGACTTGCGATGAGTCCTGTCTTCACATAGTCCGCTTTGGCGATGCCGCTGGCGACTATAGCGCCTACTGCTACAGGCGGAGTAACCATTGCCATCAATCCATAGTAGAACACGTACAAGTGCGCGGCTACCGGCTCAATTCCAAACCTCACCAAAGCCGGAGCAGCCAACACTGAAACGACCATATACACTCCGGTAGTAGGCATCCCAACACCGAAAACAATGCAGGTCAACGCCACTAACCCCAGCAAGAGGGGCAAGTGTCCGCCTGACAGTTCAACCATCTGAAAGGCAATTCTTTGAGCAAAACCGGTGACAACAACCAGATCAACCATGATGCCAAGGCAAGCCAGAAGAAGACCGGTCTTGGTACCCTCCATGGCTCCGGATTGCAGCCCTCGCTGCACAAACTCAATCATGCTCTTGCTGAATGCTTTGAAATCAGACTTGCAGGCAGCAAACTGCTTTACGGCGTACAGCCCAATCAAAACCAAGATGGCGTAGAAAGCCGAAACCGAAGGGGAAGTGTGTTTCGCGAGCAGCCACATTAGGACCACAATCGGTATGAGAAGATAGCCATGCTCCTTGAAGGCAGACCCTACGCTTATGTCGGGTAGCACAGGGCGAGGCAAATCACGCTTAAGCGCTCTGAAATGAACTGCTGAAAACAAGTACACGTAGTAAGCAACAGCCGGCAGCAGCGCCATCTTGCACAGTGTGAAATAGGGAGTTCCGGTGCTTGCCGATATCAGGAACGCAGCCACACCCATAACAGGAGGCATCAGTTGTCCGCCGGTTGAAGATACTGCCGAGACTGCCCCGGCAAACTCCGGTGCATAGCCGTTTCTGACCATAAGGGGAATGGTAATCGAACCAGTGGTGACTACATTAGCCGCTACACTGCCGGAAACGGTACCCATTAGACCGCTGGAAACGATAGCAGCCTGTCCGGGCCCTGAACGAGAGCGCCGGCCGATGGCCTGAGCGCATGTGATAAAGAAGTCAATAGCTCCCGAAGCAGACAAGAAGGCGCCGAAAGTACAGAACATAAAGACTTCCATAGAGCCAGTGCCTGCCAGGGAACCGTAGATGCCCCGGAAATATGTACTCGCATATGCTATAAGTCGAGGAAGTTTGAGGCCTCCGTGATAGAATATGCCCGGAAGATACCTGCCAAACAGCCCGTACAGCATGGCGACTAGCACCACAATCGGAATAACCGGACCCCACGCCCTGCGAGTTGCTTCAAGAACCAGCACAACAAGAAGGAAACCGACAATGGTGTCCGCGAGAATCGGAAATCCCATTCTATTAGCAATCTGCGTGTAGTTGAGCAACACGTAACTACTCAGACCGGCCGAGACTATCAGCAGCAGCCACAAATACGCGCGAACTGCGGGCTTGCCGGTTTCATCCTTCTTCAAGGATCCCAGAAACACCAGAACCAGACCTATGCCTACGTGAATGACTTTGTGCTGATCCAGTGGTAAGAACAACCATCTGGCTGCGATCATATGGTATATGCCCGCACCTATGGCAAGGAACCTCATCAACCTATCCACGCTGAAGCCGCGTTTGTCATTCAGCTCCAATCCGTTTTCCTCCCATCTTTCTGCAGATTCTGCAATGTCCCAAGCTTGGAAGACTGTACTAAGGTGGCCCCTGCAACCTATGCAAGGGCCCCAATCCGGTACGGAGGAAGCTATTTGTGAATGACGTAGTCGTCAGTCCAGATCCCGGCTTCTTTGTAGTACTTGGCAGCTCCAGGGTGGATCGGATAGCTCTTTACGAGTCCTTTCAGGGCGAAATCGATGCCGTACTGACCTAGCTCCTCGGGTGCGATTGCACGGACATCCTCGGCGTTGCTCAGCAAAGCCTTGGTCAGTTCATATACTAGATCCTCGGAAAGACTGGGGTCACAGGCTAGACCAACGGTAACACCCGGGGCAACCTGATCCTTCTCGTAGAACTCGAACGCTTCCTTCTTGACCGTTCCCACTGAGATCCCTTCATTCTTGGCTGACACCTGTTCAAGGATCTCCTTGTCCATTTCAAGCACACGGAACTCGTGGGTGATGGCCACTTGCTGAAAGCCTTTGTGAGCAACTACTCCGTCAGAGTGCCACACAGCGCTTGCGTCAACCTGACCCATCTTGAAAGCCTCAGGGCCTTCGGTCCAGCTTAGATGGACAAAGTTCACTTCGTCTGCAATGCCGTATTCCTCAAGAACAGCCCTCATGATAGGAACAGCAGCTCCGCCTGCAGGGCCCACAAGCAGTTTCTTGCCCTTTAGGTCCTCAATGGTCTTGATACCTGAATCCTTAAGAACGACGATCGGAATTGCTGAATCGCCATAGGCAAGGACTTGAGCAAAATCAATTTTCTCTTTGAACGGTTCCATGGCATTGGCAGCAAAATACATGTCAGAGCTCTGGGCCTGGCCAAACTGTACTTCACCCTGTGCCAACAGAGCCAGGTTCTCCATTCCGCCTGCTGTAGACACCGATGAATTTTTCATTTCAGTCGTCTTGTTGGCAGTAGAAACCAGTGCCTCAATCACCACATAACCTCGGGAACCTAACGAAGCCGAACCCCATACATAATCCTTGGATGTCTCTTTGCGCACACATCCCGAGATAACCAACATGAGCACTAGAAGCGTAATCGCTACAACACTCAAACGGGACTTCATTCTGAATTTCCTCCTTTAGTAGGTTGCCTTCAGTCCTCTTGCAGAACAGAGCAGGTCAGTCACTTTGACTGGCAATGACTCCCTCGATCTCCTGCAAGTGCTGAACCATAGCCTCATAAGCTGCTTCAGACTCCCGCGCCTTTACTGCCTTCAAGACCTGACGATGACCGGCAATTGACACGGCCCCTCTGGCCTGCCTTTGGAAGTACTCGGATCTCACCTCCTTAGTGAAAACAAGCGAAAACCGCATGAGTTGGGTCAGAAGATGGTTCCCGGTAGCCTCCGACAGAGTCAAGTGAAACTCGAGGTCCTGCTCCACACCTGTCCCTCCAGAACCTACGTCCGTCTCTTGACTCTCAATGATCCGACTGAGTCGTTTGATGTGGGCGGGTGTACAGGCCTGCGCCGCTCTGGAAGCAATGGCGGGTTCAAGGATTTCACGAAACTCCATCACCTGTTTGAAAGTCTCAGACGCTTCCGAGAAGATGACTGCAAGCGGCCCTGCAAGCACACCCGTGTTTGGCGTGGAAAGATACGTCCGACGTCCATGACGCATCTCAATTACGCCCATAGCATCAAGAACACACAAGGCGTTCCGAACGGTCGGCCTGCTTACTCCCATCATCTCCGCCAGCTCGCGTTCGGCTGGGAGGGATTCACCGGGCCTCAGCTTTCCATCACGTATCAGACCTAAGACCTGTTCAACAATACTCTCGTGCATTCTCCTAGGTTTGATTGACGAGAATCGGCCAGCCAAGATACACAACCCCTCTCGGTAAACTCATCTAAGCGGTATTACCAGTTACCATTCAACGAATTGCTGGAAAATCCTTCTTCGCAAGAGAAGTTATTCTGCCTTTGGGTTTCTAACGCGCCAGGTGTGCCAGGAGACAGATCCAATGAGGAGAAACGTCAGCACCACGGCTTCCCTGGCACAGGGCACAGCAGACGGGTGGTTGGTATTCCGGAAGAAACGTCGGGTAGCAGAGGCGGTTACCGGACGAAAGCTCCACCCGCTGCCCCCCGGACCGGAAGAAATGTCGGGCGGCAGAGGCGACTGCCGGACAAATCTTCCGCCACCTAGAACCCCAGGGCCACTCCCTCCACCCTTCTGTCCGACCCGGCTAACAACGCGCCCGTCTCCGGGTCTTTCATGATAATCTGGGCTCCGCCGCCTCCGGCAAATGGCCCAACGGTCCTGACCGCGTGGCCCAGCTCAGCCAGGCGGCTCACAGTGTCCTGAGGAAACCGCGACTCCAGGACAAGTCTGGGAGGCCTCCCAAGTCCGATCATGTCGGTACCCGGGGACGATGTCCACCTGGGGAAGTCCACAGCATCTTGCGGTCCGGCCCCATGGTCCAGCATGAGACTTAGCATCTGCATATTCCATTGGGGCTGCCCATCTCCTCCGGGAGTCCCGCCTACAATCAGAGGCACGCCATCCATCAGCACCATGTAACAGTTGAGGGTATGCATTGGGCGCTTGCCCGGGGCGATGCAATTGGGGTGGCCGGGTTCCAGGTTAAAGGACCTGCCTGCACGGTTGTTCAAAAGCACCCCTGTCCCGGGAACCATAACTCCTGACCCGAACGCAAAAGCTATACTGTGGATGAACGAACAGCAGTTGCCGGCTTCATCCCAGGCAACGAACGAAGTCGTGTCGGCCCGCCCAGACATGGCGTCGGGGGCTAGGCCGGCCCGTTGGACATGGATTCGCCGGGAGGCTTCACGAGCATATTCTTTTGACACAAATCGAGATACATCGAACCCCGAAGTCACCGGATCGCCTGCAAAGGAATTGCGGTCGGAGAAGGCTACCTTCTTGGCCTCCACCATGAGGTGAACAGCCTCGGGAGACCGAGGATCCAGCTTTGCGAGGTCGAAGAGCTCCAGGAGGTTCATTTCTTCCAGGACAACAAAGCCCGGGGAGACAGGGGCGGTCTCGAGCACAGCATAGCCCCTGTAGTCGGTCTGGATAGGCTCGTACAACGGCGGTGAGTCCTCAAGGTGCCTTTGAAACTCATCCCCCAGGAAAGTCCCGCCCATCTGGCCGTTCATCTCATAGAACTTTTCGGCGAAGGCGCCTTTGTATATGAATTCAGCCGCTTGGGAGCCGAACTCCCGAAGGGAGCGGGCCAGGTCAGTTTGGCTGAACACGGTACCGGGCCCGGGCGCTTCCCCCCGCGGCAGGAAAACCCTGGAGGCTTCTTCGTACCGTGAGAGTTTGGCCTTTTGGGCGCGTACGGCCCTCTCAAAACCTGACGAAACCGCAAACCCTTCCTCGGCTATTCTCGCCCCCACCTCAAAGCAGTTCCGCAGGGAAAATGTGCCGAACTCCCTGCAGGCAAGGTCGTAGGCAAGGGGCGCGCCCGGGACAGCCACCGACATAATGCCGTCCTGGGGAAGGATGGCGCTTTCTGCACCTGCACCTGCACCTGCGCCTGCACCTGCACCTGCACCTGCTCCTGCGCCTGCGCCTGCGCCTGCAGAGCGTTCGATGGTAGAACCGTCCCCGGCCACGCCGCTGCCGTTGAGCGCTGACGTCTTCCCTGTGGCGACATCATAATAGATCAAGAAGGCATCTCCGCCCAACCCACACATATGGGGAAGAACCACGGCTGTGACCCCTGCCATTGTCAGACAGGCGTCCATGGCATTGCCCCCTGACCGGAGCGCATCCAGCCCCGCCATTGCGGCCAACGGATGGGCAGC
>JAPXLN010000025.1:0-14832 GCA_033809515.1 Bacillota bacterium
CATCTCCGCGGGAAAACCGGAATATCTTCAGGTACTTGAGGTAGCGGTCCTCTGGCGGCTTCTGTCCGCCTATGCGTTGGAAATCTGCGATGTCTTCCAGGATCATGCATGCCTGTGCAAGCAATGAACTGATGCTTCGGATCTCTTCCTTATCCTCGACTCCTACCAGCGATTCCAGATGGGCCACCCTGCGTTCAAGGCATGCAATTCTGTTGAGAACCTCCGATGGTACTGCTGTCACAAGACCACCTCATTGTACGTGATCGTCGTATGCTGTGCTTTGATCGGACTGGTGCGGCTAGTACGGCTAGTGCGGCTGACTTGCGTTGTGCATTCGGTGATATTGTACACCGGGATGGTGAAAGTGTAAATGGTCAACCGAAAAATGTAGGGCGTTAGGTAAGCCTGGTTGAGTCACTGGTAACGGCATTGCCAGTGGAAGTCCCAGAGCTTGCGGAGACCGGCTGATCGGTGAGTTCACTGGCAACGGCATAGCCAGTGGGACGGTCCCGGGCCTCCGGATTGCATGGAAACGGTCGCTCACTGGCAACGGCATTGCCAGTGGGACGGTCCCGGGCCTTCGGATTGGGTGAAAACGGTCGCTCACTGGCAACGGCATTGCCAGTGGAAGTCCCAGAGCTTGCGGAAACCCGTTGATCGGTTAGTTCACTGGCAACGGCATGACCAGTGGAAGGCCGAAAGCTTGCGGAAACCCGTTGATCGGTGAGTTCACTGGCAACGGCATGACCAGTGGAAGCCCAGAGCTTGCGGAAACCCGTTGATCGGTTAGTTCAGTGGCAACGGCATTGCCAGTGGGACGGTCCCGGGCCTCCGGATTGCATGGAAACGGTCGCTCACTGGCAACGGCATAGCCAGTGGAAGTCCCTGAGCTTGCGGAAACCGGCTGATCGGTGAGTTCACTGGCAACGGCATTGCCAGTGGGACGGTCCCGGGCCTTGGGATTGGGTGGAAACGGTCGCTCACTGGCAACGGCATAGCCAGTGGAAGCCCCTGAGCTTGCGGAGACCGGCTGATCGGTGAGTTCAGTGGCAACGGCATTGCCAGTGGAAGTCCCAGAGCTTGCGGAGACCGGCTGATCGGTAGGCGCACTGGTCACGGCATTGCCAGTGGGAGCCCCTGAGCTTGCGGAGACCGGCTGACCGGTGAGTTCACTGGCAACGGCATTGCCAGTGGGACGGTCCCGGGCCTCCGGATTGCATGAAAACGGTCGCTCACTGGCAACGGCATTGCCAGTGGAAGCCCCAGAGCTTGCCGAAACCGGCAGATCGGTAGGTTCACTGCCCATGCCATGGACAGTGCTTCTAGGAAAACGTTTGTTCCCGACGCTGTGTGACGGAGGTCGCTCTATATGATTAAGGCGGGTGATCGAGAGGGCTTCGGGGGGAGTTCCAGGGGGGTGGATCTCAACAGGAAAGCCCGAAGAATTGAGGCGACGAAGAATTGAGGCGAAAGGAACAGTGGGAATGCATAGAGCCGGGCGGCAACAAGATGGTCGGAGAAAGGTGGTCCTATGAGGGATGTATGAACAACCTGTTAAGCTGGAGGCCAATTTGAGTCACAATGTCATCCCCCCGGGAAAAGCGGGCATGGTGTGGGTGGTATTTGAGCTTAGCACAGGCGTGGCCGGACGGGCTAGCAGCGACAAGGGGGCTAGCAGCGACACGGGGACGAGCAGCGAAAAGGGGGCTAGCAGCGACACGGGGACGAGCAGCGAGGATAGGGTGAGCAGCCAGAAGAAAAACAGCACCCAGGGACGGTTGCCGCTGAATTTGGCGCTTGTGCTGGACCGGAGCGGGTCTATGAGCGGGGAGCCCCTGGAATTCGTGAAGCAAGCTGCTGGGTTTGTGGTACAGCAGATAGCCCCGGATGACCACTTGTCCCTCGTCACATTCTGCCACGAAGTAGAATCGGTCTATCCGTCGCAGCCGGTCCTCAACAAAGACATCCTGAAGTCCCGGATCGACTCCATCACAAGCGGCGGTTCAACCAATCTGTCGGGCGGTCTGCTCCGGGGGTATCAGGAAGCCGGAAAAAGCCTGGCAAGCGGGCAGGTAAACCGCCTTGTTCTCCTGACTGACGGTGAGGCAAATGTCGGCATTACGTCCCCGGAGGTCCTGGCGGCTAAAGTACAGTCAATGGCCGAAAAAGGCATGTCAGTATCTACGGTCGGAGTAGGCGCACATTTCAACGAGGACTTGCTGATCCGCTTGAGCGATGCCGGACGGGGCAACTTCTACTACGTCAAAAACCCTGACCAGATCCCGGCCGTGTTCGCTGAAGAGCTTCAGGGGTTGTTAAACATCATGGCCCAGGGCATTAGGGTAAAGCTCGAGACTTCGGGCACGTGTAATCTACTGTGCGTGCTGGGCTACGAACCCGTTCAGGAGGACGGAGGTCTGGTCATGCACTTGCCCGACATGTTCGAGAACGAGACCAAGCTGATAGTAGTGGGGATCGAGCACCCGGCACTCAAACCAGGGGTCCACGACATTATCACCATCAGCGGCGAGTATGCCGACGCCCTGGGAGACCTTGACTCCGTTCAGTTCAGAATCGGCGTCAAGCTGCCCGTACAGGAGGGCCCTGCTGAAAAGTACCTTCCGGTCAT
This sequence comes from Bacillota bacterium, assembly GCA_033809515.1. Taxonomy (GTDB): domain Bacteria; phylum Bacillota; class Sulfobacillia; order Fermentithermobacillales; family Fermentithermobacillaceae; genus JAPXLN01. The sequence goes on from JAPXLN010000025.1 coordinate 2,630, forward strand.
CGAGATACTGAAGATTGTCGAACTAACCAAGACAGCTGTTGCCAAAGACCAAGCGGCTGAAGCTATGGAAAGAGGAGATCCTCAAGGCGGGAAGGCGACTCTGGAGGAGAGGCTCTCAGCCCTGGAGGAACTCGCTAAGGCCTTTCATGGGCAAAATGCCGAGGTCAACGAGGAAGTTGACAGAGTCCGGACCCAGCTCGACGATCTGGAGATGCTCTCAGATCCTTCTGCGCCCGGGGTATCGCTGCCTAGGCCGTCCTTCTTGAAGGAATTGAGGTACGAAAGCTACACTAGGCGCCGCAGCAGACCCAAGTCTTGAGTGTAGCCCGTAGACTTGGCCTCGGCAGAGGCATGGCTTCGGCGGGGGAACGCCCTTTGCGGAGGAATCTGCTTTGAGGGAAGAGAATAGCTCGGTGGTAAGATAACAGTAATCATTCCGCGCCCTCCCAGGCGGCGCGTGGCCACGGGCAGATACGCCAGGGCAGCATGCGGGCAGATGCGCCAGGATGTGGGCAGGGTGCGGGAGCAAAGGGGGATGTGCTTGTGCCTGGTGGAGCTGTAACTACTGTGTTGCGGATTCCTCTCGTTGTCACGGGGATTGTTTGGGTGCTGACTCTGGCTTTGGCCATGTCCAAGAAGGATTATGCGGTTGCTCTGCTCTATGGTGGGTTGGGAGTTATGGTAGGCGCGGCGTCAGTCTTTTCGCTGGAGGGTGGGTCGGTTGCCGCCGTAGTGCTGCTTATCATCATGCTGACGTCCTACCGGGTGGTGCGGGAGTACGCTCGGGGTGTGTTCTTTAGGTTTGGCCGGTTGCAGGGACTGATGGGTCCCGGAGTGAGTGTGATCATGCCGTTAGGCATTGACCAAATAAGAATCGTGGATGTAAGGACGTTTACGATTGACGTTCCCAAGCAGGAGATCATAACAAAGGACAATATCCCGGTGGTGGTCGATGCGGTTGTGTATTTCAACGTGTTCGATCCTCTGCTGGCTGTCACCAGGGTGGCCAACTACGTGGAAAGCACCAGTTTGCTGGGTCAGACTACCCTCAGGTCTATCCTGGGCCAGCATGAACTGGATGACATTCTGAGCAAGCGAGGCGAACTGAACCAGGTGCTTCGCGAGCTTCTGGACGACGCCACCGACCCCTGGGGGATCAAGGTTTCCATGGTGGAAGTCAAGTCCATTGAGCTCCCTGATGCTATGAAGCGAGCCATGGCTCGTCAGGCTGAGGCTGAGAGAGACAGGCGCGCGAAGATCATTGCGTCTGAAGGAGAGCTTCAGGCGTCGCAGAAACTGGCCGAGGCCGCTCAGGTAATGGCAAGTCAGCCGATTTCGGTGCAGCTGCGCTTCTTGCAGACGCTGTCGGAGATTGCAGTCGAACAGAATTCCACTATTGTGTTTCCCATTCCTATTGAACTGTTCAGGGCCATCGCGGGGTTCACTGACAAGGCCGATTAGCACTGACAAGGCCAGATTGCCTAGGGCCGGCGTCATTCCAGTCCAGCGGCTGGGCGAACAGAGACCCCAGCCCGCCGGTATGAACGAAACAGGCCCCCTGGTCTGAGGGTATGCGGCCGGTCCTGATGAGGTCCAGGAGTCCGGCCAGCGTCTTGGCCGTGTATACGTTTTCGGCGAACAGCCCCTCACAGCGGGCCAGGTCCAGCAGGGCTTGTCGTGAGGCCTGGGTCGGGATGGCATATCCCTCGCCCAGGTACTCGTCGTATATGGTCATGACGTCCCGGATGTCAGGCACTGGGCAGGCCAGAAGCTCTGCTATTCCCTGAACCAGGCCGTCGAGGATGCTTCTGAGCTGGGCCTTCGGGTATTCAACGCTGATGACGTGAACGTGGAAGGGACCGCCCAGCAGCGCGGTTCCGAAGATGAATCCGCTTGCGGTTCCTCCCATGGCGCCGACCATGGCGACATGCTTCAGTTGGATGCCCGCATCCTGGGACTGCCTGTAGAGTTCCAGGGCGGCGCTGGCGTACCCCAGAGCCCCCAGTGGGGTGGACGCACCGTTGTGAATTATGTATGGGTGGCTGCCCTCCTGCCGGAGTTCCTCTGCCAGGTTTTCCATGGCCAGCGCCCGGGTGTCTTCGCCGGTCTTTCCGATGAAGCGGGACTCGGCGCCTGACAGGCGGTTAAGCAGCATGTTGCCCCGCAAGACGGCGGGCTCCTCGTCATTGTGAATCAGGATGCACCTGAGTCCCAGTTTGGCGCACGCGGCTGCTGTAAGGGAGCACAGGTTGGACTGCAGGCCGCCTGCGGTTATGACGGTGTCCGTACCTTTGGAGATCGCGTCGCCCAGAAGGAATCGCAGGCTGCGCGTTTTGTTGCCTCCCATGCCCAGTCCTGTCAGGTCGTCGCGCTTGATGTACAGGTTCTTGCGCCCGGCGTACCCGGCGCATCCGGTAGTCTCGCCCAACCTGGGCATCAGTTGCAGGGGCGTAGGGAAGTGCCCCAGGTTGGCCTGGGGAAAGGGGCTCAGGAGCTGGGCGAGCGAGAGACGGGGTTGCGCCGGCGACCGGTCTGGCTGCTCGGGTTTATGTTTCATCTTTGGACACCTCGACTTATATAGCTAGCGCTCACTGGGTATTGCTCATCATGCATTTATCGTCATGTACTTTTCATTATATATAGTCTTTGTCTGTATCTTCGTCTATCAGTTTGATTCGGGCAAGCTATGAAGCGGTGGTGGACGGTACTTCCCGGGCGACCTGTGGTTTTTCGGCTGATCTGAGGGTGAGGCCGGCTGAGTTGGCCTATGACTGGTCGTGGACTCCCTGAGCTGGCAGATTCTCACCTTAGTCGCGTATAATCAAAGAGAAGGGAGAGGAAACCGTGTTCCGGTATTTGCTGCTAGCGTACGTGATCGGCTCCTTGCCGGTGGCATATCTGATTACACGCTGGTTCGTCAGGCAAGACATACGGGAAATAGGGTCGCGAAACGCCGGGACCACCAACGTGACGGTCAACGCAGGTTGGGTTCCGGGCTTGCTGACGCTCGTGGGCGACATGGGAAAAGGGTATTTGGCGGCACTGGTAGGGAAGATCCCATCTGTGCCGGTTCTGCCGTTCGTCACTCCGGCCTTCGCCATAGCAGGCCATAACTGGCCCGTGTGGCTGGGTTTTCGAGGGGGCGGAGGGCTGGCCACTTTTGTCGGAGGATGCCTTGCAGTGTCAGACTGGTCAGTGGCTGCCGCCGGCATCTGCCTATGGGGACTGCTCTACCTCCTGTGTCGTGACCACGACAGAAGCGCCGTGCTGGCGTGCGTGCTTGCTCCCGGCGCCGTTTGGGCAGCCCACCAAGCTGCATATCACTCGGTCCAGACCGTGATTTTCGTCACCACTTCCAGTGTGCCTATTCTCCTGCGCAGGCTGCAGAGCATCAAGCAAAAGGTTCGATTGGAGCTGTAATCACGGGCCCTGGCTCTATAGAAGGATTTCTGTACACCAACTTCAGATGCAATCCCCTGATTGGAGTGCCAGAGATCATGCTGCAGATGCTCGCGTTCTCCAAACCCCGGGACTCCTCATCATGCTCATGCAGGGCGTCATCATTTGGCGACTGGCCGCCCCTTAAGCAATAGGGCAGGGAGGGGCTTGCTGGGGCCTTGCTGCTTGCCTCTACTTGACTCCGGCCTCCTGCAGAGCCAGTTTCAGGCACTCCCTCAGGACAGTGTCGTAGGCGGGGTCAGGCCCGGTGAATATCTTCATGGCAGCAAGGGCCTGAACATAGTCAATAACATCCTCAGGATCCGGTTCCACAAGGACGTCAGGGGCTGTATGAGTCTCCTCGTTGGCAGTCAGATCAGGGTTAAGGCCCAGGGCTGAAGGGAAGAACACCGGGATCTTGCTGTTGGGAAGGGTGACCATAGCAGGGGTTCCGCCTACGCCGTCGCCGCCGGTGTGTTCGCCTACGATGGTGGCCCAGCCTGAAGATCTGCAGAAGTTAGCGAAAGCCTCTGCAGACGAGAAAACCTTGGGCCCGGTCAAAAGGTAGATCCTGCCCCCGAAAGGCGACTCTCCGGTAGGGTGGATAGTAACCTGCGAGAAATAGGGCGCCTCGAAGTCAGGCCCCAGTATCTCAGGAGGCAGATTCTGAAGCTCCTCAGGGGTCAGGACTGACGTCACTTCCTCCTTGGGAACGACTCCGCCCTGCCCGGTGAGACCTTCTAGGGTCTTTCCGAATTCCTGGTTGGCCTTGAGGAAGGGCTTGAGGTACTCTCCTGTTCTCACTGCGCCTCCGGAGAACCTCACAAGGGGCCTTGTGGCCAGCGGCTGGACGATGTTGCACATCCAGAAGCGGTCATCGCCTCCGCCGTTATTCCGGATGTCGATGATAAGAGCAGGCACGTCCCGGATCTCCTCAAAAAACGAGAGCAGCGTTTCTCTTTCAGCCCGGGAACTCTCGAACTGGGTCATCTGCCGGAGATGAACGTAGGCTACCTGTCCTTCTGCGAGTATGGTCGTGTAGACGTTCACTCCGCCCAGGCTCCAGATATTGGTGGGCAGCATCGGGGGATAGACAAGCTCGGCTATGCGGCCGAAACCCACGTCGGCCTCGATAACGCCTCCCGAGCTGTTCTCAAAAGCTATCCGGTAAGACCCGGGCGTGTAAGGGGGAAGGAATTCCGCCATGTGAACGCGTTTGCGGTAAGGGTCATAGCGCAGTTGCGTTTTTCCCCTCAGGCTTGCTACGAACTCGTGAACGTCCATGCCGTCGACGGTGCTGACCACAAAGCCAGGGCTGATTCCCAGTCGGGGGCCGATGTCCTCAGACACCCAGTAGACCAGGTATTCCCCCTGGTTGTAGCAGGCACGAAACGGCAGGGTCTGACCTTGAGGGTACCCCATGGGTTCGATGGCCATGTCAAACCAGCGCTTCACTGTCTCTTCGTCGGTCTTGGCCGCTTCATCCAGCCAGGGCTCAAGTTCTCTGGGGAAGCTGCAGATCATCCTGTAAACGTCGGCGTTCATGATGGTAGTGTGGCCGTTATTTATAAGGAGGAGAATATGTTCCATGGCCTGGGCGAATTCTTTGTCGTCCCTGGTGCCGGCGATAATCTTCTCAAACTCCTCTTCGTGAGCCAGCCAATCGTAGCCTTCAACCCGGGCTTTCAGTGCCAAAAACGGGTGGTTGTCTTTGAGTATGTCGAACATGCAGCGGAAGTCTTCGAGCTTTTGCTCGGTTGTGAGCTGGGGCGTGGTTTGGGCGCAGGATGTCAGGAGAGCGGATGTCAGGAGGATGGCCGTCAGAAGGGTGACTGTAAGAAGCGTGGCCGTCCGACAAATAGCTGCTCTTCGGCGCTGTAAGGCCATGGTACGCAAACCTCCTAGTCGATACACCCGTATGCGGCGGTACTCGGACCGTCGTCTCGCCGGGTGACTGACATCCCTGAATATTCCTGCTTCCCGGGATCCCTTCTGGTTCGGACTTGCAGAATCCTTTCGGGTCAAGAGGATACCGGCCCCTGGCATCGAAGCTCATAGCGCAAACGGTGGACAGCCGGTCTAGCCATGCAAATGGTGACCGAAAAGAGTTTTCACGTGAAAGCTGATCTCGCTTTTGAGGTGCGGCGAGTAGATCTCGGGGGAATCGATGAGGCATATCAGGGCTTCGCCAGGTAACCTGCTGGTCCCATCGCTCGCGACTTGTCCTCCGAGGCTGGGCACTGACCCGGCGGTCACGTGGCCGAGCGCCACCTCTCTCACCAGCCCCATGGGAAGAAAGATCAGGTGATGGAGGTCTTCCACTGGTTCCGGTCGCCCTTGAGCCAATGCCGCGTACACGCGGATGACCAACTCGTGCTCGAACCCCGGGAGCGGTTTCATCACCACAAACAGCGTACCGTCGGGCTCCGGCGAGGTTTCCATAACCTGTTCGTCTTGCATCGCCCACGTTTGGGTTGACGGAATCACAGTCGCTTCTGTGCCCACCTCCTCAAGGCATTCCCTAAGCGCGCACTCAAGGAAAGTCTCACCCGGCTCCACCTTTCCGCCGATCCCGGTGGTGAGCGCGAACAGCGCGCTGCCTCTATGCTCGACTCTCTTCACGCCAAATACGGCCAACCCGTCGTGAACGAGCAAAAGACCTGCGCCCATGGGTCGCGTTGGTTTGTCCATGTCCCACCCTCCCGCGTCTTAATACCCTTGTATTCCTGGAAAAGGAACAGATTCCTCCAGACAGCGCTGCTTTCTGTGGTGTCGCTTACGTAGAACGATATTCCGGAAAACCGCGGCGGGTTAGAGGGGGTCAGAAAGGATCCCGGCTCCACGTATCGAAGTTCGTTATGGAGGTTCGTGTTGCCGGCAAAGCATCCCAGATTGAAATCAAGATTCAGGCTGGGATAATGCCTCAGAGGAAAGGTGGGGGTTATGCATGCAGTACGCAGAAGTACTCAACCTGCGCAAGCAGGCCCAGATCACAAACGGTTGGCTGAAGAAAAGATTGGAGACGGTCCTTCCTGAGGTAATGGACAGGGAAGGTTTCGACATGTGGATCGTTACCGCCAGGGAATATAACGAAGGTCCGGTAGTCATGAACTTGCTTCCCCAGCCGGCTATGGCCGCTCGCAGAAGGACTTTGCTGGTCTTCTACAGGAGGCCCGGGGTCACCGACCCGGCAGAGGCAGTTGAGAGACTCACTCTTTCCACGTATTCCTCGGGGGGCTTTTACGAGGCCGCCTGGAACAAGGACGAAGGCGACCAGTGGGATTCCCTCAGGCGTGTCGTGGAGGAAAGAGACCCAAAGTGCATAGGCGTAAACGTGTCAGAGACCTTTGCTTTCGGCGATGGGCTGAGCCATTCAGAGTACCTTCAGCTTATGAAGGCCCTGGGCACCAGGTATGCCGGACGGACCCGCGGCGCCGAGAGGCTTGCCGTAGGCTATCTGGAGCGGAGGCTCCCCGAGGAGATACATGCCTACAGCAACATTGTGGCAATCTGCCACCGCATAGTGGCTGAAGGGTTTTCGGCCAAGGTGGTACACCCCGGAGTTACCACTGCTTCCGACGTTGCCTGGTGGATGCGACAGACCATCCACGACTTGGGGCTAAGGCCATGGTTTCAGCCCAGCGTAGGCATTCAAAGACATGGTGAGGAGAATATGCACTCAAACGCAGTGATCATGCCCGGTGACCTTCTGCACTGCGACGTCGGGTTCCACTACCTCGGTCTTGCCTGCGACATCCAGCAGAACGCCTATGTCACGAGACTCGGAGAAACAGATGCGCCTACCGGATTGGTTGCCGCTCTGGCTACAGGAAACCGCATGCAGGACATTGTTATGAGCAACATCGTCAGAGGCCGTACAGGCAACGAAGTTCTGCGGCGTTCTCTTGAGCAAGCTCGTGCCGAGGGGATTAACGGCAGGGTGTACTGTCATCCCATAGGATACCATGGCCACGCTGCAGGTCCAACCATCGGTCTGTGGGACCGGCAAGCTGACATACCCGGCAGAGGCGACTACGAGGTCTTTGACGACACATGCCACGCCCTTGAACTGAACATCGTCCAGGAAGTGCCCGAATGGGGCGGGCAAGAGGTAAGAATTGCCCTTGAGGAAGACATGGTCTACACCGGCGGCAAGGTGTACTGCCTCGACGGCCGCCAGGAGCGGCTGCATGTGATATAGGTTTGCACGGGTCTGAACGTACAATGTCTAACCAGGTTCCGCAATTCGAGGTAACCGAAGCTGTTGACACCTTGCCTCATTAACGCACTGCCGGCCACTGCGGATACAGAAATGGAAATCAAGAGATGCCGCTTCAAACAAGAGCGGAAAGTATAGTCCTGGTAGTGCGGCGATTGCGTAAGAAGGGTTCTCTTGAAGCAGAGGAGATGGTTAGCGAGACTCTAAGGGACAATTCCACTTTTTGCTGTTTCCATGTTGAAGATGAGGAGGAGAGGTGGTCTTCAGAAAAAGGTTTGACAAGCCCTTTTTGCCTAATGTCCTTCAGAACAGCCATCAGATGATTGGTTGGGCAATTATCCAGCACCGGAGGCCCCCCTGAGGTAGATTCCGAGCATGGGCAAACTTCTGCGTAACAGCGAGTCATACTCAGCGCAAAATGCGGATTTATCTCCCCTGATTTAGGAATACTGGGGCTATATAAGGTCGGTTAACTCCAATCATGAGCAGAGATGCCTCAGCCGTTATGTTATAGCATGCTCTATGTCCATAGAGGATAGACAGCTCCTACGTCGAATAGCACGCTTAGATAGCATTGGGGGTACTAGGAAACCCTCTGGTTGGTTGGGTCCTTCCTCTAAGACTAGTAGAAATCATGATCAGTTTGATACGTACATTTGTACCCGACTCTCTCTGCCGGGGTCGATGGAGTAGAGTATTGGGAGGGTTATCTGTGTTTCTGAGTTTGGCGTGGGTTGGGGTGTGGGCAGTCTAGCGACGCGCCGCTGCGTACCCGAGAGGAAATATTGTACATGAAGTAGAGTGAGATCATACGAAGGTATGTTAGGAGGTGCTCAGGTGCCTAATCCGTTTGTGGATTACCTCAATGCACTGAACAGCGCAGATGCAAATGCAACGGGTGCCTTAGCCGAAGTTCAAGTCACTAGTCCATATTATGAAGAGGTTTTTGTGAAGAGGACTCTGAGGGAGTTGGTGGTGACTCCGTCTGGTCAACCACGAACCATTATTCTGACGGGTCATGCGGGGGACGGCAAGACTAGCCTCCTTGCCCAGATATTGAAGGAAATCGATTGTCTACCTGCTGGTCAGTCCTTGAAAAAAACCGACGTAGTTGAGTCACCCGAAGGTATGAGAGTTGTGTATGTCAAGGACATGAGTGAATTGACCAAAGATGAACAGGTTGATTTACTGAGGTTGGCACTGCAAGCTCCGGAGAAGGGAATGTGGGCCATCTTGGTCTCTAATACAGGTCCACTTATAAGTACAGTCCAGCGTTGTCTTGATCTGTCAGACGAAGAATCAGGCACTGCAGTGATGGCGCTACTAGATCAAATGGATACAAACTCGTATGAGCCAGTGACAATAGGCAACTATCCTTGCTATGTGTTTAACATGGCACGGATCGACAATGTACATATGGCCCCCAAAATCCTCGAGAAAATGGTGCAGCAGGATTTGTGGTCTGACTGTGAAGTCTGTACGTTTTCTGGCAAATGTCCGATTCGTGGAAACCAGCAATCAGTATTGCAGGCGCTAGAGAGAGTCTCTTCCTTTATCAATGCATTTTATCGTTACTTGCAGGAATACGACAAGAGACTGACGATCCGGCAGATTACAGCTCATTTGTCCTATGCCCTTACTGGATGCCTAACTTGTAGTTCTGTTGCTGGTATGAAGTTGGTCGACCGTTACCGCTATCATTTTGCCAATCGGTTTTTTGGCTATGTCGGTTTGGAGCCGGATGTTTCTGCCAGGCAAATAAGGGCGATTTTGGAGTTGGACAATCTAGCCCTAGACAGTGTGAGTCTGAAGGAAGATTATGATTTGTTTGTTAAGCGCGACTACGGAAATTTCCCTGGGGAGATTGCTGAGCTACTAGGCGTACTAGACACTAGATTGAGTTTGGCCCCCAAACGTAGCAATTGGACTCAGATTCAGATATTGCACAGGCGTTCTATCAGACGTTTTTATCTGCTGTTTGCGAGGGTCAACGAAAAGGGGTTCGATCAGATCCTGGGTGACATCTATTCCCCGCAGTATCCGGTGTATCTTAGAGCAATATCGACTCCCTTAGGTCCACGGGAAAAGCGGAAGCTACAGAGCTTAGTATTTGCTGCCCTTTATGCGATGTTTGTAGGTATGCCCCCTATGGGCCAGAAAGAGATTCCACTAACAGTTCGGCGAAGTGACCTTGTAACACAATACGTTCAGCTGCTGCACGGCAAAGTACCGTTTGAGGACCTGTCAGTTCAACAGCTAATTGTTCGCGATGAACTCGATGAAGATGCCGTTCGTTACTCACTTGTTCTTTCATTCAAGCCAATCAATGAGAGTTTTCGATTGACATATCCACTACTTGACTACTTTTGGCGACTAGAAAACGGGGCGGTCTCAACGGTTTCAAGTCCGTCTCTATCGCATGGAATAGATCGCCTAAAGGCCCGGTTATTTGAGTTCTACGGGGATCTGAACACTGCCGGTACTAGTACGATTCATCTGTTGCTACAGACCAATAAGGGAAGCAAACGAATCCAATGTGAGGTTGAAGAGGGCTGTTTGAGTATTCAGTAACTGAGAGGCGATTGTTGATGTTTTACCCACGTATCAATAGCATTGATGTACTGCCAAAAACAAACCTAGCAATAGAACTGCTCGGTCACCGCATACATGATTCCCAGACCTTATACGAGTATCTTATCGAATTTCTTCTTATATACGTTTCCCCCAAAGGTTGGGGAAAAGATAGGATAAATGTGGCCCCTTATGAGTTTCCTGATGCCAAAAAAGTAGATGAGCCGACTAGCCGTCTGTTCTATACGCCTATTGCACGAATGGGGCTGAAAAGATTCATTTTCTTCGAACGAAGCAAACAAGAGCACCGTTTTCGTGTAGACAAGGACGCCTATGACGGTATGATGGGTATTCTCAAATCACGGATGTTCGACGATGGTCGAGGTGACTTGACGAAGGACCAAATCTTGTCAGCCATCCAGGACTTGTTCTACGGATTCACGGCGGTCCTCAGAAATAGGGCTTGGTTTGCACAGACCACCCTTCCGTTAACTCCTGAACTGACTTTCTGTGAATCAATAGGCTCTGTACGAGCCCGAAAGAATATGCATAGAAAGGGCCGACTCTCGCTTCAGTATATTGACAACGGATTTGAGTTTCAGAAGCACAATTTCTTAGCTCGGGGTGGGGAAGTATACTTTCTTCACCTCCTGCGCGGTTTGTTGGTCGATCCCCAGATGAAGCAGCGGTTGGAGAAGTCGTTGAAGCGGCTTGTAGTCGGCTCTTTTCCACAACTAAGTTTACTAGCTGAGTGGGTCCAGGGTAGTTGGCTAGAGTATATGAAAGCTGTTTGTGAGCAAGACGTTCACGATATCTCAATTATCAAAAGCTGCGAATGGATTCCGGAGGGTTATTCTCGTCGAAGCCTTCTAGCCTGTCAAGAAGTGGCGAATTTACTCGAAGCTCAATTGCCTGACCTGCAGAAATTCGATCTCTTGGCAAAGGGAATTGTTCTGCAAATTCTGCGGATGATGCATGAACAAGCTGGACACGTAGGAACTAGCTCTGACTATTTCCCCATTTGGGTAGTACAGATTGGCGGTAATCCCAGGTCCAACATGCGAAGATATTCAGTCGATAGCTACAGAAATTGCGAGGAGGATTTTGTACGCGCGTTGGACAAAATGGCGTCACTACCCTCTGAGATCAATCCCGGAAGAACTGCGCTCAGAGGTAAAGAACGTATTCAGGAGATTCAGCGGGGCTCGCTGCACTCATATCGCTTGTTCCGAAAACTGGCCAAGGAGATTGAACTTGTAGTGCCACCTCGCGGTAAACACATGCGGTTCTCCCTGGATGAGGACCTTGTCAAATTCCTTGTGCTATCCAGTATTGAGCCAGGCAAGAAGGTGTTATTCTCGCAATTTCTAAGCGACTTATATCATCGCTTCGGAATTGTGATAGGTCCGGACGAGTTAGCCACAAGCGATGCTTCGACACGTTCAGATGATCTGGATGATAATCGTACTGCGTTTCAGGAGATGCTCAAGCAATGTGGCTTTTTGAGGGACCTATCGGATGCGACATCCATAGTTGAAAATCCTTTTGGGGGAGTGTTCTGATGCGATATTTGATTGATGAGATTGTTAAGACGATTTCTGAAAAGGCCCCTTATAATGAAGATACTATTGTTCGTTTGGATAATATGCCAGACCCCGAAATCTACTTGCGAGTCTGTATGAAACTTAGGGACAGGTATGGGAATAGGTTTTCAGCACGTCTTTCTAGAGAGAAGTATGATTGGTTTTGTTCAATACCAGAGTTCCATTCTGCTCTGAAACGACTCAGGGAACATGGCTGCGTGGACATGGACGGCCGGATGACCTATTGGCGAAATAATAGCATTGGCCTTGTTGTTCTTATGGGAACTGAGGCCGTTGAAGACCGTGGAGGTCTTGAGGATTTCTACGAGATTACACCTGCGGTGATCTCGGAAACTATGAGATGGAAATATGCTGCCTGGGCGGAAGATTTT
>JAPXLN010000026.1:0-14751 GCA_033809515.1 Bacillota bacterium
CGGAAACCACAGCCCTATGTCTCCCATGGCAAGACCGCCAAGAATGGCGTCCATTACAGAGTGGGCAACCACGTCGGCGTCAGAATGCCCGTCAAGACCTTTCTCAGAACGTATCTCAACTCCACCCAGAATACACTTACGCCCCTGTACAAGCCTGTGCACGTCGAAACCCAGTCCCGTGGCGGTAGATACCTCGTAAGTCCCGGAGTCTGATTCCCTGTCACCCAGAACACACTCTGCCCAGACAAAGTCCTCGGGGTAGGTTACCTTAATGTTCCGGCGCTCGCCGGGTACACAGACCACAGCATGCCCCAGTCGTTCTACAAGCTGGCTGTCGTCTGTAGACGGCATACGGCCCTGTGCTGCCAATTGATAAGCTTTTCTCAGAACATGAGCAGCAAAGATCTGCGGCGTCTGGACGCTTATCAGGGTTTCCCTGCTTAAGGTGGTGTCCACAAGGCTTCCCCCAGGGGACCCCGGGAAAACATCCTGCCCGGGGACGACCTTCTTGGTTTTGATTGTGTCTGACGGCGTCAGTCCGCATATAGCAGCCCCGAAGACCTTAGCTGAACTGAAGACTTGCAGAAACAGCTCCCGGGTGAAACAAGGACGAGCACCGTCATGTACCCCGATCCAGGCAGCTTCACGGGGAACACTGCCAAGAGCAATTCCCACCGACTCCTGGCGGGTTTGGCCACCTGTAACCGTCAGCACAGGCCTGGATGCTTGACCCATGGCTTCAATCTCGGTCCGGCCAACAGGAAGACCCACCATATGCTCAGCTGCAGGCAGAGATACTACGACACCTGAGACTTCAGGAATTGACAGAACCCTGGAGACTGTCCATTCCAGTATCGACTTGCCATGAACAAGGGCAAATTGCTTGGGATACGGGAGATTCGCCCGAAGACCCATGCCTGCGGCGGGAATGACAACCCACAGCGAATCACTCAAAAGCTTGAGCCACCTTGTCCAGCTGTTTGGGCTTGGCGAAAATCATCCTTCCCTGAACCGAACTGTGAACATTGGTAACTATGACCGAGATGACTTCGCCGACGTATTTCTTCGCATGCTCAATGACAACCATGGTCCCGTCATCCAGATAACCTACTCCCTGTCCAGGTTGCTTCCCTTCACGATGAACCTCCACCAAAAGCTCCTCACCGGGCGCTACCATGAGTTTCATAGCATTGGCCAGCTCGTTTATGTTAAGAACACCCACTTGCTGGAGCTCCGCTATTTTCGCAAGGTTAAAGTCAGTCGTGATAATGGCCGAATTCGTTTCCTTTGCCATCTTTAGGAGCAAGGCGTCTACATCCAGCTCACCGTCCCGGGGCCAGTCCAAAGTGATCACCTCAGCCGGAACATCCTTCTGCAAATCGTTAAGAATGTCCAGGCCACGACGACCTTTGGTCCTCCTGAGCTGCTCCGAAGAGTCAGCAATACGACGCAGCTCGTCAAGAATGAAGTTTGGGATGACAAAAGGACCCTCGATAAAACCTGATCTACATATGTCCACAATACGTCCATCAATGATAGTGCTAGTGTCGAGGATTTTAGGAACAGCCTGAACAACAGGTAATTCGCTCTTCTGCTCGTCTCTTAAGCTTCTCGCGTTTCTTGCAGGCTGCCGCCAACGGCTGGGACCTATGGCAACCAAATCCTCACGCTTGCTTCTGGCAACCGCTACACCGATATATCCCATAATCACCATGGTTATGGACGGAAGAAAACTGCCGACCAGAGGAATACGTGCAAGAGAGGGAGTCAATAAATTGGCAATTATAAGTCCTACAATAAGCCCTCCCGCACTTAGCACAATATCCTGGAGCGACAGCCTCAAAACCCTGCCTTCAATCAGTTCCACACCCCGAACAACCAGCCGAGCAATAACAGGACCAACAAAAAAACAGATGACTGCGAAAATGGCTGCCACAAAAAGCATGAAACCAGCTGATTCGTAGAACCCGATATCGGTCTTGAGCAAGGACGCCAGAGGCCCGACGAGGTAGAATGCCACTGCACCCCCGGCAATCGCCCCGAAAACAGCAAAATAGGGCCGCGCACGCTCCAACGTGAAACACCTCCTTTTTGAATACCGGCTGGGTAACGGACAACCCCCAGTACATGCTAATATTATAAGCCAAAGAGTGCACAGGGCCAACGACCGCCATGTGCCACAAGACTGAGCTGATAGTCTGATTTGCCCGCTCCTATTTGGCAGACTGATCCCACAAAGCGATCTGTGCCGATGTTTCGTCTTGATCTGCCAGGAAGTAACTAACCCCTCCGATAGTTGCCGTAGAGCCAGGCATGGTACTGCTCCCGACACCCTTGATGTAGGCGGTTCCCATGCTAAAGGCCATCCCTGGCCGTATAAGTACAGGGATGTCTGTCTCTGCCACCCTCCGCAGGGTAGATACGATCCTGGGTGCCCGGATAACTGTGCCGGGGGACAACAAGCGGCGCACGGCTGCCTTCATGAAGACCCTCTGCCGTTCCACCCTCCCAAGGTCGGCTCGTGCATCCTGCCTCCACCGAACGTAATCGAGGGCCTGCTTTCCGCTAAGATGCTGCATACCCGGAGCTAGGTCGATATGAAGGTTCTGGTACGGGTCCGTGTATTTCATGCTGCGCTCAACTTCTATGTAAACGCCGCCCATAGCATCGACAATAGCCTCAAAGCCTTCAAGATTTGTCTTTACATAGTAGTCTATGTGAAGACCGGTCAACCCACTGACCGCCTGTTTGGCAAGATCAGCCCCGCCCAACGGATAAGATGCATTGACCTTCTGATAGCCGTATTTGGCCAGATGTATCCTAGTATCCCGCGGTATAGACATGAGATGCATTGTGTTACGACGGGCATTGTAGTGGAGGAGCATTATCGTATCTGTTCTGCCCCTATCTCCCTCGCGTTCATCGACACCCAGCAAGAGTACATTTATGTCACATGTCTTTCGCGCAAAAGCGGCCAATACCGCCCGAGCTCTTGGGTAACATAAAAAGCAGATGATCAAGAAAGCGGCCGTAAGTATCCGACGACGTTTTGCATTTTTGAGAGTTCTTATTTTCATGTGGCATCACCTGATACGCTAAGGTACTTCCCTAAGAATGCCGCATTGACCATGCTTTGGCAAGGTCTCAGCATTAAGGTGGGTTTGACCCTGAGCCCCAGTTAATGGTACAATAGACCATGTAAGAAGCATTAGGAGGTATGCGTATTGTTTAAGGTAGGCGACCGGGTTGTATACCCTATGCACGGCGCCGGCACCATCGAGGGAGTGGAAGAAAAGGAGATTCTAGGCACAACCCAACGCTACTACGTCCTAAGACTTCCCATCGGAGATATGAAAGTCATGATACCGGTAGATAACACCGAGCAAATAGGGCTCCGCGACGTTATCGAACCAAACGAAGTAGATGAGGTCATGTTTGTGCTCAGACAAGAATGCACCGAGATGTCCTCAAACTGGAACAGGCGCTACCGCAGCAACCTTGAAAAGATAAAGAGCGGGGATATCTATGAAGTCGCCGGCGTTGTGAGAAACCTTGCAGCACGCGATCGCGAGAAGGGATTATCAACAGGCGAACGAAAAATGCTCGACAGCGCAAAGGAGATCCTTATTTCCGAGCTGGCCCTTGCAGGTGATTGGGATCGCGAAAAGGTAGTCAACCTTCTGGAAAGCGTCCTTTCTGAAGATGCTCAATAAGCGAGTCCTTCGGGCTCTTCCTTGACTGAGAATCCTCACTACATTAGAATTGTGTATGCATGCAGGTAGGTGGGCGTGTGGCTCAGTGGGAGAGCATTCGGTTCGCATCCGAAAGGCCGCGGGTTCGAATCCCGCCACGTCCACCAGGCTTCTCCATATTGACTTCTGTGAGGTGACAGTGGCGGTGAAGGATATTGTCTGTGACGGATTTCAGGAAACAGTTGATGACTACCTGATAAGACACAGAAGCATTCTGGACGTCCTGAGTAAACTCACCGAGTCTTCAAGCCGGGTTAACAGGGCAGTGTCAAAAGCAGTCACAACTTGTGGGTGCATAAAAATAGACGCTGAAAAGCAGACAGTTCCCGCTGACATAGATTCCGTAGAATCCCTTAAACGGTACATGAACACCCATATACAGGGTACCCTTTGTGATCACTGCAAGGAAGTGCTGGAAGATGAAGTAGGACGAACACTCTTCTATCTGGCGGCCCTGTGTAACGTCTTGGGCCTGAGTCTCAGCGAGGTTCTCGTAAAGGAGCAAGAGCGTACGGCCTGTCTGGGTATTTTCAACTTCTCGTAGCCTGGTTCCATAAAGCATAGTCTCATAAGGCATGCTCCAAAAGGCCGTTTCGCACCGCATCTTCGACAGACGAAACGCCTGTCACGTTTTCCATATCCGGATGTCGCCTGGAAAAAGGCTCAGGAACTAGGACCCTGGTAAAACCGGTCCGGACAGCTTCTCGTATACGTTCTTCCATTCGCGCAACCATGCGTATTTCCCCTGAAAGACCGATTTCGCCTAGACAAGCCAGGCCCTTTCGAACAGGCACGTTATAGTAGCTTGACATCAGAGCTACCCCACAGGCCAGGTCTATACCGGGTTCAGTGATTCTGATTCCCCCTGCAATCTTCAGGAAGGCGTCTCTCCCGTCAAGTCCCCCTGCAAGCCATTTGGAAAGAACGGCCAATATGAGAGACGCCCGCTGGCTGTCAATTTCACTTGTGACACGCCTTGGGGAACCATAGACAGGGGGCGACACAAGGGCCTGAACTTCAACGCAAATGGCCTGGTTGCCTTTGAGAGCCACCGCAACACACGAGCCCGGGCTGGAAGACGGCGCCTCCGAAAGAAACAGTTCCGAGGGGTTATGTACTTCCACTATTCCGTCAGTTGTCATCTGAAAGACCGCAACCTCATTGGTGGGGCCAAAGCGGTTTTTTTGAGCTCTCACTATGCGGTAAAGATGGCTGGAATCGCCTTCAAAGTACAACACCGTGTCCACCAAGTGTTCCAGAAGCCTTGGCCCTGCTATTCCACCGGTCTTGACCGTATGCCCTACAAGAAAGGTTGCTACATGGTTTGCCTTGGCATATTCGTGAAGTTTCGCGGCACAAGCACGAACCTGAGTCGGACCGCCCGGAAGAGAGTCCAAAGACGCATCCAGACACGTTTGAATTGAGTCTACAACCAGCAATTCGGGTTTTACACTTTCAGACATTTCCACGATGCAATCAACATTTTGCTCAGCTGCAAAATAAAGCTTGTCTGAACAAACTCCCAACCGTTCTGCCCTCATCTTCACTTGATTAAGGGATTCTTCGCCGGAAGTATACAAGACGTTCCCGGAAAAAGAGGCAACCTTGTCAGCCACAGACAGCAAGAGCGTTGATTTGCCGATCCCCGGTTCTCCTCCAATCAGGATCACAGAACCCGGGACAATGCCCCCGCCCAACACCCTGTCAAACTCAGGCATACCCGAGCTGAATCTGGTTATGGCCCCGCCTTCAACCTGTGACAGAACCACTGGCTTTGCCTTAGGAACTCCCGGCACAGCTCCTGATCTTTCGATCTCTTCAACCAGGCTGTTCCACTGTCCGCACTTGGGGCACCGCCCATACCAGCGCGGAGACTGAAAACCGCAGGATGAACACACAAACTTGGAAAGAGTGCGCGGCACAGAATCAATCCTCCCTGGATCAGGATTCTATGCCGCGCGAAAGTTTTCCTTTCAAACCAGCAAGATGCACCACCTGCACCAAGGCAGGTTCAGCAAGACGCCTGAGACTTTTGGGCGGAGAAAATCAGTTTGCCGTCTTGGTCCAAGTCCACAAGGACGCTCTCATGCTCATGGAACTCGCCCCTCAACACCATGTCTGATAGAGGGTCCTCAATGAGCCGCTGTATGGCGCGGCGTAGAGGCCTAGCGCCGTAATCCGGATCGGTCCCCTCCTCAATCAGTTTCTCCTTGGCCCTGTCGGTGACCTGAGTCTTAATGTCCCAGGTTTCCTTGAGCCTACCGGCGACGTCCTTGAGCTGCAGGTCCACAATTGACTTCAGGTGTTTTGCCGTAAGTGCATGGAAAACGATTATTTCGTCAACCCTGTTGATGAACTCCGGACGGAAGGTTGCCTTAACCGCTTCCATTACTCTATCCTTCATATCCTCATGGGCCCGGGCTGTATCACGGTCAGTCGTGAATCCCAGCACCGCCTTGCCGTGGATAGCTTCGGCACCTGCGTTGGACGTCATAATAATGACCACGTTTCTGAAGTCAACGGTCCTGCCTCTGGCTTCTGTCAACCTGCCATCCTCAAGCACTTGAAGCAGCACGTTGAACACATCGGGGTGAGCTTTCTCAATCTCATCCAGGAGAACCACAGAATACGGTTTTCTTCTCACCGCCTCTGTGAGCTGGCCCCCTTCGTCATATCCTACGTATCCCGGAGGCGCTCCTACAAGCCTAGACACAGTATGCCTTTCCTGGTATTCCGACATGTCCAATCTAATCATGGCATCTTCATCGTTGAACATCACTTCTGCGAGGCTTCTTGCAAGCTCCGTCTTCCCCACACCTGTAGGACCGAGGAATATGAACGAGCCTATAGGCCGCTTGGGATCCTTGAGTCCTGCGCGAGACCGCCTTATGGCCCTTGCCACCGCGCTCACCGCTTCGTTTTGACCTATGACACGCCTGTGCAGTTCATCCTCGAGCTGCAGCAGCCTTTCTGACTCGGTTGAAGCCAGCCTTTTCACTGGAATCCCAGTCCAATCGGAAACTATCTGGGCAATGTCTTCGGCGTTCACCGTAGACTTAACCGGAACGTCATCTCGCTGCCACGTCTTCTTCTTCTCCTCAAGGGTCTTTCTAAGCTCCTGTTCTTTGTCTCTGAACTCAGCAGCTTTCTCAAACTGCTGAGCAGCAACAGCCGCCTCCTTCTCCTTGGCCAGTTCAGATATGCGCGTTTCAAGGTCGCGAAGGTCACTGGGCGCTTCAAAAGCTTTAAGACGCACCCTGGACCCAGCTTCGTCTATTAAGTCTATGGCCTTGTCAGGAAGGAACCTATCGGCAACATACCTCTGCGAAAGGCGACCTGCTGCCTCAAGGGCCTCATCTGTGTACTTGACCTTGTGATGAGCTTCATAACGATCCCTGAGCCCTATGAGGATCTCAATAGTCTCCTCAAGTGTGGGTTCATTGACCATTACGGGCTGGAACCTTCGCTCCAGCGCAGCATCCTTCTCTACATGCTTCCTGTATTCGTCCAGGGTGGTAGCGCCTATGCACTGAAGCTCTCCTCTTGAGAGCATGGGCTTAAGGATGCTTGAAGCATCGATAGCTCCCTCAGCTCCGCCTGCCCCGATGATGTTGTGCATTTCATCTATGAACAAAATGACGTTCCCCGACCGCTTTATCTCATCGAGAACCCGCTTGAGTCTTTCCTCAAATTCCCCTCTGTACTTAGTACCTGCTACAAGCGCTCCCAGGTCCAAAGTGACGACTCGCCTGCCCTTAAGGGTCTCCGGAACCACTCCGTCGATTATGTTCTGTGCCAGGCCTTCAGCGATGGCAGTCTTGCCCACTCCGGGTTCCCCGATAAGGACGGGGTTGTTCTTAGTCCTTCGCGAGAGTATCTGGATGACTCTCTCAATCTCTTTGTCTCTGCCAATAACTGGATCAAGTTTGCCTTGGCTTGCCAATACAGTGAGGTCCCGCCCAAATGAATCCAGTGTAGGAGTCTTTCCTCTTTCCCTCCTGCGAGCCTGGCCCTGATCAGGCGTCTGGCCGGGCTCTATCTGAGGTGAGCCTCCAACGCGCTTCAGTACCTCCTCCCGGGCCCGGTCTGTATCCGCCCCCATAGCCATGAGCACTTGGCCGGCCAACCCGTCTTCGTCTCTGAGCAAACCCAGAAGAAGATGCTCTGTTCCAATCCAGGAGTGACCCAGGGCAACTGACTCTTCAGCCGCTGCCTGGATAACCCGCTTTGCGCCAGGAGTCCAGGCATCCACGCCAAGAGTCGGAGGCTTGGCGGGAATGGCTTTCTCCACTTCCTCTTTCACCTGGTCTGGATCAATATCCATAGCTATCAAGACAGCAACTGCAATGCTCTCTCTAAGTCTCAGGAGGCCGAGCAGGATGTGCTCAGTGTCCATAGCTTCGGCGCCCCTGGTCCGGGCTTCCTCCTGTGCCCGGGCAAGCACATGCTGTGCTCTTTCTGTGTATCGCGGCCTTCCGTTCACGGCCCAACCTCCTCTATACCTTATTGCCGACTAGATGCTTGCGTATGAGTTCAGCGCGCTTTGAATCCCTTTCTGCGGGCGACATAGACTTCCCAAACGCCCTTTGAACGAAGTTAGGTTGCGAAAGGACCATTATCTCGTTGACTTGGCTTAGTTTGAGACCTGGCACCATCTCTAACTCAGCTCCCAGTCTAAAGTCAGACCAAAGCTTGACAGCCTCAGCTGATGACATATTCCGCGCATTAGAGAGTATGCCCAGGGATCTGAATACCCTGTCCTCAACCTCGGAACGACGGCTCTTGTAGAGAGTCTCCCTGAATCTCTTTTCCTCTGTAACCACCTGTTTGACCACCAGGGAGAGATTCTCTATGATTTCTTTCTCGGTTTGACCCAGAGTTATCTGGTTGGATATCTGAAATACGTTGCCCTGCCCCTCGGTTCCTTCGCCATACAATCCGCGAACAACCAGGCCCAGCTTGTTAACAGCTGAAAGCACTCTCGATACTTCGTCTCCTATAGCCAGAGCCGGAAGGTGAACCATGACCGATGCCCGAAGTCCCGTCCCTGCATTGGTCGGGCATGCGGTAAGAAAGCCTGCCTGCTCATGGTAAGCGAAATCAAGCCTGTGCTCCAAGAGGTCGTCTATACCGTCGGCAGTTATGAAGGCCTCCTCCAACTCGAGGCCCGAGTACAAACACTGCAGCCTGAGATGGTCTTCCTCGTTAATCATGATCGATATTCTCTCATCGGGGCCGGTTACAAGCCCCTTCCCTCGCCCTGCTTCTGCATGTTGGGGACTGATCAGGTGCTTCTCCACAAGCACCATCCGGTCAAGCAGAAGCACTTCCGAAAGGTCGAAACCGGCAAGACTGCTCCAGGAACCTTTCTGGTTGAGTTCATCTGTTGCTCCTAGCACTACGTTAAGGACATTCATAGCTGCCTTCTCCTCAAGTAAGTGCGGAAAAGGTATGTCCCTCAGATTCCGCGCCAACCTGACCCTGGAGGAGATAACTACATCCGACAAGGAACCGCTTCCGTCCATCCAGGGAGACGAGGAGTTTGTCACAATGCCGTTGAGGATATCGCGCTTATCCTTTGTCATGCCTCGTCACTCCTCATCTTCAATTCGAGACTTCTGATCTTATCTCTCAGCTCAGCTGCCTTCTCATATTCCTCCCGGGCCACAGCAGACTGAAGCTGGCGTTTGAGTCCGTCTATTTCACGCCTGATCAAGGCAGCGCCGCCTGCACGGGCAGGTGCCTTACCCACATGACGGTCTGACCCGTGAATCCGTCTCAAGAGCGGGTCCAATTTCTGTTCAAACGTCTCGTAGCACCGGGAACAACCCAGCCTGCCTACTCTGGCAAAATCCCGGTAGCTCAAACCGCACACAGGGCACCGCTCTTCCTCTCCGCCCGGCTCAAGAGCAGGCAATCCTTTCATCTGAGAACCCAGTATGGCAGATAAAAGGTTATTTATGGAGAAACCGGGCTGGAAGAACACACTGAGGACGCCCTTCTTCTCAGCACATTCCCGACAGAGATTGGTTACAGTCCGCTTTCCGTTGATAACCTGCTCGAAACGAACAGTCGCCACAGACTTGCCGCATTCATCACACATCATTGCCCTCACTCCTTGCCTGTGGAAAAATAGGCGTTGAACATAGCCTTAAAGATGCCGGCCCGTACCATATCCCGCTCCGGCAACCTAATGGGAAGAACGCTTCGGGATAAAGCCGCACGCATAACCCGGTAGACTGCATCATCGATATAACCTTCTTCCAGCAGTCTCTCAAGGTAATGGTAAGCTTCGTTTTGGCTCAGATAGTCTCCGATGTCTCTTATGAGGCTGCTAACATTCTCATCTTCCAGGTTAACCCTTGTCAGTCTTATATAACCCCCGCCGCCCCTTCTGGATTCAGTGATATAGCCTCTTTCAGGCGGAAACCGCGATGAGATTACATATGATATCTGGGAAGGCGCACATCTAAAGAGTTCGGCCAGGAAGGCCCTCTGCAGTTCAGCAACTCCTTGTCCTTTTTCCAGCAGACCGACAATATACTCTTCAATTAGGTCAGCAAGACTTGCCATAGATTGGGGCTCACCTGCCTTTGCGTATTTCTATCTTTGCCTTTTCTTGACCTTCGTCCTTAAGTATATACCTCTCCTTCAGGAATGCAATAAGAGCTGATGCAGCTTTGACCCAATCAGGATTGTTCCAGAAGATATCGTTCAGCCGACCATGCAGCATTGGCACCGTCGCCCACAGCCGTAGACACTTGTCGGAGAAGCTTCTCTCTGACATCGCCTGCCACGAAAAGCCCGGGTGTCTTTGTGGACATGTCCTCATTGGCCTCTACATAGCCAGACTTGGAGAGGTCCACCAGGTTCCTGACCGGTGCCACGTTAGGGTTTGACCCTACGTACAGGAACAGACCATCCACAGGGATTTCCTCCACGTGGCCGCTTTTTGTGTTCCTCACCACCAAAGACGAAAGGGTCCCGTCACCCTTGACTTCCTCCACGGTCGTTGAAAAGAGAATGCGGATATTGGGGTTGTCGCTTACCCGGCGAACTGCCGCCATGCCTGCCCTAAATTGGTCTCGCCTGTGAATAAGCAAGACGCGGCCTGCAAACCTTGTAAGGAATTCTGCTTCTGTAAGAGCTGAGTCGCCGCCTCCGACAACTGCCACAACCCTGCCTTTGAACAAGGGGCCGTCACACGTAGCGCAGAAACTTATTCCCCTTGCCAAAAATCTATCCTCACCGGGCACGTTGAGCTTTCTAGGACTGGTACCCGTAGCAAAAATAACCGATCTTGCCAGATACTCGCCGTTTTCGCTCTTGACCCGAAAATGGTTGTTATCTTTTGTGACCTGCTCCACTTCGTCAAACTCAATCTCGGTGCCAAACCCCTTAGCTTGATCTGTGAGGCTCTCCATAAGACCCGCTCCGGATACTCCCCCAGGAAAGCCAGGATAGTTATAGATCATATCCGTAGTAGCGGCCTGCCCACCGCCTCCCATAGGGTCCAGAAGCAGCGTGCTCCAGCCTGCTCTGCCCGAATAAATGGCTGCAGTCAACCCGGCAGGCCCTCCGCCGGCAATCAAAATATCATACACGCAATATCCCTGCCTTTCTCGAGATCATTATCCCACTTACCTTCAAGATGCTAACATGACCTATTTCGCCTCTCAACACAAAACTCGTGTTTTACACGCCGGGTCGCGGAAACAATATGCCTGTGGAGGTGGCTCTATTGAACTTTAACTCTGGCAGAACGAAAAAGGCACTTCTGGATGATCGTTGGCTTTGGATTCCTGTAGTCATACTGGCCATCATCGTAGTCCTCATTGTCCGCAGCAGCCGTCAGACCCCAAAAACTGCTTTACCTGGGAAGGAGCCTACAATCTCAGTCTATTTCCACAATACCGGCGAGGTCAAGTCCATGCCTCTTGAGACGTACATCGAGGGC
Source organism: Bacillota bacterium (assembly GCA_033809515.1). Classification (GTDB taxonomy): domain Bacteria; phylum Bacillota; class Sulfobacillia; order Fermentithermobacillales; family Fermentithermobacillaceae; genus JAPXLN01. The sequence goes on from JAPXLN010000026.1 coordinate 11,710, forward strand.
GTAGTAGCCGCAGAGATGGACCCAAAATGGCCGTTGCCGGCGCTGGAAGCCCAGGCAATAGTAGCACGGACGTTCACCGTCAAAAAGATGGAGGAAGGGCCTGTACCCGGGAGAGGCACTAACACGAGCACCGATCCGAAAGAATTTCAAGCGTATAACCAGGAAAGAGTCAATGACAGAGTTCGTGAGGCGGTAAAGAACACCAGAGGGAAGCTCATCACCTATGGGGGAAAACCCATTATGGCCTGGTTCCACGCCAGTTCCGGCGGAAAAACCGCGTCTGCCGCAGAGGGGCTGAACTTCCGAAAGGAGTCTGCTCCCTACGCCTCTCCTGTAAACGACCTTCAGACAAGCGCAGTTCAGCCATGGTACTGCACGTTTTCTCCGGCTGAGATCATCAAGGCAGCTGCAGCCCAGGGGGTGAACCTTGACTACGTTGCTTCTGTTCGCGTAGGCAAAAAGGGCCCTTCAGGCCGAGCTGAGACCCTCGTCATAAACGACAAGGAAGTTTCGGCGCCTGCCTTTAGGTTGGCTATAGGCGACCGCAAGATGAGATCAACCTTCCTGGATGAGGTTCGAATGGAAGGCAGTTCTGTCTTCATGAAGGGCCGGGGCGACGGTCACGGTGTGGGCATGTCCCAGTGGGGAGCGTGGCTGTTGGCACAGAGAGGGAAATCAGCTGAGGAAATAGTCAGTTACTACTTCAAGGGAGTCAAAGTGCAAACTACGTGGGACTGAGCAATCAAGCATAAAGCTCCGGAACGGGTGTGTTCAATCCGTTACCGGAGCTATGTTCATCTCTGCCAAGTCTGAGGCAGAATCCTTCTTTGGCCTTGCTTGCTACGGCCCTGCCTGCTTCAGCCTTGCTCTGGCCTTGCCTACTTCTGCTCCTTAGCCTTTCTCGCTTCCTCGATTACGTCTTCTGCTATATTGGCAGGGACTTCCTCGTAGCGGTCGAGCTCCATGGTGAAAAGCCCTCTGCCTTGTGTCATAGACCGCAGATCGATAGCATACCTCTGCACTTCAGCCAGAGGAGCTGTTGCCTTCACAACCTGGAACTGACCGTGGCTTTCCATCCCCTGAATCCGGCCGCGCTTCTTATTCAGATCTCCCATAATATCGCCCATAAACTGCTCAGGGACTGTAACTTCCAGTCGAACTATGGGCTCTAGTATAATAGGCTCCGCTTTCATACAGCCCTCTTTGAACGACAGAGATGCTGCGATCTTAAACGCCATCTCCGACGAGTCCACAGTGTGATAGGAACCGTCGTACAAAGTAGCTCTGATATTTGTGGCCGGATATCCTGCCAGAACACCTTCAGTCATAGCTTCACGCAGCCCTTTTTCGACAGCGGGAATATACTGCCTGGGCACTGCCCCTCCGAAAATCTTGTCAACAAACTCAAACTCGCCATCAGACAGAGGCTCAAACTCAACCCACACGTGACCGAACTGACCCCGGCCTCCGGTCTGCTTCTTGTGCTTCCCTTCAGACTTAGCTGTTCCCTTGATCGTCTCACGATACGGGATCCTCGGAACAGTCAGGTCAACGTCGACCCCGAATTTCCTTTTAAGCTTGGTCGTAGTCACGTCCACATGAACTTCCCCAAGCCCTGAGAGAATGGTCTCAGCCGTCTCAGCTTGCCTTCCCACGTGTATAGTGGGGTCTTCTTCCATAAGTCTGGACAGCCCCGTGGATATCTTGTCTTCGTCGCCTTTGGTCCTAGGATGAACCGCCACCGAGTAGACCGGTGCGGGAAATTCCACCGGCGGGAACACCACAGGGTCTTCAATCTTGCAGAGGGTATCCCCTGTCAGAGTCTCCTGCAGTTTGGCAACGGCTCCAATATCACCGGGTGCCACCCACGGCACCGGTTCCTGGTTCTTGCCCTTAACTGAATACAGCTGCCCAACCCTCTCTTGCCTACCCCGGGTGGCATTCAGGCAAGTTGCATTTGACATAAATTTACCCGAGTACACTCGGAATAAGGTCAGTTTTCCCACGTACGGATCCGCGGTAGTCCTGAACACTAAAGCAGCAAAGGGTGCGTCTTCACTTGCCGCTCGCTCGACTTTGGTCTCCGATTGCGGAACCTTTCCAATCGCAGGAGGGACATCCTTAGGTGAAGGCAGGTAACTGATAGCTGCATCAAGAACCCCTGATACGCCTATGAGCCTGGCTGCAGAAGCAGGGACGACCAGGAACACCTTCCGTTCCATAGACGCAAGCCGCAACCCTCTGAGGATCTCGGCATCATCTAGATCCCCTTCCTCAAGGTACTTCTCCATGAGATCATCGTCGCCGTCACATGCAGCTTCCTTGAGTCTCTCCTTAATATCCTCAATTCTGTCAGCCATCTCGGCCGGTGCAGAAGACTCTGATACACGCCCGTCAGGACCTGCCGTCAGCATTACGTTTCTCAGAACATCAACAATTCCCTTAACATTCGACTCCTTGCCCACCGGAACATAAAGAGGTAAGGCGTTCACTCCGAAGGCCTCTCCCACCTGCTGAACAACCCTGTCAAAATCCGTATTCTCGCGATCGAGCTTGTTAATGACGATGAGAGTGGGAAGACCCTGTTCAGCGGCATATTGCCAAACCAATTCGGTTCCCACCTCGACTCCACCGGTGGCGTCAACAACGATGGCCGCCCCATCGCAAACCCTGAGCGCAGATCTGACTTCTCCGACAAAATCGAAATAGCCCGGAGTATCGAGTATGTTCACCTTGTGCCCCTTCCATTCGACCGGGGCTATGGATGTTGCAATAGTAGTCTTTCGTCTGATTTCCTCGGAATCGAAATCGAGGACCGAGGAACCCTCATCAACCTTTCCAAAGCGATCGTTTCCCCCGGTCAAGAACAAAATGGCATCGCCTAGAGTAGTCTTGCCGGCACCACTGTGAGAGATAAGAGCAACATTCCTGATGCTCTCAGACGGGTATTCCTTCATAGGTACGCATCTCCCCTTGCACTTGAAAGAAGCCTAGAGGCTCCTCGGGCATATTATCAATTATGCCCTACCGGACGCAAGCCTT
>JAPXLN010000027.1:0-13341 GCA_033809515.1 Bacillota bacterium
GCTACCTCTCCCCAGGGGAAAACGTCCTTCTTGCGGCCTTCTTCCCAACCTGGAAACCGGGAGTTGAACCATTCCCAGATGGCCTTGGCTTCGCTGCTTTCGGGAGAGAACAGCCCGCAGGATATCAGCGTGACCTGAGAGACGCCGTCAGGATACCAGCGACCTTCCCGGGGATACCGCTTGCCCAGCCACGATAAAGACCAGGCGTAACGCCCTGTCTCCGCGTCAAACAGGACATTCTGTATCCCGGCGTATATGCGCTCTGCCGCTTCTCGGTACGTCTCCGCTTCACCGGGAAAACCAATGTGCGCAAGGGTATCCGCCCAGTCCAAAAGGCCCCGGTAGTTCTCGCTGTTGTCCATGAGGTATTTGGTCCTGTACCTGGGCTTGGCCGCCACCAGACCGTCTTGTTCCTGGAGAGCCAGTACGACGCTGGCTACCAGGTCAATGCTGTCTTTGTTGGCCAGAATGAAGTCCGTGTCACCTGTCTCCCGGTAGTAATCTGCTACAAGACTGAGGAAGGTTGACGCGTAACTGTCAGCCGAGTCGTAGTCTCCTGTGGGAATCAGGACTCCGTCGCGCACGCCATAGTCGTAGATGGTTCCAATCAGTCCCCATCTGTCGGGCCGGTTCAGGTGCTCAAGATACCAGTTCATGTAATCTTTGGCCCACTGCGGTTCAATCATGGCCATAGTACGGGCGGCCAGATTGGCGAAATAGGGGATAACGCGGTCGCCTGACGGGGTCTGCTTTATGGCTCCTCCGGGCAGCTGGCAGCTTCTGAGCCAATCAGCTTCTTCCCGGAGCAGTTTTTCGTCTATCAGGTAGGTTTCGGCTGACGGAGCCAGGGGAGTTGCCTGGGAGGTTCCCTGGGAGGTTCCCCGGGGAGTTAGGGCTGGACCAGGGGCTCTTTCAGTTCCCCTGGAGACATAGGTCAAGGGGAGCACTCGGGTCGCCCCGTGTTTTCTTCCTACCAGACAGCTCGCTAGCAAGACAGACAATACCAGCAGCATCACCACTACCGCCTTCTTGGGGCGGCGTCTCCACGCTTTCATGCCCCGGTTAGACCAGGCCTTCGGCTGCCTCATGAGTCTCTTCGTCAGTAGATTCATCTGCCACCCCGTATGTCATCGCTGGTCGCTTCGTCTATCGCTGTACCTGCAGGGCACCGGCTACTCCCTCTGCCGCCGCATCTGCAGGGCATCGGCTGCTTCTTCTGCCGCCGCATCTAGCGGTTGCCGGTGGCCTTTCCATCGCCGCACTTGGTCGCTTCATCGTTCGCGTAATCAGTCGCCTGGCCAATCGCTGCAATCACTTCGAAGGTAGGGGCAGAGCTTGTCCCGTTGTGCGGGAGTAATGTGAATCTTCGCCACGTTCGGCATATGTCCTGCTAGAGGCAATATTTGCTTAGGTCCCGGTGCCTGGACTGCGGTGCCCTAGCTGCGGTGTCACCGGCTCCCGGCTTGGCCCGTTCACACCCTTAGGGCAATCTGGAGTGCATTTCGCATACATATAGACTAGGTGACAGTCCAAATGCATGAACTCAGTCTCGTCGCTGCCATTGTCCAGATGATTGCCTGTGATGCCGCCCTGCACAAAATTGCCAGGGTTGCGCAAGTGGAGATTGAAGTTGGAGAACTCTCAGGAGCTTTCCCGTACGCACTTAGGGAGGCTTTTCCGCTTGCCACCGGCAAGACGATTCTGGCAGATGCTTCCTTGACTATTGTGGAGATACCCGCTCTGGCAGAATGCCAGGACTGCACCCATGAGTTCTCTCCCGGTGTCCATGGCTGGCAATGCCCTCATTGCGGCAAAAGCCAATGTCGCCTCAAGTCCGGCACCGAACTGAACATAAGGTCCTACACAGGCCGGCCTCAGGCATGTATCGATCAAGGATAGGATAACTGAATTTCGCCAAGAGGAAGTGTCTGGAGATGACTTTAAGGGTCGTGTTGCGTGAAAGCGTGCTCTTGAAGAACCAAAAAAGAGCCGCTGAATTGCGAGAGGCATTTCGGGATAGCGGGACAAAGGCAGTGAACATTATCGGTTCGCCTGGCTCGGGAAAGACCAGCATGCTGGAACAGGTCATCCCGCGCTTGTCCGGGATCAAGGTCGCCGTCATAGAGGGAGATATCGCGACAACCAGAGACGCAGAACGAATAGCTGCTCTTAACGTGCCTGTAGTACAGATCACAACCCATGGGGCCTGCCATCTGGATGCGAATCTGATTGCCGAATCTCTTTACAAGCTTAACCTCAATGCAGTTGACCTTCTGTTCATAGAGAACATCGGGAATCTTGTATGTCCTGCATCCTTTGATCTGGGTGAGAACCTTCGCATTCTGGTCATAAGCGCTACAGAAGGAAGCGATAAGCCGTTCAAATACCCAATGGCATTTCGCAGCTCCCAGGCGATCGTTATCAACAAAACAGACCTGATTCCCTTTACTGATTTCAGCATGGAAAAAGTGATAGATGAGATACAAGCTATCAACTCAGATGCCAGGATACTGCAGGTTTCATGCAGAACCCAGGAAGGCCTGGAGAAAATGGCTGCATGGCTCAAAGAGTGGACTCTGGCATAGAGCAGGCTTCCTGGGCTGGTCAGCGAATTGGGCTCAGACTAGGTCCCATGTTCTGAGAGCCTGCCGTTCTTAATGCTGTATGTCTTGCCTTCGGCAACCACCTCGGCGTTGGGAAACACCGTCTTGCACTCGTTGAGGATTACGTCCTCGCTGTAAAACGGCCAGAGGTGCGTTAGAAGCAGCTTAGACACGCCGGCCAGAGCTGCTGCCTCCCCGGCCTGCATAGCTGTAAGGTGCCCTGGAGCAGAGGACAGGCGACCATAGATCCTTCGCGTCTTCCTACCACACGTATCTCGCATATGGCCCACCGACATGCAAATCACAGTCACAGCAGAACATCGTATGAATTTTCCTTTCGGCGCAACACTTTTCGATAAATAGTGCGGACTAAGCGTGATAGATATTCACCATAATGGATTCTTGGGAGGCGGATTTAGCATTGAGGAAACTGGTTGCTGGGCTCATTGTGTTCATGCTGCTGCTTATGACTCCGACGGCAGCCCTGGCAGGTGCAGATGATAGCCATCTGAAAGGTATGAAAAAGAACGCTGCAATCGTCAAGCAAATCGCAACTGGTGCTGATTACCTGGTTGGTGGAGGAGTACCCTTCGACGGCTCCACAGAGTCCCAGGGTGACATTTCCGTTCAGTGGGCAAGCGGTGGAGTTAATCACACTCATCAGTATTTGACATCACGCGCCTTGACAATTCTGCAAAACGACAAGGGCGACAAGACCGCTGATCTACTTATCAAGTATGCCAGCGTTTTGTTGTACAATTCCGACTGGCCCGACAGCTATGAGAACGACTTTGGTCTCTATCTCGGCCACTTCTACAACCCAAACACAGGAAGAACCATACTCGGTTTGTCCAGACCCACCGCCATGAGCCGGTTTATAGATCATACACAGAAGGCAGCAAAATACTACGCGAAAAACAAGACCACCTCTATGCAGGAACTTGGTCGTGCTCTGCATTACCTGGCAGACATCAATACACCACACCATGCCGCCCTCTTAACAGCGCTGAATTCCAATCACACCGCTTTCGAAGAATTCGTTGACTCAACTCGCCTTGACTATTGTGTAGACACAACAGACAAGTACTGTGTGACCAATGCAGATGCCGCAAGAGACCTAAAGGGGTATTCCCAGGAGATCTTCATCTTGTCCGCCAGGCATGCTCTGAACTACAAAAGCCAGGCGACCTCGGCATCTCAAGCGGATATGCAGATGGCCGCTGAGGCCACAATAGAGCATTCCCAGGAGATAATGGCTGCATTTCTTTTCAACTTCCTAAGAGCCGTCGGCGCTGTCAAATAAGAGCGCATCTGGGTTTCTCAGTATTGAGTGTCTTTCCAGTGATCTAGTCTCGTGTCAAAAACCCAGGAAGCCCAGAATCATTTCTGGTTTCCTGGGTTCTCGTTCTCGCAAGCAAAGTGCAAGCCATGTCTCCCAAATCGTCACCTGTTCTATAGCAAGCGAAACAAATACCCTGTTCCAACCATTAGCACATTACTGATGCTGTGCATGAACATAGGATACACAATGCTGTGACTATCTTGGTATGCTTTGCCCTGGATAATGCCTAACACAAAAGCATAGAACATTTGGAAGTAATTCCCGTCTATGGTAAACGGGAATAAAGACCATTTCATGTGTGCAATTGCAAACAATAAAGAGGCGACGATTGTCTCCAATGTGATGCCCCATTTTACTTCCACACTGTGCCCCAATGCATACACAAGCATTGTAATAGGGAGCGCCCGATACAGAACCTCTTCGGCAGGCCCGCTTAGCAGCAACTGAAAGCCAAGCGTTCCAAGAACATTGCTCTTGTTCAATGGAAAGCTATACGACGGCAGCGTGTTATAGATCAGCATAAGGATGTGGGAGACAAGAGTAACCCCTGAAAATATGGCAGTATACACTACTGCATATCTGATCCCTATTCTTCTGTCCCCAAGGCCGAAACCAAAATCAACTCTCAGCAGCTTACTCAGTATCACGACTGCAATCAGGGCAACTGCCATCTCAGTGATATGGTGAGCAGAAACCCATGCAAAGGCTTCATATGGATCAAATTGCTCATAGGAAAACAAGTCAGCAATGATCCTCCCCATCTTACTTAGTGCTTTCTGAAAAATGATCAACAGCGAAACCATGATCCCGTACCATAGGGCTTTCATCCGGTCGGCTCCTTTCCTTCCCAGTTTCATGACACGTCCAGCTCTACGTGTCTGCCCTAATAATGACCTCAGATACTCTTCGTTGACTCCCTCGCACAAGCAAAACTGCCTTACGCCGTCATCTATGATTCTATTGGGCTTGGCCTTCTCACAACGATATGAACACATTTTCCTGCCTTCCTTCAGTACCCGTATCTCTTCAACGAACGTTCGCTTTATACCTAACGTTCGTTAGAATAGTACCACATGGAATTCCGGGATTGCAATAGGGTTTTGAGAGATTTTCGGTCGAAATGAGCGGCCTCCGAAACGATCGGAAACCGCTTGTTTCAGGCCTTTTGGAGAACAAAATAAAACCACCTATCAAGACCTTTGTCATCGATAGATGGGGCTAACTCTGGTGGGGGCTACAGGGCTTGAACCTGTGACCTCTCGGATGTGAACCGAACGCTCTTCCGCTGAGCTAAGCCCCCGTACATCCCATACCTGCCACGCCGACTCAGAACCTTGGGGTTTATCTGCCTAAGCCAATCGTGGCGGCAAACAGAATTATACCAAAGGGAATGCTCACACGCAAACAATGATGACAGAGCTTAGGCTGACAACTGCTCAATCTGCGGGCACGTCGTCCTTTCTGATCTTCATGAGAACCATAGAATGAGGGGGCTCCCCGGAAGGCGTCACCGTCACGCGGCCTTGCGGACGAAATCCTGCCTTAGCATAGCACCTCCTGGCGCGCTTATTCTCCTCATCTACCCGCAGGAAGATCTCCTCCAGCGTTGTGGATTCGAAGACCCCGCGGACAAAAGTCTGAACGGCGTCGGTGCCAAACCCTTTGCCCCACAGATCCTTCTCTCCGATAAGAATCCTCATCTCACCCATATGTAGCCGCCAGGATATGTTCATGAGTTCAATCTCGCCGACAATTCTGCATCCGGACGCATGCCCTGGCGGAAGCATCGACTCATCTCCGGAAGAACACCCTGACGGCGGCACCGATGGACATCCCGGTGGATACCCTGACAGACGCTCTGATGGGCTGACCTCAATAACGTACGACCTGCGCTGAAGGGGGTGGGCCCGGAGGTACCAGCTTACGGCATCTTCCTCCCTTTCGAACTTCTTGCCTGCCCACCCCGATATTTCCACATCTGCATCCCACTGAACCAGCTTCGGAAGGTCCGATGCCTTCACAGGGCGCAATTTCACCTTCGCGCCCCTGAATAAAGCGCCTTTTCCCATATCAAACACTCTCCGGCTCTCTTCCCGTATAGGGACATAAGCTTCTACGAGATGGCCCGCTTACCTGCCTGAAGCCGGATGTAATTTCGGGCAGCGCTAGAAGACATTAGCCTGCGGACAACCGGTCTGGCAAGTCAACCTTAAGCGATTTGACAGTGGGACACAGCCCGAACAATCAGATGCTCAAGTCCGTACCGCCGGAGAGCGCACTCCAGGATCCCGTTGACCAGTTCGGCAAAGGACCACCCGGCCTTCTCCGCAATACGCGGATAGTCAGAAAAGCCCGGAGCCAGGCCCGGAAGCGGGTTTACCTCTAGCACATTGGGAACCCCGTCCTTATCAAGGCGCAGATCCACCCGGGCAAAATCCCTGCAGTCAAGAGCCCGGTAAGTCCGAAGAGCAACGTCCCTCAGAAGTGCCTCAAACTCCGGCGAAATAGGGGCCGGGCAGAGGTAATACAAATCGTCAGACCAATCAGTCTTAAACTGCCTGGAGTAGATATGTCCATGAACCTCAGGAACAGCGTCAAAGTTAATCTCCATAACGGGAAAGATAATCGGTTCCCGGTTTCCCAGAATACCCAGGGTAAACTCTCTCCCGGGAAGATACTCCTCAACCAGCACCGGCTGCTTGTACATGGCGGCCAACCTCCTGACCTCCCGAAAGAGCTCAGACCTGTCGTTGCAGCGGGAGCTGGGGGTAATACCCATGCTCGAGCCCTCATGGGCAGGCTTGGCAAATACAGGGAACGAAAGATCCGCCAAATACACAGCTTCCCCGGGGGAATGCCCGCCGCAGTCCCCGTCAAGATGGTCATCAGGGCGTCGGTCACAGTCCCGGCCTTCAAGGACCAGGAATCTGGCTGTGGGAATCCCATGATAGGCCAAAACCTTCTTGGCAAGGGGCTTATCCAGGGTAAGGGCCATAGTCATAACCCCCGACCCGGTATAGGGAATGCCCAGCATCTCCAGCATGGCAGGAATGTGGCTTTCCCTTGATTCACCCCTCAACCCCTCACACATGTTGAACACAATGTCGGGTCTTTGGGCAAGAAGCTTCAGGTAGGCAGTCTCGTTTCCCTCAATCAGACAAACATCGTAGCCGGCCCCGCGAAAAGCCCCGGCCACAGCCGCAATAGTAGACTCAGAGTCATACTCAGCCCCCGAGTCAGGAGGCTCACCCTCTTCAGGTGGTTGCCCCTTAAGGTTATACATGACCCCGATCAAGGCCATCTTGACGCGTCCTCTCCTTTGCGTCTTCGTTATCGCAACGAATTATTGCACGCTCAGGAGAGGCCGTCAATAACAATCTTTGGCTAAGAATCCCAGGAAGCGCACGCCAGCGCCGGCTCGCCTCAGCCGCACAGACCTACCGGGCCTCACTAGGCACCGCCGAAGGCTGCCCACTCCCGGCCTCCACGCATGGAATCGGCACAATACGATGGTCCTCATCAGGCACCAGGGCAGCCACCAGCACCTCATCCATGTGATCCACAAAAGTCACCGCCATCTCAGCCCGGATATTGGCAGGAACCTCCTCAAGGTCTTTGCGGTTCTCAGAAGGAAGGATTATGTTAAAAATACCCATGCGATGGGCTGCAAGAACCTTCTCCTTAACACCGCCAATAGGCAGCACCCTTCCACGAAGGGTGACTTCCCCCGTCATGGCAGTGTCGTGACGTACAGGCCTGCCTGTCAAAGCAGAAGCCATGGCGCATGCAATAGTGATCCCTGCCGACGGACCATCCTTGGGAATGGCGCCTTCGGGAATATGCACGTGAATGTCAACGTTCTCGTAAAAGTCATCAGAAAGCCCGAGGTCAAACGCCCGGGACCTAAGGTAGCTGAGCCCTGCCTGGGCCGACTCCTTCATGACATCGCCCAGCTGTCCGGTTAGCGTAAACTTGCCCTTACCCTTAACCACGCTCACTTCACAGGCCAGCACATCGCCGCCGACCTCGGTCACTGCCAGGCCTGCGCCCACCCCAACCTGATTCTGCCTCTCGACCTGTCCGTAATGAAACCTGGGAACGCCCAGGTACTTGCCTAAGTTCTTTGGGGTAACCCGAACCCTTTTTCTTCGTCCCGAAACCAGATCCTTGGCAGTCTTGCGGCAAATCGTAGCAATCTGCCTCTCAAGGTTGCGAACGCCTGCCTCACGCGTATACAGCCGTGCAATATCGCGCAAAGCATCAGTCGAAATCGCCAGATCGGAACGCTTCAACCCGTGTTCCTTCAATTCCTTGGGGACCAGGAACTGCGAGGCTATCTGCAGTTTCTCTTCCTCGGTGTACCCCGGCAGCGTGATCAGCTCCATGCGGTCCAAAAGAGGTCTGGGAATAGTGTGAGTCGTGTTGGCGGTAGTAATGAACATGACCCGGGAAAGGTCGAAGGGCACCTCCAAATAGTGATCAGAGAACCCGTGATTCTGCTCAGGGTCAAGGACCTCAAGCAAAGCCGCCGCAGGGTCGCCCCGAAAATCCGACGCAAGCTTATCGATCTCATCCATCAGAAACACCGGATTTCTTGAGCCCGCCGTTCTGATTCCCTGGATAATGCGGCCTGGCAGGGCGCCAATGTAGGTGCGCCTGTGACCTCTGATTTCGGCCTCGTCACGTACGCCGCCAAGGGAAATCCTTACAAACTTCCTGTTCAAAGCCCTGGCAATAGACTTGGCCAGAGAGGTCTTACCTACTCCCGGCGGTCCCACAAAGCATAGTATGGGCCCTTTCGGCTTGTCCACAAGCTGCCTTATGGCCAGATACTCAAGGATCCTCTCCTTGACCTCGTCGAGCCCGTAGTGATCCTCATCCAAGACCTTTTGAGCTTCGTTTATGTCCAGCCTGTCTTCGGTAATAACGTTCCAGGGCAAGGCGACCATCCACTCTAGGTACGTCCGAACGACAACTGCCTCGGCAGCAGCCTGGGGCATCTTCTCCAACCTATCAATTTCCCTGAGGGCTCTTTCCAACGCTTCGCCTGTTAAGCCCAGCTCCTCGACTTTCCCGCGGAACTCATCGGCTTCGCTGACATCGTCCCGGTCGCCAAGCTCCTTCTGGATGGCCTTCATCTGCTCACGGAGCCAGTATTCCTTCTGGTTCTTCTCTATCTGCTCTCTGACTCGCCTGTGGATTCGCTTTTCCAGATTCACCAGTTCAACTTCCTTGCCAAGCAAGCTTACGAGCTTCTTGACGCGCTCCTTGACAGACACAGCTTCAAGTATCTCCTGCTTTTCTTCAGTGGAGACAGGCATGTGGTTGGCTATGGAATCGGAGAGTCTCCCCGGGTCTGTCAGGGTCGCAATGGATATGAGCGTCTCAGGCGGAACTTTCTTGGTGGCCCGTACATACTCTTCATACTGCTCCATAAGCATTTTGGTGGCCTTGGTCGACTCTGAGCGCTCCAGAGGTTCGTCTTCAAGTTCCTCAACTTCAACGATGTAGCCCGGTTCCGTGGCAACGTAAGAGGCCAGACGAACCCGGGTAATCCCCTCAATGACAACCCGGTAGTGGCCTGCCGGGTTCTTGGCAATCTCCTTGATCACACCCAGGGTCCCTATATCCGCTATCTCATCAGGAGTCGGGTCCAGGGTTTGGCTGTCTCTTTGAATGCAGAGCACAATGCGCATGGAGCCGGCCCTGGCCATCTCCACCGCCTTCATTGACCTGGCACGGCCCACCTCAAGCAGTTGGCTGGTAGTACCGGGGAACACAAGTCGATCCCTAAGGGGCAAAAGCGGGTAGGACTTCCTTTCAGGTTTCACTGCAGCCATAGAAAAACACCTCCCGCATTCTCCTCTCAAGACTCCCCAACATCATATTACCTGCAAAAAGGGAAGTTACATCACATAGAAGAATGCAGAAGGTATATTCTCGTTTGGAACGAGCAAGTCCTTCCCGTCAGTCTGGGAAGGTCTGGAGCGAAGCGAAGACTTCCTGCAAGGTGGCTACCGGGATAACCTGCACTTTGCTGCCGCAAAACCGGCTCTGCCAGTTGCCTTCGGGGATATACACCCGCGCAAGGCCCGTCTCTTCAGCTGCCCTAATCTTCTGATCGATGCCACCTACGGGCCTCACTTCCCCTCTGATGGAGATCTCACCGGTAAACGCCGACCCACGGTCTACGGGGCAGTCCCTCATGGCCGAATGCATGCTGACAGCAATGGCAAGGCCTGCCGAGGGTCCGTCAACGGGCGTACCTCCGGGGAAGTTCACATGAATGTCCCATGAATGAGGCCTCAGTCCTGCCTGGAGCGCCAGGGCGGTTCTCACGTTCTCAATCGAAGAAAGTATCATGCTCTTTCGTTTCAGAACATGACCCCCCTTCCCAAGTTCTTCTTCCTCAATAACACCGGTGATGGTTATGGCGCCTTTTCCGCCGGCAGCCTCGCTGATAATGGCAGTCTCCACGTCAATGACGCAGGCCAGTCCGGGTCCGTACACCGCCAGTCCCAGAGCTGAGCCTACAGCTGAGTCTGCAGGTGAACCCGCCACATCCGGACTCACGTCTGCCGAGCCTGCGTCCGAACCTGCACTCGAAGACCTGCGAAAAAGCGCCGTCCGCCGCGGAGAATACCGCCCCTGGGATATTATCCACTCGATATCGCCCTGCGTAACAACGTTGGGCCTGCCGACAAGCCCATCAACGCCGTCAATAGGCCCGCCCATGGGCTCGCCCATTCGCCCGTCAACGGTAATGAGACCCACACCCAGCTGCACCAAATTCACAGCATCCCGGCCGTTATCAGCGAACTTCATGATAGTCTCAACGGCGCCTTCCTCCAACTGCGCACCTGCCTTGCGCGCTGCGCCACGGGCAATGATCCCGATTTCCTCTGCAGACAGACTCCTGAAGAATATCTCAAGGCAGCGGGAACGAAGAGCGGGCGCCATTTCCTCTGGAGACTTGGTGGTTGCACCAACCAACCTGAAGTCAGCTGGGAGTCCGTTCTGAAAGATATCGTGTATGTGCTCAGGGATGTTCGGGTCTTCCGGAGAATAGTAGACGCTCTCAAGGTGCACCTTACGGTCCTCAAGGACCTTCAAAAGCTTGTTCATCTGGATAGGGTGAAGCTCGCCGATCTCGTCAAGAAACAGCATTCCGCCGTGAGCTTTGGTAACCGCCCCGGGCTTGGGCTGGGGGATACCCGCTACGCCCATGGCCCCGGCGCCCTGGTATATAGGGTCGTGGACAGAGCCAATGAGCGGGTCCGCAATGCCGCGCTCGTCAAACCGGGCAGTTGTAGCATCGATCTCAATAAACCTGGCATCATGGCAAAACGGGGAAATCCCGCTTTTCTTTGCTTCCTCAAGGACAAGGCGGGCCGCCGCAGTCTTCCCTACGCCGGGAGGACCATATATGATGACATGCTGGGGATTGGGTCCGCACAGGGCAGCCTTCAGCGCTCTAATCCCTTCTTCCTGTCCAATGACCTCGTCGAGATCAGCAGGCCTGGTTTTTTCGCTGAGAGGCTCAGTAAGTTTGATTTCCCTCATCTGCCTGAGCCGCTCAAGTTCCTTTCTGGACTCACGGCCTACCGCCACCTTCTGAACCTCCTGCGTCTTAAGGAGGTTCCAGAAGTAAAGCCCCATGATTATGGCCAGAACAACCTGAATGTAAATGAGCACGCTGGCATCCAAAGACGCACCCCCGTTCCCACATGTAGGGTTAGCGTCTTTGGCAGGGATTATGACCGTTAGCAGACGAAAAACAGACGGCCTCCGCTCCCTCAAGGGGGTGTGCGGAAGCCGTGGTAATGCCAAGTAGGTCAGGCAGGTTCCTCCTTCTTCTTAGGCTTGCGCTCTGCCGTCACCAAGACAGGCTGCTCCCCGCTGAGCACTACCTCTTTGGTTATGATGCACTTGGCAACATCCGTGCGGGAAGGAATGTCATACATAACGTCCAGCATCCTGTCTTCCAAAACCGCCCGTAACCCCCGCGCACCCGTGTTCCTGCGAACAGCCTCTTTGGCCACAGCCCGGATGGCGTCATCCTGGAACTCGAGGGAAACTCCATCCAGGGCAAAGATCCTCTGGTACTGTTTAACAAGAGCATTCTTGGGCTCTACAAGTATCTTCACCATGTCGTCCTCGCCCAGTGCGTCCAGAGTGACCACTACCGGAACCCTGCCTACAAACTCAGGTATCATGCCGTACTTGAGAAGGTCCTGAGGCAGGATCTTCGACAAAATCTCACCGATGCTTGTATCGCTCCTGGATCTTACTTCCGACCTGAACCCCATTACCTTCTGTCCAATGCGGCTTTGAATGATCTTATCAATGCCATCAAAGGCGCCACCACAGATAAACAGGATGTTAGTCGTATCTATCTGAATAAACTCCTGGTGCGGATGTTTGCGCCCGCCCAAAGGAGGCACATTGGCCAAAGTCCCCTCCAGGATCTTCAGAAGAGCTTGCTGCACCCCTTCTCCTGATACATCCCTGGTAATAGAAGGGTTCTCAGACTTACGGGCGATCTTGTCGATCTCGTCGACATAGATAATGCCCCTCTCTGCCCTTTCCACATCATAATCAGCAGCCTGAACAAGCCGGAGCAGGATGTTCTCAACATCCTCCCCTACATACCCTGCCTCTGTCAGAGTCGTAGCATCGGCAATGGCAAAGGGTACGTTGAGGAACTTGGCAAGGCACTCGGCCAGGTATGTCTTTCCGCAACCTGTGGGGCCCAACATGACGATATTGGCCTTTTGGATCTCCACGTCATCTTTCTTGCGTGCTCGCCCTATCCTCTTGTAATGGTTGTATACTGCAACTGAAAGGATCCTCTTCGCCCTGTCCTGTCCGATTACGTACTGGTCAAGAAAAGATTTGATCTCTTTGGGCTTTGGGACATCTCTGAGCGTTTGCTCAATCTCATCCTCAAGTTCCTCAGAGATTATCTCAGTGCAAAGATCGATACACTCGTCGCAGATATACACACCCGGACCGGCAATAAGCCTTTTAACCTGGTCCTGATACTTACCGCAAAAGGAACACTTTAGCCCTTTTTGCTCCTCAAACTTGAACATTGTTCACCCCAGCCTTACTTGGCGGTCTTCGGACTCGGAAAGAGAATGTCGTCTACAAGCCCGTAAACCTTGGACTCTTCAGCGCTCATCCAAAAATCCCGCTCGGTATCTCTCTCGATCTTATCAAGAGGTTGCCCCGTATGCTTTGCAAGGATGCCGTTAAGGAGCTCCTTGGTACGGAGCATCTCCTTTGCCGCAATCTGCACTTCCGTGGCCTGACCCTGAACCCCGCCCAAAGGCTGGTGTATTAGGGTCCTGGCATTGGGCAGGCAATACCTTCTACCCTTGGTTCCGCCGGTCA
>JAPXLN010000028.1:0-13034 GCA_033809515.1 Bacillota bacterium
AACCTGACCTGGAATCCCACAGTTGCCCGCCCGACCTGGCTCGGAATCCAACACTTCCTTTTGGCGGGGCTCTCAACTGACACCAAATCCTGCACTTCACCGCTCAACCTGACCTGGAATCCCACAGTTGCCCGCCCGACCTGGCTCGGAATCCAACACTTCCTCATTCCGGGGCTCTCAACTGACACCAAATCCTGCACTTCACCGCTCAACCTGACCTGAAA
The DNA here is from genome assembly GCA_033809515.1 of Bacillota bacterium. Taxonomy (GTDB): domain Bacteria; phylum Bacillota; class Sulfobacillia; order Fermentithermobacillales; family Fermentithermobacillaceae; genus JAPXLN01. The sequence continues at coordinate 225 of JAPXLN010000028.1, forward strand.
TCCCACAGTTGCCCGCCCGACCTGGCTTGGAATCCAACACTTCCTCATTCCGGGGCTCTCAACTGACACCAAATCCTGCACTTCACCGCTCAACCTGACCTGAAATCCCACACTTCCTCCTACTGCCGAGATCACCCCGTCGGTCTCCAGGAGCTTCGTTACAGCTGGATAATGCAGACAATGCAACCGTCAGTGAAAGAGGTGCTTGTATTTCCAGTTTTCGAAGGTCGAGGGTTTTCGATTGCGTGGTCGGTTTTCCTAGCCATAAAGGCTAATTCGCCCATTGGTCGGGGCATATTCGCCTGCATGCTGACTGCACCCGTAATGGTCCTTTCCCATGCAAAGATCCCTTGACGCAGTAGGAACTCTTAAAGGTTCAGGGGTAATCTCGGGGGTGAACTGGATTGTGCTCTGGCTCCTCTTTTGATAAACTCCGGTGTTGACAGGAAGGTTCTGGGTGCGCAGAGTGCGCCGCCAGGGACCTGTGCCGTGGCGGGTGCGCGGCAGTCAATGGGCACAAAGAACCTAAGCTTCACAGAGCCCGATGACGAGATGACGATGTGAAATGCCCCTAAGCTAACTGCAAAGGAGCTTGCCATGCCGCTGAGCATCCGGAAATACTTAGTCCTTACCAGCAAAGGGTTCGCCCGGAACCTTCAGTACTCGGCATCTCACCTGATTAACACGGTGGCCAGCGCCGTGTTTGGCGTTGTCTACATATACCTCTGGAAAAACGTAGCTCCCCAGGGATTTGCCGACTACTCTGCAGCTGCCATGGTACAGTACATATGTCTCAATCAGACCACCTTATGGTTTACCCAGTTCGGCATAAGAACCCACGTGCACATACGGGACTCAGTCCGGTCAGGCAATATAGCTACCGAGCTTGCCCGACCTATGGACTACTTTTCCTACCGGGTGTCCTCAGACTACGGCTCCCAGGTATACAGCTTGATCTTCCGGGGTCTTCCTGTAGGCCTGATGCTTTCCAGGGCGGGATTCTACATTCCCAAAAACCCTGCCACCTGGGGCTGGTTTCTTCTTGCCCTGGCCCTTGGAGGATACACAGGCATCCTCCTGAGCTACCTGGTAGGCATAACGTCATTCTGGACCACGGAAATCCGAACGGCCCACTGGGTTATTACGACGCTTGCCTACGGTCTCGGAGGGGCGTCTATGCCGGTTGAAGCGCTTCCTTTACTTGTGGAGAAAATGACCAGATTGTCTCCTTTCCCATGTGTATCTTACTATCCCGCCCGCATCTACCTGGAGCTTTCCGGACCCGAGGTCGTCTGGCCGTGCGTAATCTGGTCCATAGGGCTAACGCTTCTTGCCAGGAAGGTGACAGCTCTGGCCCGTGCCAGGTTGGAGGTGCAAGGAGGATGACCGGTCACAATCAAGCCCGCAATCAAGGTGACCATCAAGTTGGCAACCACATTCGCGCTCACGTTCCCAATCGGGTTCATAACCGGGTTCAGGGCAGGCGCAACTCCAGGCTTCTGGCAGGTACCCGTCTGTACTGGGTCCTGGCTTCGGCCAGTCTGCGAGCTAAGATGCAGTACAAATTCGACTTCGTGACTTCAACGATTATCCAGGCCCTCATGGGAACCTACGACTTTTTCCTGGTCGCGGTCATTTTGTGGAAATTCAGAGAGGTGGCCGGTTGGGATATCTACGAGATTGGGCTGCTGTTTGCCGTCTCACGGGTTGGGTACGGCTTCTACCGGGTGTTCTGCAACGAGCTTGAGCAGTTTGAAGGGTATATCGTTCGGGGGGACTTCGACTCTATACTCATACGGCCCTGGCCGAGTTTGTTTGTGCTTTTGTCCCGGAGCGTTGATCTGTCGCGGCTGACCTGGGTGGTCCAGGGCGCAAAATCGTACTTTGTCCCGGTCCGGAAGCCGGGCTTCCTTGCCGGACTGCGCCAGGTCTTCTCCCATGAAACCCGTGAGATTCGCGCTGTAGACGACATCAGCTTCCGGGTCCCCAGAGGTCAGTTCCTGGGCTATATCGGGCCCAACGGAGCAGGAAAATCAACCACAGTCAAAATGCTTACAGGAATCCTGCACCCGACCTCGGGCTCGGTATCTATAAACGGCCTCTCACCCCAGAAGGACAGGCAAAGGCTGGCCAAACAGATTGGCGTTGTTTTCGGCCAGAGGACCCAGCTGTGGTGGGACCTCCCTACTGCCGACTCCTTTGACATCCTTGCGGCCATGTATGACGTGGAGCCCAAAGACTATGAAGGGTTCCAGAAGAAGTTCGACGACCTTATGGGTATAGGAGAGTTTCTTGACGTGCCGGTCAGGCGCCTTTCCCTGGGACAGCGAATGCGGGCTGATCTGGCCGCAGCGCTCCTTCACCGGCCCAGTGTGCTTTTTCTGGACGAACCTACCATCGGCCTTGATGTAGTGGCTAAAGCTCGCATCCGGGAATTCCTCCGACAACTCAACAAGGACCAGGGTGTAACCATACTCCTTACAACTCACGACCTGAGAGACATTGAGGAACTGTGTGAGAGGGTCATGGTGATAAACCACGGTAGTCTCGTATATGACGGAAACTTGCCCCATCTGAGAGATGCGGCCGGGCTGCCTACGCTGCTTCGGGTAAAGTACTCGGCTCTTCCTCTGGGCCTTGCCGCCGGGGAATACCTGAGCCCTGATGGGGGGCGTTCTGCTTCTCCCCGTAACAGCGCCTGGCTCGTGGAGGCCGTTGACCCTGTGACGCGGACGGTTGACGTGTCTTTTGACAGGACCCTGTGGCAGGTGCCTTCGGTCCTTATGGCCATGCAGGCCCTGGGCGAGGTCAGGGACGTGTCTCTCAAGGAGCCCCTCATCGAGGACATCATACGGAGGCTCTTGTAGTCACTGATGAGGGCCAACCCCGCTCTTTCTGGGACGTCTGCTTGATGATCAACCTGCACAGATTTCTCCATCAACCAGCTCTAATACCCTGTTGGCCCGGTCGGCCACTATCTGGTTGTGGGTTACCACCATCAGTGTAGTGCCTTCTTTGTGGATATCATCGAAGATATCCAGCAGATGGCCTTGATTTGTCGAGTCTAGGTTTCCCGTGGGCTCATCGGCAAGCAACAAAACCGGCTTGTTCACAATGGCCCGGGCAACTGCAACCCGCTGCTTTTCGCCGCCGCTTAACTCGTGGGGGAAAGCCATAGCCCTGTCCGAAAGGTCGACTTTCTGAAGGGCTGCCAGAGCCCTTTCATCCTTTTCCTTTCTGCGCACCCGAGCATAGTGAAGAGGAAGGCCTACATTATCAAGGATGGTCATAGTATCGATAAGGTGAAATGACTGGAACACAAAACCCACAAAAGCGTTTCTGAAAGCCGAAAGAGCACGATCGCCGAGAGCTCCAAGGTCATGTCCGTTCACAAAACACTTGCCGCCGGTAGGTACATCCAGCCCGCCTATCATGTGCAAGAGAGTGGATTTGCCTGAACCACTTGGACCTGTTACTGCGTAGTAATCGCCTTTTTCAATGGTGAGGTTTACGGATTTGAGGGCATCTATGGCAATGCGGCCTTCACCGTACCGCTTAGAAACCCCTTGTAGGTCTGCTATACACTCCATGCCGGATCCCCCTTTTCTATTCATACCTAACAGCATCCACAGGCTGCCTCCAACTAGCCGATCTGGCAGAATAATAGCCTCCCAAGGTACCCGTTAGGATTCCCATGGCTCCCGCTGTGAGGGCAAACCTCAAAATCGCACCGACTGTCAGCGTGGCGCCTCTGTCCACGGCCACGATCACAGGTATCGCGATCCCAAAACCAAAGAGCGTACCCCAAAGGCCCATCCTCAAAGACTCGCCAAGGAAAAGCCCCATCACGTCTTGCCTTGTAGCGCCCACCGCCCTCCGGATGCCAATTTCAGGTATCCTTTCAGTTACGATGACCATCATCAGGTTGTTTACCCCTATACCTGCCATCAAGAGCGCAAGAGCCCCTATTATCCCGTAGGCTCTGTCAAGCCTGTCTCTTACCGATGAAAGGACCTCAAGACCCTCAACGTATGCCCTAACGTTCGGCATCTCATGTTCGGGGAAATTCGTTTCAAGATAAGATCCTAAGGAAGCCACAAGCCCTTCTAACCTGGTTCTTTCACTCGCTACTGATACTATCTTGCCGCCACGGTACACAAGGGGGGCAAGATCTTTTGAGAGACTCGCTGAACCGGGCAGCAAGAGAACCGCATCATTCCTATCTACCTCGAGATCCATAAGCCCCGCCGGAGTTTGCTTGAGTACCCCCACCACTGTGAATTGGGTTTCATCGGATATGCATATGGCCTTACCCAAAGGATCTTCGCCGCCAAACATCCTCTCGGCAGCGTTGCGACCCAAGACGCATACAGGTTTGCCATCATCATCACGGGTAAGCATCTGACCCTGGGATACCCGAAACCCTTTCAAGTCCACGTACTGGGGCGTACACATGAGAAGAGGGCCTACCCGGATATCAGGTGAGGATGGCAATGCAAACGCTGTCGTTGTTACACCATACCAGCCTCCGGGCGCATCTGTGTGATCAGACAGAGCATCAGCCAGCTCTGGAGTCAGGGGAATCAGCGGCTTTTTCCCTTCGCGTTCAAATTCGTCAAACTGTTCTACTACCACCCAGTTATCGCCAGCAGCTGCAAGATACATACTTATCTCTTGCCTGGCAGCGTAACCTGTTGCCGTCAAAAGTAGCACCCCTGCTATCCCAACAGCTACCGCTGCCACCAAAAGGACCTTTCTAGCATCCAAGGACGTTCGTTTTCCCTTGCTCGACGGGGTAATCCCTCTTAAGGCTTCTACAGGGGGCATTTTTGCTGCACGCATCGCAGGATAGATGCCTGCAACAAGCAGAGAGCCGCACAACACTCCCGCCGCCTTAAGCGTAGGAATGGCGCTTATTATCACTTTCTCACCGAAAACCTTCTCGAAAACTCCTTTGCCTGCAAAAGTGAGCCCCAGGCCTACCCCGATCCCCGTAAGCGCCAAGCGTACGCCCTCGCCTGTAACCCCCATAGCTACGCGTGTTCTGGTGGCCCCCACAGCCCTTCTTACTCCGATATTCTTGGACTGCATCATCACTGTAAGCAACAGAAGGTTTGCGGAGTTTATTACAGCTACCACTAGGACTATCGCCGAAGACGCAAGCAGATTCTCGCCGATACTCTCCCTAGTCTTGTACGCAATTGACGTTGCAAGCCTTTCAGGCCGAATTTCAACGATCACATCTGCTGTGTTGTAACCTGCAAGAGCATCCGCCAGTTCCTTTTCCGTCTGCTCCGAAAGCCCGGGTTTGGGGGTTACCCAAAAAGTCACCCCGCCCAAGCCAGGGGTCGGAAAAACCTTCATCGATTCAGACTGGTATTCCCCCGTAATGTACTGTTCTTTCACAATGCTACAAAGCGCGTCCCTATCGTAAGCATGCAAAACCGGAACATACACAAGGCCGCTTCGAAGCCCTGTACCTTGCCCCGCGTGGCATATTCCGACAACCTCGAAAAACCGTTGGGCATGATCTTTGACCGTAGAACCCACCTCTACCGGACCCAACTCCCACGGAGCCCACTCGAGATTCGCGGCCGCAACTGCTACATTGGCCCCGCTCTTTTCTTCAAGAGAACTGAAAAACCTTCCTTCGGCTATCTCTATCCCCCGCACAGCAAAGTAATTGGCGCTCACGCCCATACAGCCAGGGATAATGGAATATCGTTCTCCATCATCGTCACGAAAGCCAAACTGCAGTTCCCATGTCTGCGCCGCAATCCCTTGCGCAGATCCCACCGCTTTTTCAAGCCTTCCCAATTCCTCTATGGGAAACTGATGCTTAGCATCACCGTTTTTTGTACACAAACGAACCTGTAGCATATCGGAGGGCATCTCCTTCATGGCCACGTCAAATTGCCCGAGAATGCCGGCCCCCATGCCCAGGATCAAAGTGAGAAGGCTGAAAGTAAGGGTTACGCACACCAGAGTCAGAAGCGAACCTATCTTACGAGGCGAACTGTGCATTTACGTTCCTCCCCCCGCGTCGTCTCCAGGTGGATGGTCTGCAAGACGAATCAGAATCGCAGACAGATAACCCAAAAAGTCGCACAGAAGGGCCGGCCAAGAGCGGGCCAACCCTTCCGCACAGCCCCACTTGCGTGCTGTCTAAGTCGCTGGCCTAGTCTCTAGGTAGAATACCCGTTCATAGAACTTGGTTGATGTTGCGGTATATCTGCCAAGGTACATACAGCACCACTGCCCCTCGATGTCGGGATCAGGGTAGAAATACCAGTCATCGTACTCAGCCCACGTTTCATAAAACCTATCCTCCTGACAGGCGCGACCCTCTTCTCCCCCACCAACAGGAAAACTCATGGTGAAAGTCAGTGTCTCACCGAATGACACATCGACTCCAAGCCAGATCCTGCCTACAGCAGGGTCAACACGCCCTCCACCCAGGCTCCAAGTCCAGTTATAGTAAGTTGTTTTGGAAACACTGATCTCTCCGGGCCCACGAACCCATGTATACGTCATGAAGTCCAAGAAAAGTCGCCGACCGGGGGATCAACTGGTAAGAGCAGAGAGAGATCATGCTTTATCTTACTGCATCTGTGTTATTGGCTCTTTTTCGATTCGAACACCGTCTTTACGTCGGGAACGGCAACACGCTATATACTCTAAGGTGCCCGTCTAGCCTACTGTTTCCTAGTATAACCAGGTGTGCTGGATAGTGTCAAGCTGACCAAGCTTAGGAGGGACAATCTTCGAGCGGCTTCAGAGCGTCTGGATCATCGATGCGAACCCTCCACCTCCAGGGGTCTGAAATGTCCCAGGAGTCCTGAATATGGCACTCAACACATGCCAACCTGAGAAGGACTTTTCAGGGTCTCAGTTGAACCCCAAAGTGAAGACCCACACTTTGGTGCAAGTTCTGCGCTCATCACACACCTAGGCTCAGCTTACCGGGTTGGAATCCACATGCATACAGGAGGTGTTCACTACAGTGGCTTTGGAATATACGAAAGCCCGCAAGACCCGACCAGCATATCAGGATTCCGAGGCCCCAGGCCGCGCACCGGGACTTCGGTGGCAGAGGTCGCCCTTTTACGTTTCACAAAGATCACCGTCCTTTTCGAACCTTACTCTCGCGATCATAGTCCTTTGGGCAGCCGTCCTGCTGGCGCCAAGTTTTCTGACTTCCTGCACAGGTGACAAACATCTTACCACCGAACAAAAGCTGGAAGACCTTTGTCATCTGTTCCAAGTCTTCAAAGACAATCATCCCTACTTAGCGTCAAAAGACTCAGTTGAAGTCTACGACTGGTTGTCTCACGAACTGGACTTTAAGGAGATCATTGCGGGCACCAAAGATGACGAAGAATTCGCCCAGGCCATAGAGCACATTCTCCTTCTCCTAAATAACAGCCACACTTTCATTATGAATCCAAAATGGCACAATATTCTCAGCCATCTCCCTCGTGAATTCAAGCCCTGGCGGGACGAAGTAGACAAAACAGATCCAAGAGCAGTGGCCGACTGGCTAGATATGGCTACAAAGTCAGCCAGGCATCCCGATGGCTACACCCTGTCTTTTCGCGCCTGTTACAATCAAGGGGAGTACCTGGTTTACTGGATGTCCGATTCCTTCAGGTCGGCTTTGGGAATGGACCCGGGGTGCACCGTCGATTCCGTCAACGGTGTAGACGTTCACGAATTCGTCGCCGGTTTGCATGGAAAGGTGCGGCAGACCTACGATCCGCACCTCAAGCGTTTTTACGTCCCGGAGTTTGACGTCCCCTATTCATCCATGCCTTACAAGATAGGTTTCAGAGATAGCTCGGGGAACCTCGTCAAAAAAGAGGCGGATTTCTGCCCCGTAACGACAAGCATCCATCAACCCTCGTGGCCTTTCCCAAAACCGGAAGCGGTGCCGTATCACGCAATCACGCTCGCAGAAGGCCGGATCGCTTATGTTCACCTTGCAAAGATGGACTGGCACGGCTGGGGAGAAGAGATTCTGCTGCCCTTTTACCAAAGAACCCAGGACTCAACCGCTCTCATCATTGACATCCGGAACAATTCAGGAGGAGACGACTTTTTCTGGATACGCAACATAGTCCGCCCCCTGGCGTCAGAACCTCTTACAGGCGTTGTTGGGACAATATCGCGGACCCGCAAATACCTGGAGCCCTTTCTTGAGGCGCATCAGACCTACGATCTAGCCACGATAGAGAAACTTGCGGGGGAAGACAAAGGGCAAACACTAGAAAGAACTGCGCTAGCCTTGACGAAAGAGCAGCTGGAAGCTTTGCCCCCGGAGCTGTTGGAGGCTGGCTTTCAGGATCCCGCTTTTTCGCAGATCACCATTTATCCTAGCAAAGAAGCGCCCTTTGGCGGTAAGATTTTCGTTCTGACAGGACCCAAAACCAGTGGAGCGGCGGAGAAGTTTGCGGCGTTCTGCAAAACATCAGGCTGGGCCACGGTTATCGGGGAATGCACCGACGGGGGCAGCGGAATGGGAATCCCTGCTGTAGTCACCCTACCCAACAGTAATATCTGTGTGCTTTTTCCCCAAGCCATAAGCATAGGCGACACATATACTCACATTGCACCCCACATCTTCGTTGAACAAGCTCCCGAGGATATTGTCAAATATGCTGAAGTGCTGGCAACTGACATAGTACCCGTCCAACCGAACCCTGATTATGACACCGTGTTGAGGAAGTGTTTGGACATAGCGCTACAGAAATCACCCTAGGCGATTGGGCGGCGGTAGGGCGGCCGTTGGGCGCAACCCTGTGCTCCGCAAAGCCGCCTTTACGCAAAAAACTCTTCTATGGGAAACGGACGACCCGGCGGGAAAGGACACTTGTACGGCGCATCTTTGGTCTTCTCGTCAAACTCAAGCCTGGCATTCGCGATGCACTCAGGGTTCAACACCAGATCAAATCCACAGAGGGCCATCGTCTTGGCCGCCACAAGCATGCCCTTTTGGCCGGTAGAACCGCCTGACGAAGCGCAGTTTTGCCAGGAATGACCGGGACACCCCAGAGGCACCGTTGCGGCAGACATCTGAACCGTCGGCACGATCCAGCTGACGTCGCCCACATCCGTGGATCCTCCCCCGGTTCGCCCTTTCCCCCGTGGCGGAACCAACGTGGTATTCAGGACCTGCTGCCCGCGCCCGGGTATTTCCTGGAAATCAGGGCTCCTGAGCATAGCTTCCACGCTGGCCCTGTCAAAGGATTCCCGGAGCTGCCTGGCAAACTCCATGTCTTGTGCATCGAACTTCGGCGGCCCTACCCTTTGGAGGTTGGTCCACATGACATCTGCCAGCGCTTCGTTGAGAAGCACCCCATAACACCCCGTAAGCAGGTTCGTGTCAAAGGTAGTACCCGTCATGAGGGCAGCTCCCCTGGCAACGTCAACCAGGCGTTCGAATATCTCCTCGACCTGGTCTCTCCTAGGTGCGCGCACGAAATACCAAACTTCAGCCCCGGCAGGCACTACGTTAGGCTGATCCCCGCCGTTGGTAATGACGTAATGAAGCCGGGCGCTGCTTACAACGTGTTCGCGCAGGTAGTTAGCCCCTACGTTCATAAGCTCCACAGCGTCAAGGGCCGACCGCCCATTGTGAGGGTCTCCGGCTGCGTGAGCAGTCTTTCCGTGGAACGCGAACTTGGCCGAATTCATCCCGTTGCCGCTTCCAAGTCGGACGCTGGTCATGGAACCGGGATGCCAGGTAATGGCCACGTCCAGGTCGGAAAACACCCCTTCGCGGGCCATGTACACCTTCCCTGCCAAAAGCTCCTCAGCCGGACAACCGTAGTACCTGACAGTGCCCGAAAGTTTCCTTTCAGACAAAGCTTGCTTCAGCGCCACAGCAGCCCCTGCTGAAGCGGTCCCCAGCAGGTTATGGCCACAGCCGTGTCCCGGACCGCCCGGCACCCTTGGCTGCCGAAAAGGGGAAACCTCCTGGGACACGCCTGCCAGAGCATCATACTCTCCCAGAAAACCTATGTACGGACGCCCTTCCCCCCACTGGGCCACAAAAGCCGTGGGCATCTTCCCTGCCTCCCCGGCAACCTCGAACCCGTTGTCTTCAAGGTAATCTGCCAGAATCTTGCACGACTTGTACTCCCTGAAACCCAGCTCAGCGAACTCCCACACTTTGGACGCAATCTCACGCAGTTCGCCTGCCCTGGAATCGAGGAACTCCAGAATGCCTGTCACTTCCGCCCACCTCCTTGCGGGAATAATTCCGTGAAAAGGCGGAAGATTCCTTCATGATCAAATGCCAGTCCGGGCACGCGTACGCTAATCCCGGTACGTCTGCCATATAAGTTTGAGCCTACCCGTAACCCCGACCGCGTTGACTTCCACAATCCACTCCCCAAGGATAGGGTCAAACGGCGTGGTCTTCTTAAACCGCGAACCGGCGGATACAGAGCTGCTCCAGCGTTCCTCTCCCTCAGGGTCCAGGACCCTCCAGGAAAAAGACCCCGTCTTTACAGTCAGGTCGAGGATTAGCTCCAGGCTCTTGTGGGATTCACCGACCTTTATCTTATGAGCCCGGGTGTAAGATTCAGGGACTCTTATCTCTCTTTCGCTGATAAGATTGTCACTGCGATTTCTGCCCATTGAGATGCATCCTGAAATCATAGTCACCATAGCGGTCACTATGGCTGTCAGAGCGGTCATCATGATGATCATCTTCAAAGGTCTGGAGGTTAACTTGCGCACAGGTCTCACTCTCCCCAAAACTCCTAATACCGGTGACACTATAGTGTCAATACGTCAATATGCCAAATCAGTCCGCTCCTTCACACCGGGACAGGTCGCATCTGTGTCTTCTGTCGTCACCTGAGGCCCCGGTTTACACCAGGTACTGAAGCCGGCCTCCTGGCATACGCGAAATGGCATTCTCAAAGAAAGCGCGGATTTCCTCCATGGTCTCCTTGGGGTACAAGTACTTGGTGTATCCGAACTGCCCGTAGACCAGCCTTCGCTCAGATTCGTCCATAGGAAGACACGCATTGGGGAACACCGAAAGGATGTTGCGTTTGGCCCTGGAGGTGAATCTATGGGTGATAAGTTCAAAATGCACCACGTCTGGCTGCCGTGTCTGAGAAAGACGGGCCTGCCCCGTATGGGAAGGCAGAGCTTGCCCTGTGCGGAAAGGCATATCTTCCCCTGTCTTAGACCTGTCTTCCGGAATCCCCACGGTCCTGCCGGAGTCAAGAGCGGCGGCAATACGCTCCATGAGGCGCGAATATTGCTCCTTCCATCCCTCAAAGGTTATGATGGGGCCGATCATCACTCCTACCGGATATCCATCCTGTTTTACCCTGGCCAGAGCTTCCAGGCGCTGCTCAAGCCCGGCTGTCCTGTGCTCATAGGTCCGGATTACGTGATCTGCGTTGAGGCTGAAGCGAACAGTGGTTTTCCGCCGGTGGTCAAGACCCAGAATCGGCTCGACGTCATTGAACTTGGTCACAAACCTAAACAAACCCGTCTCGCTTTTTCCGAAGAACTCGATGGCAGCCGCCAGGGAACCGGTCAAGTATTCCACCGGCAAAGGATCTGACGTAGCGGCCCCCTCAAAGACAGTAATCTCAGGCTTTCGACGGTCCATGAGCTCGCCTGCCGTCTTCAGGATCTGGTCTCTGTTTGCGTACACCCTGATGTAGGGTCGAGGGCCAAGGGTGGTCTGCAGATAGCAGTACTGGCACATACCAGGGCAGCTGGAAATCAGGGGCAGCTGGTAGTGAGCCGACGGCTTGCAGGAGGCAAAGTCCCTGTCTTTCCTTACGCGCACTACCAGGGTGTTCTTAGCCTCTTCATAGCCTTGAGCAGAGGTTTTTGCACGGGGCAGAGACAGCCTTGCGCCCCTGGGGAGAAGCTGCACGGGCACGTTTAGTTTCTGCAACTTGTCTGTGATCGACCTGCCAAGGGGGTAAGACAGGGCCTCTTCTTCAACTACTGCCCTCCGGGGCACAAATCTTCCGGAACTCAAAGGTCATCACCTGAGAGACAGTCTTCCCCGGTGGGGGAAGGGTATCTCTCAGCGGGCGGAATCGCTGTGACGGGCAGAGACACTGCGTGGGGCGGAATCCCGGGCCGCCTCAACAGGCTCAGGCTTGCTCAGCCTCACCAAAGACACTCCCGTAAGGATCACCAGTGCGCCAAGGAACTTCACCGGAGGCCATGGTTCCCTAAGGAGCAACCAGGCAAAAACGCCGGTCCACACAGGGGTAAGGTTCTGGTACACTGCGGTCTTGGCAGGTCCGCTCTCTTTAACGCCCTTGTTCCATAGAATGTAGCTGAAGACAATAGCCACCGAGCCCGAAAAGACCAGTTCAAACCAGTTGAGGGCGCTTATCTCCCAGTTGCCTGCCCCCAGTTCCCGTAAGGAAAAAGGGATTAGAAGCAGGGCCCCCGGTACCATGGTCCACGTGGTAAACGCAAGAGGACTCATTCGCTTGACCATGTCTGAAGCTATGATCGTATGCAAGCACCAGGCTATGGTGCCCATGAAGGTTATCAGGTCCCCGGCGGTGGCAGGACTCAAGCCTGAGGCTCCTTGCCCCTGGCCCGACAGGGTAATCACCAAAACCCCGGCAACAGCCATAATCACCCCTGTCCACATCCTGCGTGTCATGCGCTGCTTGCCAAACAGATGGCTCATGACAGCGGTAGTCGCAGGCGTGGTGGCAAGCACAAACGAAGTGTTGCTGGCAGTTGACATAGCTATCCCTTTGATGAACATTACCTGGTAGACGGTGTTTCCCAGAAAACCTGCCAGAATTA
>JAPXLN010000029.1:0-12823 GCA_033809515.1 Bacillota bacterium
CCATATTGGTCAAGCGGGCCCGTTCCTATAACCTGGAGGTCATCTGCCGGGAGAAGGCATGGGGCAGTTTCGTGCGGCGCTACGGCGGATACGTGCAACAAGGCAGTCCTCTTGGTTCCCTGGTGGAGTTCACTCTCAAGGACGATGAGCGAGGCGATCCCCTTATTACCGAAGATGCCATGGTTGCCCTCAATATTGCATCTCCTGAGGTCATCAGGCACATGAAAGATACGGCCCGCAAGGCCACAGCCCTGATAAGGGACCATCTAGCAGAGAAAGGCCTGGAACTTATCGACATAAAATACGAGTTCGGAGAAGTCCAGGGTAAGACGCTCATAATCGATGAAGTGTCAGGCGACTGCATGCGCGTGGTCAGGGATGGCCGGGTTCTTTTGCAGAAGGAACTTGCTTCGGCCCTTCTGGACCCTGCATGAGGCCGGAACCGCTTTTGGGCTTGATCAGGTATGCAGGAGAGACCTGAGATACTCAGCGTTCCTGGCCATCAGCTCAGGTCCTTGAGGTCTTCCGTGGGACGGTATGACCATGTTCACCCGTTCTTTCCAGTCCTCAAGAAAGCCTATCCACGCCGGGAGATCCTCGGGATCCCCGGCAGTGGGAGAAGGGTCTTCAACTGCATCGCCGGCAATCAGTATTCCGGGACCTGGCAAGTAGCAGACGATAGAGTCTTGTGTATGACCGGGAACGCTGAGTAGCTCCACAGTGCCCAGATTGCCGCCAATGTAAATGGAAAGGCGACTGTCAAAGGTGATCTCGGGCAGGACTACCTGAGCGCCTACCATGAGGTCCGGGTTCTTCTCGCGCATTCGGGCTATTTCCCGGGCGCCTTGCTCTATGAGGAAGGTCCTGGCCAGACGGTGGGCAATCACTCGGAAGCGAATCTCAGGGAACTCCTCCAGGGCAGTCGTCCCCAGACAGTGGTCCCAATCTGAGTGCGTGTACACTACGAAGACATCTCGTACATCCTGAAGAAGACGGCCCGTTTCCTTACAGAGGGGGCAGGTTGCTGACATCCGAGGGCTCAGAAACTCAAGTACGTGAAGAGGCGAGGAAAAGGTGTCTACGATGATGGCAGTCGAATCTTCTACAAGCAACACGCTGCAGATGTCCATTCCGAACCCTGTCAAGGGCCGGGAATAGCCGTAAACTCCAGGATGCAGTTGTCTCATAGGTGACTCCTCCTCCCGTCGACAACTGGGGCGCAGCTTGCGCCTTTCAGAAAGGGCGGGGAAAGCGCTCCCCGCCCGCGGATTTCGACGCCGGCCCGGTTGCTCCGAAGCATGTCACAGGGAATTCATCCGGCTTTGTTTCCCAGAACTTTGCAGCCTTCAATGTAAACAGACTCAATGCGCGACCGGATCCTCAAAGGATTTCCTGTCCATATTACAAAGTCTGCGTCTTTGCCCTTCTCCAGGCTGCCTACGCGGTCTGCCACACCCAGAGTCTCGGCGGGAGTAAGGGTGACCGCACGCAGTGCCTGCTCTTCCGACATACCGTAGCCCCAGGCGACTCCGGCCGCCGTAGACATATACTGAATGGGGTGGAAGGGGTGGTCGCTAATAAGACTTACCTTACACCCGGCCTCAGCCAGAACGCCTGCAGTCTTGGGCGTAATGCACCGTGTTTCTATTTTGGCGCGCTGCCAGATGGCAGGACCTACGTTAACCTTCGCCTTTCTCTTTCCCAGGAATTCGGCAACGGCAATGCCGTCTGTGCAGTGCTCAATAGAGTAATCGATGTCAAACTCCTCAGCTATGCGGACTGCCGTCACAATGTCGTCTGCCCGGTGGGCGTGGACCCGGAGAGGGATTTCCTTTCGGATGACCTTGACAAGGGCCAACATACCCAGGTCAGTGTCAGGCTGTTTGGCAGGGTCTTCTTCAGCGGCCTTGAGCTTCTTATCATAGCTTTGAGCTTTGAACATGGCGCTTCTCAAGACAGCCGCATTTCCCATTCTCGTAGAAGGCATCCTGCTGCTCCATTTCGGGTTCTCTCCCAAAGCTGCCTTCATCCCCGCAGGGTCCCTTACGACCATCCGGTCAGCGATGGTACCTACCGTCTTGAGCACTACAGTCTGACCGCCAACGATGTTGCCTGAACCCGGTGTTACCTGAACCGTGGTGACGCCGCCTGCCCTTGCATCGGCAAAAGCGAAATGGTCGGGCCATACTGAGTCAATAGCTCTGACCTCCGGATGCACGGGGCCTCCTGCCGATTCGTTGCCGTCCTGGGAAGCTCCGCCATACCACTCGCCCCAGATTCCCACGTGACAATGAGCATCTACAAATCCCGGTAGAATAAACTTGCCCTGGCAATCTACGACCTGTGCGTCATCGGGCACGGAGAATTCGGTTCCTGCAGCCAGAATCTTGCCGCCTTCCACCAGAAGGATTCCGTTTCTAACAGGCGCTGAAGATATAGGGTAGAGGGTAGCATTGACAAATGCCGTCTTTTTCAGATTCACAGGATGTCACCTCCCAGGAGAACATCGTTCCCGTCGCGAATGTCCACAGGCCTGCCGTTTATGAATGTGTACCGGACCTTTGCATCGTACTCAAACGGGTCTTTAGACCAAACCACAAGGTCTGCGTCCTTGCCGGGTTCGATTGAGCCTGTTCTGTCAGCAACACCGGCAATCTCCGCGGCGTACCTGGTGATAGCCAGAAGAGCTGTGTTCTCATCCATGCCTTCACGCACAGCAAGCCCTGCGCAAATCCGCAGGTACTGAATGGGGAGGGCGGGATGATCGGTGACGATTGCCAGTTTCACGCCTGCTTTGGATACTGCCACAGGAGCGGCAAACCCGATGTCCTTGGTCTCCAGTTTGTTTTTCTTGGTAAGGCCTGGCCCCATGGTAACCGGAAAGCCGCTCTGCGCCAGAATCTCAAGTACCTTGTCTGCTTCTGCGCAGTGCTCAAGGGATATGTCGATATCGAATTCTTTGGCTATTCTGATGGCCGTCACAATGTCGTCGGCTCTGTGACAGTGCACCCTGAGGGGTATTTCTTTGCGAAGAACCCTGATCAAGGACTCATGGCCAGGATTCAGCTCAGGCAACCGGCCAGAACCCGGCTTACCGCTTTCCTCTGCGTCTTGTTCAGATCTCATCGCTGCATCTTTCTTCCGGGCATAATCCCTTGCAGATGCAAGAGCTTTCCGCATAATGGCGGCGCTTCCCATGCGGGTCAAAGGGGGTCTAAAATTGGAACCGTTGGCGCGCTTGGGGTCTTCTCCCAGGGCAGCCATTAGGCCGGTGGGCCGCCTTACGACCATGTCGTCTACGACTGTCCCCCAGGTTTTGATGACAAGAGTTTCGCCGCCTATAATATTGCTGCTGCCGGGGGCAACCTGCACGCAGGTTACTCCGGATGCCACTGCATCCCTAAACGCAATGTCCGCCGGGTTGATTCCGTCAAGGACCCGGACTTCCGGCGTAACTGGGTTCGTGGACTCATTAAGGTCATCTCCCGCCCTGCTCACTCCGTCTTCTGAAAGTCCGATGTGGCATTGAGCGTCTATGAGGCCGGGAGTCACAACGCACTTGCTGACGTCTATGACCTTAGCGTTCTCGGGGATGGCGACGTTCTCACCGACAGCCGTTATCTTGCCGTCTTGGAAGACCACTGTGCCCTTTTCAATGATAGACGGAACTGACGGGCCTTCGCCGGCTGTGTAGATTCTGGCGTTTTTCAGTGCGACTGCGTTCAAACTGTATGCCCTCCTTTTCATGGTGGTGAATATAACGGTCTTCATGATACCGTGTACCTTCATCGGGTAAAGTGTCCAGGGTCAATGGTATCAGAATGGGGTTCTTCTAACGGAGTGAGATCTCCTTCTGAGGTGTCCTGAAACCCCTAATCGAACTGGTGTGAACTTCGCCTGAAGTTACAGCAGAAAGATTGCCAATGCTCCCAGGAATATCCCGGTGACCAGCCCTACCGTAGGGTATTGCTCCGACGTGCACTGATGAGCTTCAGGTATGAGCTCGTCAGCTACCACATACATCATTGCTCCTGCTGCCAATCCAAGGGATATGCTGAGGGCCTTGTCTGAAGCGCCGCCTATCAACGCACCCGCAAGAGCACCAATGCCCATAGGGACGCCGGCCAGGGCCGTGAACAGGACTATGCGTATTGAGGCTGTATCCCCGGCTTTAAGGGGAACTCCCATGGCCATACCTTCCGGAATGTTATGAAGGGCAATCAGTAAGGCAATTCCAAGCCCCAGATTTTCTTCGTGGGCGCTGGCAGCACCGATGGCAAGACCTTCAGGGAAATTGTGCATGGCAATCCCAATGCCTATGAGGATGCCCATGGACCGGAGCCGCGCAGTTCTCTCGCCGTGATACCTTCTGCGGCGCCGTCCAGGCTCGTTCTGCAAAGACTGATGTGTGTGAGGCAGGAGAGTATCCAGAGCAAACATGACTAGAGTGCCAACCAGAAGGCCTTCAGCAGCCGCAGATTTGCCTCCGATCTGGATTGCTTCCGGAACCAGCTCCAGAAGGGAAACGCTGATCATCGCTCCGCCTGACATGGCCAGGAGAAAACTCAGCTGGCGTGGATTGCGGTTGAGAACATATAGTGACAGAACTCCGCCTAAGCCAGTGCCTACAACTCCAGCCAGCAGTCCGATGAGTGCAAATCTGATTGCCATAAGGCTTGTACCTCGCTGTATTGGTCTCCTTGTATCTTATCAGATCGCTCAAGCTAATAGGCTGCCGGATAGACTGCTATGCCGGTGGTTCCGGGTCCTGTATGTACGCCTATGACAGGACCTACCTCAAAGAAGGCCGGTTCCTCGCTGATGTCAAGGGTGGAAGCAATTACCTCACGAAGCATGGTTGCGCTTCCAAGCGCTTGACCGTGTCCTATAGCTGCCAGGACTTTTTGATGTCCGAAGGTTTTTGTCAGGAAATCAGCCATGGTCTTGAGCGCTTGTTTCACGCTTCTTGTCTTTCCGATAGGGACGTAGATTCCGTTTTCAACCCTTACAATCGGGTTTATCTTGAGGAGATGACCGACAAGAGACTCGACCTTACCTATGCGTCCGCCCTTATACAAGTAATGAAGGGTTTCCAGAGTAAACAGCAACTCAGTTTTTTCCTTTAGGCGTTCTACTCGCGAGAGTATCTCCCGGGCGCAAAAGCCTTGTGCTGCCAGACGAGCAGCTTCCAGGGCCTGGAATGCAATTCCGTAGCTAATGGACCCGGTATCGACCACATGTATGCGGTCTTTGGAGAGACTCTCAGCCACAGATCGAGCAGTAGCTGCAGTGCTGCTGAGTCCGCTGGAAAGGTGAAATGACAGTATGGTTTTGCCCGAGTCAAGCAGACGTTCGTACAACTCGCGGAACTGCTCAGGCGTAGGCTGTGAGGACTTGGGAAGCTCCTCGCTTGACGACAAGAGAGAGTAGAACTCGTTAGGGGTTATGTCTATGCCATCTTTGTAAGCTGTCCCGTTATGGGTAACATACAGCGGAATGATCGTAATCCCATTGTCAGCGGCGCTTTGATGAGACATGTCGCTGGTGCTGTCTGTGACAATAGCTATATCTGTCAGATCGGTTTCCTCCTGTATGGTTCTTGTATGTTCCTGCATCCATCTCCATATACTATTACATTGTACAATTGGTTCACCCTTAGGTAAAGGCACACGACTCGATGAATGTCGCAATATCGCTGAAAAGGGCGAACCCCGGACCGGCTGGTTACAGGGAACCGGTATCTATTGCATACCCTGATGGCGGTGTACATCCGGCCAAGTGCTGCACAAAGTAATCCCAGCGCTTGCGCGTTACATAAGGATGGTAGCCTGATCCGTGAACCCCGTTGGGCAAGATTAACAGGTCAAAGTCTTTGTTGGCCTTTATGAGCGCATCTGCTAGCTGTAAAGTCGCCGCGGGTGGCACGTTTTCGTCCATTTCCCCGTGCATGAGCAAGAGATGGCCTTTTAGGTTGGCCGCCAGGGTGGGGTTAGCTTGCTCCTCGTAATGGGGTCCTACAGGAAGCCCCATGTACCGTTCGACCCATGTTGCCTTGTCTGTCCTGTGGTCGTGATTGCCTGCCCAGGCTACAGCTACCCTGAAAAAGTCCGGGAAGGCAAGTATGGCCTGGCATGCTGCGTAGCCGCCTGCCGAACCTCCGTAGATCCCAACCCGGCTGATGTCCATCTCAGGGTGCCCGTCTGAAAGCTGTCGGAAGGCGCATATGTGATCCTTGAAGCCCCCATCTGCCAGGTTCCTATACGAAAAGTCCTGAAAGGCCTTGGAGCGGTGAGCCATTCCCAGGCCGTCGACGGTTACGACGATAAAGCCCAGTTCAGCAATGGCCTGATCGTGCCAGAACTGTCTGCTGGCCTCGCTGCTGGCGAACGCTTTGGGAGTGCGTATAGTGTGTGGCCCTGAGTAGTTGGCCTCAATAACCGGGTACTTTCGGCTCGGGTCGAAGTTTGAAGGCCTGATGATCATGCCGTAGATATCAGTAACCCCGTCTCTGGCCTTGGCTGTGAACCTTTCAGGGAATTTCCACCCGGCCGCAAACAAAAGCTCCAGGTCAGCCCTTTCCAGTTCTTTTACCATATCTCCGTCTCCGGTGCGAAGAACCGTTACCGGAGCCAGGTCAACTCTGGAATAGCAGTCCAGGAAGTACTTTCTGCTCGGAGTGAACGTAATATCGTGGTCGGCGTCTTCCGGTGTCAGGAGTTCCAGGCCGGTTCCGTCGAATCTCACTCTGTAGAGGTGCCGGTAGTAGGGATCCCGTGCCGAACCGTCGTCTCCTTCTTTCTCCCTGCCGCTGGCCGTGAAATAGATGACTCGCTCTTTTTCGTCTACGTGCTTGATCTCCCTGACAACCCAGGCCCCCGAGGTTATCTGATTCTTCAGCTTTCCTGTGTTTCCGTCGTAGAGGTAGAGATGAGCCCAGCCGTCTATTTCCGAATGCCATATGATCTCTTTGCCGTCTCCCACAGGATGGGGTCTGCGAGAGTCTACGGCGGTAGGACTGGTTTCTTCAATCAGCACCTTTGCTTCGCCGGTCTCCTGGTTTGCCCGGTACAGCCTCACTGTCTTGCAGCCACGCTCGCGATGGAGGAACAGAAGATCCCCGCTTCCGTTTTCGGTCCAGTATATCCAGGAGTAAGGCGATCCGTAGTAGAGCTGGTAGATAGGGCCAATGTTCAGTCTGACATGGGACATGGTTTCAACGTTGAACACAAACGGTTCGCACCTTGGGGCATTATCGTCTCCGGGAAGAGGATATACGTAGCTGTACAGGCGAGGCCGCTTTGTGCCGTCAGGGGGAGTCGACTGAACAAGATGGCAAAGGCCTGCGCTGCGAGAATCCATCTTGTATGCAAGAAGCCTCTTTGAGTCTGGCGACCACGAAACCGCCGGGCCGGTCCTTTGCCAGGCGGGAGCCAGTCCCGCGGGTATCAGCGGGTTTACCAGCGGTTCTGCGTAAGAATACCCCTCAATGCCGTCTGCAGTCAGCCGGATCTCTTCATCTGTCTCGGCAGACCGTACGTAAAGGTTATGTTCCTTGACCAGAGCTTTCCACCTTCCGTCAGGAGAGTCTTCACGACGCCTGTCCGCTGAGGGAGGTATGGCGGGCCGGGCAGAGTGCGGGGCAGACGGCGAGGCAGACGGTAAGACGTCGATCCTGGCCAGGTCATACGTAGATAGATTGCACTTCCATGTCTCTTCTTCCACTCTGAAGACTATGTAAGGTGCTCTGGAGTCCTCTGAAGGGCATTTCGCATTGCTGTTTACAGGGTCGTTCTCAGGGTCGCCTCCGGTCCTGTCTTCGGCGGCGCTCCCCGGTCGGTATCCAATGCGATCAAAGGGAAGGTCTGTATGAACGTATGCACGTCCGGTGGCCCTTGAAAGACACGCGGCCAGCTTCTCGTGGTCGAAGGCCTCCCGGTGCTCGGCTTTTTCAGGGTTAACCAGCATGAACCGGTTGCCTTCCCGGGTCCTGACTCTGTACCAGAAGGAATCAGTCTCGCCCATCCAGTTAGGGGTCACGTGCATACGAAACGTCATCTTGCGTACGTTCCCGGGCAAGAATCTTTCTGCTCTGGCGTAGTCCTCAGCTGTGATGTGGTTCATTGAAATCCTCCTCTAGCTGTACTTAAGCAAGCTTGGCAGGCCCGTCAGAAAACGTTCTTTGTCGGGGCCTGAGAGCTTCAGAAATTCCTCCAAAGTATTAAGGCTTACGCGCCCTACCGAAAACAAAAGACTCGTAAAAGCTTTGGCATCGCAGCTGTACTGGGATTCAAGGTCGAGAACCCTCTTCAGGCCGTAATAATAGGCGGTGAAGTATCCTACCATAAGTTCCTGGGCCTTGACCTGCCCTTGGGCGGCCTTGCGGTCGAACCCCAGTTCGCTTACGTATAGGTCTACGATTTCACTGATGGGACGCCCGAAGTATTGCAGGTAGAGGTCTGCCTTGATTCTGACTGCCGTGTGCAGCCTGCGGTAGGAGACGAACAACGGGTAAAACCGGTCTTCCGGGAAGATGAACTCAAAGAGCCTCTCTGAGCGGTGGGCCGTGCCTTCTGTGAGGGGGACGGAACGGGCGCCCATCTTTACGGTTTCCGGCAGGGGGTCCACGACTCCTCTCACAAACTGGACATGGTGGCCCGGGTAGCATTCGTGGATGGCCATCATTTTGAGCCAGCCGTCGGTGACGGCGCTTATGTTGGTGTCGTTGAGGAAGACTTCTCCTACGAGAGGCTGCCTTCTGGGGCATCCGCCGCCGTACCCGCCCCAGGGGTAGTGGACCCGGTACTGCTCGGCCACAGGCTCTACCTGCACGCTCTCTTCCGGAAGGTGTGCGTAGGATTTGGCAGCCTGGCGGGCCCGGTTCAGGTATGCGCTGAAGCGCTCGAACATCTCATGGGCTGACGTGCAGGGACCGGCGTATTCGTTAAGCACGCTGACCACGTCTTCCATTGTCGACGCCGAAGGTCTGGCCCCCAGGTTTAGCCTGCTTGCATACTCCAGGGTCTCTGAGCGGTTTCTGGCCACTTCCTCTTCGAACCAGTCCAAAAGGTGGTCCAGGTCAACGCCAAGTTCCTCTTTGAGGATGCGGCGGTACCGGTCCGGGTTGCAGGCGTTTTCCTTCGCCCCTGCGCCCCTGGGTGAAAAGTCCGTGCTCCGTTCTTCAAGCCGGTACTCACTTCTTGGGGCCTGCAAAAACTCGCTCCTGCCCGCTGAACGCCGTTCTTCCAGCCAGTGGCCTGTTTCCGCCGCCCACGAAGCAGCTTTTCGGGACACGGCGTTAAGGCTTTCTTCGATGTCGTCCAAAGCCCCGTCAGGCAGGCTCTGAAATGCGTCCGTAACACGGGTCCTGGCAATCTGAGCTGACTTTGCGAGTATCTCACATGCTTCCTTGATTTCCTTCAGGCGGTCCGTGTCTGTTGCTGCAAACAGGGTTCGCAGGCCGCTCCAGAGGTCATCTGCTTGCGCCAGCCTGGTCAGCAGCAGTTGAGCTCTTGCAGCAGGGGGTCTGGAATCCTTGCGCGAGATGAAATCCATATAGCCGGTTAGCGAGCTCACAAAGCCGCCGGGGCGGTCAAAGGACGTTTTGAGAGAGGACATTCTCCCCTGGATGAACTCGAGGAAGTGGTTTTTCATCAGGCAATACACAGGGTCAGGAGCGGGCAGGAGGGAAGCTTCCCGAAGCAGGTCTGCAAGGCGCCTCCGAGCTTGCTCTTCAGACTGGATGGTAGGTATGAAAAGGGTCTTCTCGCAGGCCCGGTTACTCCGGAGTCTGTCAGCTTCTCGTCCGCATCTATCGTCAAATTCCTGATAGACCCGGGCCAGGTTCAGGTGAGCCATTGCGGGCACTCCTTTTTGCTGAGATCACTGGTTAGGTCCCGACATCTGGTTATTCCGGTTGCGTCGACCGGTTACGTCACGCGGGACAGTTTCTGCATGCCGGGGTCCTATCCCTGCATGGAATGCGTAGCTCGGTGTCTGACTGGCTACGGGCAGCCTATGAGTGCAGGTTTTGTAGGATGGGGCCTTTACCTTCCTGTTTCTATACGTACCTCAGGGCAAAAAGCCCGCTAACGGCGGGTAGCCAAAACGTCACTGCGCGATAGACCAGGGCGGCTGTTCCTGCTGTGGTACTGTCCACTCCCATTTGTGCGAGCGCAGCCCACAAGGATACTATGTAGACCCCTGTGCCGTTGGGAATGAATGTCAGCCGCGCTGCCACTGTTCCGGTCGTGAAGGCAGCCGTCAGAGCTCCGAAGGATATCCAGGTTCCTGTGGCACGAACAGCGGAGTACAGAAGAAGAACCTCCGCAAAGGTGATTGCCGACGATGACGCCATGATGCCGGCCAGGGATCCTGGGTCAATGGAGAGGCTGCGAAGTCGCAGAATTGCAGCTTCGAGACTTGAGAAGTTGTGCAAGGCGCTTGCGCCGGCCTGACCGATCCGGCCCGGGATTCTAGCTGCCGCCGCAATTGCCTTCCTGCAGGCAGATACAATGGCAAGGGGGTTCCTAAAGGCCATGCTGCCTGCGGTTGCTACGGTGATCACTATTGCCAGCATGATGGTGAGCGGGATGGCAGAGGTGCCTGGTGTCACCCGGGCGTATTTCAGAAACGCCAGGGAGTAAGCTACGAACAGGCCGAAGGATACATAGTTGATGAGATGAAAGAGGGTGTTGGCCACGGTACTGGCACCTACCGGCAGGCCGTCTCTTTTTGCGATGGCAATGAAAGCTGCCATGGCAGCTGCTGTGCCCAGAGGCACTACGTAGCCGATCAAGCGGCTTACCAGCGTAATAGTGAGCAGACGCTGTATCGACACATTGAAGCCGAGGGCCTTGAAGATGCCCTTGAACAGAACCGACTGCCACGAGAAAAACACCGCCTGGAGCATGACCGAGGCGGCTATCCAGGGTCTGGATAGGTCCGGGAGCAATCTCAGAATGACCCGAATCTGATCAGTTCCAGTCCGGGTCAGGAGCCACCATGCCAAAATGCCGGCGCCGGCTGCGGTCATGAGCCAAAATGTCAGCTTTTTTATGGGCAACACCGCCTCACAGTGTGAGTATGCCCTGCTTCTGCACGCTGCGAGCATGTCCCGCTTTCCCGTGGGAAGCAATCCCTTAAGCAGGTTATTTGCAGAACAGAGGTGCAAGAAGGCCTGTCAGCCACTGTCTTAGGGATTCGGTCGCCAATGAACACACGACTACCGACACGATCAGGGCTGCAGTGGCCACTACATACGGGAGGTCCGAGAATATGGGGAAATGGTGGCCTAGGATGTCGACCCAAAAGACATGACAGATATACGCTCCGTATGTCTTGGCAGAGACCCAGTTAGTGGCCTTGCTTAAGCTCTCGCTTGAGATCTCGATCTTGAGAAAGAACAGAAACATCAATACTCCCGTGGCGATCACCAGGGAGTTGCTGCGTTCGTAGAAAGCGCCCGAAAACCCGTTAAACGGGTATGTGATATTCACTCCCATGATCTTCTTGAAGAAGATCAGCGGGCTGAACCGTGAGTTGTAAATGAAGGTTAGGAGCACAATAAGTAACTCCCCTGTGGCGAACATCAAAAACAGGGTGCGGGCGCTTTTACTGATTTGCACGTGCTTTCTTATGTAGCTACCGATAAGGTAAAGGGTAACAAACAGTCCCAGTCTGGAGCTGAACAAGTCGAATCTGTAGAACTGGATATCGGTTATGTAAACCAGGGTGGGGATAGCCGACGTAATCGTGAGAAGCACTGTAATGAGATTCCTAAATTGCTCATGAGTCAGCTGGCGGACCAGCAGGTTCAGGTATGGGGCCAACAGGTAGGTTGCTATGAACACCTGGATATACCATAGGGGGTAGAAATGGCCCTCAGCTTTCATAAAGTCCATGATTGCTTGGAAGACGGGAGTCTGATGAAAGGCAAGGGGACTGGCAGACAGGGCTTGATTGGCCGCGGAACTCGCCGCAGGATTTGCGACCTTGAAGTCCAGATAGTACAGCACCAGGTAGATGGGAAAGTAGAACGCCAAAGGCGGCAAAAGTCTCAGGACGCGACGTGCCGGTCGCTGGCTCTTTGAGCCAGACATGAAGTACCCTGATATCAGCACGAAGCCAATGCTGCCCAGACGACAGCTGCCATCTATCAGATTTGAGAATTGCCAGTTTAGGGTGGCCGAGTCAAAACGAGTTGCAAGGTAGGGCCCTGAAACGTGGAGAGATACCACCATCATGAACAGGATGATTCTCATTAGCTCGATGTTGCTTTTGCGGGCCGTTTGGTTCGACACGGGTACCTCCCTGAAGCGAGTTCTAGTACCGCAGATTTCCTCATTGGCCAATAATTCGACATCTGGCCGAAACTTTCCTCCAGAGGAAGGGACGGCTTGGCATGCCCCGTCTCCGGCGGCAAGAGCCACTCGCACTGTCCACGCCGTAGTCAGTGAGCCCCCCAGGATCCGGTTTTCGGGAGTTCGGATGCTTTCACTGGTCATGCCGTTGCCAGTGAACTAACCGATCAGCCGGCTTCCGCAAGCTCTGGGGCTTCCACTGGCAATGCCGTTGCCAGTGAGCGACCGTTTCCATGCAATCCGGAGGCCCGGGCCCGTCCCACTGGTCATGCCGTTGCCAGTGAACTAACCGATCAGCCGGTTTCCGCAAGCTCTGGGGCTTCCACTGGCAATGCCGTTGCCAGTGAGCGACCGCTTCCATGCAATCCGGAGGCCCGGAGCCGTTCCACTGGTCATGCCGTTGCCAGTGAACTCACCGGTCACCCGGTTTCCGCAAGCTCTGGGGCTTCCACTGGCAATGCCGT
>JAPXLN010000030.1:0-12708 GCA_033809515.1 Bacillota bacterium
GCTCTGGGGCTTCCACTGGCAATGCCGTTGCCAGTGAGCGACCGCTTCCATGCAATCCGGAGGCCCGGAGCCGTTCCACTGGTCATGCCGTTGCCAGTGAACTAACCGATCAGCCGGTTTCCGCAAGCTCTGGGGCTTCCACTGGCAACGCCGTTGCCAGTAAACTCACCGATCACCCGGTTTCCGCAAGCTCTGGGGCTTCCACTGGCAATGCCGTTGCTAGTGAACTCACCGATCGCCCGGTTTCCGCAAGCTCTGGGGCTTCCACTGGCAATGCCGTTGCCAGTGAGCGACCGCTTCCATAAGATTCGAGGGTCTGAGACCATTCTATGGCCCCCGCAATCGTTAGCCGTGGGTTAGACTGGGTGGATGCACACTAGTGCAGAGCCACAAACGAAAGGAGAGTCGGTAAATGAATAATAGCACGAAATACATAGGTACGGATGTTCCTAAGGAAAAGATCGTAGCAGTGGCAGATGGGGATAGCAGAGAAAGTTCCAGGTACTGGGGCGAGATAGCGAACCATTTTGAAGATGCCCGCAAGTCGATCAGGGTCTTAGGTGGAAAAGCGGAGCAATCGGAGGTCTGTTACGAGGCCGGGCCAACGGGGTACATACTGCGCAGATAGCTGACTTCTATGGGGGTATCGTGTGTTGTGGTAGCGCCCTCTCTGATTCCAACACAGCCGGGAAACCGGGTTGGAACGGATCGGCGAGATACACAACGGCTGGCAGAGTTACATCGGGCAGGGGAGCTGACACCGGTGTGGGTACCGGGGGAAGAAGATGAAGCGTTGCGGGACCTGGTTAGGGCCCGGGTCATCTGCTTATCTGCTGCAGCGAAAACGTGCTTAGTGCTATCCTATACATATTGCCTGGAAACCCCAACTGCTGTTTCCGCGAAGTTTCCGCGAAGTTTACGTGCAGTCTCCGTCCTAACCATGCCTTTTTGACGCTACTTGAGGATTCCGCGCAGGTGTGTTAGAATCTTTCTTGCGGTCGGGCTGTGGCGCAGTTTGGGAGCGCGCTTGAATGGGGTTCAAGAGGCCGCAGGTTCAACTCCTGTCAGCCCGACCAGTGTTATTTAGTAGGGTTAACGGCAAACTCGGCTACGCTTATGCCTCTCGAAACACTGCCATTCAACGGAAGGACCCTCGGAAGATAATCAGGATCTATTGCAACATTGGATTTTGGGTGTTATTATTCTAACGAACGTTGCATAAGGGGAGAGCATCCAGCATGTCCGATAAGGATCTAAGGACAAGAATCAAGGAAGTGGCGGTAGATCATTTCAATAACAGCGGTTACCACGGAACAACTATCCGAAGTATAGCAAGAGACGTCAACTGCTCCTTGCCAATGATCTATTACTATTTCACCAGTAAGAAGGAGTTGTTTGATGAAATCATCAAGAAGGATTACTTTGATCTGCTAAAAAAACAGTCAACGCAGTTGAAGGCAGACAACATCGTAGAGTTTTACACTGCGTTCGTTTATGGGCTAAATCATCTGAGCAGCTACGACAAAAAGGTCTACCGTCTTGGGATAAAGATCTATCTATCCTTTGATGGCGATGATGAACTAATGGAGATTATGGACAACTGGGAAAGAGCAATAGTGGCACGACATTATGACATAGTCAAACCGCATTTGAAGGAAGGAGATAACGATATCGTAGTACGGACGCTGATTCACCTGCTGGAAACCCTAATAATAAGCATTATTGTTAAAGGCCGGTTTCTGTCTGAGGAAGAGATCCGCGAAGAGATCTCAGTGGTTTTTCGCGGATGCCAGTGATGTCCGGTTTCCATTTTTGCCAAACCTAACTAACGTTCGAATAGTTAATATTGCTGAGGAGCGATGAAAAATGGATGTCGATAGCAGGCTTGCAGTACTGCAGAATACCTATGCAGCATCGGTGGCCGAGACTGTGAACACTTACGAGAAACTGAGGATGCTTGACAGTATCGTAGAGAAGAGAAAGGAAAGGCAGAGACAGACGGCGCTTCTTCTGAATCAGCAGCTTGGCATCGAGACAGTAGAGGATGTATTCAGCAAGCTTTCAGAGATCTTTGGCTGCGCTAACTGGGTTGTAGAAAAGACGAACGATGGCTACGTAGCTACAGCAACGACATGTAAGCTCAGTGCACTGTCAAAGAGAATGGGTGGTGCGAATCCTTGTAGCGGCTGGTGTCTTGATCCTATGTTCGCAATGATAGCTGCCGTAAGCAAGATCGACTGCGAGAACCTGGTTGTCGAGAGTACCTTGATGGACGGAAACTGCTGCAAGATTGTTCTGATTGAGGAGTAGAGAAATCCGTCGTGTTGGAAGACTTGGAGCGGAGAAGCTTTTGTAGGTTCTTTGCTCCAAGTTCTATTATAATTCGACAAAATGCAACCTGCGATATTGACTTCGGCGTTTTATTGTGCTAAAGCCAGTCAGCTCCGGCCCTTCAGACAGGGCTTTTTCTTTGTACGTGGCCTTCATGCAAAATCGTCTTGGCAGGAAGTGTTGACGTCCGCTCAGAAGGAATGCTCTTTCCTGGCGTCAAACATGAACATACGTCCCAGAAACCGAGGAATCACGGGGAGCTGAAGGGGGTTCACTTATGCAGAGCGGATTCATACTGTTCCTGGGGACAAAGGACCTCATCGGAACCCACAGGTTCTATACAGACCTAATGGGTCTGAGCTTGGCCATTGACCAGGTAACCTGCAGGATATATCGGGTGCCGGGAGGAGGGTTCATTGGTTTTTGTGAGCATCTTGAGGTTTGCCACACTGGCCGTTCACCCATTTTGACCTTCGTCACAGATCAGGTTGACCGGGTTTACATGAAGTTGAAGCAATCAGGCGTCGACATACCGGAGGAACCGGTTCAAAACGAAGAGTTTGGGATATATCACTTCTTTGTGAAGGATCCCCAGGGCTACACTGTGGAGGTACAGTCCTTTTCCCGTCCTGAAGATGCAAGCCACTTCATGGTTTCGTCTTCGGAGGGGTAAAGGTGAATAACTCATTGATGAAGAGTCCGGCCTTTGTCAAGCAGCAAGGCGATCTTGCGGCCCGGTTTTACGTTGCCAGCAGCGAGCGTATGCCTCACGTTCAGGATGAGAGCGTCGCCCTGACCATCACATCGCCGCCCTACTGGAATGCCATTGACTATGACCGGCATGCCAAGGACCCTGAGCAATCCTACCGGACCCGTCTCTACAAGAGCGGTTTCGACGACTATGAGTCATACCTTAGCTGGGTATCCGGGATACTGTCAGAAGTGTTGCAGAAGACAATGCCCGGCGGGTTCCTTGGGGTGGTAGCAGGGACTGTGCTGCTTGACGGAACAATGTACCCCGTGCCCTTTGATCTGGTGCCAGCTCTCACCCGGCACGGATGGTTGTTTCACCAGGATATCGTTTGGCACAAGGTCACCGGAGGGGTCAAGCGGGCTGGGGTTTTCATCCAGTACCCGTACCCCGGATACTACTACCCCAACATTATGAACGAGTACATCCTCTTATTCCGCAAGCCAGGGAAGCCTATCTACCGGACAGCTGCCGCCGAAGCCAAGGAGGCAGTAAGATACGAAATAGGCGCGGTTTTCACCAGAGAAGTGGCCAACAACGTGTGGCACATTGCCCCGGTTCCCCCCGGGGTTCTTGAGCATCCATGTCCGTTTCCGGAGGAAATCCCCTACAGGCTGGTTCAACTGTATTCCTATCCGGGAGACACCGTGCTTGATCCGTTTCTCGGGTCGGGGCAGACCTCGAAGGTAGCCTGGGCGCTGGGCAGGAGCACAGTTGGCTACGATACGGTTGACGCCTACGTGCGCTATGCTTTTCAGCGTCTGGACGAACCTCTGGCTGTAAGGGACAAGCAACTAATAGCTGAGTATGCCCACCTGGAGTCTGATGAGCCTCTGGAGACACCTAACCTACCTGGTGGCAGCAGAAACCGCGAAACCCGCCACGGAGCCGGTCTTGTCGCGCGGAGACGCCCAAGAGGCACACGAAAGTAGGGAGGATCACGCAGACGGAAAAGGCTCCGCCATTCCGCCGGCTACGGCATGCGCAGACAGCAGAAGTGACCGCCGCGTGACAGGGTCTTCAGTCTTGCCGGTGTGATCCCGCTTTTCGTCTTGACGTTCGGCTGCCTGCGACCCTGACAGGAAGGATTGAGGTGATCATCTCTTGTTCGGCCAGTTGAGCCAGGAGCGGTCCTATCTCTGCTGTGTCGTCTAAGGTGAAGTGGATACCAACTAGCCCTTCGCCGACTTCGCGCCGCATCTCTACGGACTCGATGTTGAACCCGGCACCGGCAATAATGGTGCTGACATGTGCGAGGACGCCTATTTTGTCCTGGCAGACAAGGTCTAGGGGGACTGTATCTTTCTTAGAGCGGAGCAGACGTCGCTCTACCAGTTCAAGCACGTACATGATCACCAGTCCGCAGCCTGTGGCCAGCACTGCCATGGAGACCATGCCCGCACCTGCTGCCAGGCCTATAGCTGCAGACAACCACAAACCTGCAGCTGTAGTAAGCCCCCGGACAACGTCCCTTCTGACGAATATGAGGCCGCCGCCGAGAAACCCTACTCCGCTTACGACCTGGGCGGCAACCCGGGAAGGATCCACAGACACATTTGGACCTGTTGCAGCCTGGAAACCGTATTGGCTGACCACCATGATGAGAGCTGCACCGAGACCCACCAGAGTATAAGTTCTCAGACCTGCATCCTTATTGCGAATCTCCCTTTCCAGGCCAAGGATAGCTGCCAGAAAGCCCGATAGCAGTATTCGTCCTGCCAATTCAAGGGAAAGCCTGCTTTCGGGAGTCACAGGATAACACCTTCCTTCAGCATAGTAGGCACTATTAGTATACGGCAGGTCTTAACGGCAGTATCAATGATTCCTGCCGCGGTTTCGAACAGACTGAAGCTCCTTCATTGCTGCGTCCCACTCGACTTCCAGGGCGGCCTTTTCAGACGGGTCGGCGGTTGTACCCAGGCGCGAAACCAGGTAGGCCAGTCTGGTTCTGACCGCAAGCTCTTTGGCTTGCCTATCCTTTTCGTCCAGGTGATCTTCCCTGTGTTCCTGATACTTCCTATAGGAGCCCTGATGGATCTGAAGGCGGCCCTTATCAAGGTACCATACAGAAGTGCAGAACCTTTCAATCAGGAATCGGTCGTGAGTGGCAACGATGATGGTTCCCGGAAAAGCTGTCATGGCTTCCTCTATTCCTTCTCTTGCGATGAGGTCCAGGTGGTTTGTGGGCTCATCAAGAAGCAAAAGGTCATAAGGTGCGAACGTCAAACACGCCAGGGCAACCCGGGACCGCTCTCCCATGCTGAGGGTTTCCAGGGGCAATACTTGCGTGTCGCCTGACACCCCGAGATAGCCTAGAAG
Source organism: Bacillota bacterium (assembly GCA_033809515.1). Taxonomy (GTDB): domain Bacteria; phylum Bacillota; class Sulfobacillia; order Fermentithermobacillales; family Fermentithermobacillaceae; genus JAPXLN01. Next base: position 5,402 of record JAPXLN010000030.1, read on the forward strand.
GTTACGGGATTCTGACAGAAGCCTTCCGGTTTTCCGGGAAATGTTCTCAGCGGCGCTGGCCGACAGATCCAGTTCGTCCAGCATCTGAGTTAGGTAGCCTACCTGGATGTTGGGGTTAACCCAAAGCGAACCGGCGCTGGGGGCCAGGTCGCCTGCGAACAGCTTGATCAAGGTGGTCTTTCCGCAGCCGTTGGGCCCGATCAGGGCGATCTTCTCTCCGGGCGAGACTCTGAAGCGGGCATCTTTTACTATGTGCCGCCGGTTTTCCCCGTATTTGAAGGAAAGGTCTTCAGCTCGGAGAATGGTTTTGGTTCGATAGGAACCGGCCATGAGGCCTACGGACACTTGCTTGCTGACCATGACTCTCTTTGGTTTCTGCTCCAGGAGGGTTTCAAGTTTTCTTTCCTTAGCTTTTACCTGACTTGCGTGCTTCTTTGCTCTGGCCCGCAGGTAGTCGTTCTGGCCTGCATCTTTGTGCGCTTTGTCATACCACTGTCTTCTTGCTTGGGTTTCTTTGGCCAGTCTTTCGACTTTGTCTTGCCACCTGGCATATTCCCGCAGCATATGGGTTTCTTCGGCCTTTCTTGTTGCGACGTACGAGGAGTAGTTGCCTGAATATGCCTTTACCCTGCGTCCCTCCACGCGCCAGATCTGGTTGCACACGGAGCTCAGGAAGTACCGGTCATGAGACACTGCCAGAATGGTCCCCCTGAAGTCTGTGAGCATCTTCTCCAGCCATTCGATACCTGCGATGTCCAGGTGGTTTGTGGGTTCATCGAGGACCAGCAGATCGGGATTGCATGAAAAAGCTATGGCCAGGGATAGCCGTGTTTTCTCGCCTCCGCTAAGGATTGAGCAGGGCCGGTCCCAGAGGTGTTTGCCAATGCCAAAGCGACCGAGGTAGCCTGAGTTTTCGGGGCCCATGAGGCTCAAGGGTGTAACCTGCTTGGAGCCTGCGCTTACGTTGGTTTGGCCGGTTGCTGAGAAAACTTGTGGAACGTAGCCGGTACGGGGCATTTTGACCCAATCAATATGGCCCTTTTCGGGGAGGATTTCTCCTACGATGATTTTCACAAGGCTTGATTTGCCGCTTCCGTTGGGGCCTATAATGCCGGTGCGGGTGCCTTCTGAAATGAAGGCTGATACATCCTCCAGCACCGGAGTCCCTTGATAGGAAAGGGATATGTTGTGAAGGTGAAACAAAGTCACTGATGATCACTCCCAAATTGTCGCTGTACAGTGGAATACAGATTAGCGATTGGTCATGGCTTTTGGGAGCGACCCTCCTTTGGAAGTCTGATTGTACTATATAGCACGATTAGTGTGAAAAGCAAGCAATCATCCTGGGGTTACTTACGGTCGCCGTTTCGGGTATGATTGCCGTGATCCCCGGGTGACCATAGAGACGGTTATGGAGCGTCATTAGGATACGGTGAAATGAGTGATCCAAATGGGGCAGACCAGAGTGCTGGCAATTCAGGGTAGCCCAAGGCGTAATGGCAATTCCGAAAGGTTGCTGGATGTCTTTACGGAGGAGTTTGGCTTAAGATCTCATGATGCTGAGATTGAGAAGATGGCACTGAGGGCTGACATTGCTCCGTGCTTGGGATGCGACAAATGTGTCAGCGGCCACTGTGTCCAAAATGATTCAATGCTTGAGGTGTACGGAAAGATAAGGTCTGCTGATGTTATCGTTCTGGCCGCACCCGTGTATTTCTATGGCTTCCCGTCACATGTCAAGGCCATGATCGACCGCTGCCAGCTGTTTTACAATGTAAAGTACCGGCGAATGGAGAGGTGGCGCAAAGCTCAGGGCGTAGGTGTGCTTTTGGCTTGCGGGGCCACTAACGGCGATAACCTTTCTGCCGGGCTTTCTGCTTGTGCAAGGTACTGGTTTGACGCTATCGATTTCGGGTTTGCCGGAAAGGTGTTTGTCAGGGGGGTCGATGGGCCTGGGGAGATCCGGGGTTGCCCGGAGGCTTTGGAGGAAGCCAGGGAGCTTGCGGCCAAGCTGGGCTGTAACGATGCTCAGAGGAGGTCACAAGTTTGGAAAAAACGTACACAAGAAGAATAGAAGACATTATGCCGCTGGAGCTTCACTTTCACATGTTCGGTGAGGGTTTTCCCCAGGTGTTTCTCTCCGGCGGTATCCACGGAGGCGAAGCGACCGGCATATACGTGGCACAACGCGTCGTCGATTTCCTTCAAAAGAACGAGCTGCTAAAGGGCTCAGTGAAGGTATTGCCTATTGCTAATGTAGCAGGATTCAGGCGTTTGCAGCGCTCGTCACCTTACGACGAAATGGACCTTAACCGCATTTTCCCGGGAAGAAAAGATGCGACTCCGTCAATGGCCCTGGCAAATCTGATTTGGGAAGAAGCTCAAGATGCCGATTACATAGTCGACCTGCACTGCTGCGGCCTTTGGGGTTCCAGTTACACGCTGTCCTTGCACGAAGATTTTGATCACTCCAGGGAATTATCAGCCATGTTGGCCATCCCCGCTGTGATTCAAAGCGGCGGCACCAGGGGCCAGCTGTTTACGGAAGCATCCCATGCGGGCACTCCGGCCGTGATCATAGAGCTGCCCGGCGGCAGTCGCGATGCCCTCATCAACGTTGAAGCGGCGGAAGAATGCTACCAGGCCCTTCTGAACCTCCTGCGGCAGCTGGGAATGCTTGCCGGTGAGGCCGTAAAGCCACAGCCCACGTTCTACGGAAGACTGCAAGGGGTTCGGGCAACCGCAGATGGCGTTTTCCTGCCACTGATTGCGCCGGGGACTCCTATCAACAAAGATGACGCAATTGGAACGCTAGGAGAAAAACCGGTTCTGGCCCCGTTGGACGGCGTTGCCATCAGTGTCCGGCCTGCCTGCTATGTTTTTAGGGGTATGGGTTTGGCCCAGGTAGCCCCCGTCAGTTCTGGACAGTAGCGGCGACCTGTTGTAGATGCCATTTTTGAGGGTATGAGAATATGATCCAGGATGCCTGCGAGCATCCAGCCCGGCCACCGGCCTAGACTTGGGGGGGCGTAACCTGTTGCTACACATTGTACTTATCCCTGAGGTACCTTATGGGTTCGTCGGCGAAATCCTGGCTGGCCCCCCAGTCGAAGATATCGAAGAAACCTCTGGCTGATCCACAGGAGACTGTCTTTACGGTTGTTCTGTGTGAGTCCCCGGAGATGATGACTACCAGTGCTACCTGGTTTCCCACTCGTGAGAAATAGTGCTGGTATACAAGAATGGCCACGTACTTGTCTTCAGTAGATATCACATCCTCGCTTACCATTTCTACGTGGGATAGCCGGTCTGCCAGAAACCGGTGGACATTTTGTGCCTCATCAGGCACTGCAATGCTGGATGTGGATGCCATTTATGAATCACGTCCATTCTGAATGCTCCCGGATGTTGTTACAACGACTGTTACAATGATCCTATACGAGACTGAACGTCAATGGTATTCTCGCAGGCGAAGCAAAGCTGCTGTTGATCATTCCCAAGCGGTCGCCGTACAGTCGCTATTTCAGGTATGATTGTCTCGATCCCCGGCGGTACGCCTCTGGGCTGGTGTGTTTGGGAGAGTGAGTGACCATGGAGATAGGTTTTGCCAAGATTAGCCCGGCGGGTAACATGACTGTTATCGTGCTGGACCCGCTGCCTCGCCACGTATACAGGGAGGTGGCAGGGAGGATCATGTGTTCCGGGGGACTTGGCGCTGAGCAGGTAGGGTTTATTGAGCCTTCGCAAGACCCAAGAGCTGTGGCCGGGCTGCATATGATGGGAGGGGAGTTCTGCGGTAACGCTTCCCGGGCCTTCGGCGCTTGGCTGGCTTTTCGGGGATACCCGGGGGTACGATGGGTAGGGTCACTGGCGTCAGTTCCTATCGAGGTTTCAGGATGCGATGAAGTGCTGGTGATCCGCGTTTCTGTCGGGCCTGAAGGCAGGCCTGTCTGGGCTGCTTCTCCTATGCCTGTACCCCATGGAATTCGTTCTGTCCGCTGCCGCGAACATGAAACTGTCCTGGTAGAGTTTCCGGGCATTTCTCATGCGGTCGTTTGGGGTGAAGAAGCTACTCCTGAGGCATTTCGGGAAGTGGCGGCAGCTTGCGGGGCTGAATCAGTCCCTGCCCTTGGCGTCATGTTTTTCAACGAGAACAAGGCGGAAGTTGTGCCTTTGGTGGCAGTGCATGGCACTGGGTCTCTCGTGTGGGAAGGCAGCTGTGCTTCAGGGAGCCTGGCAGTGGCCTGTGCTCTTGCTGCAAGGGACGGCCGGAGTCAAGAGAACCTGCGTCTCAGGCATCCAGGGGGCGAGCTGGTGGTCTGTGCAGATTGGAACGGTAAGGTTGTCTCGGCAGAAGTCTCCGGTTCTGTGGAAATTGTGGCTGTTGGGACAGCTTGGCTGAAATCGACCGGCGCTGTTTGAAAGAAGCTGGCCCTCGCAGTAGGGGGTGAACCGGGTGTTTAGAGTCGAACTCAGGAGCAACGTGTTCAGAGTCTATGCAGGGCTCATTGCTTCCGGGTATGATCTTTTCGCCCTTTTGGCAGATGACCCGGTCCTTCGGGTGATTGATGAAATCCGCCGGACAGCCTGGCCTGAATGTGTCACGGAGTACTTTGCCCGAGCGAAGAACAGCATGGAGCATGGTGTGAATCCCTATTGGCCCAGGGCAGCCATGCTTCTGACTGCGAGTTTTCACGTTAATGAGCCGGAGGCAACTTGGACAGAACCACAGTTGCCTGAAAGGTTGCTGGGAAGTTTTCCTGCCGGGCCTGAGGATAAGGCCCCGGAGATTCTCAAATGGCTTTCGGAATTGCCGGACGTTTGGGATCAGATGAGTTCCGGCACCGTCTATGATGACATGTGGGCCCGGTACCAACTGGCTGCGGGCAGCCGGATTCAGGGTTTTCACAGGGCCACCGGCCATACCCTGGACTCGTTTGTACGGCTGACGGGAGTATCCCCACAGGACCTTCCCCGGGTTTGCGTGGTCCCCAATCCGCTGCAGGCGCCTCAGGTGGCCGACTTTGTTGCCAGGGATGGCGTCATCTATACAATTGTGGCGGAGCCCCGGCCTTCTTCGATAGTACATGAGCTCCTTCACGCAGTATTTGGGCCCGGGGTTCAGGCGGCCAAAGACAGAGCGGTGCAATTTTCCCGTTTGCTCAGGCCGGTGTATCGGAAGATGGTAGATATGCAGTATGCCTGGGATCAGAGTCCTGAATCGTGGCTAAGAGTCTTCGAGGAAAACCTTATGCGGGCAGCATCTATCTGGATAGAACACGCTGCTGCCGGGTTGGGCAGCGGGGCAGTTCGGGCGCAGGCCTGTGCTCAGGAAGGATTCATATACGTACCGGTCATGGTCAGACTCTTTTTCGAGGAATGGAAGGGTATGGAGGACCTGGACGCTTTTATAGAGAATATTCTTTGGACGTGTGACCGCTTGTCTTGAACTGATGTGCGTGAGTTTGTGAGAGTGTTCGGTATCTCAGGAAGTATCTCAAGGAGAGGAGATTCAGAGACCATGAACGAAACGCTAACGGTAATCAAGAGGAGAAGAAGCATCCGGAAGTACAAGCCAAAGCAGATAGCAGACTCCGAGCTCGAGGCCATACTTGAGGCCGCAATCTGGGCTCCCAGTGCCATGAACCAGCAGAAATGGCATTTCACCGTCATACAGAACCCGGAAGTGCTGCACAAGATCACTGACGTAGCCCGGGAGAACATGAAGTCGGGTCCTGAGTTTATGGCCAAAAGAGCAGCTTCGCCGGATTTCAGCCCCTTCTTTCATGCACCCACGGTTGTAGTGATAACCGGTGATTCACAAGGCCGGTTTGTCCAGATTGACTGTTCCCTTGCAGCGCAGAACATTGCTTTGGCTGCAGAATCCCTGAACATCGGTTCATGCATAATGACGTCGCCTGAGCTTATTTTCAGATCGGAAAAGGGACAGGAACTGTTGAAGGAACTTGGAGTGCCTGAAGGCTATGCCCATGTGTGCACGGTGACTTTGGGGTACAGAGATGGCGATATGCCTCCGGCAAGACCCAGAAAGAGGGAAGTCGTCACTTATCTCAAGTAAGACAAGCTCGTCAGCGGAGCGTATTGAAAAGAGGTCGTTCCTTGAAGGAGTCGATGGAAGAGTCGCTGGAAGAGTCGAGGCCCGCAAGCTTGTCTGAAATGCTGGGGTTCTATGCGCCCCTGGCTGCCATGTCTATCCTCATGATGGTGACTCACTCTGTCATATCCGGGGCTGCATCCAGAACGCTGGATCCAGCGCTTTCTCTGGCTGCGTACTCAGTTGCCTATTCAGTAGGTCAGATATTCGAGACGCCCTGTTACAGCATGCAGCGAATGGGGCTCACCTTCATCAAGGGAAGACAATCGTCAGCCACAGTGTTTCGCGTAATTGTTTCCCTTCTGATGTTCATCCTCATAGCGTACTCTCTGGTAAGCTGGACCCCCATAGCTGCCTGGGTGTTCAGAAGCCTCCTTGGCGTATCGGATGACATATATCCGCTTGCAGTGGTGTCCTTGCGCGTCTTGACTATTTGGCCTGTGTTCACCACAATCCGGTCTTTGTTCCAGCCCAGGATTGTGCTGGCCAAGAGGACCTTCTGGTTGACAGTTAACGTGCTTGGCAGGGTGGGAATGATGCTGGCCGCGGCGGTCCTTGTGCCCGGGCTGCTGCCTCAAGGACCTGTGGGGGCCATACTTCTGCTTGTGGGTGTGGGCACTGAGGGCATGCTGGCTCTGTTGGTTACCAGGAAAGCTATACCTCCCCTGGAACCGGACCCTCCGGACGAGCCGCCTGTCACGGCCCGTCAGGTATTTGCGTTCGGCTTGCCCATTTGCCTGGCAACGGCAGCTCAGAGTTTAGGCAAGCCGGTTCTCAGCGCTGCAATGATGCGCACCCTGGACCCTACCTTGTCGCTGGCAGGATACCAGGTGGCGACGAGCTTTTCGTTCATCTTCGTGGCTCTCACCTACAGCATCTACCATGCCGTGGTTGTCTACGTTAAGGATGCGTCTTCCTACCGGAGGATACAGGCCTTCTGTACAGGTCTTGGCGTCCTGGGTTTCCTGGCTATATCTCTGTGTAATCTGCCTCCTGTAGGGAGCTGGGTCTTCGGAGCTGTAATAGGTGCGCCTCCTGAGGTCATCAGGGAAGCCAGGCGAATTTTGCGGGTATTGACTCTGATGCCGTTGACTTCGGCCCTAATGGAGTTCTACAGCGGAGTGCTTATGATGCGCCAGCGGGCATCCCTGGTCATGTTCGCAAAGCTCGCAAACATGCTATCTACCTGCAC
>JAPXLN010000031.1:0-10933 GCA_033809515.1 Bacillota bacterium
GCGTAAGCATACCCTATCCCGGGCAGCGGCGGCTGGAGCAGGTCCGCTACAGCCTGGAGAAGCTTACTGAGGAGACCGGGGTTACCTCTGAGGAGATCGAGACAAGGGTCGCCGATTTTGGAAATCACTACTGGACCAGCCACCATCCATATCTGGTTCCGGAACCGTGTACTTTTGAACCGACTGAGTCTTACTCCAGGGAAGACATGGACAGCTATGTGGACATTATCAGGCAAATCGCAAGCGAGGCTTACACAGATCCTTCTGTCATCAAGAATGCGCCTCACAACAGCGTAGTTCACAGGGCGAACCAAGACTTGCTAAACGATCCAAAGAAGTGGGCGGTTACCTGGCGTGCGTATGTCCGGAAGCACCGGGAGGGGTCTTTGTAGCAAAGAAAAACGCCCGGCGTATAGGTGCTTCTACTGCATCTCCATCAGATCGTCGAACAACTTCCTCCAGGCACGCCAGGCAAGGCCTGCCTGTTCATTGGTGTACTCGGTCAGCATCTTGACAGCGCCGGACGGGTCTTCCTGGTACGCCTTGAGGGCTTTCGCTTCAAAATCGGGCTGAGCTGCTATCCACCTGGCCTCCAGGGCGTCCCTTCGGCGGCGGATCTCTTCTATGACTGTGGCGTAGGAAGCGTCAGCCAGGTCCTTTACGTCCTGGAATGCCCACCATGCACGGCCTGGGCGGTACGTCAGGTCTGCCGCGGGGACGTCAAAGTGATTGCGCAATCCCAGGCGAGGGGTGATCCAGCCATAGCCCGGAGGAACTACGGCAGCTCCCAGATACCACGGAACGTAAGGGCTTGTGCACGGGTTCAACGTAGTGCGCCAAATGCACGTAAACTCAGGGTCTTGGCGGAACTGAATGACGAAACTCTCTAGGGTTGTGGCTACGCAAATTGCCCGGGTGCCTGTGCGGTGCGGATTTATGGCGTAGTTGTCGGAGTGGTCGTCTTCTGTTCCCTCGTAGTGGGTTCTCATGATGTTCTTGACGTCTTCAACGCTTAACTTGCGTGGAGGTTTCACCGAGAAAATTTGCACTTCCTCAGGTTCCCTTCCCAGGATGAGACGCAGGGCGTTTCTCTGCCTGACGATATTGCCGTTTTGGCCCTGGTTTGGGTTCTGATAGGCCAATGCAAAGTTAAAATCGCTGTAGTCTCCGGGCCTGGCCGGAGTGTACCAACCACGCTCTACTGCGTATGTGATAATGTCGGGCGAAGCGATGTAGTTTTCCTTATCATTGAGATCCACCTGGCCAATTGTGTACCGGTTGGGGATGAACATGACCTCGTCGTCGGGAACCCGTTTGGCCGCATAGTGCTTGCCTTTTACTACCAGCAAAACCCAGCCTTCATCCTTGTCGACGATCATGTATGCGCGCCCGGATGCAGTGTAGCCGTACTTGTCTATGAGCTCTGCTGCGATTTCCACGCCCTGGCGGGCTGTTTTTGCCCGTTGAGCAACCAGGTGCCCTATGCCATAGCCGATCCCGCCGTTGACCAGTTCGGGCTGGTCTTCCCTTGAATTGGAGCAAGAATCAGTAGCTATGGCTACGCCCCATTCGTTCACAAAAGTATCGCTGAACGATGCTTGCCAGTTAGCTCTGGTCTCGGACCAGAGATAGGCCCAGGTCTCTTCGACCTGAGGGATCTTGGCGCATGTGGGTTCGAAGGTAAGGAACTCGCCCGGCTCATGGGTTGCTCTGGGCACTTTGTATTGCACCATTACGTTGTTCCCGGAGTCGTCTTCGTTATGGCCGAAGAGGACCTCGCCGGTTGCTGAAGCTTTCTTTCCAACGATTATGGCGCTGCAATCTTCAAGTATGAATCCGTCTTCGGGTATTTCGTCAGGCGGAAACGTGAATCTGTTGTGGTTCATGTCTGCTGCTCCCTCCAAATCAATACAATACCGCCAAACACACTATCAGAAACTCGCTACGACTTCATCTACAAGCGACCCAACGTATGCCACAGCCTGGCGGATTGGGTCGGGCTTGGTCATATCTACGCCTGCCATAAAGGCAAGTTCCAGAGGCTTCTTGGTTCCGCCTGCTTTCAGCACTTCAACCCAGCGCTGGGCAGCCGGAGGGCCTTCTTCGCGAATGGCCTTAGCCACGGCAGTTCCGATTGTGAGCCCTGCCGAATAGGTGTACGGGTAAAGCCCCCGGTAGTAGTGCTGCTGACGCATCCAGACCAGCTGAGCGCCCAGGTCTATCTCAACTTCGCCGCCCCAGAATTCATCGAGTATTTCACCCTGAACTCTGTTAAGGACTGTCGCGGTTATAGGCTGGCCTTTTTCCGCAAGAGCGTAGGTGCGGCGCTGCAGTTCGCCTTCGACCAGGTGCCTAACGAAGTTGTGGTGGTATGACTTGAGCAACTGCATAATGAGCCATCGCCGGGTGCGTACATCTGTGCTTTGGGAGAGGATATAGTCTCCCACCAGGATTTCGTTGATGGTAGACGGGGCCTCAATAAAGAACATGGTGGGGCGGGTGTTTGCGATGTGCTGGTAGCGCTGGGATAGGACCCCCTGTCCCGCGTGCCCCAGTTCATGGGCTAGTGTCAGAGCATTGCGCAAGCTGTTCCCCCACGTCATGCTGATATAGGGGTGCACTCCGTAAACTGAGCTGCAGAAGGCCCCCGTACGCTTTCCGATGTTGTCGGCCCGGTCTATCCAGCGGTTCTTGAGACCTGCGGCCATAATCTCAGTGTATTCCGGCCCCAGCACAGAGAGTCCTCCCAGGATCATCTCCGAAGCTTCTTCGTATGTAGTCTGGGGGTTAAAGTCGGGGTCAAGTGGGGCCTCGATGTCGCAGTACAGCATATTATCCAGTCCCAGCACGCGTTTTCTCAGTTGGGCGTAGCGACGCATGTGGGGCGCCAGCTCTGTGAGAATGATGTCGTGCAGGTTGTTGTAGATGTCGAGGGTGACTTGCTGCCTTTCCAGGAGCATGTGGATGGCCGAATCGTAGCCGCGAAGGTTGGCCATGACTGTGTTTTTCTTGACTTCAGCTCCCCAGCAGGCGCCGTATGTGTTCTGGTATGATGCCAGGCTGCGGGTGAACTCGGCGTAGGCGTTTCGCCTCAGGACAGGGTCAGCTGCTCCGTCGTAGCGGCCGAATGACATAGGCAAGCGGTTTCCGTGGCTGTCTTCGACGGGTTCGAAGGACATGTCGGTGGTCCTGGACCTTCCGTAAATGGTGCTTGGAGCGCCCAGCACTTCGCCCAGGGCGGCCAGGGCCATTTCCGTTTCAGGGTGCAGGCGGTGCTGTTTGTTCTCGATCATCTGCTCGATGGTGAGACGGTAGGGCTCTAAGCCGGGCTCTTCAGCCAGGTACCGTTCGAGGGTTCCATCGGGCAAGTTGAGAACTTCTGACTGGACAAAGGAGGTTGCTGCGCGTATGCGGGTGCCCAGCCCTGATGCCCGGCCTGCCATGGCTTGGTTTTCAGGGGAGGTTCCGTCTGCAGACTGGTTCAGGGATGCATAGGCCGACACTTTTCCAAGCCTTGTCTGGAGGGCCTCCCGGGCCTGAAAACATTCCAGCAAGACCTGCGGGCCTTCATGGAGTCTTCCTTTGAACCTGGTGACGGTGCCTACGAGGCCTGCCACTGCGTCGAACTCAGCTTCCCATGCCTCTACGCTGGGAAATATGTCTTCCAGATTCCAGGTCATCTCTACAGGGACTTCGGAACGGGTGAGACGCTTTCTCATGCTGGTTCTGTCCTCCTTTGCCGGCCCCCTTTTCGCCAGAGGCGAGCTAAGGGCCGTTTGTTCCAGGTATATTTCCATAGGCGAAGAGTCTAATCCTCTTTTGTGTTACCGGCCGCATGACTGTGGAAGGGAACAGACCCGCCGACATCCAACAGTATATCGGCAGCATAAGGGGAGGGACAGCAACATGGAAGATATGGAACTGGAATTTGATGTAAGGCACGTCCCCTTCAGCCGGAGGGGTTCGTACATGGCCATGTCGGTCTTGCGACCGAAGCCCGCTTCTGAAATGCCCGAAGGGCTCTACCTTCGTCACTTGAGAGCAGGTGGGAAAGGCCCCGTGTTCCTGGTTGAACCGCTTTTGGATGGAGAACCTGTGGCGTACACCATCAGGGCCACACCCAGCACCCTGCGCATTGACGTGCAAGGGGGCTACGCAGAGTTCTGTTTTCCCTCGCCTGATACAGTCCATTTTCGGGCCGAGGGCATAGGTTTGCGCTTCAGTATAGCAGGAGGGTCCTACAATCACGTAACCCCCATTCCGGGATGTTCCTGGGAAGTGAACAGCTACACCCATGGCAGGAGGTTCCTTCTTACGCCGGTATTGGGGGAACTCTCCATAGATGCGCCGTGGACGGGGCTCAAGTGCGAGCGCATCCAGGCGACCTTCCGGGCAGGCAAGCCCGGTTTGGGTTGTCAGTCAGGACCGGAGGCGACAAGGTCAAAGACAAGCAGGTCAGAAGAAAACGTGCTGGAAGGGATCATCGAGGAATACGCGGTTGTGAAAGAACGGCCTGTTGCTGTGCAATCGTGGGAGGAAAGTGTCTGCAGCGCAAAGCGGGATTTCGACCAGTGGCTGTCCCGCTCTCCGGAACCGGACTGGAAGGCTCTTGGAGGCGAGCGAGAAACTTACCGCCTGGGTCATAGTCTGGCGGCCTATATCACCTGGTCTTGCATGGTTGACGCCGAGGGCTTTCTCACCCGGCCTGCAATGTACATGTCAAAGAACTGGATGGCTAACATATGGAGCTGGGACCATTGCTTCAACGCTATGGCCCTTGTCTACAACAACCCTGCTCTGGCATGGGACCAGTTCTGCATATTTTTCGACCGGCAGCATCCATCCGGCGTGCTTCCTGATTACATGAACGACAAAGACGCTGTATGGAGCTGCTGCAAACCGCCGATTCACGGTTTGACTCTGGGTTGGATGATGGCCAGGACAGACTACATAACCAAAGAGCATCTCCGGGAAGTATACCTTCCGCTCTCCAAATGGACAGAGTGGTGGTTCAGGCACCGCGATAGCGATGCAGATGGAATTCCCCAGTACAATCACGGAAACGACAGCGGATGGGATAACAGCACTGTGTTTTTGCAGGGAGTGCCCGTTGAAAGCCCCGATCTGGCAGCTTTGCTTGTGGTTCAAATGGACGTCCTGGCGGAAGTTGCCGGAATCCTCGGGAAAGCCCAAGAGAGCAAGCGCTGGCAAGAGCGGTCTGAGGATCTTCTTAAGGCCATGACGGGCCATTTCTGGGACGGGACCAGACTCGTACCGGTGCTGACGAATCCTCATCACCCCCGGACCCGGGGATGGGACGATTCTCACAAGCCCGTCCAATGCGAAAGTCTTCTGCCGTATGTTTCTTTGGTCCTGGGCAAGCGCTTGCCTGAGGAGGTGCTCAACGGCCTTGTGCAGGGCCTTACAGAGCCCGGGGCGTTTCTTACCCGGCACGGTCTGGCGACCGAGAGCTTGAAGAGCCCCTACCACAAGACCGATGGTTACTGGCTTGGGCCCATTTGGGCTCCTTCAACCATGCTGATAGTGGAAGGGTTACGAAGCTCAGGTCATGAGGAATTGGCCCGGGATATTGCTCGCCGGTTCTGCCATATGGCGGCATGCACCGGAATGGCTGAGAACTTTGATCCTTTAACAGGTCAAGGGCTGCAGGACAGGGCATTCACCTGGACGTCAAGTGTGTACATGATCCTTGCCCACGAATACTGTTGACCCGATGCTAGATACACACTTTTCCGTCTTGGAGGACTAGGCGGCCGTCTGCCACTAAGGTCGGCTTCTGGATGATCAGGTCATAGTGGCAGGCGGCTTTTACTTTGCCGCCAAGGGTGATGTTAGTTCCTGTCCCAATGTGAACCGAGCCGTAGACCCCTTCGTCCTCAAGCATTATGCCGCAGAATCTGCATTTCGGGTTTAGACCTATGCCCAGCTCAGCTATGTTGTACACCAGCGGGTCGTCCTTCTCAGCATAGGCATTTCGGAGCAAATCGGCCTCATGGCCGCCGGCGATCCCTGTTATCAGTCCTTTTTCTACATGGACTACGACCGGCTGGCCTATGACGCCTATGCCGGCATAGGGAATGCTTCCGTCTACGGTGATGATTCCCTCTGCCGAGCCTTCGACCGGGGATACGTTAGCTTCAACATTCGGTACAGGAGAGAATTGGCCGGGGCCTACTATGCATGTCAGGGCATTTCCTGGCCGGCCGGCTGCGCTCATGGTGAGATCGGTTCCGCCAGGCGCTATGAGATGGATATGTGACGCTCCTTCCAATGCTTGAGCTACTGATCTGCACAAAGGGGCAAGGTTTTGGAAGTCAGCTTCAATCCCGCCTGATATGAGCATGTCTTCTGTAAACTGAGTCATCATGATGCCGCGGGAACCTGCTTTAACCCCATCCCGAACTGCCCGGGTGTGGGTTATGGACTTGCTTACCACTGCAAAAAACACATGACTTTGCAGCATGGCAGATGCAACCTGAGGAGGAGGTTCTTGACCGTCGGCCTCCCTGGGGATCATGACCGCTATGACCGGGTTTGCCCCCAGGCTGTATACTGCCTGAGCAACTGATCTTGCAATACTCAACATGCCGGTATCTGTTACGATGGTTACGTTCTCGCCTGCAACTACCCGGGCGCACACCTCGACCACAGTCCTTGCGCCGCGGCTCATGAGGATGTCCCTCAAGTGAGTTCCCTCCTGTTTGTTTTCTAGAGCATACCACGGACTTCGATGACGGGCCACGAGGCGGTCTGCCTCTGTTGTGCTGCGTATTTTGACTCGGGGGTCAAGCCTATGCTGTTCTCCATTCATAGCAGCCGGAATACTCTGTTGATGGGAGATTGCCGTATCCAAGTTAGCCAGGAAGTCATGTTTGGGGATGCATTTGCCATGTTCAGGCCGTCGTTGGTGGTCCTCCTTCTGACCTGCCTCAATTTGACGAGCTTGCTGCCGGTATTCCTGGGCAATTGGGATGGCCGGGCATACGGCGCTCAGGTGGTTTATGCGTGTGATGAGCACAGCCAGGAAGGCGAGGAAGTATACGAGGAAGTTGGGGTTCACGAGGAAGTTGGGGTTCACGAGGAAGTTGGCGTAGAAACCGTAAGCCCTGGAAGCATTGACCCTGAGAAACCTATGGTGGCGCTGACTTTTGACGATGGTCCTTGTGCCGGAATCACAGCGTCAATTCTTGGTACCCTAAAGGAAAACAATGCAGTGGCAACCTTCTTTGTTCTCGGGAACCGGCTGACGGGCAACGAATCCCTCCTTACTCGCATGCTTGAGGAGGGCAGCGAAATAGGCAACCACAGCTACAGCCACAAGCAGCTTACTGCCCTTTCCTCCGAGGAACTGTGTCACCAGGTAGAGGCTACGCAAGAGGCCGTGCAGGGTATCACCGGGTGCGTACCTGCGCTAATGAGACCTACTTATGGATTGCACAATGAGGGCGTCAGGCAGAGCGTAGACATGCCTTTCATTCTTTGGTCTTTGGATACGCTGGACTGGAAATCAAGAGACGTCCGGGCCGTTTGTGACTTGGTCCTGGGGAGAGTCAAGGATGGAGATATCATCCTGATGCATGATATCTATTGGAGTACCGCAGAAGCTGTAAAGGAGCTGGTTCCGGAACTGAAGAGCCGGGGGTTCCAACTCGTTACCGTAAGCCAGATCTTTGAGGCAAGAGGAGCCTCCCTTCAGGCAGGACAGGTGTACTACCGGAAACCTGCCCTTGCTGCAGGCTTATGAGACGCTGCACGGTACAAGGGTAAACTTCGCCCTGCGTAGAAATGTACTTGGAGAAGAAAGGAGGTTTTCATGTGAGATTCGACATAGAACGTTACTTGCGAGTCAGGAGCGCTCGTACCCCAAGTTTCTCGCCGGATGGGCGAAAGATTGCGTACATAACCGAGACTACAGGAGTGCCTCAAGTGTGGTCTGTGGATTTGGAGCATCCCTGGCCGGAGCAGCTGTCTTTTACGACCGAAAGAGTGGGACAGGCCAGGTATACGCCTTCAGGTGATCAGATCGTTTTTACTACAGATGCCGGCGGCAACGAGAGGATGCAGCTCTTCCTCCTCAAGGAGGACGGCTCAACTTGCGAGGATCTTACGGCCGATCCTGAGTGCATTCACTCCTTTGGAGGTTGGTCGCCTGACGGCAAGTCTATTGCTTTTTCCTCCAACAAGCGTAGTCGCATGTTTTTTGACGTCTACGCAATGGATGTGGATGCCAGGGAGTCTAGGCTGGTCTTCCAGCACGACAGCACCAACCACGTTGCCTGCTGGACGCCGGATAGCCAGGGGCTTATTGTACGAAGATCCCTCAGCAACATGGACCAGGATCTTTACTACCTGGATCTTGCTACCGGAGAGTCCAAGCATCTTACGCCCCACCAGGGAGAAGCCAGCTTTCAGTCACTGGTGCCCTTTCCGTCAGGCAAGAGGTTTTACCTTGTCACCAACTGTGGGAAGGAGTTTTCGGGACTGGCTACTCTAGACCTAGACGGTAACCTGGAGTATCTGGTTACGCCTGACTGGAACGTAGAGAGCATTGACCTTAGTCCGGAGGGTCGGTTCCTGGCGTACACTGTAAACCGGGCCGGCTATTCGGATCTTCATGTGATGGATGCCGGAAAGAGGGTAGATGTCAAGACACCCCCTATTCCTGCAGGGGTAGTGAGCGGGCTCACCTGGGCTCCGGTAGGGAGGAATCTAGCTTTTGCCTTCAGCGGGTCTACCCATAACGGGGATATCTGGATGATGGATTTGGATTCCTTTACAGTGAAACAAGTCACCTTCAGTTCGAGAGCCGGCATTCCCAAGGAGACCTTTGTCGAGCCGGAACTGGTGACGTATCCGACTTTTGACGGCCGAAGTATTTCAGCATTCTTCTACAAGCCTCATGTCCCGGTTTCGCCGGACCGGGGTCTTCCGGTCATAGTCCACGTACACGGAGGCCCGGAGGGTCAGACCAGACCTGGCTTTAACTCCATTGTCCAGTACCTGTGCAACAGAGGCTACGCGGTGTTTGCGCCCAACGTCCGCGGGAGTTCCGGGTACGGGCGCGAGTTCATTCACCTTGATGACGTCAGAAAACGGATGGATTCCGTGAAAGACCTTGCCTATGGCGCACAGTGGCTGCGTGGGCAGGATGATGTCGATTCGTCCAAAATAGCGGTTATGGGTGCAAGCTACGGCGGGTTCATGGTTCTTGCTTCAGTGACTGCGTATCCGGAGCTCTGGGCTGCAGGAGTTGACATTGTTGGCATAGCTAACATTGAGACCTTCCTTCAGAACACAGGGTCTTGGCGAAGACGCCTAAGAGAACCTGAGTACGGCAGCCTCGAGAAGGACGTAGACTTCTTCCGTGAGATTTCGCCTATCTACCATGTGGATAAGATCAGATGTCCCCTTATGGTAGTCCACGGAAAGAACGATCCGAGGGTCCCGTTTGATGAGGCTGTCCAGATTGTCGACAAACTCAAGGAGCGAGGCGGCACAGTAGAGCCTGTCTTTTTTGATGACGAGGGCCACGGCATTGTGAAACTTCACAATAGGCTTGTGGCATATAGGAAGATAGCAGATTTCCTGGATGAGTATGTAGCAAACTAACCAAGGTTGCTGTTGTGAGACAAAAGCCCGAGGAAGGAGCCCTGAGAGCATGAACTTTAGTCTGGACCCTATCAGCACAGTACTGCTTTGCGCAATCGCTGTTCAGTTGCTTCTTTTGTTGACGAAATTCAAACAGAACCCGGTGCTAAGGCTTACGTTGTTTGGCACTATGTTTCTCTCCACCATATGGAGAGTTATCCTGAGCTTCCAGCGTGGATACGGCCTGGCCTGGTTTGACGGGTTTGCCATGGCGTTTTTCGGAGCGGGGACTGTTATGGAGCTCATTGCGTTTGTGCAGGCAAGACGAGGCCGGGGCTAGCCAGCCAAGTGATGGTTACTCTGGAACTCTTCTGTCACCTCTCGCGTCATTATGTCTGATAGGTCACACTATTTCGGCGAGTGAGCGAGGGGGCATTTGCCATGATGGGGAGAGGGATGCGGAGAGGGATGTGGACGGGTGTTGGCGCCGGCAAGAGCAGTGGAGCTTGTCTTCGCGGCCTGCTCGAGGTGCAACTGGAGTCAACGATTGCCTTTGCCGTTATTCTTGCCGTAGTCTTGTCTGCATGCGCCGGAAACAGTAACGGGTACATGCCTGAAAACGGACGTGCCGCTGCTTCTCGCATTGCCCTTGCAGGCGGCCTTGAGGCCCCGGATCTTCCCAACCTCACGGTGAAGTCCGGAGTCTCTACGATGGCTGCAAGGAGGGTCGCGTACAAGTGGGTTAACGCATCCGGGGATACCAGGGAACTTGATGAGGTATGGCCCATTCTGTGGCCTTCGGAGGTTTTTGCGTCACCGGACGAGGAGATCCTTTTCTCCATTTCGCTTCCTGCCAAAAACGCTCTTGCCCCTGAGATTGAGCAGCGTGGAGCTACCGGACGACTAGACCTTTGGAGTTTCCGCCGGGCCTATTACGCCCAGGAGGAGCCCCGGCCAGAGCATTCGGTTGCGCTTGAGCCTGCAGCCTGCGACCCAGGCACCGGTGCCCCGGACAAAGGAGGAAGCCTGGAGTACGCATGGGTTGTTCCCGGTGACTTTGGCCGGAACGAGGATAACGAGCATACATTGCGACTGACTGTGAGCTGGGGAGACGCGAAAGTAACGTTTCTTCTGAACCTCGTGGTGGCCGAAAAAGACCACGTTGAGGAAGTCATGGCCCTTTCGAAATCTCTGACCGAAGCTGCCTGGAAGGGCGACGCAGGCGCTCTTTCCGCCATATTCTCCGGTTGGGACTCAGTTGCGCCTCCCGAAGGAGCTCCCCGTGTTTCCCCTCTGACCGCTCACTGTCCATCAGACGGCAAAT
>JAPXLN010000032.1:0-10574 GCA_033809515.1 Bacillota bacterium
GGAAACCTTTCAAAGCCTCGCAAATACGCGGGGCTTTTTGCATGTGCGCCCAAGGGAAACGTTTCGCCTCCAAGGAGTAACACAGCCTGACACGTATGGGGATATGTGGAAAAGCTTGTGGATAAATGGTCTATTATGGCCATAAGCGGATACCTAATACTCCAGCTGCTCTGAATAGTTCACGTCATTGCCTGTGAATTCAAGACTCCGGGCAGGATTCTTTGTGTTTGCCCGGTGAGTGGGATCAAGGCGCACCCAGCCCTGGGAGAGAAAAGGCTTGTCCAAATCAGCCTCAACTGGGAGTGAATCCTCGAGGTACACCTCGTTCCAGGCGTGGTAGGCCCCTTTCGGGGCAACGTAGCCGGTCACTAGTTTGGCGGGAATTCCTACAGCTCTCAACATGGATGAGAGCAAAGCGGCATAGTCGAGGCAAATACCTTTTCCGGCCTCCAGTATCTCATCACAGTTGGGTTTGTAGCCCGGCTCAACGGTTCTGGCCTTGTCGTAATCGTACTTTATGTTACCGATGACATATTCGTAGATGGCCTGGGCTTTTTCCCGGTCTGTGGTTTTGTGCTGGGTAAGGCTCCTGGCAAGTTCAGCCGCCTTTGAGTCTTCCGAAAACCGGACCATAGGGTTGGAGTGAAGAAATGGGGCCTCTTCGCTGGCAAGTTCAACCTCTAGATCGGCGTTGAGCACCGGTCTGTACGCATTGCCCGTCGTGTTCACTGATACTTTCAGGTTGTACCATCCGCTGCCCATCTGAAGAGAGTAGGTTTGCCACTTTTCGTCTGCCTGAAGATCGTAGATATACCTCATCTTGTCTTTCTGTACTATGAGTTTGAGCTTTTTCGAGGGGTCTGTCCCGTTGTACTTGGCCCGAATAGCTCCCAGGTTCAGGCTCTCAATATCCAGGGTAACTGCATCGTTCTCGATGAGCGTTGCCTGGGCACGGCCACCAAGGCCCTGGCCCGGGGAAGAGGCAGAAGCGTCAGAAGCGCCGGCTGCTAAAACGTTGCAGGAAAATGCCAGGAGCACTGTGAGTATAAGCAAGGGGAATACATGTCGCTTGCGCAAACAAAATGCCTCCCTTCGGCAACTGGCTGCCGTAGTCTTGCGACTTTAGGCCCTTTAGTTTTGCGTCCCGGCCTTTCGACCGGTTTGCCTTTGTCGTGTAGAGGCCTTGAGGCCCTCTATTTCCCTTCTGTGATTAGACGTGCTTGAACGATAAGTCTCTTCTTTACACCCGGCGCAACGTACTCACAAGTAATAATCGTTGTCACGCTTTCCTCTCTATTCTGCCTCAGTACCCAGATATCCTCTGCCTCCACGACGAATTTCTTGAAAACCGCGTAATCGTAAGGATTTCCACCTACTGTGTAGGTCACTATGTCGCCATCTTCCAACTTGTCGAGTTCCTCGAATGGTTTGGCCCCTCGTCCGCTTCGGTGGCCTGCTACCGAGCAATTCCCTTTTTCCCCCGGGAGCGCAGTTCCTGGCACGTGACCGATGGCAACAGCTAGCTGTGCCGGTTCCGTGCCTTCTACTACGACCATGTTCACACTGATTTTCGAAATCTCCATAGTCCCGATCAATACCTGCTCTGTGCTTTGAGACTGCTTTTCCGGGGACCCTTGGGATCCGGATGCAGGCGGCGTCTCGCCGGGACCGCTTGTAGGCGATTGCGGGCTCTGCGGTTCCCCGGTTGTTTGCCCTGTTGGGCCGGTTGCAGGACTGCCTGATTCAGCAGAGACGCTGAACACGCCTCTTTCCAAATCTTCAAACATAGCTCGCTGGACGTAGGCGGTATATGCCTGGCTGCCTGCTGTGAACAGGATGATCAGTATTCCCGCTGTGAGAAGAGCGTTGGAAAGCAAGTTCCGCTTCATGGTTATTGTCAGACTCCTGTCCGGTAAAGGCGTATGGATGCTGCCCTTTGGGAAAGAAGGCCCCCGGGCCTGAAAGCTGACCTCGGGGGCCTGAACCGGTTCATCTGCTAGGACCTGTTCTTCTTACGTCTTGTAGAGAAGCCTGCAACCGCCAACAAGATGCCGGCAGCGTAGAGAGCCGAAGCGTCTATGCTTCCTGTAACGGGAAGTATCGGTGGCAAGGGCGGCTCTTCTACCGGGGGCTCTTCTACAGGAGGTTCCTCCACAGGCGGGTCCTCGGGAGGAGTCAACGGGATGTCCTCCTGATACAGGAATACGTGTTCTCTGTTGCTGTACAGAGTGTAGGTGACTGAGCTCTTCTCGCCTTTCTTGAGCACGTAACCTGGGATGGCCGGCGCCGTGGCAGTCACCGAGTGACCTTCATCCACCGTGTGGCTGGCGTGGTCTTGGAGCTCTATGTCGGTGCCGTCCAGGATGTACCTGACAGTGAGCGTGTACTGATAGGTAACCGGAGGCGGTTCCGTCACCCGCGTATATTCGAAAACCCATGTCCCATCCTCGGTTTCGAACGTGTGCGTATAGGTCGAACCTGTGCCTGACCGCAGCCTGTACCCGGAGAAGGATTGGGCGTTGACGGTCAGCGTGCTTCCGACAATGCCCTCATAGTCTTTGCTGGGTGTCAGTTCTGTGTCAGTGCCGTACACCACGTGCTTCACCGTGAGTTTGGAGGTGAGCGCCTGGTAGTAGAAGGTCAGAATGTGGTGCCCGGCCTGCAATCTATGGTTAAAGGACTCACCGGGTTCTTGATCGGGCACAAGTCCGTAATGGAGTCCGTCTTTGATAAGTTCCGGCGGAAGGCTGACATGCACCACTTGGCCGGCTTGGCCGGGGTAGTCTCCCTGGCCCAGCAGCAGTTCAGGTTCGGAGCCCTGGACCACGTACTTGACTGTGAGGCCTGCCTCTACCGGTGCGTAGTAGAAAGTCTCGGTGTGACTTTCTACGGTGAAGGTGTAGACGTAAGGGTTGGTCTGGGTTTCTTCCAGAGCCAACTTGTATACCAGGCCGGTCTCTTCATCGGTCAAGATACCTGGGATGTCGTAGGACTTTGTGGTCCCCAGTTGCTCTGAGTGGACTTCCTGGCCGAGCAGCAGTTCAGGGGCGGAGCCCTGGACTACGTACCTGACTGTCAGGTCTTCACCGGTGACCGGTGCGTAGTAGAAGGTCTTAACGCTGTTACCTGCTTCCAGCGTGTGGTCAAAGGATTCAGTGTGTTCCTGACCGGGCACTAAGGCGAAATGGAGTCCTCCCTTGATGATTGTGGGCAAGACCTCGACACGCACTACTTGGCCGGCCAGTCCATGGTAGCTGTTTTGGTTCAGCACCTGCTCAGGGTCGGAGTCCTCGACTACGTACTTGACGGTGAGGGCTGCCTGTACCGGGGTGTAGTAGAAGATGTGCTCAGCGTCGGTAGTGCCGAAGGTGTGCGTATGGGAGGGTTCAATTGCTATGTACCCCGCTAGGTCAGTGGCAGCATATACGGTAACCTTGTCTGCGTACGTCCCGCTAAAGTATTGACGGGCGGCAATCTCCTCGCTTGTGTTCTGGATCATGTGCTTGACGGTGAGCGTAGTTCCTATTGGTGCGTAGTAGAAGATGAGCTCGGCGTTGTCAGCGCCGAAGGTGTGATCGAAGGATGTAGTCCCGACCGGCGTGTACCCTTCTATGTTGATGGCGCCTACGGTCAGAGATGTTCCGACGACCTGGACGTGGGTTTCCTCCGGGGCCAGCTCAGCGTTCGTACCTTGCTCCAGGTGCTTGACGGTAAGCATTGAGGTCTGTTGCTCCGTCTTGTAGTAGAAGGTCACATGGTTAGCCTTCTTGCCTAAGGGAGTGACCAGGCCTGTGTCGGAATGGGCACCGTTCGGTGAGTAGTCGTACAGGTTGCCCTCGTTGCCGCCGAACACGAAGACGTACATGACCGGAACTGAGCCGTCGGTTGTCTCCCAGTCTGCAGTCAGGTTATCGTCTTGGAGAGTGAGGATTACTGTCAGCAGTCCATCAGTGAAGGTTCCGCTTTCCGCGGGCGCCACTTTAAGGCGAGGCATATGTCTGACCTCTGCGGGGAGGCTGCCTTCATTTTTGTACTGCTGATGGGCCAGAACAGACAGCGTGTTGCCGAACACCAACACCAACGTCAGAAGGACTGCCAGGATGGCGTTCAGATTCTTTTTCATGGGTTAACCCTCTTTCGAGGGGCCGGTTGCACCACCGACTCAGCGTGCTATAGGTGCCCATATGTAGGCACGCTTCATGGTCTCCCCAGAATGGTCCTTGTTGAAACAGAGAATTCCTACAACCGACACGAAACCCCTGTTGTTCAGCACCTCCTTCCCCCCTACGGTCGGGGGTTGGTCTATGAGGTACGCCTGTGTGGCTTATCCGGCGTCAGGTGTCTTCCTTTCTCATCCTGACTTATTCCAGATTTCCCTCCGACCTACCTGCCGCCAAGGGCTCTCATGATGTTCAAAAACGCCGGACCCAACAAGACGATGAAAATCGACGGAAAGATGAAAAACACCAGCGGGATCAGCATCTTGATAGGTGCCTTCATTGCCAGCTCTTCAATGTACTGCTGCCTCTTGTCGCGAATCATGTCTGCGTGCAGGCGCAGTACGTTTGCTATGCCGACTCCCAGTTGATCGGTCTGAAGGATGGCGTTTACCAGTGACGTAATCTCTGTAAGGTTTACCCGTTCAGACATGCTCTTGAGGGCATCTTTTCTTGGCCTGCCCAGCTGGATTTCCCTAAGGACCTTCTGAAACTCTTCACTCACCGGCCCCCGGAACCTCTCCACGACTCTGAGAATGGACATGTCAAAGGACAGGCCGGCTTCGACGCAGACCACCAGAAGGTCCATAACATCAGGGAGCTTCTGGAGGATCTCGCGCCTGCGCACAGAAGCTAGCGCAGTCAGTCTGAACCAGGGAAGGTAGCCAGCCAGAGCTGCAAGGGAGAACGCCGTCAGTCCGGCCCTAACCATAGGAAACCCACTGGCTCCCAAAAAGAAACCTGACAGCCCCAGGACGACCAGTCCGACTATCCCCTGGAAGGCCAGGAAATCACCGGCTTTGATGCTCCTGGGGTTTCCGGCCTGGGACAGCATTTCCTCGGTCCTGGTCATTAGCCGCTCAGGCGTGACTTGGCTTATGGCTGATACAAGGCTCCTGGTTACCGGGCGGAGAGTCCTCTCCAGGAACGGAAGCTGAAGGATGTCATCTTCGTCGGTACGCTGGGAGCTGATTCGCAGAGATGTAAGCCGTTCTACTATATCCAGGCGCTTCCTGTTGAACACCTGGTACAGAGACAAAATCAGCCCTATGGCCCATGCGAAAGACAAAAGAGAGACCAGGTAGATGATCCATGTGTCATTAGACATCGATGCTCACCACCTTGCGGATAACAAGGATGCCCACAATCTGCAGCACAGCGCCGCCTATGAGCATGGCGATGCCTACAGGCTCCTGAAGCATTATTCGTCCGAAGTCAGGGTACATTCCGAACACAAACAAGCCAAGGCCCACAGGAAGGAGGGAAACCACCCATGCGGATATGCGGCCCTGGGCCGTGGCTACCCGGATCCTTGCCCGGGTCTTGATGCGCTTTTCTATGGTGGAAGCAGTATTCTCCAAGACCTGAGCAAGGTTTCCGCCAACCTGACGCTGGATGAGCATTCCCGTAACCACAAGCTCGAGGTCTTTGCTTTCAATTCGCTCTACCAGGCCTGTCAGACTGTCCTCAACGCTGACGCCTACTCTGTTTTCCCTCAAAACCTTCGCGAACTCCGTTGACAATGGGGGAGACATTTCCCTGCTAACCAGCTCTATGCTTTGAAGGAAGCTGTGTCCAGCCCGCAACGAGCTTGTCATCATTACCAGGGCGTCAAGAAGCTGACCTTCGATTTTGGATATGCGCTTAGCTTTGGCCTGGGCAACGCGCAGGCAGGGAATCAAAAGACCGCCAAGGCTGGTAAAAAGCGCAGGCAAGAGGCTGCGGAAAATCAAAAGACCAACGCCGAACCCTATGAGCCCCGATGCCAGGGTCAGGCCTACCATCTCCTCGGCCTTCAATGGTACGCCTGCCTTCAGTAGGTAGAGCTGGATCCGGTCAAGGTACCTCCTCCCCAGGGCTGTGCTGGGGAGCCTGATAACGGGCAGGTGCAACCGTCTTGCCTCAGTTCCGGGCGGCAAGGTATCGGCCAGAGCGCTGGCTGTCTGGCGGGGAAATGTGGATGCAAGGCGCTCTCTTATGCGGCGCTTGCTTGCCGTCAGCCAACCAGCAAACTGCCAGATTACCAGGGATGTAAACAAGAAAGTGCAAACTGAAGCGGCTGCGGCCACATTGGTCACCTCGTTTTCCAAGAGTTACTTAGCAAACACCGAGAGCGGCACGTGAATGCCTTTAGCTTCCAGGGATGGCAGGCATTTCGGCATGACCCCTGTGGCGGCAAAAGACCCCAGAACCTTGCTGTCGTCCGCTACTCCTTTCTGTTCGAATGTAAAAATATCCTGCAAAGTAATGACATCTCCCTCCATTCCGACTATTTCGGTGATCTTCGTTACTTTGCGGGAACCGTCTCTGAACCTGGTTTGGTAGACTATAAGGTTTATGGCAGAGTGTATCTGTTCCCGAATGGCTTTGATGGGGAGGTCCATGCCTGCCATGAGCACCATTGTTTCCAGGCGTGAAAGCAGATCTCTGGGAGAGTTAGCGTGGCCGGTGGTAAGGCACCCATCGTGGCCTGTGTTCATAGCCTGCAGCATGTCAAGGGCTTCTCCGCCTCGAACCTCTCCGACAACCAGTCGATCAGGCCTCATGCGCAAGGAGTTAATCACAAGGTCCCGAATGGAGATTCTGCCTTTCCCCTCTACGTTGGGAGGGCGGGATTCCATCCTTATGACATGCTCTTGCTGGAGGTGAAGCTCAGCCGCGTCCTCTATGGTGATTATCCTTTCGTAGTTGGGGATGAATCCCGAAAGCACGTTCAAGGTGGTGGTTTTTCCTGAGGAAGTTCCGCCCCCTACAAGAATGTTCAGTTTGCCCTCTACGCAAGATTTCAGGAACATGGCCATGTTTGTGGTAAGGGTGCCAAAGTTGATAAGATCGCCCATTGTGAAAGGGGTCTTCGAGAACTTCCTGATTGTGAGCACAGGCCCGTCGAGAGACACAGGAGGGATAGTGGCGTTGACACGGGAACCGTCGGGCAACCTGGCATCGACCATAGGCGAGCTTTCGTCGATCCTTCTGCCCAGGGGGGTGACTATACGCTCAATAATGTGCATTAGGTGAGCGTTGTCCCGGAAGGTTACATCGGTCAGCTCCACTTTGCCCAGGCGTTCCACATACACCTGATTGGGCCCGTTGGCCATGATCTCATTGATGGTTTCGTCAGCAAGCAGGGAAGTGATTGGGCCATAGCCGTCTATCTCGCTTATGACCTCACCTACCAGGCGGTGGTACTCTGCGCGGCTGAAGACGACCTCCATGTTTCCTAGCACCCTGTCTACAAGCGCCCCAACCTGGCCGCTGAGATACCTGGCCCGGTCGCCTTCGGACATTTTCTCCATAGCTTCCACGTCTACGGCTTCAACCACAGCTTCCATGACAAGGCCTTTGGCCTGATGCCAGACTGCTTTTCGCACTGCCGCCGCAGATGCAGCGCCCCCGCCCTCAGGTTGCTCCTGAGGCCTTCCCTGCTGTCTTAGATGCTCCAGTCGCTTCTGCAGAAGGGACATAAGAAACCTTACCTCCTAACAGGCACAACGGTTGAACTTGAGGCTTGCCTGGACGGCACTGTTTTGGGATGGTCGCCTTCGGCAAGCATTTTGGCGGCTAGCTCTTCAATGCGCCTAGCTGCCGGTGAATTCCTGCCAGAAGGAAGGAGCACAAGAGGGATCCCAAGATTCAGTGCGTCCAGAAATGTCTTTTCGTTGTGGGGAATCACAGAAAACACTGGCATGCCCAGTTCTTCTTCGAGATCCTTGGTTTTCAGCCCGCCTGTGTAACCAACCTTGTTAACAACCACCCTAACCTTAGGTCTCAGGGCAAGGGTGGTAAGAAGGTCAAGGCACTGCTTCATGTTCTGAATGGATGCAAGGTCTAGGGTAGTAATAACAATTATGTCCCGGGCTTCTTCCAGAGCAGGTATCGTAGTGTCGTGCAAATATGTGGGAGTGTCTACGATTACATAGTTGAAGACTTCGGACATAAGCCCCAGTATCTTTTCAACATGCTCAGGGTGGACGAAACCTGCAAACTCAGGCTGCATAGGAGATGACAGGATCTTGATCCCCGAAGAATGTTCAGTGCAGTAGGTGTCAAGCGCCTCACGGTCTAGGTTGGTAATGTCGTCGACCAGGTCTTTGATTGAGTATTTCCATGGAACCCCTGCCATGAGGGCAAGGTTCCCTGAGAAAAGGTCAAGGTCTACGGCTGCAACTCTCTTGCCTGTTAACTGTCTTATAGCTACAGCTAGGTTGAGGGTTAGAGTTGTTTTGCCTACGCCTCCTTTGGTGCTGAACACGACAATTGTCTTGAACTGGGGTTTCGTCTTTCTCTGTACGGAAAAGAGTTCCCTGCGCTTTTTGTCCTGCTGAACAACTTTCTGGACGGCCTTTACGAGGCGGTCATCTTCCACGGGAAGGGTTAGGACCCCCTTGGCGCCTACCTGAAGCGCCAGGTGGAGGACTTTTTTGCTGTCTGACGCCGTCACAAGCAAAAGGCTTGACATGGGAAACTCCATGGCGAAGACCTCGGCCCAAGAGGTCCCTTCGTTTCCGGGCATGTCTATGTTCAACAGCACAACGTCGGGCTGGTGTTTCTCTGCAATGGTAAACCCCAGGCCCGGGTTATCGGTGTTGCCGATTATAAGGAACTCGCCGGTCTTGTGGAGACGTTCTTTTAGGTCACCTTCTTTTGCGTGGTCAACGATTAACAAGCTTGGTCTGTCCACCAAGGCAAATCATCCTTTCGCGATTCTAGGGGTACAACGTCCGTAAGCTTCTCAAAGTGGCCGCTGGCAGCGAAGGTTTGGCATCCTCGCCTGAAGGTCTGAGCACCAGCTTAATCCGCCCAATGTTTTCGGCTAGGGTTACCAGCTGGGCATCCCGGGGGGTAACGGCCAGGGTAAGGTTGTCCGAATCCTGTACGCCGTCTTTCTTTTGCATGTCTTGGCCAACTGCAAGCACCAGAATATTGTGTAAGAGAGTTATGGCTTTTATGTTCTCCGGTTGGTCGCCTTCTTTGTAGAAGAGCAATACGTCTACGTAGTGTCCGGGTTTGATATGGCCGGCGACTCCCGATACCTGGTTTACTGCAATGGTTATAGCCCGGGTTTCCTCAGGGATCTTGTAAGGTAGCTCGTTGGCGGTTCTTTCTGACGCTAGCTGGGCTGTCAGAATGGTCTCCTCAGGCCAGATATCTACTATGGCGAACTGACCTACGATGCTCTTGGGGTCTTTCACCGCAAACGGGTGGGCGTACTTGGCAGGCATTTCGACGGTTCTCAGCATGTCGGAAGAAAGCTTGGTCCCCTGTGGGATCTTGCGTGCGGCAGTCACCACAGTGGTCAGGTCTTCAACTACGGCCGCTGTCCGGACCTGCATTAGATATCCGTAGACCAGAAGAGCTGTAAGTAGCCCCAGGACGATGGTTCCCGCTATGAGTATCTTCGATTTTGAGCTGCGCATGACGTCTCCTCCTGCAATGTGCTTACTTGATGAGCCTGACTGATTGAGTGGTAAACTCGGGATTTCCCCCTATGATCTCCGAGGGTTCCACAGTCTGAAGGAACCAGCCTGTGAGGATTTTTGTGTCCTTGTCGTAAGACTCAATGAAGAACTTCGCAAAGGCTGCTATCTCTACGTAATGCTTGCCGTTGTCCTCAAAGAACTTGTTCACGATAGGGACAATGACTACTCTGCGGCAGGACTCGTCAAGCTGGAGGTCGCTGGCGCTTTTGACGTAGCAGTCATGGGTGCAGGACCCAACCCTGCTTTCTATGGCATCATCCGCTGGCCCGGCCTTTACGCCGGGCAACGTTAGTATCTCCTGCCCCACATTGAGTACACCGTTGTACCCATTTGTTAGGTAATTCCCGAAGTTGCTCGGAGAATCGTAATCTAAAAAGCCGTAGTTGCCGCTGTTTTTGAGTTCGTCGTCCGGAGTCAGTGTCATGTCATACTTCTTATACCACTCGTAGGCACCCCAGAAGAAGGCCACAGGCACCAAGTTTCCCTGCTGCTGCTCTGCCATTCCTATCTGTACAATGGATGTAACCCCCACCGGTGTGCTTGTGGTCCCAATGGCGCGGGCGTAGAATGAGTCGGCCTGGATATGAAGGGTCACCATGACTCTGTTCAGGCCGTCAGGGTAACTGACTGCCATTTGACCCTGTTCGTTGCCCCAGGCTATGTCGGCCGTGTACGTACTGGTATTTGCGTTGCTGACGCTAAGCCCGTGACGTTCGGCGCACCTTGTTGCCACTGTAAATCCGTAAGCTCTCTTTTTGTCCGGCTGGCCACCGGCTTCTACGAGTTCAATAGCCGCAGCAAGAGCCGTGGCGTCAGCTATGTCCTGAAGGCGGGTATGACGAAAATACAGGTAGCCTCCGTCTACGGCAAGGGCCGT
>JAPXLN010000033.1:0-10440 GCA_033809515.1 Bacillota bacterium
GCGCAAGACTGAGGCACCCCACTGGCAATACTGTTGCCAGTGAGCGACCGTTTCCTTATGACCCGGAGGCTTTTCGAGGCTCCACTGGTAACGGCGTTGCCAGTCAACCTCCCGGGAACCCGGTTTGCGCAAGACTGAGGCACCCCACTGGCAATACTGTTGCCAGTGAGCGACCGTTTCCTTATGATCCGGAGGCTTTTCGAGGCTCCGCTGGTAACGGCGTTGCCAGTCAACTCCCCGGAAACCCGGTTTACGCAAGACCGAGGCACCCCACTGGCAATACTGTTGCCAGTAAGCGACCGTTTCCTTATGATCCGGATGACCCGGAGGCTCCTCGGGTTCCCACTGGTAACGGCGTTGCCAGTGAACGACCGTTTCCCTATGACCCGAAGGCTCCTCGGGTTCCCACTGTCCATGTGGTGGGCAGTGAACTTGCCGGCAGACCGGTTTCCGGGGGACTGAGTGCTTCCGCTGTCCACGGCGTAGTCAGCAGCAAAGGCTCCCAGTCAGCAGACCCGCTGGGAAGCAGAGCCCCAGCAGCGGGTTACCTTATCTCAGCCAGGGTTCCTCCGGAATGAGCTTCGCCCATGCCGCCGCACACCCCTTGCGCCCCTCGGGCATCTGAGACTTCTGCTGCCCCGGAAGCTGCAGGCATCTTGTGCAAGGTCAAGGACCGGTTCGCCGGCGACAAGGCTCTCGCCGGAGCGTCCTCGGGTATGTCACCCAGAATCTCTTCCAGGAGGTCATCCATAGTGACCATGCCGGCCACCTGTCTTCCGTTGAGTACCACAGCTAGGTGCACTTTGGTTTTCCTCAAACGAGAAAGAAGGTCAAGCACATTGTCCTGGGCCTGGGCAAAATGAGGCTTCCGGGCAACGCTCATTACCGGCTCGGTCCCAGAAGTCCCGGGAAGGACCAGCTTGCGCATTACGTCCTTGACGTACACAACGCCTGTTACCTGCCTGGTTTCGGGCAGAAATACGGGCACGCGGCTGAACCGGCAACGCCTGAACACATTGAGGGCTTCGTTCAGGGACGTGTCGGGCTTGAAGGTCACCGTACGCTCCATAGGCACCATGACCTCTGAGACTGCCGTGTCGGAGGAATCCAGGACTCCGTAGATGACCTCGGTTTCGTCAGGGTTCACATACCCGTCTTCACCTGCAATATCAATGGCCACCCTGACGGCCTCGTCTGTACTGTGAGCACCGGCCTTTCGGACTCTGCGACTCAGCACACCGGCGAGGTATGCAGGCGCAGCTGCTAGGGCAAGGGCAACAGGACGCAAAGTTCTGGCGGTCACAGACAGACACGGTGCAACCCACAGAGCCGTTTCCGTAGGCTGGGCTGCCGCGTAGCTCTTGGGGACCAGCTCCGAGAATATGAAAAGGACTGCTGTGGTCAGGACAGGCACCAGCCCCATGGCGGCAAATCCACGGAGGCCGAAAGCATGAGCCAGGGAAGCCGTCATGGCTGACGCAAGCACCGTGAACACATTGGTGCCTACAAGAAGGGCAGATATGGTGTTGCCCGAATCTGCCTGAAGCTCTTTGAGAATCCGGGCCCGCCTGTCTCCATCGCTGCTCAGCTTGTCAATTGCCCAGGTGTCCATTGCTACAAACGCTGTCTCTGAACCTGCGAAAAATCCGACCAAACCAACTGAGGCTGCAAAGACGGCAAGCTTAATCAGCACTGCCGCTAACGGTAACGGTACATCAGTACTCATCTGTTTTCCTGTTTCTCCTCGATTAAACGAATTTCAACCTTCTGTATTCTGGGGCCTCTGACCTCGCCGACCTCAACTCGCACAGGGGGATGGGTCAGGTGAAAAGTATCTCCAGGCTCAGGCACACGGTCAAGGCACTGCATGACAAGGCCTGCGACCGTGTCGCATTCATCGGTATCTATGGAGATGCCTGTAATGTCTTCAAGATCGACTAGACTCATGCGCCCGGGAACCTGCCAGACACCTTCTCTTACCAGCACGGCGCCAATCTCCCTGGAATCGTACTCGTCGTGAATCTCCCCTACTATCTCCTCGATAAGGTCTTCCAGGGTCACTATGCCTGAGACCCCGTCGAACTCATCTACAACCACACTCATATAGATGCCTTTTGCCTTCATTTCACTTAGCAGGCCCGGCACTTTCTTGGTCTCGGGGACGTAGTGTGGGCTCTGGGCAAAGGTCTTTGCCAGCCTGGCGGCCAGGAGCTTTCTCCAGTCCCCGCTGCCAGTGCGGTTCTCAGGGCTCTCGCTGCCCGCAAGGCCGCCCTCCGCAAAGCCGCCCTCCGCAAGGCCGCCCTCCGCTATCCGGTCACCCACATACGCCGCAATATCCTTTATGCTGATTATGCCGTTGGTATTGTCGATGGAACCCGAGTACACCGGTATTCTGGAAAAACCATATTTCAGCATGAGGTCGAGGGCCTCGAGTGCGCTCTTGTTCTCCTCGATAGCTACTACCTGCGGCCTGGGAACCATCACGTCGCTGACCTCAACGTCTTGGGCCTCAATGACCCCGTAGATCATCTCTTTCTCGTCGTTTCTGATGGCCCCTGATGTTTCACCGTAATCTACGGCCCCCAGCAAGCGCGCTTCGTTAAGTTCATCCTTGGTAATGGCCACAGCAGCTGCCCGGGGCAGCTTGCTTGCGAAGAATGCGGCAACACGCTCGAGTCCGGCTGAAAACGGGCGCATAACGTAACCCATAAAGCGAATGACTCCCGAAACAGACAGTGCAATTCGCTCCGGGTTTGACGAACACAGGATCTTCGGAGTGATTTCCCCGAAAATAAGAATGCACAAGGTGCCTGCACCCGTTGCTACAAGATCCTTGAGGCTTTGGGATCCCCTGAACCAGCTGTACGCAATGGCCGTAACAAGAGAAGCGAACATAACGTTAACCAGGGTGTTCCCAAGGAGAATAGAGGCAAGTGTGGATTTGGACTGTTGTCTCAAATCCAGAACCCGGCCCGACCCCCTCCGCTGCCTGTAGACGCTCTTGAGCCTGATCTCGTCTGCAGAAAATAAAGCCGTTTCGGAACCTGAGAAAAACGCAGACAGAATCAGACACACAATTGCAGCCAGGTAGTAGGTACTACCTCCAGGGTCGTCCACGCATCATCACCTTCCAGCTGATTTCCTACTTCTGAATCTCTGCTTAATGATATTGTACTACATGAATGCAAGCCCCTGTCAGCAGCTGGCTTGGAATCCAACACTTCCTTCGGCCGGGACGCAGACGTTTCGATGCTGAGACAAAGCTGAGACAAAGCTGAGACAAGCTGGACATCCTTAAGAGTCGGTGCCAAGGTGACAGAACGGTATGAAGAGGCCAAGGCCTCGTACCAGAGGGTAATGGCTTCAAGCAAGATAGAGCGTGTCAGCGAGCACGAGCGAGCATGTCTGGAGCTTGCTTCTGCAATCAAGGCAGCAGGGAGGCAGTCCCCCCTTGAAGAAGACAATGAAGCCCGAAAAATCACGTCCTGGTACTGGAGGAAATAGCCCATGAACGATAGCGACACAAAGCCCAGCACCGACCAGAGGCTTGCTGACGACAAGAGGCCCGCGGACAATACAAAGCCCGCGGACGATGCAAGGCCCGCGTGCGACACAAGGCCCCGTTTCCAGGAAATCGACGTACAGCGCATCAACATAGTAGACGCCGACGGCAAAGTCCGGATGGCCATCTCGGGAAAAGACAAAGCTCCCGGTTGGGTTCTTGGCGGCAAGCACTACCCGGGACGCCCAAAGCACGCCGGCATTATCTTCTACAACGACGACGGAGAAGAATGCGGCGGCCTGATCTTCGGCCACTCAGGCGCCGGGCTCATGTTCGACCAGCGCGAACAAGACCAGATTATCGGGCTCATGTACAACGAAGAGAACGGTTCCAGATGGTACGGTCTCAACATATGGGACCGCCCTGAAACGCCTATGGTAGAGATGATAGACCGGTACCGTGACATCCGTTCCATGCCCGAAAGCCCCGAACGAACGAAACTCATGAGAGAATTAAACGACGAGTTCCCCGCCCCCCTCAGGATTTTTCTGGGCAGAGAGAAAACCCCTGAGAAGAACGAAGCCCAGGTCAGACTGACCGACAGCAAGGGCCGCACGCGCATAAGAATGATTGTTGACTCAGACGACTCGCCCAGGGTCGAAATCCTGGACGAAGACGGCAAGGTTATTCACAGAATTCCTCCTTCGCAGAGTTCGTCCTGAGTAATCGCCGAGACGCTGAGGCCCAAAGTACAGGAAAGGAGCCAGAGCCAAACCATGTACGACGTAATCTTCAAAAACGCACGGGTTTTGGACGGCACAGGCGTGCCATGGTTCAGGGCTGACGTAGGGGTCAGCGACGGCTCCATAGTCAAAGTGGGAAAAATCGAGGGCGCCGCCAGAGAGACTGTGGACGCCACGGGTCTGTACCTGTGCCCCGGGTTCATCGACGCGCACTCCCATTCAGACCTTCCCCTGGTCGAAAACCCCACAGCAGACAGCAAGGTTCTGCAGGGGGTCACCATCGAAGTCACAGGACAATGCGGCTCGTCTGCAGCGCCCAGGGGTCTGGGCCTGCGCCAGAGAAACCAGGACGGCCAGGCCGGCACCGGGACCGGCTCCACCACTTCCACCGCCTCCACCGCCTCCACCGCCTCCACCGCCTCCACCGGCTCCACCACCTCCACCAGCCCCACCGCCTCTACAGGCGCCACCGCTCCCACCGAGGACGAGCAGAACACACCTCCCCGCTGGACGGACATGGCCTCCTACATGGACTTTCTTGAATCACAAGGCATAAGCCTCAACGTAGCGCCCCTGGTAGGGCATGGTACCGTACGTCGGCAGGTCATGGGTTCAGAAAGAAGACCTCCGACCAATGAAGAATTACATATGATGAAAAAACTTGTGTCCCAAGCCCTGGAACAAGGCGCCTTTGGCCTTTCAACCGGCCTAATCTACGTTCCCGGCAGATTCTCCGACACTGCGGAGATCATAGAACTTGCCAAAGTCGTGGCTCAGCACCGGGGAGTCTACTTCACCCACATGCGCAACGAAGGTGCGCGCCTGAAGGAAGGGCTGACGGAAGCTATAAGAATCGGAAACGAGGCCAACGTGCCCGTGCAGATTTCCCACTTCAAGGTCATGGGCCAGGCTAACTGGGGAACTATAGGCGAGGCCGTCGCCATGGTGGAAAAGGCCCGGGAGGCCGGCCTTGACATTACCGCGGACCAGTACCCGTATATTGCGTCGTCGACAGGGCTGGGCTCTCCGGTTCCTGTGTCAGCTCTGGGCGAGCCTGGCATGCGCCAGAAAGCACTTGAGGCCCTGAAGGCGAGGGGTAACTGGGACAAGATCATCGTAGCTTCTCTGGGCAACCCTGACGACCAGAAGTTCACCGGCAAGAGCATCCAGGAGGCAGGCCAGATGCAGGGAATCTCTTCTGCAGAGGCAGCCCTGGGGCTTCTTGAGAGAAACCGGGGCGTGGTGCAGATCGTGAACTTCGCCATGAGCGAGGATGACGTGAGGACTGTAATGAGAGTGCCCTGGGTCATGGCGGGATCCGACGGGCGGGCTTACAACATCAAGACTGCTAAGGGGCAGCCCCACCCCAGGTCTTACGGTACCTTCGTGAGGATCCTCGGGAGATACGTGCGTGAGTACCGGGTTCTCAGGCTGGAGGAGGCTGTCAGGAAGATGACTTCTCTGCCTGCCATGCGGCTGGGTCTGCAGGACCGGGGCATTTTGAGGGAAGGTATGAGGGCTGACCTGGTTCTGTTCGACGCAGAGACGGTAGTGGACAATGCTACGTTTACTGAGCCGCACCGGTATCCTTCAGGGATCAGCCGTGTCCTGGTCAACGGGGTGACTGTGGTGGAAAATGGGGAGCACACAGGCAGGCGTCCGGGCATGGTCCTCCGGCGCACCGGGTAGGGCGGACAAGGGGAAGTCCGGATGCATAACGCATACGGGCAGGCGTTCGGGCATGGCCCCCCGCGAGTTGGGCGATTCTGCACAACTCTTTTGGAAAGTTGTGCCTGTGGGCACAACTTGTCCTAAAAGATGGGCGCCTGGACACAACTTAGGTGCCAGGCGGGGGCGAAGCGCCAGTACATATCACGGGAACTAGGGAACTACGTTCAGTAACCACGTGGCCAGGAGAGCCTGCAAACCCACTAAACTCACTATGGCAAGACAGTAGGGCAGGCAGTTCCTGAGCAGCTCCCCCTCTCTGCCCACCAGCCCGGACGTACTGGACCCCAGCAAGACCTTGGCAGGAGCAATAGACGATCCCAGGGAACCGCCGCAGCTCTGAGCGCCGGCCAGAAGGGTTGCGCTCAGACCCAGGCTTCTGGCCATCTCGACCTGGAACGCGCCGAATAGCACGTTAGAGTTTGTATTGCTCCCGGTCATGAAACAACCCAGAACCCCGATAAAGGGCGATACCAGCGGGAACAATCGACCTGCAACCCGGGACACTCCCAGGGCCATCTCTCCCGTCATGCCCGTATCGTTCATGACCAGTGCCATCATACACATAAACGCCACGCTCACAGTTGTGGGAAAGCACTGCTTCACAGTGGCTTCGGCAACCCGCCTAATGCTCTGCCTTTGAAGCAGGCCTTTTCTCATGAACACCGCTAAGCCGATGAGCACTGCCAGAGATATGATAGGCGCAGGATGAGAGAAGATGCCTATGGCAGCGTACCCCTTCTCTGCAGGAACCTGGAACCCTTGCGTGGTGATAAGCGCAGGGTAGTTCATGCCAACCTTCAGCGGGCCGAAGAACCGTTTTACAGGGGCTATCTGGGAAATCAGTGTGAGAACGATGGTTCCATAGTAAGGAATGAGGGCCACGTGCACGGAACGTCCTCCGCCTGAAGGAGACGTGGGGTCTGTGGCATGCTGAGCGTCTGCGCGCGGGACGTCTGCATGCACGCAGGCTGCAGGCGCAGTGGCTGCAGGCAGTCCATCGTCAAGGTCGGCCCCCGGTTGCAGTCTGGCCTTTCTCGCAAGCAATGCCAGCAAAAGCACGCCGGTCAGCGAACCCAGAAGCGCCGCCACTTGAGCTGAACCTGCCACAGCAACAGCCCACTGCACCAACCCCATGGCCATCCCAACAACCAAAACCTTAACCATGCCCTTCCTTAACCCTGACCGTCCCTCGATAATGTGAGCTACGGCCAACCCCGTAGCTATCGTGGGAACCACGAACGTCAGTCCTGCCCAGTGAGACAGAGTTCCCGCGGGAATGCCGGTGGCAAGAGCAAGAGTATAGTACGAAGAGCCCATGGACCCGAAAGTGACGGCCCAGGCATGCCCCACAAGACTTGAAACGGCAGATATAGCTGGATCATAGCCTGCCGCCATCATAAGAGACGAACACACAGCCACAGGGACCCCGAACCCTGCAACAGCCTGGATCACGCCGGAAAGGCACCACGAGATGAGAAGTCCCAGCATCAGCCTGTCGTTACATAAAGAAGCCATCCAGCGGGATATCCCGGGTATAGCTCCGGTCTCGCTCACAACCTGAAACATGAAAGCAGAACTCCAGATAATGAGGACCACAAAGAGCGCAAGGCTCAAGCCTTTGGCAGAAGACACTGCCAGAAGGAATGAGTGACCGCCAAACAGAAGGCCACCCGCTGCAAGGGCTGTAATGTAAGCCAGAAAACCTGCTCGCCGGGCCTTCCATTTTAGGCCCAGCATGGTAACAAGGAGAACCACGAGAGGGGACGACGCAAAGAACCAGCGGATCATGGACCCTACGCCTCCAGTCACGGGATCGATGCGCTTTGACGCGTCTGGCATACCTTGACGCGTTTGCCATGCCTCAACGCGCCCTGCATCTTTCAGTGTCGCTGCTGAAGAATCTTCGCTACCCGAACTGATTCTTCCTCCCGGCGGCCTCATGTCCTTCTGTAGGGCCTCGTTGTGGAGGAGGCTTGTGCAAGTGCCTTCTGCAAGGCACCTATGGAATCCGCCTGACCCTGAGGCTTCTCGCCATGTTTCTTCCGATGGCAATCTGGGTTGTTCCGGTTCGCACTATGACCGGGCCGCTCAGAGGATGGGCAGCCACAACTTCAATGACCGTTCCCGGGAACAGCCCCAGCTTCCTCCACCAGGTGCTCGTTCTGCCTGATGCGCCATCCACAGAAAGAAACCGGTGACTCTGCTGCATGAAAAGCCTGCTAGCGGGCAACGCTTCTGCTTGCGCGGCAAGTCCGCGTACACCAAGCAATCTAGCCTGCCGACAGCGCATCTACTAGTGACAGCAGCTACTTACACTTATGGTCGTGTTGGGCGTGCCCCTCTGTGTCGTGATCGCAGGTACTCTCCCCGGACTTCATGGTTCCGTCCAGAAAAGACCGGACCACTTCCTCCACAGGCCCAACAACTCCGGTAATGACCCTGATGTTTCGCTCGTGGAACAAACTCACAGCCTTGGGGCCCATTCCGCCGGCAATCACCAGGTCCACTCCGTGTTCGCTCAGTAGGCGAGGAAGCAGTCCGGGCTCGTGTCCAGGATTCTTCAGGGTACTCCTGCCGGCGATCTTCCTCGCCTTCATCTGACCTTCTGCCTGCTCTCCTGCCCCATCTTCTACCTCAAAAACCTCATACTCCTGACACCTTCCGAAATGCAAAGACACATGACCGTTGTCAGCAGCCACAGCGATCCTCATTCTGAATCTCCCCCTGTGTTACCTTGTGTTACCCTGCGCTCAGGCAGGCACTTTTTGTAGAATCGAGTCGACCATCTTCGCAAGAATCTCACTGCGGTAATACTCAATCCTGCCCGCGTCCCCCATGGCGCTCAGCTCCGGCGAAAGCGGGAAAGACCCCAGAACGTCGATTCCCATAGACTGGGCTATCTCCTCAGCATGGCTCGGCCCAAAAGGCTCAATCCTGTGACCGCATTCCGGACACTCGGCCCACGCCAGGTTCTCCACCAGGCCCAGAATCGGGACATCCAGCATCTTAACCATAGAAACCGCCTTCTTCACCACCAGCACCGAAAGGTCCTGAGGCGTGGTGACGATAACGGCGCCGTCCAGAGGCAGCGACTGCATCACAGTAAGAGGCACGTCTCCGGTTCCGGGAGGCAAGTCAACCACCAGGTAGTCAGTGTCGCCCCAAAGCACGTCGGTCCAGAACTGCTTGACCGCGCCTGCAATAAGGGGCCCCCGCCATATGATAGGGTCCTCTTCGCTCTCAAGCAGCAGATTTATGGACATTACTCTTATGTTGGAAGCACTCTGTTCAGGAACTATCTGCGACCCCAGGGTGACGGGCCTGCCTCGCACACCCATAAGTTTGGGTATGCTCGGACCGGTTATATCTGCATCCAGCAAGCCTACCTGGTATTTTCGCCTGGACAGTTCCGATGCCAGAAGTGCGGCAATCGATGACTTCCCCACGCCGCCTTTTCCGCTGATGACTGCTATGACTCGTTTGATGTGGCTGTTTTCGGGCTGGCTCAGCTTATCCATGACGCCCTCTTCCTGCATTTGCTTCATCTCCCGGTAGATAGTGGAATCCCTCAATCGTGTGCCGGATCAGTTGCGCCGGCTTAGTTGTGCAGCAGCTCAGCCGCGCTTCGCTTCAGCGTTCGTCCCGGCCGCCTCTCCGTCTGTGCCGCCCGCCCCTTCCGCCAGGACCCGGTCCTCTCTGATCTTCCAGGCGGTCCTCAGGGTCCCCGGCTCCGGGTTCACCCCCTGACTCAGCCTCCGGCTTAACCCTGCGTACACTGCAATCTGCGCTCCCGCAGGCCGGACACACATACTCAACAAGATGCCTGTCTTGGTTTGTCCATTCGTTGCCGCACTTATTGCAGCCAAACGCTAAGGGAGCGATCAGATAGGCCCCACCCTCGATTCTGAGAGCTTTTCCTTTGATAATGGCCAGGCTGACCTTCTGTCTGGCCGCCGTCAGAATCCGCTGAAAGGTGCTTTGGGCAAGATTCATTCTGTCTGCGCACTCTACCTGCTCCAGGCCAAGCAGGTCCTTCAGCCTGAGGGCCTCCACTTCATCAACGCCCAGCACGACTTCCTCAAGCTCCCGCATCTTGACTCCGGCAGGCTTGAAGTAAGTCACACGAGGGTAAAACTCTACCCATCTGGGTTTCGGTGGTCGCGGCATTCTGATACCCCGCCCTGCAGTTGATCTCGCCTATACTTGATTTATACCCATAATCTACACGTGTCGCCGGGCCGTGTCAACGGCAAATTCGCACCTGCTTGCCAGACGAGCAACTTCTTGCACAACCTGGTCGATTAACGAGCTACTTCCCGGAAAAGTTGGTCGCCAAACTCTCTAGCCCCCTAACTCGTTTGGACAAAAGCTCGGTAGTTGAGTTACAGTTTTGAACGAGGAGTGAGCAGGGATGAATCGGAATAAGTACTACCCGCCGGAACTCAAGAAGAGGATCGTGCAAGA
>JAPXLN010000034.1:0-9335 GCA_033809515.1 Bacillota bacterium
TACCTTACGTGCTCGTCCAAGTCAGTGATGTCCTGGCGGCGTGTCATGGGCGGAAGCCCCGTCGTGTGAGACAGAATGTGACGGATCTTCACAGAGGACATGTCTTTCATGCCTGCGAGCCGGAATTCGGGGATATGCTCAATGACGGGATCGTCAACGGTCAGCATCCCCTTGCCGGCCAACTGCGCTATGGCCATGGCGGTGAAGGACTTGGAGACTGACGCGCATCCGAAGATCGTCTCGGGCGTTACCGGATCCTGTGACTCCAGGTCCTTTACGCCGAAACCCTTGGCGTAGACGAGCTGACTTTCGTCAGCGACAGCTACTGCCGCACCGACTACGTAGTTTTCTTTCATTGCCTGCTCAACGTATTGTTCGAATAGTGCCCAGTCTGTTATTGCCATTGGCGGGTCCTCCGATCTCTAAATCCGCAAATCCATTCTTATCAATTCGATGTGTGAAAGCGTTATTCCTATCACAGTGCAGGTTCTTGGCCCTAGAGGTTGCGCTGAGGTTCCCGGCACCAGTTGCACTTCGGGTTCGCGGCACCGCCGGGGCTGGCATCTGACGGGGCATGAGCACGTTCTATCAGTTATACTGGCATATGGAGTAACGGGGAGCAGGAGATGAGCAGGAGATGAGCAATGGATGAACTTGCTGACCGAACCTCTCTTTTTGATGAGCATGGCTATTTTCTGCGGCCATTACTTAGGCAAGGTGAGCATAGCACGTCTCAAACTGGGCGTTTCGGGCACTCTGTTTGCGAGCATGGGGCTGAGCCGGCTGGTTTACGGCCTTTTTGTGGCGCCTTACGAACCTGCGGTTGCCAGCGCGACAGGTGATGTTCCCTTCTATGCAGTTCGCGTAATCCAAAATGGCTTCGTGGATAAAGCTTATTTTGATTTCTTCCTACTTCTCTTCATGGCTTCAGTGGGCTTGATGGCTGCCAAGGACGTATCCAAGGTTTTCAACGGTCGCAGCGTTGGCAATGGCCGTGACGATGGCATTGTCGGAGGCATCGTCGGCAATGGCGTCAAGTTTCTGTTGCTGGCCGTTATCATAACCGTTACCGGCGCCGGAGCAGCTTGTTTGCTGTTTGGCCTCGTTGGCAGCCTCAGCAGCCTCACAAGAGGTCTCGATATGCGAGCGCTTACCGGGCTCTACGCAGGCGCGCTCACCAGTTCGCCCGGACTCGGCGTTGCTTTGGAATCAGCTGCACGCATGTTTGCAGATCCGTCATCGCCTGCAGCCCGTGCCGCTCAGGCTAGTGTGGGCATGGGCTACGCAGTTGCCTACCCTTTCAGCGTGATTATCGTCATTACCAGCATGCAGGTGCTGCCACAACTTTTTGACCTGGGTGTTCAGCCGGATCTACAACCGGACAAGCAACCGGATCTGCAGTTAGATTTGCAGTTGGATTTTCGCGCAGGCTTAGGTGCACATGAGCAAGCGCGGCCAGAGGCAAAGGCGGCACCTTTTTGCATGGCCGGGATAGCGCTGGTTTCCCTGGTTGGGTACTTGCTGGGCAGCGTAAGCATACCCCTGGGTTCAGCAGGCAGAATTGGCCTGGGCACCACAGGAGGGGTCCTGGTCGCGGCGCTTGTCCTGGGTAACCTTGACCGCCTGCAGATGGACCCACGAGCTCTTAGCGTGACCAAGCAAGTGGCTCTGCACTATTTCCTGGCCTATGTGGGTCTTAACTACGGGCATCAGGCGGTGGCCGCCATGGCCGGACCAAACGCCACGCTGGTCCTGGTCGGTATACTGACCACGATTACATCCATCGCGGCAGGCGTCTTGTTCGGACGCTATGTGCTAAAGATGGACTGGGTAATCCTATCTGGCGCCATCTGCGGCAGTATGACCTCTACCCCCGGTCTGGGCGCAGCTCTTGAGGCCACAGGCCGCAACGAAACAGCCGGTGCTTACGGGTCGACCTATCCCCTGGGGCTCCTCTGTAAGGTAGTCATAGTGCTGCTCCTAAGCAGGATGGTCATGTGACTCCCGAATGACCTGTCTATGGTGATGTGGTAGTTGCTCGCAGAGCGAGCAACTTTCCTTACCTGGTCCCAAAACCCGGCAATGGGCGCCAGGATCTGGTCCTAAAACCCGGCAATGGGCCTGGCCGCCCTGTCAACCTGGTCCCAGAACCCGGCAGACGGCAGCCTCACCTGGTCCTAAAACCCGGCACTCAACGCCAGGACCTGGTCCCAAAACCCGGCAATCGGCCTGGCCGCCCTGTCAGCCTGGTCCCAAAACCCGGCAGACGGCAGCCTCATCTGGTCCTAAAACCCGGCAGTCAACGCCAGGACCTGGTCCCAAAACCCGGCAATCGGCCTGGCCGCCCTGTCAGCCTGGTCCCAAAACCCGGCAGACGGCAGCCTCACCTGGTCCCAAAACCCGGCAATCAGCCTGGTCGCCCTTTCAGCCTGGTCCCAAAACCTGGCACTTGGGCGATCGCGAGACTGGACTGAAAAGGGGGAGCGGAACACCAAAGAAAACAAGGAGAGGAGCGTTCCGCTCCTCATCCGACCAATTCCTCCCCGGCCAGCTGCTTATGATGGGCCAAACCACCTCATCTGACTGACTCTCCCATCAGCCACCCCTCAGGACCCATCGGATCCTGCACAAGAACCTCAGACGGGGTGTGGTAGTTGCTCGCAGAGCGAGCAACTTTCCTTATGACTAGCTCGGTAGCCTGGCAAGTCCCAGGAACGGTTGTTCAACAAACGAGCAAGCTTGTGTCAGCGCCAAGCCATGCACGAATGCGACGATTAGTGCGGCAGCTCCCCAAAGACCGGCCGCCCCTCCGGAATTGCAGACCGCGACCCGACCCTCAGCCAAGAGTCACCGTGATATCAGCCCGCTCCACCATGGCCTGAGTATGCGCAACGGTTATGACAGTCCGTCCGACAGTCCGTCCCTTACCCAGAAGGTCCACAGACTGGCGGATCAGACGCTCAGACTCAGCGTCAACTGCCGAGGTCGGTTCGTCCAGCAGAAGAATGGGCGCGTCCTTCAAAAACGCCCGGGCCAGGCATATTCTCTGACGCTGGCCTCCCGACAGATTGCCGTCAAGCACCGAATCATACCCGTCCGGAAGCTCGGCAATGAACCCAGCGGCATGGGCCAGTTCGGCAGCCATGGCGACTTCCTCGTCTGTGGCGTCAGGCCTGCCTAGCAGGATATTATCCTTTACGGTACCAGGAGAGAGCCACGGCTCTTGAGGCAAGACCGCCATGACGCTCCTGATCTCCGGAAGAGACATTTGCGCCGAATCTCGACCGCCCACCAGAATAACACCGACCTGCGGCTCATACATCCCCAGGAGCAGCCGAAATACGGTGCTCTTGCCCGAACCGCTGGGCCCGACCAGGGCGACCTGGTCACCTTGCCGTACCTCGAAACAAAGCCCCTCGAGCACCGGCTTGGCCCCGTAGCCAAAGTGAACATCCCTGAACTCAACTGCAGGCGCCTCACAACTGTCCCCGTGCAGGACTTTTGCACCGGCTGCATCATCGGAGCCTGCAGCTGTCGGGCCTGCCGCCCCCAAGCCTGCACCAGCCAAGCTTGCAGCATCCAGCCCATCTGCCGCCGAACCCTCCCCCTCCTGAGGTATGGCGCAAGCCTCCAGAACCCGGTCCAGAGCAGCCAGGTTCTGCTGCAGTTCCGCCCATATCCCACCCAAAGAACCGAAGGGGAACAGCGCCCGGCTGGATAGCTGCACCAGTCCAATAGCATCGCCGGCCGCAAAAAGCCCTCGCAATGACATCGCCCCGGCCAGGATCATCATGATTCCCAACCCAATATAAGGGACTGACATGACTGCCCCCGACTGCAAGGCCATGTAGAATCCACGCCTCCTGGCAGCTTCTTGATGCTGGTCGACGGCCATCTTGAACCTGGAGGCCATTTTGTCCTCAGCTCTCAGGGACCTTATGACCGCCACCCCGCCAAGCAGGTTAGTCGCTGATTCGGAGACTCCGGCAAGAGTCCTTTGGTAGCGCTGGCTGGTCCTTCTCAGCGGGCTCGAGGTAGCAGCCCCACCGAGGAATGAAACGCCTGCCATGACCAGAAGGCCCACGGCAAAGGGCCAGCTCCACACCAACAGCCCGGTCAGGGCGGCCAAAATGAGAAATATCTGCTTAGACCCGTTGACGAAAGCACGGACGCCCGACTTGGCGACCTCCACGTCGTTGCCCAGCCGTGATATCAGGTCGCCGGATTCAAGTGCATCCAGGCGCTCGCTTTTCCCGCCCAAAATGGCCCGAAAGAGCCTGCTCCTGAGGTTCAGGGCTGTCTGCTCTGTCACCTGTTCGGCCAGGTAGTGGCCCAGGGCGGCAAACGAAGCTCGGCAGACCACCACCAGCACAAGGAACCTTACAGCCGGGTACACGGCGCCCAGGTCACCGGTCAGCACGGCGTTGCCGGTCATCCTCAGACTCCATGAAAGCCCCAGACTGTCTACCAGCATATCCAGGAGCCCCACAAAGAGAGTCAGGCCCATGAGCGTTTTGCGCCTGCCAATGGCGTCCCACAGCTTTTTCAACGACGCAGTCGTGGCCAGGGCTGTCTCGGCGCGTCCGCCGGGTTTGGCAAGTCCGGTACGCCCGCCGGTCTTGGCAAGTTTGGCAGCCGCAGGCCCTCCGGCAGACTTGTCAGGTTTGACGCTCATCGTGCGCCACCTCCCCTCTCAGGAACTTCAGAACGGAGGCGGGATGCTCCGGCCCCAGACCACTGTGCACTCCCGGAATCCGGCGGACCCGCATCTTCCGCTTCAGGCGACGTCGTGCCAGACAGACTCACCTCTCCGGTGAACATAGACCAGTACAGCCCCTTGTTGTTCAACAGCTCCTCGTGTGAGCCGGCCTCTGCCAGGCAGCCCCGGTCCATGACCAGCAGAAGGTCAGCCGCCTCAGCCACGTCCAACCGGTGAGTCACCACAAGACATGTCAGGTCCGGTTGGGGCAGAAGCCCAGCCAAAATGCGAGCTTCCGCCTCTCTGTGAACAGAACTGGTGGGCTCGTCAAGAAGAAGGACCGGCGTGCCTCTGAGAAAACCCCGGGCCAAACACAGACGCTGCCTTTGGCCTCCCGACAAGAGTGAACCCCTCTCACCCACCTGAGTTTCCAGCCCCTTCTCCGCGGACAAGACAAACTCCAGGGCGTCCCCTAGTTCCAGACACCTGCGCAGCTCAGGCCACATTTCCGGGCAATCTTGCAGGCGCTCCTTCGGGCACTCTTCCGAGCAGTCTTCCAGGCAATCCTCCAGGCTATCTTCCGTACCGTCAGCCCCGCGCGCTGTCTTCAGGTCACCCTGCCTACCTGGCCCACCC
Source organism: Bacillota bacterium (assembly GCA_033809515.1). Taxonomy (GTDB): domain Bacteria; phylum Bacillota; class Sulfobacillia; order Fermentithermobacillales; family Fermentithermobacillaceae; genus JAPXLN01. Next base: position 5,336 of record JAPXLN010000034.1, read on the forward strand.
TGCCCACCAGGCAGCCCGAGGGCAAGATTGTCGGCCACCGACCCGGCAAACAGAAACGGCTCCTGGGGCACATAGGTCACCGCTTCCCTTCCCTCTTCCAACCGCCGGTAAGCCATATCCAGCCCGTTCACAAACACAGTCCCCGGTTCAGGCCGGTACAGTCCGGCCAGTATCTTCATGAGCGTGCTTTTCCCGCACCCGCTCCTTCCCACTATGGCGACTTTCTGACCGCGTTTGACCTCGAAGGACACACCATCAAGCACTCTGGTCCCGGGGACATACTCATAGGACAGGTTTTGGACTGAAAGGGTGATGGAAACATGATGATCGCGGGAATCTCCGTAAACCGGAAGTTCCGGGGCCTGCGCTCGCCGGTCCGCCACTCCCCGGGCCCCTGCTCGCCGCGCCGCCATACCAGGGTCTGCCACGCCCTCCGGCACCGGCAGATCCCGATCCTCCTCAGCTTCCATGACCTCCTTGACCCGCTCGTAGGCGCCAACGCTCCTCTGCAGGTCCGCCCACAGCCCGCCAAGACGGCCAAGAGGAGTGATGTAATCAGTCAGAAACAAGGCGGCCAGCATTGAGCCAAAGGACATCTTTCCGGACACCGCTAAGTAAGCACCGTAGCCAAAGAATATTATGAGCGTACCCAAGGCGCTGCCAATAGAAGCGAGGATTACAAGGCCAACGCGGCGCGCAACCGTCAGGGCCTTATCTCGAGCTCCACGAGTCTTTTCGGAGAATCCGCGCTCAATACGGTCCTCAGCCATGAACGCCTTGATGACCATACGGCCTTCGATTGCATTCAGTGCGTAAGCTGAGATGCCGCCCAGGGACTCCTGGTACGCCTTACCCGCCTGCGCAATAGGCCGGTTCAGTCGTGCGTTAAGCCAGACGGACAGGCCCATGACTGCCAGCGTCATAAGGCCAAGTCTCCAGCTCATGTAGATCAGCGTAGCAATGGCAGCTGCAGCCTTGATAACGTTTTGGAGTATAAAGTAAGTCACACTGAGAACCCGGGATGACTGGTTGATATCGGCGGTCACACGCGATACCAGATCTCCCCTGGAAAGACTCTCATACCTGTCAAAGGGCATTGCCATGGCCCTCTTGACAAATCGCATCCTGCTTGACCCGGAAAAGGACTCTTCCGCGCTCACCCGGAGGTACACGCTGGCACTTGCGCTGAACGTCTCCACCACGTAACACATGACCAGCAGAAGACCGTTCATAAAGAACCTTGACGAATCCTGAGCAGCGATGAAGTCAAGGCTGTTCCTCATAAAGAGGGCGCCGGCCACAGGGGCAACAGAGCGCAATATCAGGATGCCTGCAAAACCTGACAGAACCAGCCACGGTCTGGCCAGAGACCTGCTCATCTCAAGAATCGCTGCCGTCGCAGTCCCCGGTGCTGACTCGGGCGCAAGCCGTGGCGTAGACCCCTGCGTAACCCCCTTCGTAGACCCCAGTCCAGAGCCCGGCGCAGACGCAGACTTCGCCGCCGAGCGCTCTGATAAAGACTCTGATGAAGAATCCGATGCCATAGCGGCCACCCCTATCACGATTCAATGCAGGGCCATCATACATTGTGACCTTAACAATATCAAGCCTCATATTGACCTTAATCATGTTTGCATTATCACTTCGTAAACTTCTATACCCCGTGGGATTAAGGTTGGCCCGGGGTCTGCCTGGGGTTTGCCTGACAAAATCCTATTCTTTCGCGTCTGCGGCAACCGATAAAGATGCACGAGCCTGCTTCCCGACTAGTTGCTCGCCTGGCGAGCAACTCAGGTTCCAGCCCTGGCAGGCCCCATGAGTTGCGTCCAGGCGCACATCCTCATGAACAGGTTGTTTTCCCAAGCATAACTCCCCAAAACTTCCCATGAAGCCTGCATCCGTCAATTTGCCTTGCCGAACCGTTTGACACCGAGCCTCTGTACCAATAATCTCTAGTAGAAACCTTAGTCGCACTCGATGCCATACTTAGCCTGTTCACGAGAGGTGCTGCAGAATGACCCGATACCTGATTACAAGCGCATTGCCTTACATAAACGGCATGAAGCACCTGGGCAACCTCGTTGGCTCCATGCTCCCGGCGGACGTGTACGCCAGGTTTCTCCGGCTGGAGGGCGAGGAAGTGCTGTTCATCTGCGCAACTGACGAGCACGGCACCCCAGCCGAAATCGCAGCCATGGAAGAAGGCCTGGACGTGCAGACGTACTGCGACATCCAGCATCAAAGGCAAAAAGACGTGTACACGCGCTTCGGGCTGTCCTTCGATTACTTCGGCCGCAGCTCCTCGCCGCAAAACCACGAGCTCACCCAGCATTTCTACACCATGCTCGACAAGCACGGCTTCATCGAAGAACGCGGCATAGAGCAGATATACTCCCTGGACGACGAACGCTATCTTCCTGACAGGTACGTCATAGGAACCTGCCCAAAGTGCGGCTACGCCCGCGCCCGTGGCGACCAGTGCGAAAGCTGCGCCACCTTGCTCGACCCGTCGGAACTGGTAGACCCGCGCTCGGCCATTTCAGACAGCTGCAACCTGGAACTGCGCACGTCCAGGCACCTGTTCCTCAGGCTCGACGCCTTGAGTTCCGAAATCGAAGACTGGGTCCGGTTCCACAATGACTGGCCCAAGCTGACCTCGTCAATCGCGGGAAAGTGGCTGAACGAAGGACTGCAGCCTCGCTGCGTTACCCGGGATCTGACCTGGGGCGTAGGCGTCCCTCGCCAGGGTTTCGAGGACAAAGTGTTCTACGTGTGGTTCGATGCGCCAATCGAGTACGTAGGCGCCACCAAAGAGTGGTCTGACCTCGACCCATCCCACCGCGACTGGAAGTCATGGTGGTTCGACGCAGGCGACGTCTACTACACCCAGTTCATAGCCAAAGACAACCTCCCCTTCCATACAATAGTCTGGCCGGCCACTGTCCTGGGTACGCGGGAACCCTGGACCATGGCTTCCTACATCAAAGGTTTCAACTGGCTCACATACTGCGGAGGGAAGTTCTCTACCAGCCAGCGCCGGGGCGTGTTCATGGACGACGCCCTCGATATCCTCCCGCCTGACTACTGGAGGTATTTCCTCATGTCAGTCGCCCCTGAGTCTGACGACTCGGACTTCACCTGGGACCTCTTCGCGTCTGTGGTCAACAAGGACCTAGCAGGTACGCTGGGCAACTTCGTCAACCGCACCCTCAAACTCATCTCGTCCAGGTTTGGAGGCGAGATTCCCGAAGGAGGCCAGTGGGGTCCCCACGAGGACAGGTTGCTGGCAGAGTGCAAGGAGACAATGGATGAGTATAGGACCTCTCTGCGAAGCTGCGAGTTCAGAAAGGCCAGCCTGGCCCTGAAGAAGCTCTGGACCCACGGGAACGTGTACATCGACGCCCGGGCTCCGTGGACCTTGCTCAAGGCAGACCGCAACGAGGCAGCGCTGGTCCTTCGCACTTGCGCGAACCTGATCCGGACCTACGCCCTGGCATCGTCGCCCTTTATCCCGTTTGCATCACAGACCCTGTTTGACGCCCTGGCCATGACCGCAGATGAACGCAAGGCCAATCTCCAAAACGCCCTGGACTTGACTTACCTGAAAGCAGGCAGGCCTTTCTCGGTTCCGCCCATTCTGTTCCGGAGGCTTGAGCCCGACGAAGTGACGGCTCTCCAGGCGAGGTACGAAGGCCTGGCTACGCCCTAGCCCCGGCTAACCCCTGGCTTCGAGTGGTTGACTCCGTACCAGATGCGCCCGGCAACAAGGCCCGAGTAGTCGATTCCGTACCACTTCGTGCGGCAGTCTGGTCGATTCGGTACCAGACCCACCCGGCACACAGCCCGAGTAGTCTATTCCGTACCAGATTGTGGCTGGAGGTAGTCGATTCCGCACCACTTCGCGCGGCAGTCTGGTCAATTCGGTACCAGACCCACCCGGCACACAGCCCGAGTAGTCTATTCCGTACCAGATTGTGGCTGGAGGTAGTCGATTCCGTAC
>JAPXLN010000035.1:0-9214 GCA_033809515.1 Bacillota bacterium
ATGTACCACCTGCCGCTTATGTCTTCTTCGATGAGTTCTTCGTTCAGGCAACATAAGCCAAGTGTAGCGTACCGGGAAGGATGAGGCAACGGCAGTAAGGGGCGGTGTATGGCTGATGTAGACTTCTGCTCGACAAGGGGTCCTTCGTCACCTGTGTAATTCCTCATCGTGAACCGGAGCAGCTAACCGAAACTTAATCCCGCAACTGGAGCTTACTTCGAAAGACCTTCCGTTGGGGGTGTAAAGTGTTTCAGAAGAGGAACCGCAAGCTCAGCCTGATTCACCAGCAATACTAAGACGATTAACCACGCCTCAATACCAACCCGGCGTGGGATGTCACCACGGATCTCTCGGAGAAGTGCACTCTAAAGGGAGCAGCACCTTTGTTAAGGTAACCTCCACATCCTCTGCCATACGCGAGCCCCCGCCTTCTACCGCTACTTAGAGCCCAATCGGAGCCATGAGTTAGCTATTCCGGCGACTAAGCCGGCTACGGCCAGCAAGGACAGAAGCACAAGAAGCACCAGAACCGGTGGGCCTGTAGGAGAAACAATCTTTGGTCCCTAAGAATGTCCGGCAAGGTTGTGGCCCGCTCAAATGGCATCTACTAGGACGCATCAGCTATCTGGTCTATTACTAAGGGAGTCCAGTTTAAGGTGGCGGAGGGGATCCGCCACCTTAAGAGTGGCTAAGCCTTAAGAATCATTGGGCACCTTCAATCTCTGAACCGGAGATCTCATCTCCGTCCCAAATTTTCACCTTTATGTTCAGCCTGTCGTTCACGTCGAACTCCCTACCCATAAGGGCAGCCACCTTGGCTGAAAGGGCAGCTCCTTTTTTCATCCTGGTCACCAGACGATGAGCAATGCTCTTCCTGATATAACCGAGGTCTGCCCCGTTTGCATCCAGAACCACTATGGCTTTTGAGTCGTGGGGGTTCATGGGCTCCCAGAGCAGGGTCACCGGTTGGCCCGGGGTCAGGTTCTCGAGGGAGTCAAGCCGGCCCTCAAACCTAAGACCCACCACCCTGGTAATGAACACGGGTGCTTCTTCATAAAACTTCTCGACTCGACCCACCAGGTCCCCAAGGATAGCGCCCCATCCTAGCCCGGCCGGTCCCTGATACATGGATTTACCGAAGCTCCCGTGATAGTCCTCTGCCACCATGTTCAGAAACCTGTCAGGGTCTACAGCCTTGCGCACCAGATCAACTTCTGGCTTCCCCCATGTGTGCACCGAACCAAGTACACCTGCTGCAGCCGAAAGAGCGCCCTTTCGAGCCAGAGCGATGCCGCTCAAGAGAATGGGCAGCTGAAACTCGCGGTCACCCTGAAAAGCCTCAAGAAGCCCGCTGTTCATAGCCTCTGTAAGCAGTTCTTTCACTGCGCTCACCTCCCGTCTGCGATCCTGCCGGCACCCTTCACCATGATCGTACAGGAGGTGATCCGGCACAGAGTGTCGGATCAGAAAGATTTAGTCAAACTTGTGTGGAACGGTCTCCAACAGCCCTGAATAGGCTCAGACAGCCTTACTCCAGGGGCTCATTGTGATCCGCCCAGCGCGCACCCGTAACGCAGTTAATGTAGTATCTGCCGAAATCGGTGGTCAGCAGCCAGTGCAGGTCGTATTTTTGTCCGGCCGTTTCCCCACCGGTTGCTGCATTGGTAACGTTGCTGTACACCAGTTCCGCGCTGAGCAGCCAAGCAGGACGCCGGAGGTTCCTCTCAGCCAGCGCCAGCGCTTCGCTCAGCGGCATGGGGCGTATCTTTTCGGGCTGTGGAGCAAAAGCGTGCCAGGAGAAGCAGACACTGGACAGCCCGCCTGCATGCAGGTAGGCTTTGATGCCCTCGTTTGAATCGCTGATCTTTAGTCAAAGACCGTGCTTTTCTGCTGATCGTGGACACCTCCCTCTATGCGGCTGTTCGACTGCGAAAATGTCATCTACTCCTTCTGAGGTAGGGCCCTGACGTAATTGGTCCGGCGATCCGGGCGTTGAACCCAGTGAGACTCCCACGAACCCGGTCCCAATTCTTCATCCAGAACCTCCCGCACAAGGTAGTAGGCTACGTCACCACGGTCTTCCAGGGTCTCCGGAAGCTGGTCCCTCAGAAGCCCCATCAGGTATCCCCAGGCTAACCCCGGTTCGCCCCTCAGACGCGCCATCTGGTCTCGCCGCTGCCTCACCTTCTGCACCGCCCGGGTCTTATAGAGTCTCAGCGCATCCACTTCCTCTTCATCCCGTGGGTCTTCCCGGGTCTCTTCTTCACCGGCAACCGTCGAGACTTCCGGCCCGGGGACGTCTCTGGCCTTGGAAGCCCCCGGGATTCCTTCGGGATACCTGCTCCCTTCAAGATCGCTCTGGGCATCTTTTAACGCTTGTGCGAACCGGTCCTTCAGCCTGGAAGCATAGGTCTCCACAGCGGGCCCGGACGCTATTAACTCATCAACCTGGTACAAAGATTCAAAGGACAGAGTACTTAGGGGAATTGGATATGCTCGCTTTCCTGCTGAACTCCAGAATACTCCCTGGCCTGCGATGGGCTCGTTGAGAAGGGAGCTGAGTATGTCATCGCTGAAATGGGCGTTAGCCCGCTTCAAACTGGTCAGGTCCGCCGCAGACAGCAGGTGAAAAACGAACCAGTTGTCGCCCTGGCTCAAGATCTCCGTAGGAATACTGCCCGGCTGCTGGGTAATGAATACACCGCCCAATTCGTACTTGCGGCCCTCCTTAACCCAGGCGATAAACGGCTCGGAGCCGATTCTGCTCTCCACCAGCACGCTCTGGGCCTCCTCAACCACTGCAATAGTGGGGATCATCCTTGCATCCTTGGTGGTGAACTCATCCTGGTTACGGTCAAAAATACGCCTGAGCACAAGCCCGCTGAAAACCAACGCCTGAGAGCCCCTCATCTGACTCATATCCACAACGCACAGCTTACCTTCACTTAGCGCAGCCATGAGAAGGTCCATGAACTGGCTGGTCCTTGAATGAAACATCCTTACGATTGCAGTCATGTTGCCTCTGGCAGCCAGAGCTTCAACCTCCTGGCTCTTCTCCAGGCTCAGAATGCTCCCTATCTCCGCAAGGTCTGCATCGTTTCCGTAGCGGTCTATGAGTTCGACCAGCCTGCCCCATTTCTCCGGGTTCAATCCCCTGAGCTTTCGGACGTTCTGCTGTTCCTGCCTGTCCGGGGACAAAGCTATGGAGATAACGTCTGCCGCTCGAAAACGTCTGAGGTCCAGTTTGGTCTCTCCGGCTACGAAGGAACCGTAAAAGTCACTTGGTGCCATGCGCGAGGTGAATACAACAAGTTTGTCCCTTAAATGGGGAACGTCGCACAACCCGGGCCTTCCCGTAACGTCAGACCAGAAGTACTCCCCCTCAGGGTCAAACAACACCGTTCCTACAGGGACTTGCTTACGCCGTTTGCAGTCTTTCATAGGCGTGGTCCTGTACAATTGACTGAACAGAAGCTTGTTTACGTTGGACTTTCCGAAACCTGCTCTGGCAAAAATGAAAGTCCGCCGCGATATGAGCTGATTGAGGTCGAAGTTGACCATGATCCCAGGATGCATGGGCCGGGTCCAGTCTCTTGGCCTGAACGCACGATTCTGGCCACCCCAGACAAACTCTCCCAGGGCGTAGAAACCCAGAGCCACGCCAGGGTCATTGTGGCCTGCAAGCTCCTGCAGCACATCATCAGATGGGAAAGCAACAAGGCTGCCTACATGAGGCAGCCTGCGCTGAGACGGCACAAAGTGAACGGCGCCCTGGAGTTTCCGCACGGCGCCCAGCACCCGGATATTCACCCGGTAACGAACATATTGTTCCCTCAAATCCTCAGGTATTGGACGAGCTTCTTGCATAGCTCGAATGGCAAACTCGTCTCCCTGGCCTGATGAAAGCCGGCCCTCAGCAGACATAGAGGTAATACGCCCAAGAACCGCTTCGTCGGGGGTAGCCAGCTGAATCAGAAGGAACTGCCCGTGCAGCTGCCATCATCTCGCCCAAGGGGGTCACAGGGCGCCCGACACGGTCGAACTGACACCTGGACAGGGCATGTATGCCGGTGGAAGGGGTAAGCACGTCCAGGCAGTGCTCATTCCGGCTTGAGTCTACCACGCGAACAATCTGGATCATAAACGGGTCAAACTTGACGAAATTGTCACCGCCATCTGCTGAAACAAGGGATATGGCAGTTGCGCTCCTAGGGTATATCTGGGAGACACTGTTTGCCAGCTTTCGTGCTTCGGCCCTCAGCTCATCGAGAAGCCCCTTGTCGGACTGAACCGCATCCGAAACTGCAGCTTTCAGTCTCAGGGCTGTTTCAGCATCCATAGTGCTAACCACCTCACAGCATGCACAACAGATCTTTCGACCAACACGAGGAAAGTCCTGTTAGATTGTCAGAATTGGGCAACTTGCATCCTGTTGGCGTGAGTTCACTGCTAACGCCATGGACAGTGGAAGCCCGAAAAGCTGCCGGATCCTATGGATGAATGAATGGTGACCGGCAGAAGGCAGAAATGTCACGGGCACACAAAAAAAAGAGGCGCCTGGCAGGGGGTCGCCATTCCAGGCGCGCAGAAGAAGCGGCGCCCGGCATATGGCCAGGCGCCGCTTTCGCGAAGTAGGCTTACCTTAGTTACCTTGGTTGCCCTACCTACTTTACGTACTTCTCGAGGAACCGCTGAAGCATTGCAGCTATCTCGGCCCTTGTAGCAGGTCCCGTTGGGTCAAGGATACCCTCGCCTTTGCCGCGAATGAGCCCCGAGCCTACTGCCCACTCCATGGCCTCCACGGCCCATTCAGACACCATCTCTCCGTCAGCAAAGACCGACAGTGACCCACTCTGAGACACATCGTACCCGGCATACCTGGCATACCTATAAAGGAAGCAAGCTATCTGCTCCCGGGTGACTATGTCCTCAGGGCCGAACCTGTTATCTCCGTAACCCTGAACAATCCCGTTTGCTGCCGCCCATGCCACAGCGTCCGTGTACCATGTGCCCGAAGACACATCAGCAAAGGGGCCTACCGGAGCGTCCGGCGTCTCCGCCAGCCGGTGGAGAATCGTGACGATCATGGCGCGACTGGTCTTTAGAAGCGGGCTGAAAGTCTCTGTGCCTGTGCCTGTCATCAGGTCCTTGTCAAAGACATACCTTATGCTCTCATAGAACCAGTCAGTTACTTCGACGTCCTCAAAGGGGAAGACTTTCCTGAACGTCGCCGAAATGCTGTGCGCTCTGTTTACCCACTCAAAGGTGTAACTTTCCTTTGCTCCTATGCTCTTGCCGTCTACCAGCACATCGACAATTTCGTAGCCGATGTCGGGCAAAATGGCAAATGTGGAGGAGGAACCGGCTATGATCGTAGTCGTCTTGGGAGCAATGGTGCCTCCGGGGCCGGCGGTAACGGTAATGGTGTACGTAAGAACAGCGCCTCCGCCAGGGTCAGAGCTCGGCAATGCAGGAATGGTCAGATGGAATTCCTTAGTCCTTGACTGACCTCCCTGCTTATCGACAGTAGCTGTAAGGGTCACTGCTTTGCTGCTCTCCTTAGCGGCAGGTCTCGTAACCGCTCCCGTGGTGACGTTTATCAAACCCGCAGGTTCTGCGCTCCAGCTGATGGCTGTATCATGAGGTCCGGAGCCTACGAGGTTTAGGCCGCTTGTCACCTGGCTCTCAGTGCTGTTCGAACCTTTGATGAGGTTCCAGGTAAGCCAGGTCAGATCAAGAGCGATAGACTCGTCGGGCGTTGGAGGCGCCGCCATTACCGTAAGGTCAAACGTCACCGTATCGCTTGCATCACCCTTGCGTATGGTAGCGGTCAATGCGACAGTCCGGTTACCCTGGGCGAAAGTGGGCCTGGCAATTGCTCCTGTGGTGGTGTTGATCAAACCTGTCGGTTCTGCGCTCCAGCCAATAGTTGTGCCGCCGGCTCCCGAGGTCGGGAGGGGATTGACGAGGTTGCTCGTTACGCTGTCCTGACGGGTGTTCTCACCCCCGATTACGTCCCACGTGAGGGCCGCCTTGGCTGCAGCAACCGCACTGGCATCAGGATCATCGGGTAGGCCGAAATCCTTGGACTGGAGGACCAGCCCCCAGGCTCCCACCGCTACGAAACTGGCATCTCCGGCGGCTACTCCATACAGATGCATATCCGGGTCAGCTAGCCCTGAAGGCTGCTGTGTCCAGGTAGCTCCCTTATCAGCGGAAACCACGATCAGCCCATAGGAAGCTACTGCCACAAGACGACCCCCGCCGTAATCTACGGAGTTTATATACTGGCTAACCCCACCCGCTTCTGCGTATAGAGTCCAGCTTGCCCCACTATCATCGGATACCCAGATTCTGCCGTTCCCTCCCGTAGCGACAAACCGCCCGTCTGCGTAAATGACGTCCTTTGGGTACCCATTGCCCGGTAGATAGGTGCGGGCCCATGCCTCCCCGTCAGTAGAGCTGTACACTTGCCCGTTTTTGCCTAAGGAGATGAAGGTGCCGTTACCGAAAGCAACGGTCATAAAGGGTATCAGGTAATCGTGGTTGACGGAAGTCCACGTGACTCCATCAGAAGAGACCAGGATTACAGCGTTGTAATCAACCCCTCCGACCGCAACGTACTTGCCGTTCCCGTAGGTCACATCGTACAGCGCTACGGATACGCCCGACGTCTGCTTTGTCCAGGTCGTCCCATCAGCCGATGTGAGGATCGTACCTTTCTCGCCGACCGCCACAAATCCGTTGTTCAGATATCTTACAGATTGCAGGACTTCACTTGTTCCCGAAGTCCTAAGGGTCCATGTGACCCCGTCAGACGATGTCTGGATAGTCCCGTTGTACCCTACCGCAACAAACGTGCTGCCACCGTAAGCCACCTTCAGCAGGTGTTGCCGAGTGCCCTGGCCCAGTTCGGCCCAGGTAGTCCCGTTTGTGGACGTCAAGATGTCGTATTTGAAGCTCACTGCCACCCATTTGCCGCCACCGCCGGCGACTGCGGCGAGACTCATATCTTGAGGGATGCCGCTCTGGCGTTGCCAAGTCGTCCCATCGGTGGAAGTGAACATGCTGGGGGCTAAGATGTCAGGGCGGTAGCCTACGGTCACAAACCGGCTGCCATCGTAGTCAACAGAGTTCAGAAGCCCGTAACATGTTATTCCGAAGGCATACTTCGTCCAGTTCTCTCCGCGGTCGGTTGAAGAATAGATGCACGCTGTGTTATACCCGCCTACGGCTACAAACCTGCCGTCTCCGTAAGCTACGTCCCGAAGCGTATCACCGAGAGAAGCTCGTTCCGTCCAGTTCTCCCCATCAGGAGAAGTTACAATAACACCCCTGCTTCCGACAGCTACATAGGTCCCGTCAGCATATGCTACTGCATTCAACTGCTCCTTTACTTCAGCAGCTGCCGTTACCTTCCATGTTACTCCATCAGCGGAAGTAAGGATCCTTCCGCTTTGCCCCACTGCCACGAACTTGCCATCTACGCAGATGATGTCTGAAAGATAATGATCAGGAACGGTTGCCAAATGGGTCCAGTTCACCCCGTCGGCAGACCCGTATATGGTCCCATCAAGGCCTGTTCGTTGATTTCCGATGGCAATGTACTTGCCGTTGCCGTAGGCAATCGCTTCCAGAGTATGGGATACTTTGAGGTCCGATGAAGTCCAGTCTATCCCGTTTACAGATACGCCTAAGGCACCCCTCTCGCCCACTGCCATGAACTTGCCGTTGAGATACTTAACTTCCCGCAGGGATTTGGCCGTAGGCCAAGGACTTCTGTAATACCAGAGGGGCTCCTCGGTATCGGGTTTTGGCTCTCTCTTGGTGACCTTCACTGTCCAATTCTTTGTGGTAGTCCCGTCTTCTGCGGTCACCACATAGGTCAGAGGAGTTGTGAAGTCTTGAGAGGTAACGCCGCTCGCCTGACTGACGCCGCCTACAGCCGCTGTGGCCTGGGTCGACAAGGTGAACGTTGCCTTCAGATCCGTCAGGTCAGTGCCGCTGTCAACCAGAACCTCGACGGTCCCTGTTGTGGCTGTGCAATCGATAACAGTCCCGTCAGACGGTGAGAAGTTGAATGCCAGGATGTCAGCCTCGCTGCTGGGAACTACCGGGCCAACTGCTGTAACGCCCTTCAAGAATGGGTAGCCGTCATTTTTGCCGCCATGAATGCCCCATGTCTCTGTGAAATCCCAGCCTGCGTAGGTATCCTGCTGCTTCATCTCGGCGGTGGTCTTGCCTACCACCCCAGAACCGCCTACAGACGAGGAGCGGCCCGACGTGTCGATATCCCAATAACTGTTGGTACATCCTCCGACGCCTTCGCCAATCAAACCGCCGCCAATACCTCTTACCGATCCCGTCGAATAAGTACCCGTTACGGATCCGGAGTTCCTTCCAACCAGGCCGCCAACCTGGCTCCTGCCCTCAACCGCTCCCATAGCGTAGCAGTTCTCAATCTCGCCTTTCACAGTCAAAACAACGTTCCTACCGACGAGTCCTCCGACGCCATCTACCGTGCCCTTGGCGTCACCACTAGCGAAGCAACGCGAGATTTTGCCACCCGAGTTCTTGCCAACCAGTCCTCCGACAGACCCGGTGCCTGTTACGGCACCACGGGCAAAGCTACCAGAGATCTGGCCGGCGTTCAAACCCACCAGTCCGCCCACTTCCTCTTTGCCAGTTACGTTACCTAGGGCGTAGGACGCAGAAATGGAGCTCGAACTAGGCAAGACCCCTGCCAGTCCTCCCACGGATCCGCCCAGCCCTGTCCCTGAAACGGTCACGTTGCCTGTAGCGTTACATTCCGAGATAGTAGCCGGTGCATCAACCTGTCCGACGAGACCGCCCACGCATTGAACGACGCCGGTCACATTGCAGCCGGCTGAGGACTTCTGGATATTGCTTCCACTGAATGTTCCCACTAGGCCTCCGACACGACTCTCTCCGCTCACACTGCCATCAGTCACGCGAACATTATCGATCTGCGTGGGTGTGCTGTTCTGAGGTGCGACAATACCCGCGAGTCCGCCTGCACTGTTATTCCCCAGGACCAGCACATCTGCCATGGTTAGGTTCTTCAACGTTGCTCCCTTGGCGGTGCCGAACAAACCTACGCGACTGCTTGACGACCGGACAATACGAAGGCCTGTGATGGTCTTGTCGTTGCCATCGTATGTGCCGGTGAATGCCTCGTCCGAGGTGCCTATGG
>JAPXLN010000036.1:0-8082 GCA_033809515.1 Bacillota bacterium
CCTCAACGGTCCCTGTTGTGGCTGTGCAATCGATAACAGTCCCGTCAGACGGTGAGAAGTTGAATGCCGCGATCTCAGCCTGGGTGCTGGGGGTGACTGGGTCCACCGGTGTGACAGTTATCAGAAATGGGTAGCCACTGTTCTGACTGGCATGGATGGCCCAAATCTCGGCGAAATCCCAGTCATCATAGCCATCATCGTCATCATAGGTCGCCTGCTGCTTCATTTCGGTCGTGGTCTTGCCTACCGCCCCGGGACCACCCGCAGACTTGGTACAGCCCGATGTGTCAGTATCCCAATAGCTCTTGGTGCAGCCACCACCTTCTCCTATCAAACCGCCATATGCCGTGGTGCCCGTTACTGGCCCTGTGGCATAGGCGCAAGTTATTGAACCCGAGGGGTTACTACCAACTAGGCCGCCGACCTGACTCACACCCTGAACCGCTCCCATTGCGTAGCAGTTGCCAACAGTGCCTCCGAGAACGTTCCTCCCGACCAATCCTCCGATACCATAACCTTGGCCTTTCCCGTCATCACTGGCGAAACCTTCCGCGGCGCCACTGGCGAAGCAACGCGAAATCTGGCCGCCGTAGTTGCGGCCAACCAGTCCTCCGATGGAATCATGGCCTTTCACAGCGCCAACGGCATAACAACCCGAAATCCCACCGGCGTTAAGGCCCACCAATCCGCCCACTTCAGTCTTTCCCATCACATTACCCGAGGCGTAGGACCAGGTAATGGTGGACCTGTCGGACAGAATCCCCGCCAACCCTCCTACGGATTGGCACAGGCCCGTCCCGGAAGCGGTCGCGTTGCCTGTAGCGTGACATCTCCAAATGGTAGCCGGCCCATCAACCTGCCCGACTAGACCGCCTATGCCTTGCACTACGCCGGTCACATCGCAGCCGGCTGAGGAATCCTGGATATTGCTTCCGCCGAGTGTCCCCACCAAACCTCCTACAAAGCTCGTTCCGCTTACACTGCCAGAAATCAGGTGGACATCCTCGATCTTAGTGGGTGCGGTGAGAGTGCCTAGCTCCGTAACAACCCCCACGAGCCCGCCTACTGAAGATTGCGCCAGGATCGCCACGTCTTCGAGGGTTAGGTTCTTCAACGTTGCTCCCTTGGCGGCGCCGAACAAACCTACGCGACTGCTTGACGACCGGACAATACGAAGGCCTGTGATGGTCTTGTCGTTGCCATCGTATGTGCCGGTGAATGCCTCGTCCGAGGTGCCTATGGGGTTCCAGCCTTCGTCCTGGTTATAGGGCACAACGTTCAGGTTGATGTTTGCTATCTGCTTGAAATGCTTGTCGAGGTGGTTCCTCACGTTGTTGAGTTGGGCCGCCGTGGCTATGAGGTAGGGGTTCCCCTCAGTACCATCGCCGCCCGCAAATTCCGGTTCAACCGGATCTGCCACGGGTGTGACACCTATCAAGAATGGGTAGCCATCGTTTTGGCTGGCATCAATGACCCAGGTGAACCCGAAATCCCAGTCTGCATAAGTGTAAACCTCTTTCATGTCCGCCGTGGTCTTGCCTGTACCTCCTGCAGAACTGGCCTGACCAGATGTCTCATTGTCCCAATAGCTGTTGGTAGTGCTTCCTCCTTCTTGTTCTCCTACTAAGCCGCCACATTCCGAAGTACCTGTCACTCTTCCCACAGCATAGGCGCAGTTTATGCTGCCGGAGTTATAGCCAACAAGACCGCCGACCTGGCTATTCCCCTCAACTGGTCCCACCGCGTAAGCATTTTGAACTGCACCCCTACAGTTGGAGCCGATCAACCCACCGGCACAGCCTTCACGTTCTCCCATACCGGTGGCTGTGACACGGCCTTGGGCATAGGAACTGATGATCTGGCCGGCGTTTTCACCTACCAGGCCCCCAACATCAGTCTCGCCAGATACTATGCAGATAGAGTAAGAGCCGGTAATCCGGCTATCTTCGTAGGATTCCGAGCAATCGCTACACCCTACCAGGCCGCCAATCCAATAGGCTGTGCCCTGGACCTGACCTGTAGAAGAGCAGTTCTCGATCAGGCTCTCGTAAGCGTAACCCACCAGACTGCCCACATACGAATCGCCTCTCACATCTGCGTCCACTAACTTCACATTCCTGATTACAGCTCCGTCAACAGAGCCGAACAACCCTACATCTTCCCAACCTTCGTCGTTTTGAGCGATCCTGCGAATAAAGAGATTGCTGATGGTATACCCTTGCCCGTCAAATGTGCCACAGAAAGGATAGTCTTCTTCACCTACATATCCACCTATGGGTAACCAACCCTTGTCTGTGTTATAAAGCGCAACGCCGAGGTCAATGTCTGCCGTCTGCTTGAAATAACAATAAGAGTAATCCCTGACATTATAGAGCTGTTCTGCCGTAGCTACCTCATAGGGGTTCTCCTCGGTGCCATCGCCGCCCGCAAAGTCGTGCTTGATTACATAGACGAGTTCCAAAATCGGGCTGTCGGGCAGGCCCTCTTTCACCGCAAAAGCCCTAATGGTGGTGTCAACTGTCACCTCGATAGGTCCGGTGTACCGGCTGCTATCTGTCGTAGGGTCACTACCGTCCGTCGTGTAGTAAATGGTTGCGCCTTCTGTACGGCTCGACAATGCAACGCTTATACGTCCGCCACCGTAAGCTCCGGGATACAGGGAAGGTTCCGGACGAGCCGTGGTCACTTCCTGAGCGGTTAAGGTAACATGCCGACTGGTATATGCTGCTGTAAAGCTTCTGCTGATTTGGCTGCAGGTGATTGCGTCAAATATTCCACTCCTTGTGACAGAATCTGGATAGACAAGCACCTCAAAAACTGTCCCACCTGCGGGCATATATCCATCTACAAGATTCACATGCAGTTTTCCGGCGAGCGCCAGTGCAGTGTCCTGCTTGACGCTCATTGTTCCGAAAACCGCTTCTCCTTTTTCACCCTCGCTGATCTCGAATGACAGGGTTCCAGTACCGGTCTGGGTGTAGCCCTTCTGCATATTAACCCCTTTAACGTTCTTAGCCACCAGCAGACGCCCGCTGTTCTCCACCAACAGCTTGAGAGCGGCTTGCCCGCTTCTGGTAATCAGAAGTTCCGCGCCTTCTCCCACAACCATTCTGCCGCTGTCGTCGTCCGTTCCAATGGCATAGCTTCCAGCGCTCCACGTCAGCGTGCTGCCCTGGCCGGATATTTCGATAGTCCCGTTTCCGCCTAGAGTGCCTCCGGTACCCTTAATCTCAGATTGGCCGGCAAGGCCAAAGGTTGCGCCACCGGACACAGTCAGGGTCCCCTCACACTCCAGCGTCACGCCGGCGACATTGTAAACGCACTCCACTACTGAACCTGCCGGGATGACAGCCTTGTCTTCGTTCCCGGGTACCTGCCGAGGACTCCAATTATCAGCAACATGCCAGTACCCGTTCCCGCCTCCAGGCGGTCCTACCCACTCTATGGTCGTCCCCTCTGCCCTAACCGCCACCGGCCCGAAAAGTCCGCCTGACAACACAAACACCACAGCAACAACCGCCGCCACACAACGCCTGGAAAGCTTCCTGGACCCTCTGGACCCGGGGAGCTCAGCAAGCTTTCTGATACCGGATATCATCCTCTTTCCCCCTCCTAGTCTCAAGACCGGTTTGGAACTAACCCTAAGCACGCCCCAAAAACCTGGATGCCTTTCCACAGACCCACCAAAACCGGAGCAATAATCCTAAATCTCCACCCCTTTGCCTATGTCCGAGGTATAATGGAAACAGATCACTCCCTTCGGGGCAAAGCGACTTATGTTGAACCTATGAGTTTCCTGTCTGTCATTATCCAGAAGTCCGGGGCAGCATTAAATCACCTCAGGGGTGATTTACGAGCAATCCGAGGGTGATTTTGGGGCAATCAGAGGGTGATTTGCGAGCGGTCGAAGGAATCTGTGGGGCACACGTTGACAGGAGGTAGACCATGAAACGAAGTCTTGCTTTTCTCCTTGCCACCGGCATGTTGCTATGTAGCATGGTCACGGGATGCACCCGCGAATTCGGGCTCAACCCAAAAGACCCTGTAACTCTGACCCTATGGCACAACTACGGCGGTATCATGAGAACCGCCATGGATGAACTCCTAGACACCTTCAACAGCACCCTCGGGAAAAACAAAGGCATTATTATCAACGTCACATCCGTCAACAGCTCCGCCGTGTTGCAGGAGAAACTGCTGATGGCCGCTCACGGCGACCCGGGAGCGCCACAGCTACCAGATATAACCACGTGTTATCCGAAAACAGCCATCGCCCTGGCAAAGAAAGGCCTGCTCGCAGATTTGAACCAGTACTTTGGAGACGATGAGCTTTCCGGCTATGTGACTTCCTTCATTACCGAAGGACAAATTGACGGTAAACTGTATATCTTCCCAATCGCCAAGTCAACCGAGGTTGTGTTTGTGAACCAAACCCTCTTTGATCGGTTCTTCGAAGCTACCGGAATAACCCTTGACAGCCTTTCCACGTTTGAAGGGATGGCCCAAGCGGCTATTTCCTATTGCCAATGGACCGACGATCAGACGCCCAACGTCCCCAACGACGGCAAAGCATTTTTCGCTGTTGACTCCTTCTTCAACCTTATGCAGGCGGGAATGGAGCAGCTGGGCAGCTCTTTCATACAGAACCAGGAACTCAAGACGTCCGGCGACACGTACAACCATGTCTACGAAACCCTGTTTGAGGCGGCCGTAAAGGGCGGATGCGCCATCTATGACGGGTACTCATCGGACCTGTCAAAGACAGGCGACATTGTCTGCTCAACCGGCTCTACGGCAGGAATTCTGTTCTACGGGGATACCATCACCTACCCCGACAACACTGCGGAGACGGTAGAGTACGCAGTCCTGCCCTACCCTGTCTTTGAAAAAGGCAAGCCCGTTGCCATCCAACGAGGCGGCGGTATGGCTGTAACCTGCTCCGAAAAGAAACGCGAGTATGCGGCGGCAGTATTCCTCAAATGGTTTACCTCTCCCGAACAGAACATGAAGTTCGTCTCCGAAACAGGATACCTGCCCGTCACAAACGATGCTTTTGGCACCTTTATGCAGAGCCAGGCAGAATCAGTAGACAATATCAACATCAGAAAACTTCTCAAGACAGCAATCTCCATGCACAAGGAGTATGACTTCTATGTGCCTCCGGTGTTTGATACCTTTGACAGTCTTGGTCAGGGATGGGAAAGCCAGTTCAAAGAAGAAGCGCGCGCTGCCCGCAAGCGATACCTGGAACTGCTTGAATCAACCGGCTCTGCCGAAGCCTACAGACTAGCAACAGCCAGATAAGCAATCAAATTAAGGAAGGATGAAGCTGACTCATCCCATGAACAGGGAGACAGAGAAGCTGTGAAAAGGCTCCTTGAACGCTTAAAAAGCACCATGCGCGAGACAGGCACAACCGGAATATCGCTTGAACTGCGTCTGGTTGTTCTGCTCCTTGTGTTTTCAGTCACCATCATACTGAGCATATCGTTGATTCTGGTGGCAACCGGCGTTTTCAACGCAGGCCTTAGAGAAAGCGCGGCATTATTCAGCAAGGAGCTTATTCACCTATCCCAAAACATAAATGATGCCTTCAGCAACCTGTCGCTGAGCAGCGTAACCCTTGCAAAGAGTGCCTCTGTGAGCATCGAAAAGACCCTGGCGCAGGCCGGAATCAGCCCGTCTGAGCTCTCCAAGCGCCCTGAAGTGCTTGAAGCCGTCCTCACCCTGGAATTCGGTACGCTCCTCGACAGTCTCCAGCAGTCCAAAAGCAGCGGCGCCTTTCTCATACTCAACGCCACCGTGAATCCCGGCATCTCTGGCGCCGGGACCTCCAAGGCAGGTCTTTATCTTAAAAACATGGAAGCCGCAGCCGTCCATTCCGCTTACTACGACATCCGCTATTTGCGCGGGCCTGCGTCCATTGCCCGGTCCAAGAAGATGACTCTCCTTCCTCAATGGGAGATGGAGTTCCAGGTGAGCGACGCAGACTATTTCAGCACGCCTGTGCAGACTGTGCAGGCTGTGCAGGCTGCGCAGACAGGCGGTGGGACCCGCCTGCCTCTTTCGCGCCTGTATTACTGGTGCCCCAGGACCGAGTTTCACGACAGCGACAGCGCCATGCTGTGCAGCGTGCCGCTTATTGCGTCTGACGGGACAATCATGGGCGTGGCAGGTTTCGAGATGGAATCCATGCTGTTTAAGTCCAGCTACTCTCCTGACAACTCATCTCAAACTCGCATCTTCTGCTTGTTGGCCCCATGTGAAGGAGATAACTTGATCGTGGGCAAGTCCATGTATGCCGGAAGCTCCCTGGCCGGCAATGTCCTCCCCTCCGCCCCCCTGACTGCCCCCGTAACCGCCCACCTGACCGCCCACCGCAACAAGGCCGGGCTGAACCGCTACACCTATGCTGAGAACTCCTACCTGGGACTTGACAGCAGAATAACCCTTTACCCTGCTGATTCCCCGTATGAGAAAGAGGAATGGACGGTTGCTCTCCTGGTCCCCGAAGCAGACCTGAGCCCGCAGATGGCCAGGCAGAACCGTTCCATTGCCCTGCTGCTGCTCCTTCTTACCGGAGCGTGCGTTGCCCTTTCTGTCCGTATCAGCCGCCTGTACCTGCAACCTGTCACGGAGGCTTTCGACACCATACGCTCAAAGACGACTGCCCAGCACAGCAAGACAAGGATCCCTGAGATAGATGACCTTATGGAATTCCTTGCAAAGGAAGACCACGCCACTGAGGAAGCTACTGCCCTGGCCTCGGGCTCGGGCAAGGTCCGGGGCGAGACCGCGGGCGCGGTCGCCGGAACAGGCACCGGTGTAATCAGCGGCGCGGACACTGGTACCATAATCGGGACGGTCGCCGGCACAGGCACGGTCATCGGCACAGTCGCCGGAACGGTTGTCGGCACGGTTGTCGGCACGGTCGGAGGCACCGTCGGGAGCCAGACCCCCCCACGCCGGGTGACCGGCGAAGCCGCCAGGGACATCCAACGGCCTGATGCAGTCTCCCGGGCACACAGCACAGCGATGTTTGAGACCTTTGTGAAGAACATCAAGACCCTGTCCAAAGCTGAAAGGGCAGTATTTGACCTGTACATGGAAGGTCATACGGCCAAGGAGATCGCCGAGATTCTCTTCCTATCTATTAACACCATCAAGACCCACAACAAGCGGATCTACATAAAGCTGAACGTGTCTTCGCGAAAGGAACTGCTTGTCTATATAGGAATGATGCAGGAGCTGGAGCAAAGGACGCTTCCTTCCTCCTGAATCCATCCCCGGTCTTGAATGCCTCCCCAGTCTTGGAGCCCTCCTCGGTCTTGAATGCCTCCCCAGTCTTGGAGCCCTCCCCTGCCCTTACCTGCCCGCCGGGAGGTTCACTGGCAACAGTATGACCAGTGGAAAGGCTCAAGCTCGCAGAAACCCGGTACTCGGGAGGTTCACTGGCAACAGTGTGACCAGTGGGAAGGCTCAGGCTCGCAGAAACCCGGTATTCGGGAGGTTCACTGGCAACAGTATGACCAGTGGAAAGGCTCAAACTCGCAGAAACCCGGTACTCGGGAGGTTCACTGGCAACAGTATGACCAGTGGAAAGGCTCAAGCTCGCAGAAACCCGGTACTAGGGAGGTTCACTGGCAACAGTATGACCAGTGGAAAGACCAAGAGCCGCCGGATCATGAGGAAACGGTCGTTCACTGGCAACGTATGACCAGTGGAAAGGCTCAAGCTCGCAGAAACCCGGTATTCGGGAGGTTCACTGGCAACAGTGTGACCAGTGGAAGGGCTCAGGCCCGCAGAAACCCGGTACTAGGGAGGTTCACTGGCAACAGTATGACCAGTGGAAAGACCAAGAGCCTCCGGATCATGAGGAAACGGTCGTTCACTGGCAACAGTATGACCAGTGGAAAGGCTCAAGCTCGCAGAAACCCGGCACTCGGGAGGTTCACTGGCAACAGTATGACCAGTGGAAAGGCTCAAGCTCGCACAAACCCGGTATTCGGGAGGTTCACTGGCAACAGTATGACCAGTGGAAAGGCTCAAGCTCGCAGAAACCCGGTATTCGGGAGGTTCACT
>JAPXLN010000037.1:0-7665 GCA_033809515.1 Bacillota bacterium
GCGGTACCTCTTCCAGACATCCTTCTCACCGTATTCGCCGAGTACACCCCAGACTTCCCAGCACAAATCATGGATGTCCTCGAAGCACCCGGCCGACCTCTTCACGTTCTCAGCTGCCGCGTTCCCGTCTGCCACGGCCGCCATCTTCTCGGCTGCGCCAAGCATAAAACTCCCGCCCCAACATCGAGCCTCCGCAAGGCTCCCGACCAAAAGGTGATGGAATCTGTGTCTGGCCTTCAGCGTCTCATCATCCACATTGTCAAGTCCAGGCTCTAAAACATACTTAATCCACTCATCGTAGACGGCAAGGCCTGCCACGTAACCCTGGATCTCGGTCTTTTCCATGATAGACAGCCCCAGTTCAAGGACCCTGCGCACGGCATTCCCGGTGCCATTCCCGGTGCCATTCCCGGTGCCATCCCCGGTGCCATTCCCCAAGCCGGTCTTGCGCCCTGTTTTCCTGCCTGTAATAATGACCTTCCACAGCCCATCGTACCAGCCGGCCCTTCTGAACATTCCGTTGGGTTCCTTATCGCACGGTTCCCAGTCCTGGAAGTGACTCCAGCCAATGACCGTATCCCCGCCGTCATCATAGCCCGCGATTATCAGACACTCAGGCGGACCAATTATGCCAAAGGCAAGCACGGGAACCCCCTTATCGATAGACTCGACTATTCTCTTCCTTATGAAATCACGATTTAGGCCTTCCGGGTCTTTCTCAATAACCTCATATTCGTACCCCGCCCAGTCAAAAGCGTACCCTATGGTCGCCCCATGTTCGTTGACCAGCGTAAGGTCCAGGCAACTCGTACAGAACTCCCTGTGCCAGAGGAGACCAAAAGCCATGCCCGAAGCAGCAACAAAGTCCACATTGCCTGTCCGCAACGCATACTTGCGGTCATGAGCTTCAATCTCCACAACCGGGTAATCCTCTCCCAAGTACTGCATAAGAGAAGTCATACACGAAGGAAAAGGAAAGCTCTCAGGAGCACGGTTGTCTCCGGTACTTCCAGCGAAGCCGACTTTCTCCACATCGAGAATCTTCTTGTTTGACATTTCCTGTCACTTCCTTCGCCACGCCTATTCAGGAGCACCCTCGCCGAGTGGTTGTATTGTCTGTGTCCGGCAGATTCCCCTCCTTGTAACGGCAAAAACCTTACCTGAGATCATCGGGGACTTGCTGGGACATTCACGGGGAATCACCTGAGAACCTGCCGGGGGGTGGGTTCGGGCTTTGGGTTTAGGGTCTGGGAATATGTCCGGCTCATCCCTGCCGGCAGCAAGCCCGGTGACGTACAAGTCCTTCCCCCTCTCTGCCCTGCCACGGGTAATCCCGCCGGTCCACAGAAGCGGTGCAAGCGGTGCAACGGTGGTCACAGGTCAGACTTCATAGATTCCACAAATCTCCTGTGGCCGTATTCGTTCCGGACCCTCCTGAAATACTCCATATCCATGTACTCGCTGAGAACTCTGGCTTCGAACATGACTTTCGTTACCAAATCCTGCATATACACAACTTTCCCATACTTGATGACCTGGAATTTCAGCACTTCGTCGGCGTCGTCAAGGATAACCAGGTCTATGTCTTCTCTGCGAAATATCCCCACCAAATCATCTAGAACAGCTAGCTTCAGAAAGCCGTCTTCTTTGCGGCCGAAATACATAGCAATATCCAGATCGCTGTCTTGTCTGTTCTTGTTCTTGGCGTACGATCCGAATACATAGATAAGTTTCACTCCATATTCGCATACCAGCTCATATATGTGCTTGCCCAATGCTTCCTCTATTTCACCGGTGTTTTTCTGCATACGTCCCGCATCCTATCAGTTCCAGTTCTCGGTCATCCATGCATTCACGTATTTCATGAACTCCACAAAGTCATCCAGCTCGTTCTCCAGAACATGCAGTATCATTTCCGCATCAATCTTCGCATAATCGTGCACAAGCACGTTTCTGAAACCTACCAGCCTGGACAGTCTCTTTGAGAACGCTTCAGGAATGACGCCCATCTGCGCCAGGGCAATCATTGTTTCTCTATAGGTAGATGGCTTACCGGTAGCTGTAACAGAGACCAAAATATTCCCGATATCAATGACACATTCAATGCAGATCTGGATCCCTCTTTCAATTCCCCAATACCGGATCATATCCTCCTTGAGATTGCTCTTGTTCACATAGGAGTAAACCGGTTTCAGATATAGCAGGTTGTCTTCCAGTTCTCTTAGCTTCCTGCTGATGACATCGTAAACATCCCTAGTCATATTCCAGCCCTCCAGCCAGCCTGCGGCTCTCTGCTCATAGTCTACCATGAACCAAGCATCCAGCAACTCCCAATGGATAAGGTTTAAGGAAGCAATGAGAGCCGTCAGTGATCTATCAACACTCCAACAACGCTTGGGTCTGCAAATCCTGCATGCGCGCCGGAAATCGCCCCAGAATACTCCCTGGGGTGATTGCTTTGCCCCAAAAAGAGCATAGAATTCTGAAACGCAAAGGGATAATGCCCGGGTCACTGCATTGGAAAGCATCTATCTCACCTGAGAATCCTATGGGAAATGCCCCGGGGCTTTTCAGGTCTGGTTCATTTGAGAGAGGGGTGAATCAGTGTGAAAAAAGGTTCAGTCTCTGTGGTAGCGGTGTTGCTTAAGGTGCTTCTTACGGTGGTGGTTGCGGTTGCCGGTTTGACACTAGTGGGCTGTGGGGGTAAGGCTGAGTCTTCAAAACCATCGGTGACGGCGACGACAACAATACCGCCTACGACAACCATCAAGCATGCTACGACAACGACTGCAGCACCGCCTACGACGACTACGACCAACCCACCTGCCACAACGACTGCAGCGCCGCCTACGACGACTACGACCAAGCAACCTGCGATAACGACTACCGCACCGCCTACGACGACAACCAAACCGCCTACAACAACGACCGCAAAAACAACGACAATCAAGACGATTCCAACCTTGACCGTAACAGTAACAACCAAACCGCCTACAACAACGACCGCAAAAACAACGACAATCAAGACGATTCCAACCTTGACCGTAACAGTAACAACCAAACCGCCTACAACAACGACGACAACAATGAAGACATTCCCAACAACGACCATATCAATAAGGCCAACCACGACAACGACAACAATAAAGACGTTCCCAACAACGACCATCATCACCATAACAACAATAAAGCCGCCACCCATCACAACAACAATAAAACCAACTTTTACAACGCGGCGGTAATTGCGAAAACGGCAGCAGCTGAGGAGGAGTTCCCTCTTCTCGCGTCAAATCGAACGAAAATGAACCCGGCTCCGTCGAGGTGTTGTAGCGCACAAACACCTGTACCTCAACGGAGTTTTCAGACGCATTGCCGGTAACTCCGAATGTTGTCTTCCCGGGCGGCGGAAACGGATTTTTGCCGCCCGGGAAACTGCAGGAGTGATTTTGTCTGCGGACCCCATGCAGGAAGCCATGCAAGATACGATGCACACACCATGGAGGACGTCACACAGAGAACATGAAAACCCGGTTCAGAACATACTGCTTCTACCTGGTCGTTTTTGCTGCAGCCCCATGCCTGCTGCTGATGATCTATGCAGCGATGAGGGTCTATCCGTTTGGGCAGAACTCGGTCCTGACCCTTGATCTCAACGCTCAATACATCTACTACTACGAGGCCTTCCGGGACGCCTTTCTGGGAGACAGGAGCTTGCTCTACTCGTTCAGCCGCACCCTGGGCGGTGAGATGATAGGCCTCTACGCCTACTACCTGGCCAGTCCGTTTTCGCTGGTTCTGCTGGTTTTCCCGAAAACGCTGATTACCGAGGCCATACTGTGCATGATCCTCCTGAAGGTAGGCGCAGCCGCTCTCACCTTCGCCATCTACCTCAGAAGGTCCAGGAAAGCAAAGCCTGGGCACACGTTTCTGTTTTCCCTCATGTACGGGCTTATGTCTTACATGGTCGTGCAGGCCATGAACCCCATGTGGCTGGACGGCCCCATTCTGCTTCCTCTCATTCTCCTTGCCGTCGAAGACCTTATAGACAACGGCCGGTACAGCTTCTTCGTGGTCTCTCTGGCGGCACTGTTCGTGGCCAATTTCTACATAGGCTATATGACCGGCCTTTTTACTCTGCTCTACTTCCTCTGCTACCTGTCTGCAAGCGACGCCGAGTTAAAAGCGTCTGAAAAGGTGCGAAGGTTCGGGACCTTCGCCGGGGCCTCCCTGTTGTCGCTGGGCGGTTCCATGTGGCTGCTGTTACCCACGTATCATTCACTGAAGATGGGAAAGTTCGGGTTTACATCGCCTGATTTTGCGCCCAGGCAACAGGTAGATCCTTTTGACCTGCTGTGCAAAATGCTGCCTGCAACCTACGACTCAGTCAACTATCACGGGTATCCGTTCATATACTGCGGTCTCCTTACGCTGCTACTCCTGGTGTTCTACTTTAGCGCACGGAGCATTCCCCTGAAGAAAAAAAGCGCCGCCGCACTACTGATCGGCGTACTCATGATGTGCTTTATGGTCAGCACCCTGGACACCGCCCTGCACGGGTTTCAGCGTCCGGTCTGGCTCAATGGCAGGTATTCATTTGTCCTATCGTTCTTCCTGCTAACCTTTGCTTACGAAGGGTACACTGCCCTTAGAGATATTGACCGCAAGGCCATGGTCAAAACCTGTCTGGCGCTGCTGCTGCTCACGGCGTTTATAGGGAGAGCCGGTTACGAATTCATCGAACCCGAAGTAACCATCTGGCTAACCTATGCCTTCCTTATCGCCTACACCGTGCTTCTGTCTGGCCTGAGAAAAAGCACCATCAGCCCCGACCCGGATTTGGACTTCAGGCTGTTCAAGTCACATGCAGCGCGTACAGTGTCCAGGCACCGCATAGGGGAGACCGTCCTAATACTCGTTGTGTCACTTGAGCTGTTAGTGAATGCCTATGCCATGCTCATTGGGGCGCACAAAGAGGTCTATTTCAGTGACCGAAAGTCTTACCGGGACTATTTCGACAGGCTCTATGCTGCCGTCGATTACCTGGAGCTGACGGACAACGGGTTCTACCGCACCGAGACAGTGCTGCGGCGCACAGTAAACGACCCTATGGCTCTGGGGATAAACGGCATCTCTCATTCAAGCTCCACGCTGAACAGCAAAGTGATCGATCTCCTCTACAAACTGGGATTCAGCTCAAGAGAACATTGGACCAGGTACAAAGGAGCCACCATTTTGACCGATTCCCTTCTGGGGATCAAATACGTAATCTCTGAGGAGGCCGTCAACAACCGGTATGAACCCGTCTTCACTCAGAATGGAGTTGCGGTCTACAAAAACCCCTACGCCCTGCCCGTCGCATTGGCGGTACACAGGGATTACGCAAAAGTGACCCTTGACTCCCCCGACCCCTTTGTCAACCAGAACGCCTTGCTCAGCTCCATCCTTGGCCGGCCTTACGAAGGGTTCTTCAAGCTGCTGCCGGTAAACGGGGTCGTTTTCGAGAACATGACCGCAACTGAAGCAGAAGACTGCGTGTGTTACAGCGCCGTCGATCCCGGGGAAAACGCGCACATCGAATACATCCTGGGGACTGCCGGCGAAAATGAGATGTACATGTACCTCTATTCGGAGTATCCCCGCAAGGTGAATCTATGGAAAGACCAGGAGTACCTTGATACGTTCTTCGACTATGAATCCGTCTGCATCATGCCCCTTGGATCCAATCCCGGCAAAGAGACCATTTCGCTTATCACCACGCCCACAGAAGACGAGTACTGCCTAAATCAAAACATGTTCTACTACCTAGACACGCCCTTGTTTGAAACAGCCATGGCTGAACTGGAAAAGAACAAAGCAGAGGTTGAGAGAATCTCCGAAACCAAACTAAGGCTCGTTGTTGAGGCCAAAGAAGACGACATCCTCTTCACCTCCATCCCCTATGAGGAAGGGTGGAGCGTCAGGGTCAACGGTAAGAAAGCTCAAACATTCTGCGCCGCCCAGGCCCTGCTTGCAGTTGAACTTGGCCCGGGCAGGCAGGTAGTCGAAATGCGGTTCATCCCCTCAGGCCTTATCCCGGGCAGTTTGGTCTCACTGGCTGCCTGGACCTTATTTGCGGGCCTGCCGATCGCCCGGCGCAGGGCAAATCAGCATGGTCCTATACACCCGACCAGTTCCTAAAAACCCTAGTTATGTAGACTATCCCCCATAAATTGACAGCCCCGTTAACAACCAGCGAAATACCTACGTATCTAGTGAGAACAACGCTTCCCTCGAAGGGGTAGCAGATCAGCAGCGTGCCCAGAACAGCTGTCATCAGAGTAAAGGTAAGGTACACCCACCATTGTTCATGCCGCAGCCTCTTAAGATTGGCCGCCAACTGGAGCCGAAGAAGGCTGTCGATAACGATCCCAATGCCAAGCACCATATGAAGCAAAGACACCACTTTTCTCGGCGAAATCAGCATAAAGGCGCCAACCAGGGCATAGGCAATCCCCTGCACCAGGTCGAACTGAAACAGATTGTCAGAAGGTGTTCCTCTGAAGAAAACAGCGATCCTTATGGCACCCAGAATCAGCCCAATCGCACCGAATATCTGACAGACAGTCACGGTAGACGTCTCAGGCTTGGCCGTCAAAACCACGCCCAGCAGGACATACATCACAGATATGCCGGCAATCGCATTCTTAAGCTTTCTTATTTTGGCCATCTTCGATTCTCCCTGCCTAATCGCCTCGTAACCGTCACGCGTACCGCTATACCATAATTCGACGCGGAAGGCGTGCTTTTCCTCTACACCCACAAAGTTTGCAGCTTAGGTTTGGAGAATATGTCCGTCGGTGCAAAGGCAGGAAAGATGCCTTTGGGCCTGCGGGGGTTGAGAGCGTCCGGGCTCAAACCCTCACTCAAGAAACTGCCTGTACAACCCCTTCATTTCATCGCATTCTTCTTTCTCCAGAAGCGCTTTATTCTGCTTGCGCCAATATCTTCTGAACTGCACTCCACCCCTGAACGGCCCTTGGACTACCAGTTTCAGGCCCTCCTCAATGTAGGCACTGTTGAGAGATTGAGCCTGATTATGAAGCTCCTCCGGGCTTCCTGCTGCCCCGCTTAGCTCAAACAACCGGGTCTGGTACTGGGCGCGCAAATCAGAGAGCTTGTCCTTATTGGCCGCGTAGTCCCTTAAGACAACCCTAAAAAGCAAATTGTTGTGCTTCCACCTCTTGACCCCTTCGGATTCAGGGCATGTCCGCCGATACCCAAGGCTAAGTGGCTTGAAAAGCTGAATCTCAGGGCAGGGACCTTCTGTATGCCAGATAAGGTTTTTGTCGTAATCGTAGAGCCAGGAAGCGGTTGCCTGTGAACTTATAAGCCCTCCTGCTACCATGCCAATGTTTCTCATAGACGCCACGCACCTGGTATGTCGGTCTTGCAGCAAAGACATGACGCCGGCAGCATCATAGTCATCTCGCTGCATGAGCTCTTGGCCGCGATTCTCTCTGTGGTATGCGCCTACAGCATAAGAGACCACGGGATTGGTGAAGCGCCTCTGGAAACTCTTGACTTTGCCTTTAAGCTGCGGGGAGATCTCGTCGTAATCGTCTTCGATTGAGAGTTTGTTGCTGATGTGATAGTTCCCATCCAGTTTCTTGTATGCATAGTACCGAT
>JAPXLN010000038.1:0-6269 GCA_033809515.1 Bacillota bacterium
CCAGGTAACACTATCGCTACAGACCGAACCGACCAAACTCTCATGTTCTTGTCCAACCAGGTGACCAAACCCATGAGACAACCTTCCTTTAACCCCACCGGGGGGAGATAGGCGCACAGGCTCCTAGGAGGGAGAGACAATGGATATATTCAAGAAACTCGGCCAAATCGACCAACGGATAATCTACGTGTGCCTGGTCCTCTCTCTTCTTATCCCGTTGGTTAAGCCGCTTGGGCTTCCTGTGTCCATCGGAGCTAACGCGAGAAAGACCTTCGAAGCTATTGACGCGCTTGAAGCCGGTGACACTGTCATCATAGACGTGGCCTACTCTGTCTCAGGCGCAGCTGACGTTGAACCGCAAGCTATAGCCATAGTGAAACACCTGTTCGAGAAAAACGTAAAGGTTATTTTTATCGCTACCAACACCTATGGTTCCATGCTCACCGAAGGCCTTCTGAAACCCCACGAAGCCGAGGGGATCAAGATAGACGGTGAGGATTACGTCAACATGGGGTATCTGTCTGGTGGGGAAAACGCCCTGAACCTGATCTTGACCGATATTAAGAAGGCGTATCCCGCGGACTTTAGGAGAAGTCCCACTGCGAACATGCCGATCCTGGCTGATATCGAAGGCGGCAAAGACATCGACATGTTCCTGTTTTTCACTACAGTCGGAGCAGACATGCAGGTAAGACAGGTTTCCCAGTATGGGATTCCACTAGTCGCCGGGCTGATTAACACTATGGCCCCTCAGGCGCAGCCTTACATCGACTCAGGCCAGATCAACGGCATGCTTGTAGGCCTTCGGGGTGCAGCCGAGTATGAATCGCTCATGAAATCGCCTGCCGGAGCGCTTGCCGGTATGGATGCCCAGAGCACCGGACACCTTCTCATTCTGGCCTTTATCTTCATAGGAAACTTGTCCTACTTTATGCAGAAAAGAGCCACCAACAAGGGGGGAGCACAGTGAGCACAGATCCAGGAATCTGGGTAGCAGCGATTCTGACACTCATCGTATACAGCTACCTTTTCAAGGAGACTGAGTGGTACAAAGCAGTCGAGCACCTCTATATAGGTCTGGCGGCCGGGTACACTCTGGTTATGGGGTACAACAACATTGTCAACAAGGTTTGGGACCCCCTGACCAAACAGGGCTCTTTTGCGCCTGTGATTCCGTCCATTCTAGGCCTGATGTTGTTTGCTCCGTACGTGAGCAAGAGCGCAGGCTGGCTGCGGCGGATTCCTCTGGCAGTTATCGCCGGGATTGGCGCCGCAGTTGGCGCGCGCAGTGCCGTAACATCCACGCTGGTCCGCCAGCTTCGGGCAGCTCTGACCCCTCTGGACACTGCTAATGCCTGGATCGTTGCCATCGGTACCGTATCCGTGCTTATGTACTTCATTTTCACCATCAAGCCCAACCCGGTCATGAAAGCCGGTACTGAGCTCGGCAAATGGTTCATGATGCTGACGCTTGGCGCAGCCTTTGGCGCAGGTATTGCAGGCAGAATCTCGCTCCTCTTGGGGCGATTGAACCTCCTTTTCAGAGACTGGATACACCTGATCAAAGTATAGGCCGGTCGGCAAACTGACAGGCCGCGAGTGTAGCCGGACGACGAAGAGACACGTGCCCGCCACATACCATGGCGGGCACATCTCTTCCCCATTGCTGCATACGTCCAACCTGATACCAAAACCGACCAGGTTGCAGCCGGCACGCTGCCTTGTCCTGACTTCCCTACGAGCCCCGGCCCGCCACAGACACCCCGCCAATCAGGCAGTATGGCAATATGCCCTCACCGAGATTCTTAGTCTCCTTGCTCAGACCCAGGACATTGGACTTCAGGTGCGTAAACACGTTCAACGAAAACATGCAGTCCTTCACCCGGCCAACCTTCTTGCCGTCAACCACAAGAAATCCGAGGGCGATGTTCCCTGAGACCATGCCGGTGTAAGGGTTACCGGCCCAGGCACCCATGGTCTGATCAATGATGATTCCCCTCCTAATACCCTTCAAAAGATCCTCATATGGCACATGGCCTGGGAGTACAAGAAGGTTATTGGGGCTCGCACCTGACGGAGCACCCGTGCCTATGGGACGCCTTCCGAGCCTGTGGGCAGATTCCAGGTCCAGCAGGTACTCACAGAGCACGCCGTCCTCAATCAGGGGGGTCCTGCGGCAGGCGACACCCTGACCATCGTAGAGATCAGAGCCAAGGCCTCCGTCAAGGGTCCCGTCCTCAATCAGAGATATGGCCGGGTCGAGGATCTGCTCGCCCAGCCTGTCCTTGAAGGGACTGATGCCTCTCATGACGGCCCGCCCGTCAAGGCAGGCGGCGATGGGCCGGATTATGTCGCTAAACCCGGTGGGCGTGAAAAGCACATCGTAGGTCCCGGGCTCCACAGACACGTTCTTACGGCCCATATCGAAATCCTCTCTGATTTTGGCCTTAATGCGGTCAAGGTCGTATTCCAGAGACGTAGACACGTCCCAGTCAAAGGAACTCAGCAGGTTCTGGCCTTCCACATGCTGGAACCCGGCAGCAACCTGAACCGTGGTTTTCCTCAAAGAAGCATCCAGGCCGAGGGTATTCCTTATGCTGCGCTGCGTGACACCCTTGCCGAGGCCGACCATCCCATTTATAGACGGGTCGAAGGACTTGATGTAATCTACCAGTTCCTCCCCTATTGCGATCATGTCGTCGACCTTGAAGTCGGCCACGTTCTGATCGTAGACCCTGGGGTCACCGTGAGGCTCTTGCTTCGGAAACTCGTAGCTCACGGCCGAACCATATTCGGCCACGTTAAGGGCCTTTTCCAGGAGCTCCCCCTCACCTCCGGGCCGGGTGGAACCGGCCATTCCCAGTCTGCCGTCCTTGATGACCTGCAGGCTGTGGCGCAAGGACTCGGTGCTCTCGATCTTCTTCAGCCGGTTGAACTCGAAGGAAACCTGAGTCTCCTTGGACTCGGAAGTGATCAGAGTTGCTTGGGCGTTTCCTCGTCTGGCCTCGTCCAGGAGTCCCCTCATCTTTTCTCACCTCCGATGACTACCTTCTGAATCCGAATATGGGGCGACCCTTGAGCCACCGGGAGCGGACTCTGGGCGTTCTTGCCGCAGCCGCCCGGGCTGTTCTTGAACTCAAAGTCTGAGCCTATCATGTCGATGTTTCGCAGGGTGGCAAACACGTTGCCTGTGAGGTTTACGTCCCTGACCATCTCAGCCACAGCCCCGTTCCGTATCATGTAGGCCCTGGACGGCGCAAAGGTGAACATCTCGCCGTTGGTCTGGCCGCCGTAACCTCCCTTTACGTACACCCCCAGCGAAATGCCCTGCAGCATCTCCTCAAACGTGGCCTTCCCCGGGGCAATGCACGTAGTGCGCATCCTCACAATAGGTGGGAATCTGTAGTTTATGGCGCGGGCATTCCCGGTGACGGATTCGCCCATATTGGCGGCACTTTCCCTGGAATGCAGGTGACCGGATACAACACCGTTTCTGACTAGATAGGTCCTCTGCATAAGAACCCCTTCATCGTCGTACTTGGACTCACCCCGGTTTGGCCCTTCAAGACCACTGTCATATATGTTGAGTTCATGTGTTCCGTACCTGGTGCCGATCTTCAGAAGCTCCCTCATACGGTCATCCTCATCCAGGCTGTCTGCCTCGCTGAGGTGACCGAATGCCTCGTGGACGAAAAGGCCCGCCATGTCCGGGTCCAGGATGACTGTGTATTCCCCGGCCTCAACCACCGGGGCATGGAGCATTTCCCTGGCAGCCTGGGCCGCTTCTCTTACCTCATCTTCAAGCCCCAGGGCCACTCCGTAATCCTGGTTCGACCCAAACTTGGCTGACTCCTGAACTGTGAGCCTGTCCTTGGTGGCAATGGCGGTAAGCCCGCCGCCGAGGTCTATCTTCTCCTGGTACACGTAGGTCCCTTCTGAGCTGGCAAAGTGCAGGTGAGTGTGCCTGTCCATGTAGTACACAGAAGACGAAGTTATCTCGGGCGAGCCCAGAATCAGCCGGTTGTAGGTTTCCAGGAGCTCCATCTTCTCCTTAAGGGGCACGGCGAAAGCTTCTTTCTTGAAGTTCCCGTGTACATAGTCTATTACCGGGTCTACCGGGTGGAGACGGATTTCCCTGTTGAGCCTGTCTCCCAGGATCTTTGCCTGGGCGCAAGCTTCTGCCACTTTCTTTTCCAGGTTGTCCAGGCGGTTGAACGAGATGAACCCCCAGCCGCCTTTGTAGAGAGCTCTGACGTTTCCGCCTGCCGAGACGTTCTCGGCCACAAGCTCTATGTCTTTGCCTCTGAGCCGCACTGCAGTCTCTTGGGTTTCCTCGATACGGATCTCGCAGTACTCGGCGGTGGAACGCTTGAGAGCTTTTGTCATGAGTTCCCTAATGTCTGTTCGCACTTATAGGTGTCCTCCTTTCGTAGATATTCTGGTCCCATATACTTCTGACACTGCGGTGACATTAACTTCCACGGGATTTGGGTGAAATCCTTCGTGCAGTGTACTCCACAGACGTCTAATTGAGCTTACAAAGGCGACCTCATTTGGAGTTGCTAAGATGCAGCGAGGCGGCGCAGCATCAGGCACTGCCTTCTCACCGCCAGCAGGCATCTGTCCAACCCGATGCACCTCTCACCAGCAATGCCCGTGAATGTCGCTTATGGCGCCGACTACGAACATCCGGCAAACACCACCCCGGTCCAGATCGTTCCTATAAGTGACTCTGGTTCTCCCACCTGACCCATTCCTCCGCTGCGGACACCCGGCAGTGGCCCGACGAGACTCGCTAACAGAACGTTCTCGCAGAGCATCAAACCTGGTAAATCTGTATCAGGTTGCCGCAGGTGTCATCAAACACTGCGAAAGCCGGGCCGTCCTCGCCCGCCGGCCTCGTCGGCTCCATGGTAAACACCACGCCCTGCTTCTTCAGCCTGGCGCACTCCCCTTCTATGTCATCAGCACAGAACGCCATCGCAGGTATGCCCTGCTCAAAGAGAGCCTTCTGAAACGCTCTGCCGGCCGGATTCTCGTTGGGCTCAAGGGTCAGCTCAAGGTCGTCAGGCCCTTCCGGGGAGACCACCGTAATCCACCTGAACCTGCCTACGGGCATGTCCGCCTTCTTGACGAAACCCAGGACCTCAGTGTAGAACCTCAAGGCCTTCTCCTGATCGTCCACCATTATGCTTGTCAGCTTGATCCTCATGCTCGACCTCCCCGGAATCCAAGCACCCTTGCGGATTCCCTTTTCCTTATGTCGCTCTGCCATATGAACTATATAATGATTTTGGGAGGGGGGAAACACAATGATCCGTACCTGCGACCTCAGCAAGGTCTACTCCAACGGCAAAGGCATGTAATATACCTGTAAGGGAAGCAGTCTGCATGGTTGATGGTGTTGGTCGTCACATGACCGAACCCGCAGCTGAGCCTGCAGTTGACCCGGTCACCAAAGCGCGCCGGAAGAGATCCCGCCTCATAATAGGACTCATGTCAGGAACCTCTGCCGACGGAGTCGACGCCTGCCTGTGCGAGATTGCAGGTTTCGGGGCAGAATCCAGCGTGCAGATCAAACACCTGAGCTCCCTTGACTACCCATTCCCCATTAAGGCTCTTCTCACAGACACAATAGCAGACCTGAACGTCGAGCAAGTTGCCAGGCTCAACTTCCTGATTGGCCGGATTTTCGCCGCTGCAGCCCTCAAATGCATCGAAGAAGCAGACTACACTCCCGCCGAAATCGACGCTATCGCTTCCCACGGCCAAACCCTCATTCATCTGCCCAATGCCAACCATGACCTTCTCCCTGTGCCGGCTACCCTTCAGGTAGGAGACATCTCAGTCATCGCCCAGCTCACAGGAATACTGACAGTCGGGGATTTCCGTCCCGCAGACATGGCTCAAGGGGGCCAGGGAGCGCCTCTTGTGCCCTACGCAGACTTTCTTCTCTTCAGAGACCCCAAACTGGGAAGGGTAGTCCAAAACATCGGAGGAATCGCAAATCTCACCTACCTGCCGCCTGCATGCACACAAGAGGACGTGATCGCATTTGACACAGGACCCGGAAACATGATCATCGACGCCCTGGTCAGCATCTTGACCCAGGGCAAAGCTTCCATGGACACAGACGGAAAGCTGGCTTTCTCAGGGACAGCAAACCGCCAATTCCTAAGCCACCTCATGTCTGACGAATACTACGCCACACCTCCGCCCAAGTCCACAGGCCGCGAGATGTTCGGCGTTCAGTACGCCCGCAAAATCCT
>JAPXLN010000039.1:0-6216 GCA_033809515.1 Bacillota bacterium
ATCGAGGGTTGCGCGAAACAGCCGACCTCATCTTACGTTCCGACAATGGCCCGCAGTTCAGAAGCAAGCTGCTGAACAAAGAGTGTCAGAAGCTGGGCATCAAGCAGGAGTTCATTCCATACAAGACACCGAACATGAATGCACACATTGAGTCCTTTCACTCGATCCTGGAAGCAGAATGCACAGGACCCAACAGGTTTGAGACTTTCGGTGATGCATACCGCACCGTCCACCAGTTCCTGGAGTTCTACAACAAGCGTCGATTGCACTCGGGATGTGAGTATCGGCCTCCGCAAGAGTATTATCAAGTAAATCAAAGCAAAACAGCGATTGCTACAGCAATTGCTGTCTAATGTCCAAAGTTAGGGGGTCAACCCGTTTCCGCGAGCCCGAGCGGTCCCACTGTCCACGCCGTAAGCAGTGAGCCACCGTTTCCTTACATTCCGGAGGTCTTCTGGGCTCCCACTGGCTACACTGTGACCAGTGAGCCTTGCGAGAGGCGGGTTCCTCCGAGTTCGAGCCCTTCCACTGATCACACCGTAAGCAGTGAACTCCATGCCCGGCCCATTTCCGCGAGCCCGAGCGGTCCCACTGTCCACGCTGTAAGCAGTGAACGACCGTTTCCATCCATTCCGGAGGCCCAGACCGTCCCACTGGCTACACTGTGACCAGTGAGCCTTGCGCCGAGCGGGTTTCCGCGAGCTCGAGCCCTTCCACTGACCACACCGTAGCCAGTGAGCCTTGCGCCAAGCGGGTTCCCGCAAGCTCGAGCCCTTCCACTGACCACACCGTAAGCAGTGAACCCTCCGACAAGCAGGTTCCCGTAGGCGAAGGCGGACGTCCGCGCACTTCCGGCTTCCCTCACTTCGGTCCTTTCCACGATGCCCTGCCCGTCGTTTCCCTGGCTTCCCTGACCACCCTGGCTGTCACCGGGGTATTCGTGATGCTCGATGATGAAGCAGTAAGCACGCTGAGAGACACTCCGGTATATCCTGCGGACCTGGTCAGGACTCCACATTGAACGTCATTTTCTTCGGAGTAGTGGAGGACTTCGGGGTCACTGTTCCGTTTCTCCGGCAAGGGCCAGTCACGTTCGGTAAGGGGCCTCAGCCTAACTTGGGCCCCCTTACCCGTGAACCCCTCCAGTATCACATCATGCTCCCTGAGCAGCATGTACAGCCAGCTCCCCCTTCAGGGCACGACCCCACACGCCAAACCCCTCAGTTCACCTTGAACCGGAGTTCCACTCTAAACTGGTCGCCATCGATCTTGATGCCGAAGCGGCCACCACAAGCTTCGGTGAAACTCTGAGCTATAGACAGCCCCAGGCCTGATCCTTCGGTGCTGCGAGACCGGTCGCCTCTTGAGAAACGCTGCAGTATCTCGTCTTCATCGAAGTCCATTTCGTAGTTGGCCGTGTTCTTGATAGTCATCACGGCCACTGCGCCCGCATCGCAGACCTCCAGGTCCACAAACACCCGGGACCCCACGAGAGAATACTTCAACGTATTGGAAATAAGATTTTGAAGGACCCGGTGCAGTTTCCTTCCGTCGCTGACGACATATACAGGTTGCTCAGGCACGTTGACCCTGAAGGCCAGACCGGAAGCGTCAATTCGCTCTTCCATATCTGCCAAGGCCTGCTCAATGAGGCGCCTCAGGTCAATTCTCTCCATGTCCAGCGCAATGTTATCGCTGGTAGCTTTGGACAAATCAAACAGATCCTGAATCAGGTTCTGCAGCCGCTCAGTCTTTGTGGCCAGAACCCCGATGTAGTCGTTTACGTGCTCAGGCAGATTTTCTTCCTTGGATAGGAGCTCCACATAGCTGACAATGGAGGTCAGGGGCGTCTTTAGGTCGTGGGACACATTGGTAATCAGGTCCACTTTCATCCGCTCTGACCTCATCTTCTCGTTGACCGCAAGACTCATGCCCTCTTGTATGGAATTCAGACAATGCGCAGCCCGGTACATATCTGAATCAGGCGCCACCTCCAACTTGGTCGCCATATCCCCGTTTTTCACAAGTTCAATATGGTCCACAAGCCTGCCCATATCCTCGACTGTCTTTCCGTAACGGCGCAGATACCGGTAGATAAAGTAGAAACCTGCGCCTACCAGGAGCAAGATGATCATAAACGCAAGCAAAACAGTCGTCCCGCTCCTGCTGAGGGCCATCATGAAAAGGAACGCAGAAAATAGCGCCAGAACCGCTTCGGTCAATACCAGCGCATAAGCTCTCTTGAGCATCCCCTTCTGCCAGGGGTACTTTCTTTCATACCTGCGGTAGCGCTCCAACAGAGAATTCAGCGAGTTATGGGTAAAGAATCCCTTGCCACTAAACCGGAGGTCCACAAGCATCACGTAGAACCACCAGAAGGCGAGAATCACAACTCCCCCTCCGAAGGCGGTGCGGAACAGCCCTCCCAGATAGTAACCCCCCAACAAGCTCCGACCCCTGGAGACATCATGAGCTGTGATCGCTGCCAGGAACATAACGGCCAGAGAAATCAAGGCTTTGACCTCAAACCACACCCGCCCCGACCAGGAAGCGATCTGCCGGTCAAACAGACGCTTCTCCCGGCGCAGGACGATCCCGCGGGCAAGCAACCCGGACCCCAGTATCAGAACTCCAATGTAGGCCCACCGAATGATAAGCAAGAATCGTTGCTCTTCATAGTACCAGGAGGATCCGTAAGGATTCTTCACAAGGACGTCTCTGACGGCCAGGAGCACCCGGGTCCGGGCCAATCTGTCCGGATCGCCTGAGTACGTAGCCGGATCAGGAACAAGGCCCCGGTACCCGCTGTCCAGCCGCTGGATATCCACAGGTTCCCCCTGGTCGAGCACGTGCACCTTCTCGCCGTCAAAGTACCAGCAGTAGTCATAGCCGGCGGACAGTACCGGCAGGTTGTCAGGACCCAGAATCGTTGACAGGTCTTCGTGCATATTCTCCAAAACAAATCCTGTATCCGGGTTAGATGCATAGTACTTCAGGTTCTCTCCTTCGCCTGCCAGCAAGCTTGCTGCATAGTCTTGCATGCGGAACCGGGCGTCTGTATGCATATCTGCAGAAGCGTCTGCGTGGATATCTTCAGAAGCGTCTGCAGAAGGTTCATCCGCCGCCGACAGAAGCAATCCGAAATACATGGCTGTTCGCTCTCTGAAGAATCTGCTGTCTCTGTAATCTGTGAAGAAAGCCTTGAACTCCCGCCAGTTGCCGTCCGCATATGTCAGGCCGGCCACGGCAGCAACAAGGCAGCAGCCCACGAGGGTCACGCCCAGAACGAAACTGAGCCAGGCCCCAAACGGCTTATATCTTTTCGATTTTGTATCCAATGCCCCATACCACCTTGAGGTATTTTGGCTCGCTGGGGCTTATCTCGATTTTTCCGCGGATGCGGCGGATGTGGACCATGACCGTATTTTCCACCCGGTAGGCCGGCTGCTGCCAGACCCGCTCGTAAATCTCCTCGGCTGGAAAGATGCGGCCAGGCGAACGCATGAGAAGCTCCACTATCTTGGTCTCCGTGGCTGTCAGTCTAACCGGTTCGCCGTCGACAGTCAGGGTCCGGCTCTCCACGTCAAAGGCAAGTCCCCCTGACTGCAGAATGCTCGACCTGTTCACGTTGACGTCGCCCAGGGTCATATACCGCCTTAGTTGGGACTTTACCCGGGCCATGAGCTCAGCGCCGCTAAAGGGCTTGGTCACGTAGTCGTCGGCGCCCATGGAAAGCCCCAGGATCTTGTCGGAATCCTCGGACTTGGCCGAAAGGATGATGATAGGGATGTTTCTCTCTTCGCGGATTTTCAGCGTGGCAGATAGCCCGTCCATTCTTGGCATCATTATGTCTAGGATGATTAGATGCACGTTTGTGGTGTTGATGATGTCGAGGGCCTGGTGGCCGTCGTAAGCCCGCAAGGCCTGGTAGCCTGCCTTTTCCAGGTTGATGGCGATGGCGTTGACTATCTCCCGGTCGTCGTCGACCACCAGTACCCGGCGCTTTTCGGCATGCCGCGCCGTCTGCGCTGCCGTCTGCGCCCTTTGCCGCGCCCCTTGCTCTGCCGCCTGCCCCCCTGTTTTCCCCTCCATGCTGCTCACCCGCCTTCCCTACGGTCCCCTCTGCCCTTCTTCCATCTTCGCCGCGTGTACCGCCGGCCCTGCCTGGCCTGCCTGCCCTACCACGCCCTGCCTGCCCTCCTCCGCCGTCACTTCATAACCCCGCGAGCCTACCAATACCCTAAGGGGCAAAGCTGACGAACAATCCAACATCCTTCTTAAGAATATCTTACA
Organism: Bacillota bacterium; assembly: GCA_033809515.1. GTDB lineage: Bacteria > Bacillota > Sulfobacillia > Fermentithermobacillales > Fermentithermobacillaceae > JAPXLN01. The sequence continues at coordinate 4,294 of JAPXLN010000039.1, forward strand.
ATTGCCCGTTGCAGAAACCATGAATCAGCAGCGTAACTACCTGGCCCCAAAATCGACCACCTTCAGCCGAAGCCTGGTCTAGGATCCGCCACCCTGCCGGTAGACAAAGTGGCGGACGCCGGAACAAGGGTCCTTCAGCAGCTCCCTCAAGAGCTCCCTGGCGTTTGCCGGGTACACCTCAACGTCTCCAATCTCACCAATGCTGACCCAGGAAAACTCAAGGTCAAATACCCGGCTGTCATGCTCATCTGTGGCAAAGAAACTCCGGTCGAAGGGGATCTGGGTTTCGTCTTTCAAGGAAATATCATAATACAGGCAGATTTGATGACAGACCTTGTCGGCCCACGGAAAGAACAGCTCGCCGACCCACCTGAGTCCGTCCACTCTGATGTCCGCCGATATCTCTTCCCTAAACTCCCTGACCAGGGTGTCTTCGTTAGTCTCGCCGAACTCCACGTGACCGCCAGGAAACGCGTACCCAACATCGTCTACAGGCTTCTGCAGCAACACCTTGCCGTCCCTGATCAAAATGCCTGCTACCCTATAACTGAAAACGTGGTTTGCTGTCTTGAAGAATATGTCGGGCATAGGAACCCTCCTAGTCGCGCCGCTTCCGTAACCCGTTGAAAAGGAACAGGGCCCCTATGAGAAAGGGCGGCCCGGCAATTATGAGACACTGAGACAAAGCTGCCAGCACGTCTGACGATCCTGCGATGGCGATAGCAACATACAGGAGCCCTGCCAGGAGAAAAGCTATTCCGCCGGCCACTTCGTCTCTCCACGCAACCAGCAGAACAACCAGGATTATCATAGACGGAATGCTATGAATCAGCAGCCCGACAAGGACCTGCAAAAAACTCAATTCGGAAGAAATGACGTCCAATGAAAACAACGAAAGGAATATGATGAAAGCTATGGCCAAAATCCTTGGTACCCAGTGCATGAACCTTCCGGGCTTAGCCATTTCGGGCGTCCTCCTTATCCCACTCCCCATCCCGTTCCCTATCCGGCTCCCTATCCGGCTCCTTGTCCCCAGGGCGGAGCGCAGGCAGACCCGCCTGCCGATGATTCCTTGCAGCTTCGCGATCACTTCATCCCGGCTCAATCTGAAGGTGTCAAGCCGGCGTTTCAGGAAGTCCCAACAAGCTGCCGTCATGTTGCTTTCGTTGATGGCAAACACCACCGGCGGATTCGGTGTAGCTGCCACAAGTCAGACTCATAGTGAAATCGAGCTTCTGGCCAAAAGTAATGGTACGGTCACCTCACGACCAATCATACCAAGCAGACCGCAGCCGCTCAATCACGCCTGACACAAATTGTATCAAGGAATCTGGCATTGACAAACACTGCCACAGATGGGCTTTTCAGAAGAAGACCAGGCCAGGGTGTCTGGTAGGCCCGTCTACACCTTCTCGGTCAGAAACGGGAACACGATCGTCTCCCACCTTGGTGGAGGCCATGCCACTGTCACCATACCCCTCTATAACCTGCTGTCCCGGTAAGGCGGCCCAGTCTGCCATCGCCCCGCCACGCAGGCGGTTGTTGGCGGTTGTTGGCGGTTGTTATCGGTTATCTATCGACCAAGGCGCTCCCTCCCCGGGGGCGCCTTTGGTCTTGCCGTAAAGAGGGTCGAGCCTAGACCCAACTTGGCCACTATCGCAGCTCTTCGAGAAGGCCGAATATGTCTTCCGGTTCCGCACCCTTCACGCTTACCTTAACGACCACATCTCCATAGAGCACACTGAAACGCATCCGGTACCCTGAGACGTCTCCGACATCGTCCACGGTGTAAGCTCGCGACTTAACGATTGCCAACGTCAGTTCCTCTGCTCTGAAAACCGGGTTATCCACGACTTTCCGCAGCTGGGCCGGCACCGAATCTGCCCGCGGAATAGGATACCTGGAAAGGTCATAGGTTTCCGG
>JAPXLN010000040.1:0-5194 GCA_033809515.1 Bacillota bacterium
CGCAAGCTTTCGGCCTTCCACTGGTCATGCCGTTGCCAGTGAACTAACCGATCAACGGGTTTCCGCAAGCTCTGGGACTTCCACTGGCAATGCCGTTGCCAGTGAACCTACCGATCTGCCGGTCTCCGCAAGCTCAGGGACTTCCACTGGCAATGCCGTTGCCAGTGAACCCACCGATCAGCCGGTCTCCGCAAGCTCTGGGGCTCCCACTGGCAATGCCGTTGCCAGTGAACTCACCGATCGCCCGGTTTCCGCAAGCTCTGGGGCTTCCACTGGCAATGCCGTTGCCAGTGAGCGACCGTTTCCATGCAATCCGGAGGCCCGGGACCGTCCCACTGGCTATGCCGTTGCCAGTGAACTCACCGGTCAGCCGGTTTCCGCAAGCTCAGGGACTTCCACTGGCAATGCCGTTGCCAGTGAGCGACCGTTTCCACCCAATCCGGAGGCCCGGGACCGTCCCACTGGCAATGCCGTTGCCACTGAACTAACCGATCAACGGGTTTCCGCAAGCTCTGGGCTTCCACTGGCTATGCCGTTGCCAGTGCGCCTACCGACCAGCCGGTTTCCGCAATCTCTGGGGTCTCCACTGGCTATGCTGTTGCCAGTGCGCCTTCCGAAGACCCGGTGAGCCGTCCGCGGTGTTCTGCGTTACCTGCGACTTAGTGCTGCTTGCGGCTGCTTACCGCCGTCTACTGCCGGTACCTCCCTGCCTGCTGACGGTACAGCCGGGCATAAGTCCCGCCCAGGTCCATGAGCTGCTCGTGGGTCCCCTCCTCGGTGATGCCTCCATCTTCCAGAACCACGATTCTGTCTGCCATCCTCACCGTAGTAAAGCGGTGGGATATGAGCAGGCACATCCTATCCTTCATCATTCCCTTGAACCTCAGGTACAGGCTGTACTCGGTTTCAACGTCCAGCGAAGCACTGGGCTCATCGAGCACAAGAAAGCTCGCATCCCGCAAGAGGCACCTTGCCAGAGCGAGTTTCTGCCACTGACCGCCCGAAAGTTCAGTCCCCCCGAAGTCCTTGCCGATCTGAGCGTCCAGTATGGCCTCAGTGTTCTCGGTGTTCCGGGCGTGCGGCGAGGCATGAGCGCTCCGAGGGTCCGAAGCATCCAGACCCTTCCCGGATTCAGACCCTGCACCTTCCCGCCTGACCACGTCAGCAACCTCCGCCTCTTCCAGAGCGTGCCAGAGAGCAGCATCGTCATCCATCTTACCGACCTGCCCGAAACCGACGTTCTCGCGGAACGTAAGAAGATACCGTCCGTAATCCTGGAAGATGCACGACACCTGGCTCCTCAGGCTATCCGGCTCATACTCCGCAAGGTTTCGCCCGTTGACCAGGATCTCGCCTGCCGTAGGGCGGTAGAGCCCCATGAGAAGCTTAGCGAAGGTGGTCTTGCCTGCGCCGTTGAGTCCGACAATGGCCAGGGTCTCGCCGCCGGCAAGGTCCAGGTTCAGCCCGTCAAAGACCTTGCGGTCTGTGCCCGGATAAGCGAACGACACGTTTCGCACCGAGACGCTGTGCATCGGGCCGCACCTAGCCTGATCGTCGGCGGGCATCCCATCATGCTGGGTCGCAGAACCGCCGCCTGCGGGCACGCCGTCAGGCTGGCCCAAGGATTGCAGGGTCCGCAGGCTGCCCATGTGCAAGGTCAGCATCTCCATACTCCCCAACCAGTCCACCAGCTGAGACACGTAGAAACTCAGCGAGACTGCGCCAGGCAGCAGAACGGCAAAGTCCCCGGCAGTGACATCTCCGGAGATGACCAGGTATGTCCCGATTGCCACAGCGCTTGCCGTCCCAAGCCATGTTGCCGCAGAAAGAAGGAGCGAGTTTGTGGTCTTCTTTCGGGCTATGCCCATCTCCCTCTTGAGGACCTGGTCGAAAAGGCCTGTGTACGATTGTCTGAGCCTGGGAAGAAGGCCCAGGAATCTTACTTCGCCTGCATATTGGGGGTGGAGCATTATGTTCTGAAGGTAGTTGAGTTTGCGAAGCTCAGGGGCCTGCGAAAGAAGCCCGGAGTAGTGCATGGTCATGAGCGAATGCTTGATGAGCATCTGAGGGATGGCGCTTAAGGCTATTACTGCCGGAATGAAGGGGGAGATGGATCCCAGCAATATGGAGTGGGAGATGACTGCAGCTGCTTGCGGAACCATGGTGGTCAGGGCGCTGGACGCCTGGTAGAGATGCCAGTCAAGGTTTCTCAGGTTGAAGGTCAGGTCGTGGTATTCAGGGGTCTCGAAGGTGTCTAGGGTGGTGACGTTGCTGAGGTTTTCTGCAAGTTCGTTGACGGTGAAGATGCTCCCGCGGTCTTTCAGGATAGCTCCTGCGTAGGTGCAGATGGCCGAGGCCAGTGAACGAAAGGCATGGATAAGGATGTATATGGTTAGGGCTTTCATGGCCAGACCAGGGAAGCCCTGGATGAAGGTATCGGTTATCTGTCTGACCATTGCCAGGCTCAGTGCTCCGGAAGACCACGACCCAATCTGAAGGACTGTATAAAGGGCAAACAGGGCAGGCGCGGCCAGGAAGTAGAGTTTGGTGGCGTAGGCGGCGTCTTTGACTATGCGGAGGGCTTTTCTATGCACGCCGGTCACCTCTTTCCGGGAGATGGTCGGGCTGCTGGGACCCCAGCTGCGTACTCTGCTGGGGCTGCTGCGGCTGGTATTGCTGGGACTGGAGTTTGTATGTGCGGGCGTAGTACCCGTCTTGGGCCATGAGTTTCTCGTGGGTGCCTTCCTCAATGATTCTTCCGGCTTCGAGCACGATAATGCGGTCGGCCATGTCTACGGTGGTAAAGCGGTGTGAAATAAGGACGCAGATGCGGTTTTTGGCCAGTTCCTTGAACCTGGTATAGAGGGCGTACTCAGCTTCGGCATCCAGGGCTGCGCTGGGCTCATCCAGCACCAGAAGGTCAGAATTCCGCACTATTGCCCTGGCCAGAGCCAGCCGCTGCCACTCTCCGCCTGAGAGTTCAGTGCCTCCGAACTGCCTGCCGAGCTGCGCGTCAAGGCCTCCTGTCCGGTCGACCACGTCCAGCGCTCCGGCGCTTTCAGCTGCCCGAAGAAGGGCGTCGTCTGCTGACTCCTGTGTTCCGAAGGCAATGTTGTCTCTCACGGTCAGGGAGTATTTGGCGAAGTCCTGAAAGAGGCAGGACATGCGTGACCTGAGTGACGGGAGGTGGTATTCGGCTATGTCTGTTCCGTTGACCAGGACGGAGCCTTCTGTAGGGAAGTAGAGCCCCAGAAGGAGGCGTGCCAGGGTGGTCTTGCCTGCGCCGTTGGGACCGACCAGGGCGATGGTCTCACCGCGCCTAAGGGTCAGGTTGATTCCGCTTAGCACGGGGCTGCCCGGGCCGGCATCTCTTGCCGGGGGAGCCGTTGCACGGGCGCTGCCCTTTCCGGGATTTGCTGCTGCCTCGTTATCTACCTGGACACCGCCAGTTCCTTCCTGTGTTGCCGGGTACGAGAACGAGAGGTTCTTGACTTCGACTGTGTCGATGGGTGAGTTGAGGAGGCGGGTTCCTTTGGAGCCCGGTTGCTGCCGGATTACGGTAAGTAGCTCTCTGAGCCCAGACAGGTGCGCTGAGTTTTGGGCAAGGAGTCCGTAGAAGGTCACGCCATGGGAAAGGCTGGCTGATATGCCGCCGGTTACCGATAGGAGCATGACCATGGTGCCCAGAGTTATCTTTCCCTCTGCGAGTCCTCTGAAGCCCATGAGTAGGCTGATTATGATTCCGCCGGTTGCTGAGCCTGAAGACAGGCACTGCAATAGAGTGCTTTTTCTGTGAACCTTTGTCTGACGATCCAGTACGTCCTCGAACAGGCCTTTGTGTTTTTGGCGCAGGTAGTCTGCGAACCCAAACAGTAAGACTTCTTTTGCGTTGGTTCCGTCGAACAGGAGGCTCTGCAGGTATGTCATTTTCCTTCGCTCGGGCGCTTGGGCTACAAGGCCGGTGTACCTTAGCATGCTGGTCTTATGTTCAGCTTTGGCCTGCGGAATTGTGGAAACCAGCAGGACAAGGGGAATCCAGGGATTAACTTTCCATGCTACGAGGATCATGGAGAAGGTTTGGACTATGGCCCCTATGCTTTGGAGGAACCCCTGGGCGGCGCCTGACATGGATGACCGAAGGGACCCAAGGACGGTCACTGAGTCGTTGTACTTGGGTAGGTGGTAGATTTCGAGGGTGTGAATGTCTTCGAGGGTTCCGGTGATGTCCAGGGTCATCTTGAGGTTTGTGAGGTCTGTTAGGACGGTGCGGGCGAGGTCGGACAGTCTGGTGCAGGCGGTGTTGAGGAATTCTGATGCTATGTATGCGCCTACTGCCCAGAGGGCAATGGGAAAGTGGGTTTGTGTGAGACTGTCTACTGCTGTTTTTTGCAGGAGGAGTTTGCCGGCGGGTATCAGGGCCTGAAGTATCAGTGAAGCTGCCATTGCCGCGCAAAGTATGGGGTTAGCTGTCCAGTAGAACTTGACTGCGTAGAGACCGTCTGTACCCGCCTGCCATGCCTTTTGGGCACGGGTTTTCATGTCGGGCCGCTTCTTCTGGCTCATCAGGGGACCACTCCTTTCGTGTTTGAGGGGTGGGGGCTTTTGGCTGTTATTTCTTGTCGGTCTCCTTGCTCGTCTTGTCGGGCTGGTCTGCTTTGCCGTGTTGGCCTGCTTTCTCTTGCCGGGCTGTGTCGCCAGGTTCCGCGCCAGGTTCCGCGGCGTCTCGCATGTCCTCGGCTGCAGCCCTTCTTACTCCCACGTCAAAGAGAAAGGTTACTGTCAGGTCCAAGCCCAGCTGGGTCAGGGAGTAGACTCCCCGGGGGTCTGCCGACACGAATTCAGCACTGGTGAGGTGGTTGAGGTGGTGGTAGAGCTGGCCTCCGCTGAAGCCTGTGGCTGCAGTCAGCTCTGCCGCGGTCTTGTTGCCTTTCAGCAGGGATTTGACTATCCGGACCCTGGTGCTGTTGGCGAGACAGGAGGCTGCTATGGCGACCGTTTCCTCATCTATAGAGAGAAGCTTGTGGAAATCGCCTGGCTCGCTGATGTTTGTCTGTGAGTGAACGAGGCCATCTCCGCGGGAAAACCGGAATATCTTCAGGTACTTGAGGTAGCGGTCCTCTGGCGGCTTCTGTCCGCCTATGCGTTGGAAATCTGCGATGTCTTCCAGGATCATGCATGCCTGTGCAAGCAATGA
>JAPXLN010000041.1:0-4742 GCA_033809515.1 Bacillota bacterium
AAGCGCCTCTGGAAACTCTTGACTTTGCCTTTAAGCTGCGGGGAGATCTCGTCGTAATCGTCTTCGATTGAGAGTTTGTTGCTGATGTGATAGTTCCCATCCAGTTTCTTGTATGCATAGTACCGATCGACGGTTTCCAGCACGTAACCTTCGTCCGGGTCTGCAATGAGATAACTGTTGTGGTAGTAGAGAGGGCGCTCGAAACCTCCGTCTCCCCCCTGCCCGTGTTGCTCAGTGTTCTTTACGATCAGTTCCACTGCTTCCCGGGCTGTTGAAGCAAGCTCCAGAGCTACCCGCAAGTGGTCCATGCCCAGAACCCCTGTTCTATCCACACTGACCCTGCTAAAGATGGCTTCGTTGCCAATGGATACTCCTTTTGCGTTGACGCCCATCTCGGCCCCCCACATCCAGGAAGGTTTCGACAGCCAAACATCGTGCTTTACCACGTAAGAGGGCATTTCAACGTAGGTTTTCGGTTTGCTCACCTGACCTGCCGGGACAAAAAACATATACTGTGGCTCGTTGGGATCCCGGTCACTGTTTTTCGCAAGGAAACTTGTGGTGCCCCTCTCGTAAGCTCTTCTGTGGGGCCTTCTTATGTAGAAAGTGTCACACACATCAGTCCCTCCGTTCCCCTACCCAACGGTCCATAACCAGACACGCAGCCAGGTCTCCGGTTACGTTAATAGCCGTCCTGCTCATATCAAGGATCCTGTCTACGCCGAGAATAAGCGCGATTCCGCTCGTAGGTATTCCCACACTCTTCAGCACCATAGATAAAACTACTATACCAACCCCCGGGGTAGCCGGGGAACCGATGGAGGCCGCTACAGTAGTGACCACAACAAGAACCAGAGCCCAAAGCCCCAGTTCCATCCCAAAAACCTGAGCCAGAAAGACAGTAGCTGCGCCCTGGTAAAGAGCCGTACCGTCCATGTTAACAGTGGCCCCCAGGGGGATCACAAACTCCGCGATAGACGGCGGTATCTTCAGTTTCTCTTCGGCTGTCTTCATAGACAGAGGCATGACCGCTGCTGAACTGGACGTGGAAAAGGCCAGAAGCTGCACCTCGCGGATATCTCTCAGAAATTCCAGAGGGCTCTTGCGTGCTACAAAAAAGACTACGAGCAAGTACAAGCACATCAACAGCAAAAGTCCCAAAAGAACAGTACCCACATAGGCGGCCATACCCAAAAGAGCTTCGAGTCCCACCTTAATGGTGATCTGAGCCAACAGCCCGAAAACTGCCACAGGGGCCAGGTACATAGCCCAGCGCACTACAGTCATACACACTTCCTGCAGAGACCCCAACAGCTCCAACAAGGGTTTTGCCTGGTGGGGAGCCATAGTTACAAGGGCCAACCCGGTGATCACAGAAAACAGAACAACCTGCAGCATCTCTCGCTCTACCATGGCCCCCAGGGGGTTCTCAGGGAGCAATCTGACAACGATGTCAGGAAAAGCTCCCAGCCCCTGTGGGTCCGGGATGTCTTTTCCGCCTGCAGACGGGGCTTCTTCCATGGATGCGATCAGGGACTGATCTATAAACCGGCCAGGCTGCAGCGAAACGGTAACGCCTATGCCGATAATAACAGCTACTACGGTGGTCATGACAAAGTACAAGACAAGACGTGTGCCAAGCCGGCGCAAATGCTCCCTGTCCTCGGCGGCGGCCATGCCGCATACAATCGAAGCTACCACCAGGGGGATGACAATCATCTGGATAAGCCCTAAAAATACGTTCCCCGGCAGCGCCAGCCAGCTGCCGATAACCTGAGATGCCTCAGCGCTTACCAGGCCTGTCTGTGGAGACAGAACCATCCCCACCACAAGACCAAGGGCCATGCCTATAAGTATCTTCATCCATAACTTGCCCTGGATAAGTCCCTGCAAATGCCGTGTAAGGTGCATGAGCGGCCTTGGGCGCAGTTTTTCCATGTGCTGGCTCATCATAAGTCACTCCAGTTCCTCGTTGATTCTTCGTTGGTTCTTCGTTGGTTCTTCGTTGGTTCCCGAGTCTGCTCGAGTTCGTTCCGCGTTGGTTCCGCGCTGGTTCCACGTTGATTCCACGTTCCATCCCGAGTGCATTCCGGGATCTATACTAAGTCAAAGACTGCATTGCTTGCCAGCCCACCCCGTTGCATTCATCATACATGAGCTATTGATACAATATAGGTCGCAGGGAAACAAGGAGCACATAGGGAAACCATGGGCACAGCAGGAGTACATATGCTCATGCATTTCCTACTATGGTGGGCATCTCCATGTCAAGAGTGAAAGGAACAGAAAACATGGACGATAAATGCGAACGCACAGCCCGCGCCCACCTTCAGGTGGGCGGATCAAGAAGCGTGACCGGCTGCGAACATAGGGTAAATCAACTGAAGGAAAAGCTCAGTGGCAAACCCGAAGTGGCTGATCTCGTAGATGAAATCGCGGCAGATCCCGAAATCCTCGGCCTGCTGCTGGAAATCATCAGAATCGACACGGGAACCCTGAAGTTCTACTGTTGCAAGGTCATACGGACGCTCAGCGAAAAGCATCCTTCCCTTGTCTATCCCTACTTTGATGATGTAGCCGCCCTCATCGACAACCAGAATAGTTTCATCAAGTGGGAAGCAATTGCCATACTGTCAAATCTCGTTGATGTAGACAGCAAAGGCAAGTTCGAGACCATTCGCCACAGGTACTTCAGCCTCATAGACTCTGACTCAATGGTAACTGCCGGAAATGCTGCAAAAAATGCATGCAAGCTTGCCATGAAGAACCCTGAATACGAGAGTGAGCTAACTCAACGACTGCTTAGCATATCTGAAAGGACCTATCTACACAAGGGAAAGCCCTCTCAGGAATGCAAAAACATCATGTTCGGACACGCAATTGGCTGCTTCCACATGTACTTTGAGGTGTCCCCCAGAAAGAAAGAGATCATCGAATTCGTAGCCGGGCAAAGACATAACCCCAGAAAGCAGGTGGCAAAGAAAGCTGAAGCTTTTCTCAAGAAACACGTCAGGTAACATAGTCCAAGCGGTTCCATGCCGGCAAAGCACCCATTCCCGATCCACGCAATGGACACCCGCTCCGAATAGGGCTCCACAACTCACCTGTAACCCGCCAGAGACTCCATGATGATCCGTGCATGCTCCGACTCTCTGGCCATGTGATAGGCCAGCAGCGCCGGCTGATTTCCTAACAATTGGCTGGTTTCCCGCAGTCTGAACGTATCCCAGCTGAAATCGCGCATTCCCGTTGTTGCCGCCACAGCATTGCGCGTGAATTCGACTGCCGCCGGCATACAGGAAGGATTGGCCGTGGCCATCTTCATGAGAACATTGGCCTCGGCCCCCAGATGGCCCAGGACCCTCTCCCAGGCGCGGGCCTCCTCCATGTAGCGCATGTGAGCAGGTTCCACTGCCTGCTGGAGCATGATTGCGTGGTCAGACTGATCATGAAGCCAGAAATACTCTGCCTGCAGCAGGTTCACCAGCGGAGACACCACCCCTTCCGGTCTCACCGCGCTTGCCTCCGCACCCAAGGGTTCAACGTAGGGCTGTGTGGCAATTAGGACAAAACGCCTGGTCTCATCTATCATGTGGACATAGACGGAAGGGGGCAACGTCGAAGCTAGCTCACCTGCAACCTCCATTTGGACGAGGCGTTCCAAGAAGCAGATCATTGCGTTAGCTCCCCGGACTGCCTCGTCAAGGCACCCTTCAGTCCGCCTGGGGTCAAGCCTCCCCAACAGGTTGTAGAAGCAGTCACTAAAGCCCTCAGCCTCTCTTATAAGATCCGTGCGGCTGCAAGGCAGATTCCCTGCTATAAACAGGCCGTGTTCGGCGAAGGTGATGAGCCAGAAACGGATGCCCGTAGCTTCGGCAACGGGGATCCTGGCAGACATGCGTCCGTAAAAGGGGGTAAACGGAGTAAGCTTTTCCGCTCGAGCGTCCGGCACCTTGGCCTCAGCTCGTGCCTCCGGCACCTTTGCCCCCGCTCGCGCTTCCGGCACCTTGGCCTCAGCTCGTGTGTCCGATACCTTTGCCCCCGCTCGTGCCTCCTGTCTCTTAGCCCCGGCTTTCGCCTCAAATTCCTTCTCCATCAATCTGACCTCCTCGCACATTTCTCGCCAAGACTCCGGTGCTGACGTTTGCTCCTTGCATCCGCCTAGGAGTCCGTGGCCAGACATATTATGTGAACTAAGATGCGGTGGTTCCCGCTACCGCCGTTAGGTACCCGGAGCCAGCTTCACCACCGTACCGGTGGCAAGCACAAGCATCATCCGGCCATGGAGGTACCTGGGCGGAAAAGGTGAGCGGCCCCCGCAAAATGCAGGCTCACTGCCAACCCGATTCTCACGGGCCACAGCCCTCCCACTGTCCATGGCGTAGCCAGTGAGCGACCGTTTCCTTATGATCCGAGGGCTCCTTGCCCTCTCACTGGTCACGGCGTAGCCAGTGAACTCACCGCCGGTCCCGTTTTCGGGAGCCACTGCCCTCCCACTGGTCACGGCGTAGCCAGTGAGCGACCGTTTCCTTATGATCCGAGGGCTCCTTGCCCTTGCACTGGTCACGGCGTAGCCAGTGAACCCACCGCCGGCCCGGTTCTCGGGAGCCACAGCCCTTCCACTGGTCACAGCGTAGCCAATGAGCGACCATTTCCCCATGATCCGAGGGCTCTTGCCCTTCCACTGGCCATGGCGTAGCCAGTGAACCCACCGCCAATCCAGTTTCCGGGAGCCGGAGCCC
>JAPXLN010000042.1:0-4649 GCA_033809515.1 Bacillota bacterium
CAGGCACGTAAGAGGGCCTCCCGTGCCAATAATCGTTCTTACGCTTGAAAGGTCTTTTCCTATGGCTAGGGTCAATCTGCCCTGGGGCCCGTAGAGGTACTTAATCCTGCCAACGTGCCTGGAAAACGCCGTCCGGCACGCTGCCTGGGTCAAGTAGGCTGCCAACTCCCTGGACCGGGCATCCTCAGGGATGGCCTGAAGATCCTTGAGGATAGAAACCGGATCGAATCCCAGATCTGCCTCTGCCCGGTCTTTCACCAGTTCCAGCACGTTAGGGGCGTTGATGTAGACGCCCAGATCCCCTTCTACAGTTCGTTTGGCCAAAGGCTCAGGGCTCTCCAAAATAGCCTGAATCTCAGGGCTTCCTTTGGCCACTGAATGGACATCAGTGGTAGCGCCCCCTACATCCACTGCACACAGATCGCCCATCACAGGCCACAGCATCTTGCATGCTTCCATGACAGCACCGGGGGTAGGCATTATGGTGCCTTTCACCATGGTCCGTATTCTGTCCATGCCCGGGGCCGTGACTATGTGATCCTCAAATATGTCCTGGATCACTTTGCGGGCAGGCTCAACCACCAGCTCGTCAACATGAGGGTATACGTTGTCGGAAAAGCGGACTTCCACGCCTTCAGATTCGAAGACTTCCGCAATCTCGGGCCTGGCCGCAATGTTCCCTGCATACAGAACTGGGGCTCCCAGGTTCAGGTCTGCAATAATCCTGGCGTTGCGTATGGCCGTGTCTTTCTCGCCATAGTCCACTCCCCCGGCAAGAAGGACCATCTTGGGCCTTATCCTCTTGAGAAGAATTACATCGTGCGGAGTAATGTCCCCTGCTGTGACCAGTTTCACCACGCCCCCGGCGTTAAGGGCAGCTTCCTTTGCAGCTTTTGCGGTCATGTCATACACAAGACCGTGGACGCTCATAGAGAGCCCTCCGGCAGCGCTGGACGCAGCCATCATGACAGTCCATTCCAGGTCGTCTGTCCCAAGGTTCCGGGCCAGGTCGTCAAGGGCCTGTCTCAGGGCAACTGTCACATCAGCCGGATGAACATGAGGAGAAACATCACGGTATGCGTCGCCGTGTGGGGCGACCAGCGAATGCTGGGGGCTTGGCGATATGCCCTGCCCCAGGAAACAGGGGGTATCGCCAAGGCGAAATGCGCTGACTACAGTGGTAGTGCTGCCAATTTCAGCTACTATTGCATCAACTTTCACGATAGTGGCCCCCTCTTGCACGGTTCCATTGAGCAGCTTGCTCCCGGCCCGCCGCTCTAGCCGCCTGCCCGGAGCTCCCTTCTTTTTTCAACCAGGAACGAAGCTACGTGAATTCCCCGGGTGCCCCTGCCGAATCCTGCATCCAGGCCTGCTTCCAGGGCCAGGTCGTTGGTCACCTGAGTTCCGCCGGCAACCAGGACAAATCTATCCCTTACGCCCTTTTCCACACACAAGCTCGAAAGCTTTTCCATGTTTTTTCTGTGAATGTCAGCGTGGCTGATTATGGTGGAAATGAGAATGGCCTGGGCATCTTCTTCAATGGCCGCATTCACCATTTTCTCTACAGGAACCGAGGTGCCAAGATACACCACCTTAATGCCGAAACCCTCAATCCCGCCATGCTTGATATCGATGATCTCTCGCATTCCCACTGAATGCTCGTCCTGCCCAACAGTACCGCACACCACTTTGATGGGATGGCATTTGATCTCCTGGCGGATCTCATCTTCCGAAAGCATCCGGGGCTTCTCAGGAATTTGAAGCGAATTTCTGGATATGGAGAAAGGCACTACGCCCTTAACTTCAACCAGAGTCCCTTCTGCAGGATGCATAACCCGCTTGTGGATGACCTCTGATTCCTCTAGCCCTAATCGCCGGGCTATCTCCAAAGAAGCATATTCAGCTACATCCTCTTTCTCTGGGATAAACATAGTAAGGGTAACAAAGCCATCCTGGGCCCATTGCACTTCCGGTCGTATACTGTCATCCCTAAGACCTTCCACACGGGAAAGGCGAAGGTCCACGCTGTCTCCAGGATCGAGCTCGTCAATGTACACAATCTTGCTTCTGTCACAAAGGGTACACCCGTCTATGAGGTCGCATGGCTTCGAGATGCCCTCAGGCAGGTTGTTGTACCCGAAATGATGGCATACGGGAGCCATGTAGTCTTTGTCCCTTTCCACTATGCTCCCTGCGGCAACGCCGCCTTCAGGGTCTCTGGCAATGCCGTCGCCGTGCCTGTCGGGGTACTGGCCTGAGTCTACGAAGAAGCCCTGCGCCACAGCTTGGAAGTACCCGGCGTCCTGGATTTCCTCAAGAAAAAGCACGGCCCGTTCTGCCAGTTCGCGCACTTTCTCAGGAAGAGGCCCGTCCTTCTTGAATTCCAGCAGATCCCGCAAACCGTCCATGCCTAAGAGGGCCTGCTTGGCCGTGTCTACAGCTGCCACGTTGTTATAATGCCACGGAACATTGCGTCCCTCATCAGGAGTAATAGTGCTCTGAACGTCAGCTGAGGTCAGCCTGGACACCAGAAGATTCAGAACATGGGTCACAGTAGCTTCACGGGAATCTGATTCTATGTAGCGCGTATTTTGCTGGGCGCGCACCTTGTAGTCAGAGAAAAGCCACCTCAGGCAAACTGCATAGGGAAGGTCATATGAAAGGGCCGGAGCAGGCGGAGCGGTCGGAGGAACAGAGGAAAGGGCGATATACTCCCTGTTCATGCCTGCCATCTCGGAAAAGGCAGAGTTTATGGCGTGCTGCACCAAAAGTTCAGGCATGACCTTCCAGGCTTCTCTGGCCGTGGCATTGGCGTTGTGAGCTCCGTCTATCTGAAGCATATTGCAGGCGGCCATTATCCTCTTGGCCACAGCCGCGTCAACAAAAGATCTGTGCATGTTCACGTTTCTGTACAAGACATTGTACTGGGGGTCCTGGTGTGCGCCGTTCACCCCTTCTTCGGCAAACAGGACGGCTATTTCAGGCCCTGCGACTCCCGAAACGTAGGAATGGAAGTTTATTGGCCGTCCTACCTCGTCTTCAATGAGATCAAGGGCTTTCCGTGTGGCCCTTATCTGCTTCCGCGTAATGGGCACTCCGCCGACGCCTTCAGGGGTACCCTCCAGGAGGCCGTCAATGTGGCTCTGACCTGCGGTCCGTATGACCATCATGTGGTCGGCCCCGTGCCAGGCGGCCATGCGCATCCTTCTGATGTCGTCCTCAAACCGGCCTGAGGCGATCTCTGTAGTTATTACGCAGTCAGGCTGGGGATCTATGCCGCCAAAGTACCTGGCCACAGGCAAGGGAACCGACTTTTCCAGAGGGGCTGAAGTTTCTGAGTACTCAAAGGGACCCACCTTCTGCCCGGGAGTCTTTTCTCTCCAGGCCCATCCTGTCCGCCTGGGGGAGTAGTTCTCCAGACCTTTGAGGATCTCCCGAATATCGAGTTTCTCTACGGGTTCCAGCGTGTAGTCGCAATCGTGGATCGGTTCTTTCACCGGTTTTGTCATTGGGTCCTGTCACCTCCGAAACACAAAGCAAGCCTGTCCCATCCGTCACCGGTCACAAGATCCTGACCGGCCTGAAGATAAGGCTTGCCCTGCAGCTTCGCATACCTGAGCACCAGATGACCGGCGCCTTTGCCCAGCAGCCCTCTTTTTTCCGCATGAGAGACAATGGCCTGGGCATCAAGGCTGGAAAACCCCATGCGAAGGAGGACTGAACGTTCGATGGAAGGGGATGTATGAGTATACGCCAAATCGTAAAGAGGCTTAACTATGTCTCTGGCAAGGCTCCAGAAGCGGTCTTTCAGTTCTTCATCAGACAGCGCTGCCAGATGTTTTCGTTTTTCCTCAATGTCCCTGCCCAACCACGTTCACCCCCAGTTCCCCAAGCTCATTGACAACGAACTCCGGGGTAGCTTTCACGTCCTCTGCCAGAAACTCTACGTCCTCGAAAGTGACCTGCTGCACCCCTGTTCTTCGCACAGCGTTTCTGAGGTAGGACCTCCTCATCCTGTCAAGATCCACTTCGGTTACACGCAGCTGGGAGAAGGTTTCGGGAATCACGATTACCTTTCCGGGAACGTTTTCAGCCGGATCACCTTTTCTGACCTCGACTCCGTTTCGCCTGGCAAAATCAAGCTGGGCCTGGGGATGCTTTCCCGCTCCTGTGTATTCGGTCTCCTGAACCACCACTATCTCATCTTCAGGAAGCTCCCTGGCAAGGGCGATAGCTGCAGCCAGGGACGTGTTCCCTGCTGGGCCTCTCTCAAGGCCTTCCAGCTGGGCCAGAACCTCAGTTACGTAGAAGACATCGCCCTGAGTCACAGTCACATACCTATCGAGGTACCTGAGGGGCCTTGCGGCGTTTCTGGGAACGTCGGTTCTGTCAGGCCAGGTTGCAAAAGGAACACCGAATCCTGTGTGTCCTGTGGTGAATGACTTTCTGTTGAAATCGTGGTCTGAGGCCATGTGGAGCCCGGATAGGTCAACGCTGGCGCCGATAATCACGGAATTCCTGGCCCCGGCCTTAAGTGCGCCCCTTGCAGTGCCCGTCACATTGCCGCCTCCGGCGTGGGTCACCACAACGTATGCCGGGTCCTTACCATACCTTTCTCTGACCTGCTCCACAAGCTCATACCCCAGGGT
>JAPXLN010000043.1:0-4171 GCA_033809515.1 Bacillota bacterium
AAACTGCTTGTATCCGGCTGGCCTGAGGACTTGATGGCCCTGGGTCCGGAGCTTGCGCGTGCCCATGAGCGTGGAGCCGGCGTGTATGTTGTGTGCTTTGGGGAAGCGAAGCTTCCCATCCCAAATGCGTTTTATCATAGCGTTTCACCCCTGCAGTATGTTCAGGTTGCAGTCTTCGGAAGGTGGCTCCAGGTGGTCTCAGACCTAAAGGAGTGCTTCATAGGTCAGATACTTGGCCCCGATAGGTCACTGGGTTTGTGGAGCAAAGGTGCGGCACTGGCGTTTACCGTGGCCCAGTGGATTTACCACGACATTACGGTGCTTGCACTGCAAAGAGAGTTGGAGGCGGAAGCAACCGCCCGAATCAGCCCCGGAACCCGGGTGCTTCTCAGAAGCGTCCTACAGTGGCCGCCTGACGGTTCCGGCAATGTGGAGGTCCAGGGCGGCTCAGGCACCGCCGGCGGTCCAGGCAAGCCCGGCCAATCGGGCAGTCCTGGCAGCAAGGTTGAACTGCCAGACGGCGCGCCGGACGTGGCAGGCATCTTCGCCGGAATCGAAAGGCGGCTGAAAGCGGACCCCGCCTCTGCCCGGGACATTGAAGGCCGCTATGAGTTCCGGTTGTCAGGAGAAGGCGGCGGAGTCTTTCATGTTGCCCTGGATGCCGGGTTGGTCCGGGTGGGAGAGGGTCCTTTAACAGAAGCGGTCATGGGATCGGCAATGGACCCGGTTACGGAACCGGTGATGGAGTCGGACCTTGTCCTTGAAGCATCGTCTGAGGACTTTAGGGCTCTGGTTCTCGGCGTATTGCCCCTGGGGGCTTTGTACACCCCCGGGCGAATCAAGGTAAGAGGCAGCATTGAGGCGGCAAGTCGGATTCAGTCCCTGCTTCGCGGCTGACAAAAGCCGGTGGCCTGGGATATGGTGCGCAAAAAAGGAAGTGAGGCTATGCTGGCTTACAGGGTTCGGGATCTCACCAAGGTATACAAAGACGGCAACGTAGTGGCCAACGACAGGCTAAGCTTCGCCATTGAAGCCGGCGAGATTTTCGGGCTTCTGGGACCCAACGGCGCGGGAAAAACCACTTTGGTCCGTCAGATGATGGGGCTTGTGAAACCGAGCTCAGGCCTTGTTGAACTTTTCGGCATTCCTCTGGCCGGCACAAACATAGACATGATTCCCTGGTATGTGAGCTACACGCCGCAACGGCTTGGAGCTGTGGCCGACCTTACTGCATACGAGGCTTTGTGCGTCACCGGGCGCCTGAGGGGAATGGACCGGGCAGACGCTGCCAAACAGGCGGCCGGGCTGGTAGATGAGTTTCGCCTGGGCTATCTCGGAAAAAGGCCTATTGGCAAGATGTCCGGCGGCGAGGGGCGGCTGGTAGCCATGGGCATGGCCTTGATGGCTTCTCGCCCTATCATGATCCTGGATGAGCCCACAAACGACCTTGACCCTTCCTACAGGAAGCAGGTTTGGGAAAAGCTAAAGGAAATCAACCATGCACGAAAGACTACGATTATCCTTGTCACCCACAATGTCGTCGAAGCTGAGAAAGTGCTCCGGCGAGTGGGCATTATCAACCAGGGCAAGATCAGGGCTATAGGGACGGTGGGGTCCCTGAAGGCCCGGATTGACCAGAGGGTCCGTGTGGACGTGCGGCTGAAAAGCGGTTCTGAAGGGTATGCAGACCTGGCCTTTCTTCGGGATCTTGACGATGTGGAGGCCCGGTTTCTGTCGGACACGGAAGTCCTTCTTCTGGTGCCGCGGCCTCAGGTTCAGCAAGTCACCGACAAGGTCATCTCCACGGTGGAAATGAGCTATCTTGACGACTTGAGGATTATTACGCCGACTTTGGAGGATGTGTATCTGCAACTGGGAGGGGGCGAGCGCCTTGAAAATGAAGGGGAAAGAGCCGGCGCCGGATTTGCACGCTGAAAGGCCCGTCGCAGGTGAACCTTTGGGTCCTGTGGGTGCCATATCACGCTGGTGGAGAGGGTACAAGGACCTTTTCTTCATAAGGTGGGCAAACATACGCAATGAATGGTATTTCCACATATTCCTCGGGCTTACGTTTCCGGTGGCGATTATGGTTTTCATGAAGTTCAGCGGCGGTGCAGGCGATCCTGCTTCAGGGTTGTACGTGGCATCGGGAAACGCAGTAATGGCGCTGGTTATGGGGCCTATGCAATCGATCTGCAACGACCTTGCCTGGGGCAGGCAAAGAAACGATCTTGAATACTTCGCTGCACTCCCTGTGTCAAAGCTTCAGATTACTTTGGCCTTTGCCACAGTGTCTGCCATTTTCATCATACCCACCATGGCCTTTTCCATAGGGATGGGCTCTTTGTGGTTCGGATTTCCGGTCAGGTGGAATCCGGCGGTCTTTCCTGTAATGCTGCTGGCAGCTTTGTCAATGGCAGGATTGGGTGTGCTGGCAGGCGTCAATGCCCGGAGTCTTCACCAGGCAAACCTGTTCAACTCTGCAACCATGCTTGTGGTGGTGTTTCTGTCGCCGGTGCTGATTCCCTATGAGAACTTGCCTGCTTTTTTGCAGTGGACATCCAAACTGCTTCCCACAAGCTATGCAGCGGCTGCATTGAGAGGGAGCCTCACGGGCGCACCTGCGGCGACCGTCTTGAAGCAGGCCGGAATTCTGCTCGGATTCACAATAGTGTTCTTGTACCTGGCCACCAGGAAGCTGGACTGGAGAGTTGAGTGAAAAATACCATGTTGTATACAAGCGTCGCTATCTTGCGTAGTCGACCCATCTGATGTTCAGTTCCTTAGGCAAGCCGTATCTCACCTTGTAATACACCTCGTGGTACCGGCTGTAATAAGGCATAGACCATCCATAGGATTCGTCAATCAGTTTGTATTGATAGAGTTCGCCAACCCCGCCGTTTTCTTTGTACTGCCCGATTAGAGCGATATTTGCGTGTTCTACCTGAATGTTCTCAGCATAGCCTGCTATGGTTTTTGAGACATTGCTCAACGATGCAGCTGAAACGACTATACAGATAAGAATGAGGCCTGCTTTCATGAGGCCTGCTCCTTCCGACAGGTTAATATGGGCGGCGTAGAACGAAGAACACAAAGACAACATGAATATCCCGCAAAGCTCGTTCCTCGCCCCCCATACGGGCGAGACTATCATCATCACCTGTGAACCGATGTACAATATCAGCGCAAACAAGGGTATGTAATAGTTCTCCACGGGCCTATGCCTGAACAGGACATATACATTGAAGGATGAGAGGACAACGTAATAAACAGAGATAACCGAGATCTTTAACAACCTGTCCGGCGTCATTACATTGCTCTCTTGTCTTGACAGCATGATGATCAGCGCTGTCTCAGCGATTGCATATACGGACAAGACATACGCAAAAGCCCGTTCCTTTCTGTTGAGCATGGACCTGTAGCTAAGCATAAACAGGCAAGATACAGCGATAAAAACCACCTGGTAAAAGACAACGTACCTCGCTGCAAAGAACCTTACCCATTGCGACTTAACATTGGACCTCAGCAGGTTCATAAAAGGTGTTGTTTTATTCTCCAAGCCGTAGCGCACCAAGACTGAGGGTGCCAACAACACGGTACACATTCCGGCAATGCTTAACCCGAAATTCACTGCCAGGGATTTCTTGTCTTTCCATTGGCGGAAGTTGTAGGCCAGATAAAGGAAACTCAATCCGACTGTCATCATGGCATTTTGCTCTGTCGTGGCAGCTGACAGAAAAGACGCTATGGCAGTGATGATCTTGTTGCCGTTGTGTTCAAGCAGATACCAGTACAACATCAGTAGGCCTACGGGGTATACATAGTTCAATGCGCCTGTGAGCCAGTACACGCTTTGCCGTGTAACATGTATATCGAGGGCAAGTATACCGGAGCATAGCAGCGTAGGGCACGCTATATTCTGTAAGAGCGCATCATTGTCTTTTATGACAATACGTGAGCCGAAATAAACGAAGGAGCCAAGAAGCAGCGAATTGAACACTCGCCACATAGATTTGGGAAGCGCCAGAAAGACTGTCACCAAAACATGCACAATAGCCCTGCCGTTAACCTGCATGTAGTGATCCACGTGATTGCCGACAAAACTGCGGAGACCGCCTGTAACAAAGGTGCAATACCTGTAATCATCGCCATAGATGGCCACGTTCTTATT
>JAPXLN010000044.1:0-3968 GCA_033809515.1 Bacillota bacterium
ACCTCAAGAGGCCCTTTCCGGAGAGACCCGTGCCGGTGAAGCCGGGGCTTGGGGGAAGTGTGCCCATCGGCGCAGGCCAGGGAGGCATTGCTCCATTGGTTAGCGTGAAGCAGTCCGGGGAGCCAGCTATGATTACGAGGGCTCACCACTTCGTGGGAGAAAATGTGGATGGATCCTTCATGCTGGTAGCTACGGGGGTTTCAGACAATGTAGGCGTCGAGGACGACAAATTCACTGTACCTACAGGCGAGGAAGCCGAGTGGATAGTGGAGATCCAGGTAGACAACTGGGCGAGCCAGCCGCCGTCGACGGTGGAGTGGAACGGTTGGACAGTGACATTGCTTTTCGGTGAGCATCTGACCGCGGATGAGATAGAGCGGGTCGTGACTCTACCTGACCCCACTGTGGAGAATGACGGGAAACTGACGATAGAAACCTACTACCCTGAGCCGGGCATTGCGCGTGTGAGGGTAATCTGGAATTGGCAACAGAAGGGTAACAACAAGTTCGTGCCCGGGTCCCGTGCGTACCTGGCCTTGAAGGTGAAGACTAACGGACTGCCGCCAAGCGATAAGGATTTGATTTTCTGTGACTCTATCAACATGGAATACAACCCGGTGGGAAGCGGCAATGGGGACCAGGTGCCGCTTGACCCCATATACATCAAGTGCGCCGGGGAGCCGTATGCGGATGTATCGGTGACCGCGACGCGCATCGACTGGCGGGTACAGAAGCCTGGGACATATGCTGCGTTGGCCACCGAGATTGCTGCCACAGGCCATGGCAATCTGCAGGTTCAGTTCTCTGGCTTTAGGGATCTGGCAAGGACGGATGGTATATCAGGCACGATTCCCGCGTTCTATACCTTTGCGAAGGATCTTCCGGACAATGCGTCATCACAGTGGATTGCCGCGAGCGCATTGAACAGCTGGCAGAACTGGCCAGCACCGATAACGCTTGACTCTACTACTCAGTCGGTGGTTCGCTTGTGGTCGATGATAAGTGTGAGCGAGGAAGTATCGTCCGCAGAGTATTCCTCTGATCTTGGGGACGACAAGGGGGTGGTTACGTTCATAGTCAGCAACAATTCAATAGGCAACGGGGGCTCAAGGTAGCACCCTAGCCTTAGATGGGCTTTGGCCCATCAGCGAACCTCAAAATAACTCATTAAGGGGGACGAATGTAAATGAAAAAGCTACTGGTTTGTTTAGTGGTTCTCGCGT
Source organism: Bacillota bacterium (assembly GCA_033809515.1). Classification (GTDB taxonomy): domain Bacteria; phylum Bacillota; class Sulfobacillia; order Fermentithermobacillales; family Fermentithermobacillaceae; genus JAPXLN01. Next base: position 1,224 of record JAPXLN010000044.1, read on the forward strand.
TTCTTCTAGTGCCGGCTATGGCGATGGCCTATAACGACGGTCAGGATCTGCCGCCCGGTGCAGTTGAGGTGGAGCATTGGGAGTGGGATGGTAGCGGATGGGTCCGCAAAGCAGAAGGAGACTTGACTGCCCTTGCTCGTTGCTGGAGGAGCGGTCCGGCTAATGATAAGTGCAACAAGGAGGTCTGGACAATCGACTTCTTGCACCATGCATCAATGGCGCAGTGGTGTGAATGGTCAATCGGCGGGACTCGTTGGGATTGGCGCATACTGAAGCCTGGCACATATGCGGCAGACTGCATTGAGTTCACCGTCAAGAGCAATAACGACGTAGTGATCGGCTTCGCAGGATTCGGTGACCTCCAGTATCAGCAAACAGGGGGCGTAAAGACCACGATCGATACCTACTACAGCTACGGTGAATCCATCGAAGCAGCGGATGAAAATGGCTGGATAAGGGCTTCTGCTCTTAACGAGACGCCTCGGCTGGTCTCCGACAGCGCGGATCTGCATGCCGGCGTGAGCACCAAGCTATTCAACAAGATCATAGTGGAGAACTGCAACTCCTCATGCGAGTATGAAAATCAAGGGCAGATCACAATTACGCTGCAGAACATCAAGAGGTGGGTTGATCCTCAGACGGGATCATGGTTTGCACCGGTTCTGTAGCCATAAGCAGAGCTATACTTGGGTTTTCCATCCGTGGGAAACAGCATAGGCATCCCTGATCATCAGGGTAAGTCAGGAATCCGGGGGGTGACCTTCGTGGTCACCCCCCCCCGGATGGGTAAGAAGGAGAGAAGCTGTGATGTTTTTCCAGCCGAAATCGTTCCAGGACGGGAATAGGGTGGCAGCAAGCGTACCATGGGGGCGGACTCTGATAAGAAGGGTAGCGATCATACTGATCGGCCTGTTTGCCATTCTCACTGCGGCCCCAAGTTCCACACACGCGCAGGTCTCTTTGAGTTTCACCCCCATGCTTGTGGAAATGACCGCAGCGCCGGGGGAAACAAAGACATTTGAAGTGGTCATGATGAACGAGGGCCGGGCTGTGACTGCGGACTTCCTCATATATACCGCCGATTTGGCCCAAAAACCAGATGGAGACTATGAAATTGCGGTTTTGGGCGAGTCCGAGCATTCGTGCGCTAAGTGGATAAAGCTCTCTGCGGACAAGGCCACAGTGGGGCCAAGCTCCGCCATTGCCGTAAAAGGAACCCTCACGGTGCCTCGTGGGGCATCGGGCGGCAGGTACGCAGCTGTCGTTTTTGAGTTGATTCCAGAGGAGCGAAAGGGAGAGCCTGCGTTTGCTTCCAGTACATTTGTGCAAAGATTTGCGACAGTGGTGGAGCTTACCATCCCTGCAAGGCAAGTGCAGAGGAGGCTTGATGTGACCGGGTTCAACGTGGCGCATGCCAGTGAAAATCCTGCTCATGCCAGTATGTACGGTAATCAAGCCGTCATGCTATCGGCAGAGATAACCAACGAGGGCGATATGCATGTATTCGCCCGCGGAAGCATGATCTTGCGTGATGGCGCCGGGAAGAGACTGAGAGAAATACCGCTTGGTGCAGGTAGAGGCATTGTGCTGCCGGGGGCTGCTGTTAACCTTAGTTCAGTTCTGCCCGGCGGTCTTGCGCCCGGCGACTACATAGCTGACATCTCAGTGAAGTACGGGGGAATGAGGCCTGCCACAGCCAAGGTTCCGTTTAGTGTTGGGGAGAGCGGAACAGAGGTCGCCAAGATGGAAACGACTGCGGTGATTGCGCCTTTTTCAGTTGATCCTGATCAACTAGATTTGAGTGGCATTCCAGGCGCCACTGTAGTAAAGCCACTGGTTATTGAAAACCGCTCTGACCAGGCAATCCGCGTTGAAGGCCGTGCTACGACCCTCGCGTTCGACGATGAAGGGGAACTCATCTCAGAAGACGTAGAGTCATCCACTCCAAGTTGTGCTGACTGGATTGAAGTAAAACCTAATGTGGTTGAGATTAGGCCCAGGGCGCGTCAAGTAGTACGCATGATGCTCTCAATTCCCAAGGGGGAGTCAGGCGGCAAGTATGCGAACGTCATATTCACTGCGACACCTGTCGCCCAAAGTGAATCTGCTACCCCCGGCATTTCAGAATGGTCCGGGGAAAGCGGTGCCGTTGTTTTCCTTAAAGTGGGCAAGGAATTTGAGACTATTGGAGAGCTTGCTCCCATAACTATTGACGACGGAGGACCTTCAGTAGGCACTGTTTTCGGAACCGTCTTCAAGAATACCGGAACAATCCACGTTAAACCCAGAGCATCCATGGCATTGAAGAGACGGGTAATGCCTGAGAGTGTCCCTGGGATTGAATACGTTGGTCCTGGTTCGTTGGTTGACGTGAATTCATTGGATTTAGGTGAAGAAGCCAATGTTGTGCTACCTGGCGGCATCCGAGCATTTGACGTAGCCCTATCCGGACAACTGGAACCTGGCGACTATGTAGTTGAGTTTTTGGTGCATTACGGAGGCAAATCACCACTATATATAATGCGGGAGTTCACAGTCGAGTAGGGCAAGGCCTGCCATAGGCGGGACCTGCAGAGTCACATGATTTCAAGGAGGGAACCACATGATTCAGAAGAAGAAGCAGGCGGCGGGATCCCCTAAAGCCCTTGTCCTGGTTGTTGCGATTATCGCAGCGACTTTGATTTTTCCCGCTGCGTTGTTGGCTGAGGAGCCTCTGGTGACAAACATTTTTGACAGCGAAGACAT
>JAPXLN010000045.1:0-3769 GCA_033809515.1 Bacillota bacterium
CTTCTTGTCAAACATTTGGCAAGTACGCTCCCACGACACTGCTATCCAGGACATTGTATCCGGTAGTTTGTGGAAAGGCAATCCCGGCAGATTCTGGACGAGCGGCGTGATTCGGTTCGGGGAATGGGCCTGGGTCCCAACGCTCTCTGGAAATGGCTCCTCTAGACCTTGATCTCCTTCCAGTGGCCTGCCCGGAATCTCCATGTAAACAGCAATGAACGCATGACCAGGTCGGCGACCATTGCGTACCATGCGCCAGGCAGACCAAGGTTCATCTGAATGACGAAAAGGTAGGTCAGCACTACTCGCACTGCCCAGGCACTTCCAGCCGTGATAAACATGGTCCATGTTGTATCGCCGGCGCCTCTAAGGCTGCCTGCCATGACGTGGTTGACTCCCATAAATGGTTGAGCCACTGCCACTATTCTCAAGACTGCGCTGCACATGACGATAACTTCGAGGTTATCGGGTATGAAGAGACGTGATACCTGGGGGGCAGCCAGAAAGAGCAGGACTCCTGCGCACCCCATAGCGATTACGACTACCTTTCGGGCCTTTAGCGCAGCTTCCTCGGCCTTAGCCGGATCCCCATATCCCAGGTATTGTCCTACCAGGGTAGTGGCTGTTGCGCCGAAACTAAAACCTATGGTCAATGAGAGTGACTCGATACGCAGCGCTATCTGGTGTGCCGCGTAGGCGTTGGTCCCCAGCCCGGCAATGGCGCGCACGTAAAGGAGCTGAGCTCCTCGCAGGGTCAGTCTTTCGCCTGAGGCAGGCAGCCCTACTGTAAAAACACTGCCAAGGAGATCCCGGTCAGGCCGGAAAGAACCCTTGTGCCAGCCGTTCAGAACGTTTGGTCTTGTGCTGACCAGCAGAATGGTCATCATCATACCTGCGAACCTGGCAAAAGCAGTGGCAGCTCCGGCTCCTTCAGCTTCCATGCGAGGGAAGCCATAGCGGCCTTCGATGAGGACGTAGTTTCCTGCTACGTTGAGCAGATTCACGACGATTCCGGAGTACATGGGGAGTCTGGTATTACCCGATCCCCGTAAGGACGCGGCAAATGTCATGCTGATGAACTCGAAAAGCAGTGAAAGGCCTCTCCACCGGAAGTAAGGAATCCCCTGGGCAATGACATCGCTTTCAGCGCCCATCAAAGAAAGGCCTAGTCCGCCGAATAGGGCCAGAAGAAAGAAGGCCGTTGTGCCCAGTGCACTGGCAATTAGAAGGGACTGTCTTAGCGCCGCCTGTGCTTCATCCAGTTCACCTGCTCCTATGCGGCGCGCCACTACAGCGGTGGTCCCTACACGAATAGCGTCGAAGAAGCTCATAGCGATCAAAGATATCTGGTTGGACAGACCGACTGCGGCCACAGATGCGGCCCCTATACGACCGACCATGGCCATGTCAGCGGCGCCTACAATGGACTGCAGGATGCGCTCAGCCAGGAGGGGGCCCGCAAGTATCCATATGTTCTGCTCAATGCTGTGGCTTTCCAGGTCCAGGGTTCGCCGTCGTCTTGCAGGAGCGACAGGTGCTTCACCGGGGAACTCCTGATCGGCAGTGGTTTCGCTGGAAATTGTCTCACTGGCAATCGCTTCACCGGAGACGGGTTCGTGCGCATCTGTCTCTACAGTATCAACTGGCTCAGCTCTTGCCGGTGCACTTCCGGCCGATGCGTAGTTAACCCGATCAGCAGTCTCCTTCGATTTCCTATCAGTCACAGATTCAGGTTCAGGGGCTTCATCCGGTTCATAGCGTTTTGTCTCGTCGGGTTGGTTCAATGGCTTCACCTAATTATTTCGTTTCACTAAATATTATTTCTATCATATATCTAATACCTTTGATCGTCAACGAGTGCCGCCAGGGTAATGTGTTTCGGGTTCGGTAGGAATTGGACTGCCGTATGGCGAAGATGCCTATACGCATACCTCGAGCGGACGGCTCGAGCAGACTGGAAGGAGCATACCCGGAAAGGAGTGTCAGATAGTGTCTGAGGAAGCAGGCCGCAAGAAGACTCATCCGGGCATAACGTCGCCGGAGGAGTTCTTTGGCTACAGGCTGGGCAGCGACAGAAAGATTGCCCGGTGGGACAGGATTGTCGAGTATTTCTACAAGCTGGAGGAAGAGTCGGCCAAGATCAAGGTCATCGACATGGGGGAAACAACTGAGGGAAATCCGTTTCTTCTGACCATCATATCCGCACCTGAGAACCTGTCGAACTTAGAGCGTCTGAAGGAGATCAACAAGAAGATCACCGATCCGAGGGGCATTCCCGAAGAGACTGTCAAGGAACTGGTCAAAGAAGGCAAGGTTGTGGTGTGCCAGAGCATGAGCTTGCATGCCACTGAGATCGGGGGTACGCAGATGGCTCCCGAGCTTGCCTATGATCTAGTCTCCTGTGACTCTGATGCCAACCGTGCGATATTGGACAACGTTATTTTTCTGATGGTGCCATCGTTCAACCCCGACGGTCAGATTATGGTGACCGACTGGTACAACAAGCAACTTGGAACAGAGTATGAGGGGTCGGGGCTTCCTTGGTTGTACCATACGTATGCGGGACACGACAATAACCGGGACGCGTTTGCGTTGAACCTGGTTGAATCCCAGTACATGGCGAAAATCCTGTTCTCAGACTGGCATCCCCATGCATACCAGGACCACCATCACATGGGAAGTATGGGAGCAAGGCTGTACATAGCGCCTTATTCTGACGCAATCCGGCCCTACGCCGATCCCCTGGTTTGGAGAGAGGATTCCTGGTACGGTGCGCATATGGCCTACACCCTTGAAGAGCACGGGAAGACCGGCATTCTGAATGCCGCTCAGTATCCCGGGTGGGGGCACTTCGGATTCCACTGGTTGACCACGCACCATAACATGGCCGGGATGTTGACAGAATCAGCAAGCGCCAGGCTGGCGACGCCCATCTACATTCACCCGCACCAGCTCAGAGGCGCCAGCCGGAAGACTATGCCCGAGTACGAAGCGCAGACCAACTTTCCGCACCCGTGGCCTGGAGGCTGGTGGAGGCTCCGTGACATTGTAGAGCAGCAGAAGATCGCCTCGTGGGCGCTTCTGGACATTTGTGCAAGGTTCAGGGAGAAGGTCCTCTGGAACGCCTATCTCAAGGCCAAACGGCAGACCGAGCGCGGTGCTGAGGGCAAGCCCTATGCGTACGTAATATCCACCAGGCAAAACGATCCGCTTACGGCACTCAAACTGGTCGAGCTTATGCTTCGTCAGGGAGTGGAGGTCAAGCAAGCTAAGGAAGCTTTTGAGGTTGGTCACCAGGTGTTCCCCAAGGGCTCCTTCGTTATTAGCCTGGACCAGCCCAAGATGGGTGTTATCCGGTCGCTTCTGGGCAGGACCTTCTACCCTGACAGCTATTGGACCAGGAACCCTGATGGGTCGCCAATCATGTACGATACCGCCACTGACACCGTAGGCGAGTTCATGGGGGTTGACGTGAGGCCCTTGAATTCGAAGTTTGCCGGTGAGTTTGAAGTCATCAGTTCGGTAACAAGGTGCTGCTGCACTGTTGCCCCGGCAAACGCCGAGAAAGAGTCCCCGGCGGGGTACCTTATTGATTCCAGGCTTAACGACGGGTTTATCGCCGTCAACAGGCTGCTGGCACAGGGAGCTAAGGTCTGGCGTCTGGATGCGCCTGTCCTCGATTTGCCTCACGGAGCGTTCTTTGTGAAGCATTTCCCGGAAATACCCGGCATTCTGGGCGAGATAAGGCAGGATCTGGGTGTTCCCTTCT
>JAPXLN010000046.1:0-3732 GCA_033809515.1 Bacillota bacterium
CCTTCCGCCATGCCGCATCATCCCTCTCCCTTAAACAGAATGTTGGCCCCCACCGCCCGTTCCACGCGCCTGCGCAAAAGCTCCATACCCATGCCCTGTGGCCGGCGAGCATCAGGCAATACAGTTATCACAGGTTTCGTGCTTTCATAGAGCGGTTCAAGTTCCGTGCGCAAAAGGCTCGCAACCTCTTCTGTTACGAGCAAAATCGCATAATCGTCCTTTAGAACAGACTCAAGGGCAAGGCGTGCTTGCTCCGGGCCGTCTGCAGCAAACACCACCGCGCCTGACGCCTTAAACCCCAGCACCGCGTCTTTTTGTCCCAGAACGGCAACCTTAGACATACGGTTCACGCAACCTCTCCAATATCTCCTGGGCCGGAACGCCGGAAGCCTTGCCCGCCAGAATCACCCGAAGGTTCCTGACCTCTGTCTCTCTCCCGTAAAGGTATCCGAAAACCGGCTCAGGCCCAAGTGCCTGATACCTGGCTTTTCGCAAAAATCCCATAAGAGCGTTGTCACAGCGACGTTCCCATTTGCTGAGGGGGCCGCCTCGCTCAAGAAGCGACATGCCTGCTTCGGCCAGGTCCGCCCAGGGCGTACTTGCGTACAGGGCGGTCAGCCCTCTCAAGCTGTTCAGGTATTCCCCGTAGACAGCCCGGGCCTCCACACGTCCGCCATCAAGGAACAAAGAACCGGCAGGGACCCCGGGAATCCCCAAACGCATGGCCCTTACTGCCATCCTCAAATTCAGGACGTCTATCTCAGATCCAAAGAACATGATAAGTCCAACGTATCCCAGACGTCCAATTTCTCCGGCAGCCCACCGGTAGTATGCACGGTCAACATCAGCATCCATGTGGAGACCGGCAGATTCAGACGCCATAACGCCCTGGCTGTGAATGCCCTTGCCCTCTTCGTCATACACGGCGCTTCCGGCATATGCATCAAGAAGCCCCCTAACCAGGGAAGCAAGAGTTGGGGTTGGGAATAGGTCCGGTTGTCCGGCAAGGAAAGCAGCAGCCCGGGCATACCTTTGCCCAGGGTCCGCAACCGAGGGCTCGTCTGCAAAGAGCGTGACTACAGCCCCGGGGGCAATGTTACCCATCCGTGAGACAGCCTGTTCTTCCCAGGGCATCCCCAGCAGACGGGACCTGGCCACGACCTTCAGGTTGTGGAAATCATACCGGGCCCGAAACACCATGATGACCTCAGGCTCAGGCGACATCCCCGTAATCATCTTGTACTCGTCTGAAAGTGCCTGTTCAAGAGCGTGGTCAAAGCGCGCGGAGTCCTGGAGCCTCTCAACGTGCGGACCGTAGAGCGAATCGCGCAAGGCGGCCAAAGCAGTTTCGAGGCTTCCGGATTCAGCAAGCTGCCTCAGCTCAGGTTCAGCCAGAAGTCTCTGTTCGAGAACACGTATTCTGCCAACGGCGCTGGCCCATGAATATTCGTCCAAAATCCACCCACCTCAAGCCCGCCCGAAAATCACTCAAAGAGAATGCGGGCAACCTCAATTTCCAGGTCGTCAAAAACCTTTCTCAATATGGCCGGAAAGGTAACGTTAGTCGCAATACCTTCTTTCTGAAGAACAAAGCCGCCTCCAAACGGCTCGCGGGCGTAAGATAACGTGACTTCCCCTGCCTTACCCCGACGCTTAAGCTCGCGGTTAAGGGAATCCAAAAACTCCTGGCCCATGCGACCGCAGTCGTCGCTTCCAAGGACCAGTTCCTCGCGGCCTGAAGCAACGCCAAGAATAGCTTCCATAAGAAGGTTGCGGTACTCGTCTACGGGCAGTCCCGAGAGCTTCTTCAGAGCTTCGTCGAAAACCTGCGATACCAGTTCCTGTTTCTCCTGAAGCACCATCTGTCTGTACAGCGTTTGTGCCCGTCCTTCAGCAACGGTCATCGCCTTTTGCGCATCAAGGGATGCACGGTCCACAATACTGGCAGCTGCAGAATCAGCCTCTTCCCTGGCCGCTTGAAGCCGTGTTTCGGCGCTTTCCTCAGCTTCAGCAATGACCCTGGCTGCTGCCGCCTGGGCCTGAGCCCGAATTCTCACCAGAATATCTTCTAAGGGCATTATGCAAAGCCCCCTAGATTTTGACTGCGAACAGAACCAAGAGCACCGAAGCCAGAAGTCCGAGCACGGCGTAAGTTTCCACCATGGCTGAAAGGATCATAGCTTTGCCCGACTCCTCAGGGTGCTTGGCTACAATATCCATACCGGCAACTGAGACGCGGGCTTGGTATATGCCGCTGGTAAGGCAGGTGACGGCAACAGGCAGGCACGCGAAAAAGAACTGCCAGCCCTGTTCAAGCGTAAGGCTGATCGTTCCGGAGAAAGCTCCCATTCTGAACATTGTCAGGAACCCTACCAGGAACCCGTAGATACCCTGGGTAGCCGGCAAGGCCTGCAGCAGAAGGAGTCTTCCAAACTTTTCCGGGTCTTCAGTGGTTATGCCGGCAGCCTTTTCGCCTGCTACGCCCACACCTACAGTTGAGCCGATTCCAGAGAGAAACACGGCCAGTCCGGCCCCAAAGAGAGCGATGGCGTTGCCGCCGATCTCAGGCTTCATATAAGCCCCTACTACAGCTACGAAAACGAGGATGAGCAGACCAATGCCTACGGCCTTCAGAACTCCGCTTGTACTGTCTCCGAACAAATCCAATCCCTCCCAAGTCTCACACTAGAACTCGTCCTCGGATGTAATCTTAGTTTTCCGAAGGTATTAGCTGAGCCATACGTTATCGCTGACTCTCTTAAGTGGCTTGAACTGGCGGCCACCCCCCTCGAAAAATTTGGTGAAGAACTCAACGAACTGAAGCCTTCCTGAGTGGATAAAGCTTCCCAATATGTTGATTGCCATGTTCAGCAGATGACCGCCGGCAAGGACAATCGGCACAAATACCCAGCCTATAACGGGTACCATCGTAGCTACAAGGTCAGCCATCTTATTGACCACAACACCGATAATAGCGCTTGCAAGGCCCAGAGCCAGAAGCCTGGAATATGACATGGTATCTGAGAAATACCCTACGATATCGTACAACCCGTAGACTCCCGCAAAGGGCTTAAGCAGAATGTTCTTCTGTCCACGAGAAGCCCCATACATTACCGTCAAGCCTCCGGCAATCATGATGTAGTAGGGTACGGACGTAGCTATTACCCCGGCCTTCCATAAGGCCGTGCCTATAAGGCCAGGCAGAAACAGAACCCAGGACCCGTGAGATACGATAGCCTCCACTGTGTCTCCTGCTCTGATGGTGCCGTACATCCTCATAATAATGCCAACCCAAATCTGGAGGATTCCAAGGGCAAAGGATACGACCAGCAAAGTCAAAGGGTCCTCCACAGGGCTGACCACTGCAATAGCCCGGGTCACTCTGTCAAACAATGAACCCGGGAAGAACACCGAAGGGAGATCCCCCAGCCAACTACCCATAAGCGCTCCTGCAAAAAACGTTGAGACACCTGAGTACATAAGGAGTCTGACGAGCTTGTCGTCGGCCAGTTTCTGCGTCTTAAGAAAATACCAGGCCCCCAAAGTCAGCAGAATACCGTACACAGCATCTCCAAGGCAAATCCCGAAGAACACCCAGAAAAACGGCGCCAGCACAGGCGTGGGGTCAATCTCGTCATAGCGGGGGAATCCGAAAATGTTGGTTATCACCTCGAAAGGCCTTATGATCGGATGGTTCTCAAGGTATACCGGGACTTCTTCGATGTCCTGCGG
>JAPXLN010000047.1:0-3284 GCA_033809515.1 Bacillota bacterium
GGTTCCCCAAGATTGAGGCACCCCACTGGCCATACTGTTGCCAGTGAACGACCGTTTCCTTATGACCCGGAGACTTTACGGGTTCCCACTGGCAACGGCGTTGCCAGTCAACCCCCCCGGGAACCCGGTTCCCCAAGATTGAGGCACCCCACTGGCCATACTGTTGCCAGTGAACGACCGTTTTCTTATGACCCGGAGACTTTTCGGGTTCCCACTGGCCGTGTGGTGGGCAGTGAACTTGCCGCCGAGCCGATCTTCCATGGTCTCTGCCTTTCCACTGCCCATGGCGTTAGCAGTGAACTAGAAAGTGGTACGGAATCGACCACCTTCAACCACAATCTGGTCTGGAATCAGCCGCTCGGCCAAGCGGCCGGGCGTCCGAACACTGTTCTTATCTGCTGTGGCGCGACTTTGCCGCCGCGACTTTGCCGCCGCGACTTCGCTGGGGCGAGTTTCGCAGGTGGCCAATTTGCCGTGAAGGTATAGAAGCTATGACCATAGAAAATAAGAAAATAGCATGAACAAGGCAAGGAAGGAGTCTGCGCACAATTTGCAGGCAAGGCAAACTCACCTGAGGGGCAATTGACTTATGAAGATTAGCAACTGCGCAACCAACTGCGCGACCAACTGTGCGACCAACGGCAAGCCCTTGCCGCGACCAACTATCAGAGTACGGCTTATTGGGAGTCATAGAATGCTGCCGTCAGGAGAGGATACGGCGAACATTCCGTGGGTTTCGGGAGAGTGCGTCAAAGGTCTCCTGTGTCGCATTGCTGTACCTGAACATGAAGTCTGGATGGTGATTGTCAACGACAGGGCTGTAAGCGACTGTTATGTGCTTGTCCCGGGAGATACAGTGGAGATACTGAGCCCTGTTGTCGGCGGGTAGATGAACAATCATTGAAGGGGGCTTAAGTATGTACGGCTACGCAGGAAAGGTGCTTCGGGTCAACCTCACCTCACGCGAGATTCAGCATGAAGAGCTGCCTGAAGCTTTCTACCGCAGGTATCTAGGCGGAACCGGGTTCATTGCCTACTACCTTCTCAAGGAAGTGCCCAAAGGAATAGACCCTCTGGGGCCGGAAAACAAGCTGATCTTCGCCCTTGGCCCTTTGACGGGGCATCCTGTTCCGGGTTCAGGACGAAACAGCGTAGGGGCCAAGTCCCCCCTGACCGGCGCCATAGGCTTCACAGAAGCGGGCGGGTTTTTCGGCCCTGAGCTAAAGAAGGCAGGGTTTGACGCCATCATCATTGAAGGCCGGGCAGATGCGCCTGTCTACCTCTACATTCGAGACGGGCAGGCTGAGATCCGGGATGGCTCGGGCATTTGGGGCAAGACCACCGGACAAGTCGAGGACATTCTGAAAGAAGAAACCGGCGATGACAGAATTCGGGTTGCTCAGTGCGGCATAGCGGGGGAAAACCTTGTACGCTTTGCATGCGTTCTAAACGACATAACCCACGCATACGGCAGGACCGGAATGGGCGCAGTCATGGGGTCCAAGAACCTCAGGGCCATTGCAGTACGGGGAACCGGCGAAATACCCGCTGCCGATAAAGGAAAACTGGCGGAACTGGCGCGCTGGATGGCCACTGACAACAAGTCGTCCTGGGAGGGCTTCAAAGACACCGGCACAGCAGGAGGGGTCGTATCCCTTCACCGCCAATCAGCCCTTCCCACCAGGAACTTTCAGGAAGGGCAGTTTGAAGGTCACCAGAGTATTTCCGGGCAATCACTGCGAGACACCATCTTGGCCGAACGAGACAACTGCTACGCTTGTCCCATTTTCTGCAAACGGGTGGTCAAGACAGGTGAGCCCTACAACGTAGACCCTCGCTACGGCGGTCCCGAATACGAGACCATAGGGTCCCTGGGGTCTACATGCGGCATTGACGACCTATCTGCCATATCCAAAGGAAATGAGTTATGTAACGCTTACGGTCTTGATACAATTTCAGCCGGCGTAACCATCGCTTTTGCCATGGAATGCTATGAAAAAGGGATCCTGTCCGGGGAAGACCTTGACGGCCTTGATGCCCGCTTTGGCAACGCCCAGGCCATGCTTGCCCTTCTTGAAAAAATGGCCCGGCGGGACGGAGTAGGAGACCTTCTGGCCGAAGGCTCATACAGGGCCGCCCGAAAGATCGGGAAGAACGCTGAGGATTTTGCCGTTCATGTCAAGGGGCAGGAAGTGCCTATGCACGAGCCACGGCTGAAGATGGGCCTGGGCATAGGATATGCCCTGTCCCCTACAGGAGCCGATCACTGCCACAACATTCACGACACAGGCTACGTAAAAGACAATCCCGGAGCCAAAGCTTACGGCATTCTTCAGGGGGTTCCTGCAAGGGATCTTGGTCCTGACAAAGTACGCATACTGGCAACCATGCTTCCCCGCCAGCACCTGGGTAACTGCCTGGGTATCTGCAATTTCGTGGGCTGGGGAGATGACAGGCTTGTGGAGCTGGTGCGTGCTTCTACAGGCTGGAATTCTAACCTGGTGGAACTGCTGAAAGCCGGAGAAAGAGCCATGACTCTGGCCAGGTGCTTCAACCTGAGGGAAGGGTTCACGGCAAAGGACGATGTGCTCCCCAAACGCCTCCATGAGGCCTTCAAGGAAGGGCCTATAGCCGGCGTCGCTCCTACTCCCGAGGAGGTAGAAGAAGCGAAAAGCACCTGGTATGAGATGATGGGCTGGAACAGGGAAACCGGGGTGCCCACTCGAGGCAAAATGCAGGAGTTGGACATCGAATGGGCCCTGGGCTTAGTTCCTGACCCGTCCTAGACTCGGTCAAAAACGAAAGAGCCGGAGAGCAGTCTATCCGAACATGCAGAGCATGTAGGACATGCAGACCGCTTATCCGGCTCTACATCATACTCTTTCAGTCAGCCGTCTTAACTTGCCGTCTGGCGGCTGGAACAGGAGCTGCGCCCGGCATAACCCACTCGCTCTGATCTGTGTGAAGCAAGCGATGGGCTAGCTCAGACCCGGGCTCGCTCAGGAAATCAGCGTAGATCCCGGTGATGGCAGGGTTCTCATGGGAGAACCGCAAAGGCGCCTTCTCGTCGAGACCGTAAAGCATCTGTGACCTGTCACCGGTCAGCACCTGGTCGTCGGCGGTAATAGGTTGTCCGCCACCTCCGGCGCAGCCTCCTGGACACGCCATGACTTCCACGAAATCGTACTTGACCTTCCCCTGCTTGAGAGCCTCAATGAGCTCCCTTGCGTTACCCAGGCCGCTTACCACTGCACACCTGAGTTCCCGTCCGGGAAGCTGGAAGG
>JAPXLN010000048.1:0-3232 GCA_033809515.1 Bacillota bacterium
CAGCAGATGCAATGTCTTTCAGGTTCTCGCCTGCCGCAGCCCCTGTTGCCAGAACACATGCGTCTGTTACAGACGGACTTGCGGCTGCCACCCTGTCCAAAGCCCCGTCCACAATGACCACATGGGTGCCCAGAGAAAGGAGCTTTCTGACCAGCCTTCCCAGCTCAGCGGCGCTTCTGGGACCCACGAGTTCGAGAGGCAAGGGCTCAATGACGCGCCCTATGACCAGGCGCCCCAGCAGTCCGGGGTTCTCGGAGACATCCACGATCTCCAGTCCGGCCCCTGCCTGGCCCAGAACGCCTTCGGCAGTAGCTACCCAGGAACCCTCAGGGGGCACAACAGAAGGCTTGGGCTCCCCGGTAAACGAGTCAAGAGTCTCACCGTCGCGACCGCTGGATACAAGACCGACCGTAAGACCTCTTTGTGTCAACTCTCTGACCAGGTAGTTCATGGTCACGGTCTTGCCTGCGTTCTTGGCAGTCCCAACTACAGCCAGGGAGCAAACCCTGCTCCTGTAGACAATATCCGCCAAGTTCAACGGGATCACCCCCTGTCTTCCGGCCACGTCTGTCAGGAATCCTTTCGCCTCCTGAGACGTTCGGTGCCCTCAGGAACCAGACTAACCTTTTTCCCTGCCAGAAGCCCGGCCACGCCGTCAGCCAGGCTGTGGTCAGTGCCGCACAGCTTGCACTTGCCGTCCTCCATCTTCTCGCAAGGGTCGTAGCGAGGCTCATGATAAGCTGAAAGGACGCCTTCGTAATTTCGCACAACTACCGTGTCCGTTCCCATGCTCATGATGTACTGGGGGCTTAAAGGAATTTTGCCTCCGCCGCCGGGAGCGTCCACTACATAAGTAGGCACTGCAAATCCGCTGGTGTGCCCCCTCAGAAACTCAACGATCTCAAGTCCTTCGCTTACGGTTGTCCGGAAGTGCTCCAATCCCCAGGTAAGGTCGCACTGGTAAATGTAGTAGGGGCGGACCCTGATCCTGACCAGAGCATGGACCAGCTCTTTCATGACCATGGGGCAGTTGTTGACCCCGCGGAGAAGCACAGACTGGTTACCCAGGGGTATGCCGTGATCGGCAAGGAGGGCGCACGCTCTCTCCGATTCAGAAGTCACCTCTGCCGGGTGGTTAAAATGGGTGTTGATATAGAGTGGGTGGTATTTTGCCAGCATGGCAGCCAGCTCTTCAGTGATGCGCTGCGGCATGACCACAGGCGCCCTACTGCCTATTCTGATGACCTCAACGTGAGGGATCTTCCTTACAGCGCTGATAATCTCTTCTATCCTATCGTCAGACAGAGTCAGGGGATCTCCTCCTGAGATCAACACGTCCCTGATCTCCTTGTGCTCACTTATGTAGTTAAGCGCCGCCCTGAATCTCTCATCGGACAAAGGACGGTCTGTAACTCCCACAACCCTTCGCCTGGTGCAGTGCCTGCAATACATAGAGCAGTGTTCCGTAACAAGAAACAGCACTCTGTCAGGGTACCTGTGGGTTAAGCCCGGAACCGGCGAGTCAGCGTCCTCATCGAGAGGGTCTATGGCCTCCCAGGGCATCACCGAGGCCTCTTGTCCTCTGGGAACCGCCTGGAGCCTTACCGGACAGTCTTCCTTTTCGGGATCCATGAGAGACGCATAGTAGGGAGTAATGGCCATGCGAACCCGGGTAAGCGCCTTATTGATACCTTCTATAGCCTCAGGGGTCAATCTGATCACTTTTCCCAGGGTTTCAGGGTCCTCGATCCTGTTTCTCCACTGCCAGCGCCAATCATTCCACTGAGATTCGGTTACATCTCTGAAAAGAGGTATGTCCTCTCTGCGCCGCATTCGCACTTACCTCCTCAAACAGTAAACATTTCCGCAAGGATATCTCTCAATCGGCTGTCGGTCCTCACCAGGTTAAGAGCATGGACCGCGTGTCCGCGAGCGTACCCGTTGCCGATTACCAGTTCAACGTCGGCTCCGGCCCCTTCTGCGCCCAGAGCTGCCGCCGTAAAACTTGTTGCCATAGAGAAAAAGTAGACCTTGCCTCCGTCCCGGGTTGACAGGATAGAGGCCATCTCGGTTCCCGGAACGCTCACACAGTTTATTGCCAGATCCACTTTCCCCCCGTCATTGTGTGCCATTACCATGTCCATAATGGAGACGGCATGGGTGGCATCTCCACGCAATACTACATCAGCGCAGCCCAGCCTTCTTGCCCTTTCTGCGGATCTTTCGCTGTGGGCCAGAGCTATGACCCTTCCCTCAGGGCCGGTTCTCTTCTTAGCTACAGCCGTGCACATAAGACCTGACTTGCCTCCGGCTCCGAGTACCAGCACCCTGTCGCCGGGCTTGACGAGACGCTCGGTCTGAATAGGTGCACCTGCTACGTCCAGGACAGCCAGCGCCAGTCGCCCGTCCAGGTCCGGCGGTACTACTGCAAAGGGACCTGTTTCAAATATTACTGCAGTGCCTTCCACGTCAACCTGATCTTTATCAAGGTAAACGCGGTTTACCTTGTGGATGCGCAAGGGGGTAAGAGACAGAGAAACCAGCGTGGCAATGAGGTCCCCCTGGCGGGCGCCTTCCCTTTCTTGAACCCTGGGACCTCCGAATTCCCGTACGGTGCCGAGCAGCATGCCGCCTGAACCTGTAACGGGATTGTGCATCTTGCCCCGCTTTTCCACTATGTCCAGGATAGCTCTTTCCACGTGCTTCTCCTTTTCGCCCTCTGACATACCCCGGGGACAGGTCGAAAGGATCTGCTTGAAACTGGCAGCATCAATGTTCAGTGTCTTCACGTCCACCAGGATTTCGTTGCATCGTATCTTTGGCGAGTTGTCTATTTTCCAGGCCGCCTGGGGCAGAACGCCTTCAGGCTCCAGCACTCTATGCACCCCGTAAGGGGAAGCTAAGTCTTTTTCTTGCCTTTGGGCCATTTGCTTCCCTCCAGATTTCATAAGGCTTCCAGTACCCTTCACCGCAATTGCCCTTCACCACAATATTAAGCAAGAAACATGCCAGTGTGATCCGGTACGCATCTGCGCTCTGGCTTGCGCCTTCGTTGTCAGCTCTTCTTCTGTCTATCCCAGGGTTTCTTTATATCTAGGACCTTCATGCGGTACTGAAGGGTCTGCCTGGGCATACCCAGTATCCTCGCGGCCCCGGAAATCGAACCGGCTGAAACCAAAGCTGCCTGAATGGCACTTCGTTCCTGCAATCTCATGTCTTCCTTGAGAGGCAC
>JAPXLN010000049.1:0-3166 GCA_033809515.1 Bacillota bacterium
GGCCAGTACTCCAAGGGCCCCCGAGATCTCTTTTGCCCGGTACGCAGGCACCAACCTGCTGACCATTATATTGACTGTGACCGCGACTACTGCAGGTATGGCGACAAACGGTATGCCCGCCAGGATCACCAGAGGATAATACCAGATAGGTGCATGCAAGCCCAGCCCGATTCCAAAAAACAGAGGCGCTCCGAACGCCAGGTAAGGGATGAGTCCTGACGCAAGAATCTCCAGCATCTTTGCAAGGAGCACCCACCTTGGGCGACAAGGAGATGCCAGCAGAAGAGGCAGATCCCGCGAGAGATACAAGATGGCGAACGCTGCGCTGAAAGCGCTTCCTATCTGCACAAGAAGAAGGATATTCAGGTAGCCGCCAATAACAGGGAGCACGTCCAGGGGACAAGTCGACAAACCTGCAGCTGCCTGACCCAGCATAATGTTGAGCCCCGGAAACAACAACGCGCCTGCGCCAATCAATACCCAAAAACCGGGCTTCATGCCCCTGAGACGGGTCTTTAGGCTTAGCTGTGCCAGATGGATAGCGGCTCTCATTAGTTAGGATCCGCCTCCAAGGACGAGATAATGTCCTTGTACTCGGGGCTTGCTGCAAGGCTGATGAAAAGGTCCTCCAGGGACGCTCCGGCGCTGCCGCTTCCGGCACGTGCCCGGAGCTCGGATGGCGTCCCTTCATCTACCAGCTCTCCGCCTACCAGTATTCCGACCCTGTCACAAAGACGTTCTGCAATCTCGAGGATGTGGGTGGAAAGCAGCACAGCGCCTCCGCCTCTGGCCTTCTTGCGCAACATCCCTCTGAAGACCCGGACCGCGATAGGATCAAGTGCCGTAACAGGTTCATCCATTATCAAAACAGGAGGGTCATGGAGCAGGGCGGCCGTAATCGCTACCTTCTGTTTCATGCCCCGGGAGTACGACTGGATCTGGTCGTTAATCCTTCCTTCCAGGTCAAGCATATGAAGGATGCTTTCGATCCGTTGTCTTCTTTGGTCCTTAGGAACTGAGTAGAGTTCGCCGACAAAATCCAGGAACTCAAGGGCCGTGAGCTTCTCATACAGAACCGGTTCATCGGGAATGTATCCCATAAGCGCCTTGGCCTTCCCCGGTTCTCTCCAAACATCGTACCCTCCGACCCGGATGCTGCCCGACGCCGGCGCGAGGATGCCGGTGATCATCCGGAGGGCCGTGGACTTGCCGGAACCGTTGGGCCCAAGCAATCCGTAAATCTCTCCCGGGTTCAGCCGGAGATCCAGGCCTTTGAGGGCCAGAACACCCCCGTACCTTTTAGCGAGGCCGGATGTGACCAAAACGGGGCTGGCAGCAGCATCTGAGGACCTATGCTGGGCCGAGCCTGGCAAAATCCCCACTAGACCACTCCTTCAGTCCGGATTTTCGCGTCAGGTTAGGAAATTGCCGCTCAGAGTATTGCCTATCAGTTGTTGTCAGTTGAAAGACTTCTCCGGATCTAAGGAAGATCCTGCTAACCAAAGCGTGCCTCAGAAGGCCATTCTTACTGCCATCGCCCATGGCGGGGGGTCATCACAAAAAGTACGAGCAGCGACCATTAAACGTACTTGCTGGCTTCCCTTATGCTCAGGGCGGCCATCTTGCTTCCATGCCGGTCAATAAAGGCGCGAACCCAGTCGGGGTTTGTCTTGCTGTAATTGCGCAAACTCCAGCCGATGGCCTTATTGATGAAAAACTCGGTCTGACCGAGATTGTTCACGATAATCTGTTCCAGCAACCGGGTGTCGGTCTTTTCCTTTCTGGCCAGCTGATGGTCAATAGCAATGCGGCGAAGCCAGAAGTTCTCATCCAGGCTCCATTTCAGCAGGGTATCGTTCACTTCCGGATAGCGGAGAGCAATATCGCCGATGATGACATCGAGACCGTCAATAGTATCCCACCACGATTTTCGGAGGATGAGCTCGCGCAGGTTGGGAACGTCGCAGGCAGTCAGAAGCGGTTTTCGCTTTGCCAGGTAGTCCATGGCCAGGTACTGGAATTCACGCTCAGGCTGCTGCCAACACTTGAAGATAAATCCCCAGTCCACTTCCGTTTTGCTTACGGTTTTGAGGAAATCGCGGCTTAGCCTTCTGCGCTCCGGCGTCTGAATGCCGAGGAAAGGAAACTGGTTCCGCATATATGCGCTCATGGATACGGCTTTTTCGGGGTTTGCCGCTGATCTGAAAACCTCAAAGATGCCCACATAATCCGCCCCCTATTTTCTTATCGGCAGGCTGTCTAGCCACGCCATGGAAGTGGGCTGCCTCCGCCCTGCCTCCGCCCTGCCTCCGCCCGGCCTCTGCCCGGCCTCCGGCCTGTCGCCGGCAGCATACTCCCGCTCTACCTCCGGCCTGCCACCGCCATCACCGCGCCCAGCAGCACATCCGCTCCCTTCTTGAGGTCGGCGTAGTCTGTCCACTCCTCCGGGCAGTGACTCCGTCCGCCCCTGCTGGGCACGAAGACGAGGGCTGCGTCAGTCAGAGTGGCCATGATCTGCGTGTCGTGGCCGGCCCCGCTGACCATGGACCTGGCGCTGATGCCTCGAGCATGGGCTTCTTTGCCCAAAATGTCCCGTAAGGATGCCGAAAGACGGGCAGGTTTGGCTTCCAGGGTGGAAACAACCGTGCACGAAAGCCCTTCTGCGCTGCAGGCTTCCTTAAGGCCGGCCTGAAACCCGCGGCCCAGGGCGTCCAGGTCGGCCTCGCGCTGGGACCTGAGGTCGACGGTGAAACGGACCTCTCCGGGCACGATGTTGGACGCCCCCGGGAGCACCTCCATTTTGCCCACGGTGCCCACAGCCCCGCCGCCCACGTTGCGGGCAATCTGCCGCACCTTTTGCACCGTCTCGCTGGCTGCAAGGAGCGCGTCGGCGCGCATGTCTATGGGGGTGGTGCCCGCGTGGTCCGGACGTCCGGTTATGCAGACCTGGTAGGTTCTCATGCCCACTATGGCCTGTACCAGGCCCAGGGATATGCCTTCTTTCTCGAGGATGGGGCCTTGTTCTATGTGCAGCTCGAAGAAGGCCTTGAGCTCGCCGGAATTGCGCCGGGCTTTCCTGATGCCGGCAGGGTCCAGGCCAAAGGCGGACATGGCCCGGGCCAGGGCAATCCCCTGGTCGTCCCGATGGGTCTGGAGTTCCTCGTCG
>JAPXLN010000050.1:0-2942 GCA_033809515.1 Bacillota bacterium
ATGGGGCACCGTCAGGGCTTCCCCATTGTACCGAGGTAGGGTGTGCCCGGGAACGCCTGGGGGTGCCTTCGGGCGAGCGCCAGGAGATGTGCAGAGGCCTTCACGCAGAACAGAACGCCCTGATTCAGGCCGCCAGGTACGGTATTTCTGTGCAAGGTTCCAGCATCTACTGCACTACTGAGCCGTGCAGTCTTTGTGCCAAGATGCTGATTAACGCCGGCATTTGCAGGATCGTGTACCGTGACCCCTATCCGGACAAGCTTTCCCGGGAACTTCTGGAAAGCGCAGCTATCAGCGTGGAGAGGTTTGGGTCGGGCCCCGATTCCGGCAAGGTTGACCGGGGGACAGGCTCAGGTTAGAATATCCCTGGTTATGCTTGCGATCTATGTTTGACGTCCATATTCATGACCGGGAAGAGGTGCAAGGTTGGGTACGGGATATACGTTTTTGGCGGCCTTAGGGCTATCGCTTCTGCTGACTCCTGCAGTCAGAGCTTTTGCCCGAAAAGTCAAGGCCCTTTCCTACCCCAATGAGAGAAGTGTGCACCGTATTCCCATTCCCTATTTGGGCGGAGTAGCTATCTATGTCGCCTCTGTAGCAGCTATGCTGTTGAGCAAAGCGGCCAAGGACCCTGCCCTGATAAAGGCGTTAGTTTCAGGGGGGTTCGTTATCCTGGTTGTAGGGATTGTAGATGACCTGGCGGGGCTTAAACCCTGGCAGAAGCTTATCGGGCAGTTTCTCTCAGGAATCCCGGTTTTGATGTCAAGGGTCAGCATTTCGTTTGTGACTGACCCTGTGACGGGCACCGTAAAGCTGCTGGGTATGGCCGCCCTTCCCATTACGCTTATTTGGATCATGTCCTTCGAAAACCTGATTAACCTTTCTGACGGACTTGATGGTCTGGCCGCGGGTGTAACAGCTATCACTGCAGTTGTTATTGTATTTGCCGCGAGCAAGGCCGGTGCGCCCAGGGTATGCCCTGTGGCTGCAGCTGTTGCCGGAAGCGTGCTGGGCTTTTTGCCGTATAATTTCCATCCTGCGTCCATTTTCATGGGAGATGCAGGCGCTCTGTATCTCGGACTGGCCCTTGCTGTCCTTTCGATTCAGGGCCTTGTGAAGTCCACAGTGATGATGTCTGTTTTTGCGCCTTTGCTTACTCTCCTGATTCCCATTTCAGATGCGGCTTTTGCGGTTATCCGCAGAAAGTTTACGGGAATGCCTGCTTCTGGCGCTGACCGTGATCACTTGCATCACAGGTTGCTTGAATTGGGGTTGGGGTACAGGCAGTCAGTCTTTATCATTTACCTGGTCAGTTTGGGATTCGGGGCATTAGGCCTGGTCGCCAGCTTTATCCCGGTATATCAAGGCGCATCCATTGCAGGGTTGGCGGTTATGGCCCTTCTGGTTGTCATGCATCGCACCGGGCTTCTCACTGTGAACAGGCACAGCGACGGACACATGGACGGACACAGCCATAGACGGAGCAGCGTCAGGGAGACTCCCCGCAGACCATAGGCGCCTGTTTTGCGCGTTAATGCTGTAGTTGGGTGTTGCAGAGACAAAGCGGAGCATGTTTGGAGGAAGAGGTGTAGCATTTGCCGTTAGCCGGAGGTCTCAAGGTCTTATCGGTTTTTGGTACCCGTCCGGAAGCGACTAAGATGGCTCCTCTAGTCAAGGCCCTCGCCAAAGAGTATCCTCGTATCAGATCAAAGGTTCTGGTCACTGCTCAGCACAGGGAAATGCTTGACCAGGTTCTGACCGACTTTGACATAAGCGCTGATTACGATCTTGACATCATGCAGGAGAATCAGACTCTTGCCGGTACCACCCAAAGGGTCCTGGAGCGCATGACGCCCGTCCTTGAGAAGGAGCGTCCCCATTTGATGCTGGTTCACGGTGACACGGCCACAGCGGGTTCGGCAGCTCTGTGCGCTTACTATCTGAGGATTCCCTGCGGCCATGTTGAGGCAGGTCTTCGCACGGGAGACAAGTACGCCCCTTTCCCTGAGGAGATTATGAGGAAGATGGCCGACGCAATCTCCGACTTGCACTTTGCCCCGACAGACCGGTCAAAGACTAATCTTTTGAGAGAAGCTATTCCGGAGGAAGGTGTATTTGTTACCGGGAACACTGCCGTAGATGCCCTTCTCATGACGGTTAAGCCCGGGTACCGTTTCAGAGAAGACGTCTTGAACAAGATAGACTATGAGAGCCGGAAGAACATTCTGGTGGAGGTACACAGGCGGGAGAATTTCGGTGAAGGCATGGAGAACGTAGGAAGGGCTCTGGCCAGGATAGCAGGGGAACGGTCTGACGTGCGGCTCCTTGTTTCGTTACACAGAAATCCCAGGGCCAGAGAGCCAATCAGGCGTCATCTGGAGGGCTTGCCCGGGGTTATGCTTTTTGACCCCATGGACTACCCTGACTATGTGAATCTCATGAGCCGCTCTTATGTTGTTGTGACCGATTCAGGCGGCGTTCAAGAAGAAGCACCGTCCTTGAGAGTTCCTGTAGTGGTCTGCCGCGAAAAGACAGAGCGTCCTGAAGCTCTTACTGCAGGCACCATAGCCTTGACAGGAACCGACGAGAAGATGATAGTTGATACAGTGTTCGAGTTGCTGGAAAATAAGGCAAGGTACGACTCAATGTCCGGGGCTGGAAATCCGTTTGGCGACGGCAACGCTTCTTCAAGGATTGTCAAAGCGATCCTGTATTGGTCCGGGTTGTCTTCCCGGCGCCCTCCGGACTTTGCTTGCCCTGTAAGGAATGAGGTAGGGAGCAGTCTTTGCTTTTGATTTGGGTTTTTCGGGACTGCAAGTCTTCAGGACAAGGAGGGGTGGCGCCTTTTTTGCTTCCGGGCTTGCCGGGATCATGAAAAAGGCGGCGTGTGATTGGCCAAGAAGGAACTAGAGGCCATTCTTGAGGCCGAAAGAGAAGCTGAG
>JAPXLN010000051.1:0-2892 GCA_033809515.1 Bacillota bacterium
TTTGGGGAGGGGTCATCTTATGTCCGACGATCTTAGCCGGATCATCCAGTTATCCAACCTGCCTCGCAAACTCCACCAAGAGAGCCTCGAGGGCGCCTTGACCGTATTAGACCAACTGCTGGAAGGTCACAAGGACCTCTCCCTGACTGATCCCGGGTTTCTGTCAGCATGCAAAGACTGCGTCCGGCGAATATGGGATGCGGGGTATGCTACCGCCAAAGCTGCTGTCCTTGTTCCCGCAGGAGTCTGGGGGCTGACCCAAGGGCTTGCGTTTCCCGACAAAGACATAAGACTGCTGGGCATTGGTAAGCACCGGTATTTCCTCTTCCATGGTTCCCTTGGGTTGGTCGTCCTCCGAAGACTCTACAACGATTGGCTCGAACACGGTCAGAAAGAGCCTGACACCTGGCCGCAACGGGCAATGAGGAAAACCACAGGCGCAGCCCTCGGGGCGTTTGCGGTAGGAGTAGGCGTTCACCTGGCTATAGACGTGTTTCAGCCCAAAGCAGTCATATTCCCCTTCATTGGATCTCTGGTAGATGGGACGTTGGTCGATGACAACCTCTGGCTTCTGGGTAACTCCCTGTATGCGTTCAGAACTGCCCGGGAGATGTTTACCTTAGTCCTTGCAGACGAACTTAACAGCGCCAAAAGCTACGTCCAAAACCATTTCGCCGATCTCACATCAGAAGATCTGCACAAGGTGGTTGGTTAGTCATGTTGTTCATAGCAGGGCTCGAGTGCCTGTCGCATGAGGAAAAAGCATCGCTGCTAGCTGTAATAAACAGCCTGACAGCGCCCAATGTGCTGAGTGATTTCGCTCAAGATCGCCTCAAGAGAGCGAAAGACTCCATGGTGCGAACAGCGTCCAAGCTTGCAGGGAGAGTCTCTCTCAAGGCAGAACGCAACATCAAGGCAGCAGGCAAAGCATTTGACTGGCACCCCGACGTACTGCGGAAAAGAATCGACCAGGAAAAGAAGAGACTGTCCTGTCAAAGCGCCGGTGAAGTTGACCGCGAGTTCAGGATGAAGCTCGTAGAACTCAGTGGCCTGAGGGTATCGAAAACAGGCAGGGGTCCCCATAGGCCCGGCGCCGAAGAGACCCGGTATGACAGCAAGACTTTGGCCAGAGCATTGCTAGTTCGTGCGGCAAAAAGCCTGAACATAGATCCAGATCTCTGCCCGGATGTTGCTTTGCTTGAGCGCCAGGTATTTGAATCGCATGTCAGAGAGCAAGTGGAAGTTCTTGTGAAAAGCCTTCAGGATCCAGCCATGCAAGAGCAGTTCGAGGAGATCCTCCGGTCGGAGCTAAGCAAACTGTCTGAGTCAGACAGAGAAGCTATTGCCAGGACTGTCGGGGTTGGTAGAGTAACTGCCGAGACCCTGAGCGCGCTTTTTCGAACCGCAGGAAGCACCGCTATTGCCCAGTTAGCCGTACGAAGCGCGGGGTTTGGGGCCTTTCTGTTCCTTACGACAGTCATGAAAGCGTTCAGTCTTCTAATAGGAATAACCATCCCTTTCTCCATCTATGTGTGGGCAACATCCCTGCTGGCATTTGTGCTTTCGCCCAAGTTCTTGCTCCTCACCGCAGCCTTTGCCGGAAGCAGAGGTCACCGCAAGCTTTCAGAAACCCTCGAAGACCAGCTGGCTAAGACCGTGATCCTGGCAGGCAGGGCAAAGCTAATGGAAGGCAAAGACGCAGGTGTTTCCCCACACCCGTCATAAAAGCTCTGGCTTTCCTTCATCCCTGCTGACGGAATCGCTTGCGTCTCCGCTCTCAGATACTGAGAAACCTGCCGGGGAACTGCCGTACTATGCCCCTTACCATCAGGTCAGCCATTTCCAGAGCCTGCTCCTCAATCTCATCAAACAGGCGAATGCTCTCCTGAAAGTCGCCGGTAATCTGGCTGACAGCCTCGGACTTGGTCAGCGCCAAATGCTCATGGAGCATGGTTCTCCACTCTGCTTCAGACCAGCACGGATTGATGCTTCCAAGAAAACGAGCGATATCATCTGCGTTTTCGTACCATCTTCTTTCAGCATCAGCCGCCCTGGCAGCGTCTCCTTTTATAGCGGCGTCCACCAGTTCCGCCGCAATCGTAAGATGATCTGCAAGAAGCTCTGCGAAGGTTCGGGCAATTCCCGGCCCGTAGAAGGGTCCCAGGGCCTCCTCAAAATCAACCGGGTTTTTGAGCAGCCGGTCGGTGACCAGGCTCACATCCGGCAGTCCGTGGACCATACTGATAATGGTCAGCCTGGTCCAGAAGACATGCTCTTCCCACAAAAGACGAATATGGTTGCTCAACTCCAGCTCCCTCCGGCTGATTCCTGAACCTCGCCGACCCCTGTATCCAGGGCATATGCTGATTGTCTGCCCGACCTGGAGCCGCCTGGGGTCCGTGCCGAGGTTCAGCTCCAGGATGGCGGCGACAGTAGTCCGGTACCTGATAGCCAGGCCCCGCAAAGTATCGAAGGACTGCACCGTGTAGCTCAGAATGCCGTCCGGTAATGAACTCATGCAAATCACCACGTTAAGGATTATGATTAGTACATTCTATGTTCATTGCACCCTAGCCGTCTCAAGGCCCGGCTAACCTGCCACACCTGCTTGCCTGACCTCAGCCGCCCCAAGGCCCGGCCAAGTAGGAGTTTCGCCACGCCGTAGACAGTTGCGCGAGGCATGATGTGGAGACCCTGGCAGGAACTTAGAATATCGTGCGGTATCAAATGATACCAAAAGGGTTGACGTTCATGATGGAGATGTATATGTCAAGATCAGGGTAGAGATCTTGGGTACACATGGTGGTCCTCATGTTTTTGTGATGTCCTTCCATTTTGCAGAAAGAGGGTTCCAAGACCACGATTTTCCATATGGTTAGGGCAGGAGGAGCG
>JAPXLN010000052.1:0-2825 GCA_033809515.1 Bacillota bacterium
GCAGGTTGCGTGTTTGCAGGCCGTCATTGAACATATTCTCAAGCCCACTGCCCAAGGCCGACCACTTTTCCTCTTCTTTTGGTTGGCGCAGTGGTTCGTTGTGGGCCTTTGTTTCGTGCTGCGCCAGGCTGTGCGGTTGTCCTGGAAAAGGCGCATGATTCAAGCCCTGTTGTCTTCCGGGGCTCCTCTGTTAAAATGGTAAAAACAGTTGCCCGGGGTGCGCGTCTACAGGCAAGGGGGAGATGCACGTGGGGTGCAGGACATGGCTGGGGGTACCGAAGATGCCGCTTAGACCCACAAGGCCCGCTCTGAGAATCATGCTGGGCTCATTGGCTGCGTGTGTTGTGTTGGCCATCTCATGCCTTGCGTTTGCCGGCTGCGTTCGGTCTGTACCTGCCTCGCCGCCTCCGCCTCCTCCGGTAGCTGAGACAGACCCTCCTGACGCTGAAGTTCCTCTGTCGCCCATCACCGGAAAACCTGTGGTGAAGGAGGGCAGTCCGGTGGCAGTTTCTATAGGTAACAACCCTTCGGCGCGTCCACAAAGCGGCCTTAGCAGGGCGGACATTGTCTATGAAGTCCTTGCTGAGGGGGGCATAACCCGGTATCTTGCTATCTACCACAGCCAGGCTGCGGAGGTGGTGGGCCCTGTGCGAAGCGCCAGGCCCTACCTGGCCCTTCTTGCCAAGGAATGGGGCGCTATTTTCGGCCATTGCGGCGGAGACCCCAAGGATCTGGAGCCCATAAGGGAGTGGAAGGTTGCTGACGCCGATGAGTTCGGCCGGAGCGATTTGTACTGGCGGGATAAGAGCCGCGTCCCTCCCGACAATCTGTATACAAGCGTGGATAACCTGCGAAAAGCTGTGTCGAAGCCGCTTGCTGCTCCGGCGCAAAGGCACGAGTTTCAGCCTTTGGCAGACCGGCCTGCGGCTGCCTTGCGAGTGGACTACGGTCGCAAGTATGTGGTGGAATACCGGTACTCCCAGGAAGACCAGGGTTACGAAAGGTTCGTTATTGACGGGGGAAAGGAGTCCCAGCAAAAAGACCTTGATTCCCAGGAACGGGTTCTGGTCTCCAATGTGATAGTGCAGTTTGCAGCCTCTAGAGTGGCCTATTCTGACTTGGGACTTATCATTGACCTTATAGGCGAAGGAAAGGCACTGTATCTTCTTGGAGGTCGCTGGGAAGAGGGTACGTGGAAAAAGAGCGCTGTGGAAGAACCTACGCTCTTTTTGGATGCAGGCGGGGAACCTATCAAACTTACACCCGGACAAACCTGGGTTCAGATCGTGCCGGAAGGCGCCAAGGTTGATGTCGTCAAGGAAAAGCCGGGTGCGTAAGCAATGTGTGGATTACGGTATGGATAGTTTTCTTTTGAACGTCTCCAGGCTTTCGCGGCCGTCAACCCGGATCCTTTTGAGGGTGTACGGATGGCTGCCAAGGTCAATGGTACCCGGTTGGGTTGTGACAGCTCCAAGGAAACCAGCAGACCGGACGGCCTCGAGCACACGGTCATTGTACTCACCAGCCGGGTAACAGAACGAAAGCACATCTTGCCCGGTGGCTTCTGAGAGGGCCTTTCTTGAGTCAGCGATCTCCCTGTCCAATCGGTCCTGAGACACAAGGCGAAGATCAGGGTGCATGTGTGTATGGCAACCTACGGTATACCCCTGGTCTACAAGTTCCGTTATCTGTTCCCAGCTTAGGTACCCGGGGTCGCCGACCATGCCGGTGATTACGAATATTGTGGCTGTCAGACCCCGTTCTTCCAGAATGGGGTTGGCGTTACGGTAGAAGCAGTCGTATCCGTCATCGAAGGTGAGAACGACGGCTTTGGGCGGTAGAGCTGCCTGATCACCTGCCATGGCAAGCAAGACCGTGTCTAGACTCACAGCCGTGTAGCCCGATGCCACCAGGGCGTCCATCTGCTGAGCAAAGTCTTCCGGAGTAACCGTCAACCCTCGGGCGGGCCTGCCAATCTGGTGGTACATCAAGATGGGGAGTGAGTAGGTAGGGTCGTATTGGGATTCGGGCCGGCCGGGGGCTTCCAGAAGTGCAAGATCGGGCTCGCCAGGAAGGCTCGCTGCAGCATCATTGAGCTTGCCTGCAGAAACGCCTATGGCCACTCCTGCTGCAAGACAGGCTGTCATCACCCATCTAAGGATAAGGGCTCGCCTTTTGCCCTGCATCTTTTGTACTCCCTCCGGCTGTGGGTTTTCTATGGTCTTGCATGGTCCAGGAAAGAAGACGTATGGGGCTCTTTTTTGTTCCGGAGCAGTGAAGATTATGGCCCGAAGGCTATGAGTATGCACTGAGAGGCAGAGTACCACAGAAGAACGCCCAATTGGCCAAACCCTTCACATCGCGTGTTACGTATTCTACCTCGGATCTTTCGGTACAGATGGCTATGAGAGCATCTTCATAATCGGATGGCAGTGCTCAAGCAGGATATTGGATGGGCTGTCGGCGAAGACTTCATCTTAGGAAGAAATCCCATTGGCCGTTGTCTGTACGAGTGTGCTGGTATACAGGGAGGGGATGATTATGAGACTGCTGCGTGAGATCGGCATTCAGGGGCTGCTATCGTTCGGTGAGATTGGTGTGAACATCGAACTAAAAGATCTCAATGTTCTTATTGGGCCAAATGGTTCCGGAAAGTCTAACCTGCTTGAAGTGATAAGCCTTCTTCGAGCCGCCCCCAGGGACATTCTGAGTGTCATTAGGCATGGCGGGGGTATTTCGGAGTGGCTCTGGAAAGGTTCCTCACCGAGCAGTATGGCGACTATTACGACGGTTGTTCACTACCCGGAGACACCAGAAATGCCCCT
>JAPXLN010000053.1:0-2750 GCA_033809515.1 Bacillota bacterium
CCTCCCGGGCAAGGCCTCCGCCTATGACCCTGGCCCCTATGCAAAGCACGTTGGCATCGTTATGCTCCCTGGACATTCTGGCCGAAAAAGTGTCGGAACAGGTCACTGCCCTAATTCCAGGGATTTTATTTGCGGCAATGGCCATGCCCAGGCCTGTTCCGCATATCAGAACTCCCAGACCTGCCTCGCCTGCGCTTACCGCTTGACTGACTGCCCTGGCGAAATCAGGGTAATCCACGGAATCCTCACCGGTTGTGCCCAGGTCAAGCACGTCATGGCCCAAATCCTCAATGAGGCCTTTAATCTCTTCCTTCAGACGAAATCCTGCATGGTCGCTTCCTACAGCTATCTTCAATCTATACCCTCCTCGTAGCATACAATTTCCGAGAGCCGCCTTGCCAGAGCCTGCATTCCCCGCTGAAGAACCAAGGCGGTTCTGTCGTAGTCTTCCTGCCCCAGGCCGTAGGGGTCATCCACGTCGCCATGGACTTCTTCAGGAACCCACGTAGACAGAGGAAGCACCTTACCGGAAAACTGCGGGAAACGGGCTAAGAGAGCGTCTCTGTGTCCCGAAGTCATAGATGCCACAACATCAGCTTCCTCCAGGTCTTCTCTGGTAACAGGGGCTGAAACATGGTCCTTAATGTCAATGCCCAGGCGCTCCATGGACCTTACAGCTTCGGGAGTAGCTCTCAGTCCCTCCACGGTCGAAGTCCCTCTCGAAACCACCATCGCCGGGCATGGGCATCCAAGTTCCTCCCACGCCTTGCGAAACAGCCCTTCGGCCATAGGGCTCCTGCATGTGTTGCCCGTACATACCATCATCACTCTCAAAGGGCCTTCCTGTCTTCCAGGCAATTCCCTGCCGCCCGAGGCCGTCTTGAGCCTGTTTTCCACGGCCAGGCCCAGCCCGGCCCGGGGAAACGACTCAGCAAGGATTACCTTTGCCCCAAGGCTGTCGGCATATCTCAAGCTCGAAAAGAGCCTGGCCGCCACCTTGCTAAGGTCGTTCCTGGGACCCAGTTCAATGACAAAGAACGAGTCCGGGAAATGCTTTTGCAGCTTGCAGTAAGCAGCAAGATTCTCGGAAGACGCCAGAACAGCCACGCGTATTTTTCGAACGTCACACGAAAGCAGGCGCAAAGCTTCCAGCAAAATAGTTTCCCGCTGCCGGGAGGGCTCACCCTGCACTGCCAGCAGGACTCCCCTGGGCGCATAGTGTCTGTACTTCATGCCAGGCGACAGCGCAGGCCCTAGACCGGCTTCACCGGCAA
Organism: Bacillota bacterium; assembly: GCA_033809515.1. Classification (GTDB taxonomy): domain Bacteria; phylum Bacillota; class Sulfobacillia; order Fermentithermobacillales; family Fermentithermobacillaceae; genus JAPXLN01. The sequence continues at coordinate 1,275 of JAPXLN010000053.1, forward strand.
CATCAACCCTTCCCAGTACATTGGACAGTTCCTCCAGTGACAGACCTCCCGGACGAAGAATCCTGGGAACCGGTCCGGATACGTCAAGGACCGTAGATTCCACGCCAATCCCTGTGGGTCCGCCGTCGATTATGATGTCGACTTTGCCTGCCAGGTCAGCATAGACCACCTCAAATGACGTAGGGCTCGGGCGCCCGGAAACGTTGGCCGAAGGCGCCGCTACAGGCACACCGGCCAGATCTATCAGACGCTGTGCAACCGGATGATCCGGCATTCTAATGGCAACGCTTGGAAGCCCTGCTGTAACCCGGTCGGGAATAACAGGGCTTCTGGGAAACAAAAGTGTCAACGGGCCCGGCCAGAAGAGATCCATGAGTTTCGATGCAACAGACGACACTTCATTGGCAAGGGAAGCCACAGTCTCAGTCCTGGCCACATGAACTATTAAGGGGTTATCTCCGGGCCGTCCCTTGGCTTCGTACACTTTGTCTACTGCCCCGGGGAGCAAAGCGTTGGCCCCCAGACCATAGACAGTCTCTGTGGGGAACGCAACGAGGCCTCCTGAACGCAAGACTTCAGCGCAAGAGGCAAGAGTCTCGTCTGATGGCTGAAATGGGTCTACCTTGATTACTTTGGTTGTCATATCTCCACCCCCGGAGGACTCCCTCCTGCCCGGCATACAAGAACCCGCTCAAAAGCGGCGTAGTCTCTTAGAATCTCAAATTGATCCCAGCCTGCCTGTTCCCGAACCATCCGGGCACAAGCATCTGATTGTTGAGGGTCTATCTCTACCAGGAGATAGCCTCCGGGAAAAAGCGCCCTCCTTGCATCTTTGATCAACTTGATTATACAGTCCAGTCCTTCAGGACCCCCGTCAAGGGCCAGCAGCGGCTCGTAACATCTGACGGTCTCGGGCAATGAATCAAGGCATTTCCGGGGAATATAGGGAGGGTTGGACACAACCATAGCAAGGGACCCTGCATATCCTTGCGTGAAAAGGGGATCCAGCAGATCACCTTGTAGGTACGCTGTCCTGTCTGAAACTCCGAGCAACCTGGCATTCTCCTTAGCCAGCTCCAGAACGTGGGGGGATATATCTGTGAGAATTACGCTGCAGCCTGCCAGATTTGCCATAGAAAGACCGATAGCTCCAGACCCGCATCCTACGTCCGCCACTACAGGGTTCTCGCACAGAGCCCTTGTATCAGGCCGGTTGAGAAGTTCCAGGGCCGCCCCTACAAGGACCTCTGTCTCGGGCCTGGGAATCAGAACGCGATCGTCCACCTTGAACTTCATCCCCATGAACTCCTTGTAACCTCTCAGGTATGCAATCGGTTCGCCTGAAGCTCTTCTGGCCACCAGTTCGCCGTAGTACCGGGTACGGTTTTCGTCTACGAAAGCTTCAGGGTGAAGGAAGGGGTATTCAGCGGTTTCTCCAAGAACGAAGGCCAGGAGCAGGCAAGCATCCCTGGCAGG